>JAYULK010000012.1:0-19454 GCA_043763635.1 Chitinophagaceae bacterium
GTTTAAGTGGTTTATATTGTACCCAACCGTTGTTGATAGAGTGAATAATATTTTAAGTGCTGATAAATTGAAAATAACGGATTTTACTTTTTTTAATAAGCAAAATCAACAATCGAAACTCAATTTAGCCGGAGCGGATTATTACATACTTGATTTTTGGTTTTTAGCTTGTGCTCCCTGCATTCAAGACCATAAGGATATTAAGCCACACCTTGAAAAACTGGAGAAAAAAAATGTTCAGATTATTGGCATTTCCATAGACCATACTGATAAGTTTAACGATTGGCGTACTTATTTAAATAAAAACTGTTATTCGTGGCAAAATTATATGCAAGATTCAGGGAATAGTGTAACAGCACACCTTGCTATTGCAGCTTATCCGACCTATGTAATTTTAAATAAAGAGGGTGAAATAATTGGGTCTTATAATTCATTTTCAGACATTTCAAGAGGATATGGGTTGGCCGAATAAAAGCATATAGCATTCATGAGCGCTAACATGGCTGTAGTTTAAACAATGACCTGCAATTCAACACCAACATAAGCCGGATAGTTATACAGCTTAAGGTTGCTAACTTCAGCAATAAATTTTTCAATCTGCATTGGTCCCTGGCGGCCAGAAATACATTTCTGCCATCGCTAATGCTTTCAATGTTTTGCGTCATACTAAACAACCCATTGCCATTGATTAAGAAAACACTCTATTTAATTATCGTTTTAGCAGGACTTATAATTGCTTTATATTTTTTACAACCAATTAAAAAAGGCAACGGCATTGACACAACAATCCAGCAGGAACTTGTAAATAATTGGCTCCACTTACCAAAAGGTTTTAGGGTAGGCAATCCAACAGGCATCGGCATTGACACGAACCAGAACATTGTTGTTTTTCATAGAGCAGACAGAGAATGGCCTTTGCTTGGTGCAATGCCAGACAAACCAATTAAAAGCAAAACCATTTTAATCATTGACAAAGACAGTGGAAAGCTCATTGAAAGCTGGGGCGATAATTTTTTTATTATGCCTCATGGGTTGACGGTTGATAATGAAAATAATGTTTGGGTTACAGACGTGGGGCTTCATCAGGTTTTTAAATTTAGTCATGATGGAAAACTTTTAATGAAACTTGGTGAAGCAAAAATTTCAGGCAACGACAGTTTGCATTTTAATAAACCGACAGACATTGCGATTGGAAAAGATGATTGTTTTTATGTTAGCGATGGTTATGGTAATAGTAGAGTTGTAAAATTTTCAGCGACAGGTAAATATTTGTTTGAATGGGGTAAAAAAGGCAACAAGCAAGGTGAGTTCAATATACCTCACGGAATCTCTGTCGGCAGGGACGGGAATGTGTATGTTGCTGACCGGAAAAACAACCGGATACAAATATTTGACATCTACGGCAAGTTTATAAAGCAATATACCGACAACAGTTTTGGAGCACTTTGCTCTGTAGGGTTTGACAAAACAGGATCAAAATTATATGCTGTTGATGACTTTACATTTATGAAAGTGAAACATCGTGGTTCGGACATTTTCATTTTTGACACAACAGGGAAGGTGCAAACAAGGTTTGGCAGAAGTGGCGCATACCAAGGTGCTACTTCCTGGTATCACGACTTAACCATTGACAAAGACGAAAATATTTACGTTGGCGATATTTTAGGCAACACAATTCAAAAGTTTAGGAAAGTTTCTAATCACTGACACATAAGTTCGAACACACTTGCAGCCCTGGTGTTCTTTAAATATTAAACGCCTGAATACTGAGTGTAACTCAGGACTTTTATTTTATCGCCATTTGTTTTTGCAGATAATACTGTATTGAAAACATAATACGAAACCCTACACCTCAAGTGATTATTTTTGCAATCATTTTATAAAAGATCAGCCCAACAAATAATAACAAGCACTATGTTAATGGAGCAAACAATGCGATGGTACGGACCAAATGATCCGGTTAGCTTGTGGGATATACGGCAGTCGGGTTGTACAGGTGTGGTAACAGCATTACATCATATAGGTGTTGGAGAAGTATGGACTGTAGAAGAAATTAATAAACGCAAATTGGAGGTAGAAGAAGCCGGCATGACGTGGACGGTAATTGAGAGCCTGCCTGTACATGAAGAAATAAAAAAACAGAAAGGAGCCTACCGGCAATATATCGAAAACTATAAACAAAGTTTGCGCAACGTAGCAGCTTGCGGGTTAAAAGTTGTGACCTATAATTTTATGCCAATCCTTGATTGGATGCGTACGGATATTTATTATGAAATGCCCGATAGAAGCAAGGCTTTGTATTTTGAAAAAGCTGCATTTATAGCTTTTGATCTTTTTATATTGAAACGCCCTGGTGCAGAAGAGGATTACAGCGAACAGGAAATTAAAAAGGCTAAAGACCGCTTTGGTACGATGACTGATATTGAGAAAGAAACCTTGTACCGAAATGCCCTATTAGGCTTACCGGGAAGTGAGGAAAGGTTTACTGAGGAACAAATTTTAGCGGCGCTAAAAACTTATGAGGGTATTGATGCACAAAAGTTAAAGGCGCATCTTTTTTATTTTTTACAACAGGTAGTTCCTGTAGCGGAAGAAGCAGGTGTAGTGATGGCTATTCATCCAGATGATCCACCTTTTCCTATACTTGGATTACCAAGAATTGTGAGCACGGAACAAGATGCGCATGATTTATTGAATGCTGCACCATCACCCGCAAACGGCCTTTGCTATTGCACCGGATCGTATGGCGTAAGAGCGGATAATGATCTGCCGGGAATTATAAAAAGATTAGGAGAGCATATTCATTTTTTGCATTTGAGAAGTACAAAACGTGATGCAAATGGAAACTTTTTTGAAGCCGATCATTTAGATGGTGATGTAGATATGTATGCAGTTGTAAAGGAACTTGTACTATTAATGAAGCGAAGAAATATTTCTATTCCGATGCGGCCAGACCACGGGCACCAAATGCTGGATGATCTTAAGAAAAAAACTTATCCGGGTTATAGTGCAATTGGCCGGTTGCGGGGCCTTGCCGAATTAAGAGGTTTGGAAATGGGTATTAAGAGAAGCTTAGAAGAAGTAGTCTGACCGATGGAAAGCGCA
This sequence comes from Chitinophagaceae bacterium, assembly GCA_043763635.1. Classification (GTDB taxonomy): domain Bacteria; phylum Bacteroidota; class Bacteroidia; order Chitinophagales; family Chitinophagaceae; genus Flavisolibacter. Next base: position 3,106 of record JAYULK010000012.1, read on the forward strand.
AAAAAAGTAGAGTAGCGACAAAGCTTATTCATAAGTTTTATATAAAGGATCATTGCAAAAACGGATATTCGCAAACCTTGTTGAAATAATAAAATCACATTCATTAATTACTTCTCATCATGATTACCCAATCAAATTTTTTTCAGTATTGTAAAGGGACTATACTACCCCTGGTAGTAATATGTTTAACAGTTGTTACAGGCTTAGCCCAGAACAGACCTGTTGTGCCAATAAATCCTGCAAGCCTTGAGCCGTCTGCGGAATTTAGCGTGATGGTTGATGGTAAAAATGCGTTGGTTTATTCATCGCCTATACCAGCTGCATTTTGCAGTTTCAGCATGAGTAAGCCAGTAGAAATAAAGATCAAATCCTTAATACGCGACATTAAATGGGTTGATGTAAGGCCGCTTTCGTCTGGCATAAAACCGGTATTTAAAAACAGCGACAGCATTATCAGTTTTAAAATCAATAAGCCGGGTCAATACAGTATAGAGTTGAACGGAAGCATTAAAATACCCCTATACTTATTTGCCAATGCACCGGAAACAGGCAAGCCGGATAGAAATGGTAAAAACGTTTTGTTTTTCGAAGCTGGAAAAATTCATTACCCCGGCACAATTCAATTAAAGGACAATCAGGAATTGTATATTGAAGGCGGGGCTATTGTTGTAGGGAATATTAAAGCAAGAAATGCAAGCCACATTAAAATAAGCGGCCATGGCATTTTAGATGGCTCCTACAGCAGGCAGTTTATGGATTCGCTTGCACTTGTAAATAAAACAAATAACCCACCTGCAGAAACGGGAAGGAGAGGAGGTGGCCCCAACGGTCTTATTTTATTGAACGAATGCAACGATGTTAGCATTGAAGGCATTACCATTTACAACTGTAAATCCTGGGATGTAGTGCCGGTGATCTGCAATAATGTAAAGATCAATAATATAAAGATCATCAGTGATAATGGGGGAGATGATGGAATAGATATAGTAAGCACAAAAAATATAACCATCACCAATAGTTTTGTGCATACAAAAGACGATTGCATTGCTGTAAAAAGTCAGGCAAAGCCGTTACCGCCTGCAGGCCAGGCGCCACCAGCTCCCGGCTCAGGCCAGCAGGTAGCTCCAGGTCAATTGCCACCCGGGCCTTTTTATCACGTTGATAACGTGCTGGTAAAAAATTGTGTTTTCTGGAATGCTGCCTGGGGGAATGCTCTGGAAATTGGTTTTGAATTATCCGGTGATGTAAGCAATGTAAGGTTAATAGATAATGACATTATTCATGTAGAAGGCGGTGCAGCCTTTAGCATACATAATGCACGAAGAGGTGTGGTAAGAGATATTTTAGTTGATAACCTGAGGGTAGAGGGAACAGACCAGAAATTATTTGACCTTGCGATTTTTAGGTCTATATATTCTGAAGATGGGGAACGTGATGCTGAAACTGTAAAAAAATTGTACTTACACGGCATCTGGGATAACGTATTAGCTGTTCCTGAAAAAGAAAAAGAAAGCCGTATGAAATACCGCGGCTACATAAAGAATGTTACGTTGAAAAATGTAAGTGTGGTTGATGGACCATTTCCCTTTTCAGTATTTTATGGGTCAGATAGTAAGCACCTGGTAGAAAACATCAGCATAGAAAACTTAAGGATCCATGGTAGAAAAATTACCAGGCTTGAGGATGCAAAATTTTATATGGAAAATACAAAGAACATAAGCATTAAATAAGGTGTCGCTTATTCTCCTCCGGCAATTCATCGATCATGTACAGTACTGGATACTTTAAAGACAAGGATCATCATCGTGTTATTGACTTTGTAAAACAGAATTCATTTGCATTTCTTATAGCCAATGCACACCCTTATCCTGCCGCTACACAAGTGCCCTTATTGTTAGAAGAACGAGAAGGACAACTATTTCTGAAAGGGCATATAATGCGGCAGACAGGACATCATAAAGCCCTGGTAAAAAATCCAAAAGTGCTCTGTGTGTTTACTGGCGCTCATGCTTATGTAAGTGCAAGTTTGTACACTAATCCGCAGGCAGTTTCTACATGGAATTATATGAGCGTTCATGTCACCGGCAACCTCAGCTTTTTGGGTGAAGAAGGCTTATTAAAATTGTTGGAGGAAACTACTGCGCTTTATGAAAATGATGAAAACTCTCCGGCTTCTTTTCGTCACCTTCCGCATGACCTTGTGCAAAAGGCATCAAAGGCTATTATAGGGTTTGAAATAGCAGTGGAGAAAATAGAACATGTGTTTAAGCTTAGTCAAAACAGGGATGCAGGGAGTTATGCAAACATCATTCGCCATTTGGAAGAAGCAGGCGATAACGGAAGAGCACTTGCCGATGAAATGAAAAAGAGAAGCTCAGAACTATTTTAAATCTACTGCAAAGGCACCACTTAAAATTTCTTAGGTTTGGGCCTTATTAGCACAATTAATTATGAATTTATCATTGGAAGGAAAAAATGCCATTATCTGCGGAAGCAGCCAGGGCATAGGATTGGCTATTGCACAGGAACTGGCTTTGTTAGGGGCTAATTGTATTTTACTTGCCCGTAACGCCAAAAAGTTGGGTATTGCAATGAATACTTTACAGAGTTCTTTACACCAGCATCATTCTTTTGCCGTGGCTGATTTTTCAAAGCCTGATGAAGTACGTATAGCTATTGACACAATCCTGCAACACCAGCCAATACATGTTTTGATCAATAATACAGGCGGGCCTCCTTCTGGCTTGATAACAGATGCCAAAGAAGAAGATTTTCTTACATTTTTTCATCAGCATCTTGTTAATAATCATATACTGGTAAAGGCCGTTTTGCCAGGCATGAAAAAGAGAAAATTTGGAAGGATCATCAACATTATTTCTACGTCGGTAAAAATTCCTTTGCCAAACTTAGGTGTGTCTAACACCATCAGGGGTGCAGTGGCTTCGTGGTCTAAAACGCTTGCAAATGAAGTGGGGCAATACAATATAACGGTAAACAATATTTTGCCGGGCTATACTCAAACAAAGCGGCTTGAAACCCTGATTAGCCAAACAGCAAAAAAGAAAAAGCAAACCGTAGATGTAACAGAGCAGCAAATGATGCAGGACATACCCATGAAACGCTTCGGCAGTCCTACAGAAATTGCAACAGTAGCCGCCTTCCTTGCATCACCTGCGGCCTCTTACATAAATGGTGTAAGTATTCCTGTTGATGGTGGCCGCACCGGTTCTTTATAGGTATGAATTTATCCATTACAGCCCGAAGTGTGCATAGAATAATCATCCTTCCTTCATTTGTTTTCATTTTTCATTTTTCATTTAAAACTCATGACCCGCCAGCAACTAACAGAACAAATCATCTCTAAAAAAACATACCTCTGTATTGGTTTGGATACAGACATTACAAAAATTCCAAAACATCTTCTTTCTGCCGATGACCCTGTGTTTGAATTTAACCGTCAGATTATAGACGCAACCGCGGATTATTGTGTGAGCTATAAAATCAATACAGCGTTTTATGAAGCCATGGGGTTGAAAGGGTGGGAGAGTATGGCAAAAACAGCCGACTATATTCCTGCAACACATTTTAAAATTGCCGATGCAAAACGCGGCGATATTGGCAATACGTCTGCACAATATGCAAAAGCTTTTTTCGAAACTTTAAACTTTGATGCCATCACTGTAGCCCCCTATATGGGCGAAGACAGCATAAAGCCTTTTCTTGAATATAAAAAAAAGTGGACGATTGTTTTAGGTCTTACTTCCAATGCAGGCGCTAAAAATTTTGAACTTCAAAAAACAGGTGGCCAGTTTTTATATGAGAAGGTATTAGAAACAGTATCTCAATGGGGAACACCAGATAACCTCATGTTTGTTATTGGCGCTACACAAGCAGAGGAGTTTGTGAACATTCGCAAGCTAACACCCAACCACTTTTATCTTGTGCCCGGTGTAGGAACCCAGGGCGGCAGCCTTCGCGAAATTTCCAGTAAGGCCATGACTACAGATTGTGGTTTGTTGGTAAATGTAAGCCGTGCCATCATCTATGCTTCTAATGGCGAAAATTTTGCTGATGAAGCCTCATTGATTGCACAACAGTATGCAAAGGAGATGGCTATTTACCTTGGATGAAAAGAAATAATTCTACGGGTTTAAAACAATTCTTTAACGCTTTGCGGCGCAATATTCGTTTGTTGTTATATGTTCTAACAATATATGAAACCCACAATTATTATCCACGGATTGTTTGCTGTAATGATGCTGATCTCCTGCCAGAAAAGTGAACTTGCAATTGAAGAAAACAAGATGCCAACCGGGCCTTCCGCTACTACAGGCAGCGTTAATAAATCATTGATGGTACAATTAGTTAATGACATTCGAAAAAAGGGTTGTCAATGCGGTGATACTTATTATTACCCGGTTCCCTCAATTGCCTGGAGTAACCAATTGGAGGCAGCAGCTTTTACCCATAGTGCAGATATGTTTGAGAATGATTTCTTCAGCCATACGGCACCTGATGGTTCTAACGGCGGCATACGCATACAGAAAGCTGGCTATAGCTGGAACACTTATGGAGAAAACATCGCCTCCGGTTATAAATCAGAAAGTGAAGTAGTTAAGGGCTGGTTAGAAAGTGCGGGCCACTGCAAGAACATAATGAATAAAAATTTTAAGGAAATGGGTGTTGCCAGGGTTGGTAATTATTGGACTCAGGAGTTTGGTGCTAAGTAGTAAAAGTTAGATCATTCGTTTCATTGCTTTAATCAATGTAGTTTAATGTACATCATTAAGCATTAGTTTAAAATGCCGCTTACTATTACACCAATAGCACCCGCGGCTATTACTATTATTATAATGATGAATATCCAGAGAGGGTCGGTTTTTTTATATTCATCCTGCATAAAATTAAAGGTACTCTTATTGAAAAGCTATGTGGGTTAATTAAATACCAATTTTTATGAACCAGCATAAGTCCTTAGCCTTAATAAAATGCTTGGTTTTAAGTAATCTTTAAACGAACTTATTATTGTTGATACGTCACCTTAAAAACCAGTACCCGCGCAGGTTCTGTTTATAGAAGGGCAACAAGGTTTTAGTATTTATATTAGATATTCTGCCTTGTTCTTTTAAAAAAAATAAGAGCAAACACTTGCATTAATCAAAAACGGCTTATACTTTCGCATTCAGGTCATCACGACAACTCTTCCACAATCCTCTTTCGAAAAGCTTCTTTAAAAGTCCGTAAACTTATCGCAATTAGTTTCTCCTACAATGAATGAACCCCTTTTCATTCCAATCCTATTTTATTTTTTTGGCACAACCATGCCACAGTAATTTTTAGTCCACCCAATCCTCCGCAATAGCCGATAGTATTCCTTTCCTAGGATCAACCTCAACGCAGGGTGTATTAACACATCATAGCCACGAGGCACCTAACTATTTTAAAAATTAAACTATCGCAAAATGAAAAAGATTTTACTCTCGTTAATGTTGTTTGCAGGTCTGGTAAGTATATCTACCAATACTTTTGCCGCACCTTGCTCAGTGTCAAACTTATACTTTCGCCTTAACAGTTACGTTGTAAATCCCAACGGGTCATGCACTATTAACTTTGACTTTGGATGGGATCAATTTTCCAATAATGGAAATAAGTGGAGTTTTGCGCATTTATGGTTATCCGAACAATACCCAAATCCTGCGTTGAGTTATGGGAGTGCGCCAACTACTGCTAATTTGGCAAATGCTTTGGGTACCATCGTTATTGACAATGGTGTATTGAATCCAGCAAACAATGCTTATCCAAACGGAACTGCGACAATTCTTTCAGGAACATTTTCTAAAACCGCAATAACTGGCGGGAGCCGATATAGAATTACTGGAATTAGTAAGACATTTAGTGTTTGTCCTGCTTCATTATCTATAAAAGGAGATGTCTGGTCAAGTAATAGTGGTAACGGTGGTAGTGTGCATTGCTTTACTAATAACCTTGACTTCTTACCTCCAACTCAAAACTTAAATTTAACAGGGACATTCTTTTGCTCAAAACAAGATGGCACTCAAGGTCGTGAAATTCTTGTAAATCTTAGTTCAGTTAATGCAGCTTCAGACCCTGTGAGTGTTTCTTACAATGTTTATGTGGATAACGGCAACGGTTCATTTACGCCGGCAGAAGAAACACCCGTTCCTACACGTACAGTAACAGGTCTTAGTGTCTACACTGGTAATCCTTATAGTTCTGGTCGTATCGACTATCTTCCTTTCTCTAATACAAATCCTTTTGCAAACCGGGCAGTTTGGGTTTCTGTTACTGCAAATACAGCTTTGGGACAGTTCACTCGCCTGATAATGCTAGAAAATAGTTGCACTGCACTTCCCGTTACCTTCAAATCTGTCAATGCTAACCGCAAGAATGCCTCTTCTGTAGGTGTTAGCTGGACTACTTCTTCAGAGCAAAACAACCGTGGCTTTTATGTGCAGCGTAATGATGGTGCTGGCTGGAAAAATGTAGCCTTTGTTTTCTCTCAGTCAGTAGCGGGTACTTCTTCATCTGATCTTTCTTACGAGTACAATGATGCCAATACCGAAAAAGGCGTTTCTCAATACCGTGTGCAACAAGTTGATCTTGATGGAAAAGCGTCTTACAGTATCATCCGTGCTATTCGTGGAGAAAGCGTTGCGGCAAAAATGCTGGTGTATCCAAACCCAAGCGCCACAGGAAACATTAATGTAGTATTTGATAGCAATAGTGGTGTACGTGATGTAATGGTAAGTGATGCAGCAGGCAGACTTGTAAAGACCTTTAGATCTATCACCAATAACAACCTTCAGATAGAAAATCTTAAAAGAGGTTTTTATACCCTAAAAGTAACTAACCGTACCACAGCTTCTTCTTCAGTAGAAAAGGTGGTAGTAAAATAGCGATAGTTTAAGGTCGGTTATCTCAACCAAGGAGGATGGCAGAAATGTCATCCTTTCTTTTTGTGGTGTACGTAAACATAGCAAGCTGGATGCATAGATAAAAGTATCGAATCAAGCCTTAGATGAACTCATGTATATTAATATTGAAATTTTAGTGCATGATTATAAAAGCGCTTGCTATTATTTGGCCATTATTATTCAAAACAGATAAAACGTGTGGTTGTTTTAAAAGGTTTTTAGTTTCATATATGTATGCCTTGCCATTGCTCACATGTAAACTAAGTTTTAAAGTCCTTCCATCCATATACGTAAAAAGTGCAGTTTTAATACCATCCTCAAAACCCTCTAAATAAATGGGCTGGCCTGCTATTAAAATGGTAGGGAAAATTTTATATTTTTTTTCTGTCAAAGACTTAAGTTTAATAATAGAGCTGTAAGAAATGCCGGCACCTGTTACCAATTTTAACCGGTAGAAGTTTTCGCCTTTACGCTCTGCGTCCCTGAAAATGCCTCTGCTTTCAACCTCTTCATTACCTTGTTTCATTACAGATAAAAAATTTGTTCCGTCTTCCGACTTTTGCAATTCAAGTTGTGAATAAGAATTGATGTTTTCCAATTTCCAATTAAACACGGATTGATTATTAACCACCTTCCCCTCAAAAAGGGAAATATTCACCGGCAAAACAGGAGCACCTGTAGAAAAGCTGGCATTGATGGCAATAAGGTCAAGGCCCCCTCCTGCAGTTTCAGTTGTACCTGTAGGATAGACGGTTGAATTATTAATGTTTAATAATTGGGCATTGGTTGGATTGGCAAGTCCATCTGGTCCAAACAAAGAATACCCATAAATAGTTTGTCCGGCGCTTACTCCAAGGTTATTAAAGGAAAAAAAAACACCGCCTATTTCCTGGGTAATGGCTGCTGAAGATCGTAAGTTGAGTTCACCTGATTCTTTACGCATTACGTAAACAGATAAATTTATATTGCCATTTGCAAGGGAGGGATGTCCCCAACTTCCATTATTGGCACCATTGCCACGAACACAGGTAATAAGTGATCCAAAGCCAGCAGGATCACCTGCAACATCTAAGCTTGTTATAGCTGCAATACGAAAGCCATCATGATTATTATTATTGCCCCGGTCAAAAAGGGCAAAGCCCGCTTCTTGTGTGTTGGAACTGGAAAGCCCGCTTGGAAAAATCACATCAACTCTTTCTATGTTATTGTTGTTTCCATCACCATTGGAGGCATTTGTAAAAACATTATCTGTGCCCTGGTTTATATAATTATTATTTAGGAAACTTTCCATAGCATCCCGGTACGGTGACTTAAAATTAAATTCTCTTGGAGTAGCGCATCCGGATACACTTGTAGTTGATTCAAGAAAAATTATATTTCTATCTCCGGTTACTGATGTATTATTTACCCTTCGTAATTTGATAGTTGCAGCAGCGTTAGCAATAAAATAATTGCGGCTGTTAGCAGTAATATTAAGCAGCCTTAGTGCATTAGTTGTACCATTATTAAAACTATAATTATAGCTGGTAGATGCGCAACCTGAAAATGTTCCTGAAGAGGGGGCAGGTGTATTTGTATAAGATAAAATTGAACTGGTTGTAGCAGTATATGTGGTTGAAAAAGCCATAACAGGATGCTGGCTCCATACGTAAAAAGAAAGAACCAGTTGAAAGATTAATACCAGTAGTATGTCTTTTGGCGTTGATTTCATGGGTGGTGGATTTGACATTTCAATATACAAAACCATAGTTTAATACTGAAGTAATTGCCAGCGTTAAATCCACTCTTAGTAAATTATCATTGAAGCCATAAGTACAAATACTAATCATTAATGACTCTGGAAGGAAAATCTCTATGTCGAGTATATTTCTAATTGTTTATAAGGGGTAATAGCTGTTTTGTAAATATGTTGCTTTAAATAAAAATTGAAGCTATTCAAATGCGTATACTGACGCTTTAGATTATAATGGGGGCCGGTATACAATGGCTGAACAAAGATCCTCGGCCATACAATTGGGCATGATGCAATTTCCAGCGATCCTGATGCTTATTCACTGCAGTGTACAATGCTGCTCCATCTCCTATCCGCTTTAGACTGGTTATGTTTTGACAAGTTAAGTAACTCTAGTAATGTTAGTGTAGGTAGTGGTGTTCGTGAATACGCTACTGAGTTTGGATGTTTTGATATAGTTGGAAATGCTCCCCTTCCTGTTACGTTCAAATCTGTTAAGCGATCATTTTAAAATAACTGATGCATCTGCATATTCAAGTGAGTGGGCATCTGCTACTGCTTTATACGTAACATAGCCTTCCAAAGTATTGATTCCTTTGCATAAAGCTGTATTATCAAGGCAAGCCTGACGGTATCCCTTATTTGCAATTTGCACAGCATAAGGCACTGTTACATTTGTTAATGCAATGGTTGATGTTCTGGGAACAGCGCCTGGCATATTAGCTACAGCATAATGCACTACATCATGCTTCACATAAGTGGGATTATCATGAGTTGTAATGCGGTCACTTGTTTCAAAACTTCCTCCCTGGTCAATGGCAATATCTACCACAACCGAACCTGCTTCCATTGACTGTATCATTTCTTCAGTAACCAGCTTAGGCGCTTTGGCACCCGGTATTAATACAGCACCAATTACAAGATCTGATTCTCTTACTGCTTCGGCAATGTTATATGGATTGGACATTAACGTTGATATCTGGTTGCCAAAAATATCATCCAGCTCACGTAAGCGGTCAGGATTTACATCCAGTACTGTTACATCAGCACCAAGACCAACTGCAATTTTCAAGGCATTAGTCCCGGCAACTCCGCCTCCGATGATAGTGATCTTACCACTTCTTACACCGGGTACGCCTCCTAATAAAATTCCTTTTCCTCCATCTGGCTTTTGTAAAAATTGAGCGCCCAATTGGGTTGACATTCTGCCTGCTACTTCACTCATCGGCGTTAACAGCGGCAGGGAGCCATTAGGTAATTGAACAGTTTCATAAGCAATGCCAATTACTTTTTTGTTTATGAGTTCACTCGTAAGTTCAGGTTCTGGGGCCAGGTGCAGGTAAGTAAATAAGATGAGGCCTTCACGAAAGAAAGAATACTCTGATGAGATAGGCTCTTTTACTTTCATAACCATATCCATTGACCATGCTTCAGCCGAAGAATCTACCATTGTTGCACCAGCCAGAATATATTGTTTATCTGAAAAGCCCGAGCCTAAGCCTGCGCCTTTTTGAATAAATACGTTATGGCCTGATCGTTCAAGTTGAAAAACACCCGCAGGAGTCATTGCTACACGGCTTTCATTGTTTTTAATTTCTGCTGGTACACCAATACGCATAGTTTTTGTTGTTTACTGTTCCCCTAAATTTATAAGCAGTACAAATTTAAAAAATATTGAGGTGGTGAAAGGACAAAGCTTTTAATAAAGGGAGTATAATGGTAATGAAATAGATTTAGTATAAATGTTTAAGCCGCATAAAATTTTGGCTACAATCTTTTATACAATATGTCTGCTGTCTGCCTGAGTTTGCTGAGCCTTTTAAATAAATGCCGTAACAAATATGTTTACAAGAGTGCATTAAATAATATCTCCACAGGGTGTAAGGCTATTCTCTTTGTTCCATCTTTTATCTGGTGCCTGCAACTTGTGCCGGGAGCTGCGATAATAACGCCTTCTGCTGCCTTTCGTACGGTTGGAAATAGAACAAGCTCTCCAATTTGTTGCGATACTTCGTAATGCTCTTTTTCATAACCAAAAGAACCTGCCATGCCGCAACATCCTGATGGTATAGACGACACGCTATAGTTTTCAGGAAGCGACAATATTTTCAAAGAAGGAACAATGGAAGAAAGCGCTTTTTGCTGGCAATGGCCATGAAATTGTATGGCCCTCTTTTCTTTTGTGAATGATTCATTTAAAATATTTCCTTTCTCTGCTTCCATTGCTATAAACTCATCTATGAGATAAACGTTCTTTGCCAATGCTTTTGCATTTTCATATTGATCATCATCTGCAAGGTCCACATACTCATCTCGAAATGTAAGGATGGCGGAAGGTTCTATGCCTATCAATGGAGTTTCTTTGGTAATAACCGCATGCAGTAAGGATATATTTTTGTTGGCAATCTTTTTAGCATCTCTAATCAATCCTTTTGAAAGCCATGACCGTCCGCTTTCTTCATGTTTCGGTATCACCACTTCATAGCCCAGCTTTTCCAGTAATTGAATGGCCTTTATGCCGATCTCCGTATCATTATAATTCGTAAACTCATCGCAGAAGAGATATACAAGTTTAGAGTTTGTAGTTTGTAGTTTGTAGTTAAGGTTGCCTTCTTGTGTCGGGTTTTTTGTTGCTTGCTTTTTATGCTTTTTATACCAGTTCTTCAATGTGGTTTTATACATGGTAGGCATAGAGCGATCAATGGCAAAACCTGATACACGTTTGATCATTTTACTAATCGTGCCATTCGTCATCATAAAATTATACATGCCCGGCGCTATAGAACCTAATTTAGATGAAGCGCTAAAGTTGGCTATAAGCCTTGAACGAAAAGGCACACCGTTGGCATCGTAATAATGCTGCATCCACTCTGCTTTTAGCTTAGCCATATCAACATTTGAGGGACATTCTGACTTGCATGCCTTGCAGCTTAAGCATAAGTCCATCACTTCTTTTATCTCCTCATGATCAAACCTGTTCATCTTATCAGAGTTGGTTAAAAACTCCCGTAAAATGTTTGCCCTGGCTCTTGTAGTATCTTTTTCATTTCTTGTGGCCATGTAAGAGGGGCACATAGTGCCACCAGACAAATGTGTTTTGCGACAATCGCCGGAGCCATTGCATTGCTCTGCATGCTGCAAAACATCCTGGTTGTGGTAGCGAAACACTGTGTTGAACTTTGGGGTTTGCTGCCCTGGTGTATACCGCAACATGGTGTTCATTGAAGGCGTATCAACAATTTTATTAGGATTAAAAATGTTTTCAGGGTCCCAGGTCTTTTTTATTTCTTTCAGCAGGTTGTAATTTTTTTCACCAACCATCTGCTTAATAAATTCACCCCGCAATCTTCCATCACCATGCTCACCGCTTAACGAACCATTATATTTTTTTACAAGCTTTGCAATTTCTTCTGCAATAGTGCGGAATAATTGGTTGCCTTCTTCGGTTTTTAAATTAAGGATGGGACGTAAGTGTATTTCGCCTGAACCTGCATGCGCATAATGGACAGAGTACAAATTATACTTCTTTAAAATCTGGTTGAAGTCGGCAATATAATCCGGAAGGTCATGCACATCAACAGCCGTGTCTTCAATAACAGGAACTGCTTTTTCATCGCCTGGTAAATTGCTTAATAACCCCAGGCCCGCTTTGCGCAATGTCCATATTTTTTTTGTGTCTTCACCAAACAGTAGCGGAAAGTGATAGCCATAGCCTGCCGCCTTCATATCGCTTTCAACCTGCGCCGCAATATGGGTTATCTCTTCCTTGTTTTCCCTCGCAAATTCAATGACCAGTATAGCGCCTGGATCACCCAGCACAAAAAATCTATTCTTGCTTTGTTCGATATTATCTTTTGTACAATCCAGTATATAATGATCAATCAACTCGCTTGCACTTGGCTTATACTTTAAGGCAATAAGGTTGGCCCGCAAGGCTTCATCTATTGATGTAAAATGAACACACAATAGACCAGTCTCGCTTGGAGGAAGCGGTACTATAGCGAGTTTTATCTCTGTGATAAAAGCCAGCGTTCCTTCTGAACCTGCAATAAGTTTACAAAAATTAAAATCTTCACCACCGGCAGTAAACGGACCACTATCTAATAGCACATCTACTGCATAACCTGTATTTCTTCGTTCAATACTTTTCTTTGGAAACTCTTTTCTTATCTCTACCTGGTTATCATAATTACTAAGCAGGCTTCGCACTTTTTTATATAAAGTTGCCTCAAGTGTGTAGCCATCGCATTTTTGATGAAAACTATCAATAGAAAGAGAATTGAATTCTGCCTCAGAGCCATCACTTAGCAGCACCTTTACTTCTAACAGATGTTCCCGGGTGCTTCGGTAGACTACTGAGTTTGAGCCGCAGGAATTATTTCCTACCATCCCGCCCATCATTGCACGGTTAGCAGTAGATGTTTCCGGTCCGAAGAATAAATTATAAGGCTTTAAAAAAATATTCAGTTCATCACGCACTACTCCCGGCTGCACACGTACCCAACCCTCTTCTTTATTCAGTTCTATTATTTGCGTAAAGTTTTTCGAAACATCAACCACAATGCCCTTGCCAACCACCTGGCCTGCTAATGAAGTGCCTGCCGTACGGGGGATAAGTGAAGTTTTTTCTGCACGGGCAAACTGAATAAGTTTTTTAAGATCTGGAATGCCTTTAGGCATAGCCACTGCCAGCGGCATTTCCCGGTACGCCGATGCATCGGTAGCATACAAGGTTCGCATGGTTGTGTCGAAATAAAGTTCTCCTTCCAAATTTTCGGACAGCTTCTTCAAACGTTCGCTCATTTTTTCCTTATAGTTTTTGCGGCCCAAAAATACTATGCGTAGATGGGTTTAAGTAAATATTTGTTGTGGTATCCGGAGTGCCCACATCAAAAATCTAAGAATGCAAGTGTAGTTGAAGACTTAATGGGTTGCCAGCGCTTATACTGCTATTAAGCTTTTGTTGCTACGCTTATATGTTTGTTTTTATTTAAATAATCAATTTCATCTTTGATGCTAAGGAGGTTTGCCACGCTGGCAACTATATGCCGTAACCGAGAATCTTCTTCATCAAGATGAGTTCGAGGTATACCTTGGTAATGGATACCGCATTTAATAAGCCTGAACGGAGCTTGATTATTTTAAAAACAAATGTATGAGCCAAATTGGTTATGTAGGTATTGATGTCAGTAAAGGATATTCAGATTTTATTATCCTTCAATCTAACAAAGAATTATTAGAAGGGTCTTTCCGGCTTTATGATATAGCAGAAGGTCACCAGCAACTGGGTAAAATTATTGAGGGTTTGTTTACCAAAGGATTTGATCAAATTTATTGTGGTGTGGAGAGTACGGGTGCTTATGAAAACAATTGGGTAAATTATTTACAGCAAACCGATAAGGGCAAAGCGGTAGCAATCGCCAGGATTAATCCTAAAGGAGTAAAAGCCTTAGGCGAAGCAGGTTTAACAAGAACGATTACTGATTGTGTAAGTGCCCAAAACATTGCACTTTATCTTATTGATTTTTATCACAAGATTCATTATTTACAACCTTCCGGGACCACTAAAGCCTACAGGGATGGCAGAAAACATGACAGTTTTATTCGTATGCTCAAGAAACAAAAAAATGGCCTGGGCATTCAGCTTGAGAAAATTATTTACCAGGAATTGAGTATGCTGATGTGTTACTGCCGGCATGGTTTTCCGGCGTGGCTATTACGGCTCCTTGAAAAATATCCGGGAGTAGAATTAATTAAAAAAGCGGGAGAGAAAAAGGTTTGCAAAATAAAGGGCATCAGCAGTGAGAAGGAGATAGCATTGGTTAAAAAATTTCTTCTGCACACAATTCTACTTCTGCCCATATTAGCAGCGTTATTCAAAGCACCGTAAGTCAAATGCTGCATCTGGATGCCGCTATAAGCAAACAAAAAGGGAATTTGATAGATCGTTTTAAAAATGAAGCGGATGTAGAACTACTGAAAAGCATTACCGGAATTGGGGAGCAGAGTGCGGTTGAAATTCTAATAGTAATAGAAGATGTAAACCGATTTGAAACCGCAAAGAAGTTAACCGCTTATTTTGGCACTCATCACATGTATAAGCAAAGCGGCGATGGCACCTGGGGAAATCACATGAGCAAGAAAGGGAGGTCTGAAATAAGAGGAGTTCTTTACATGTCTTGTATGAGTGCCATCAGGCATGATCCAATGTTTAAGAGCCGATATGCACAGGCAAGGGCTCAGGGTAAGAATCATTTTAGCGCAATGGGACTAGTGATGAATAAAATGCTTCGAATCATATTTGGAGTACTTAAGAGTAAAACAAAATACAGTATAGAAACGGACCAAAATATCGGGAAAACGCCAAAACAAGCAAAAGCACAAAGAGGAAAAACAGGCAGAAGAGAAAGCTCAAAAAAAGACAAAACTGGAAAGATATAACGATACCCTTTAGGAGACCTACCCATATCAAACAGACATGCTAAAAAAAGGAAGCAAAGTCCCAAGCTCCAAATTGAAGAATGTACGGGATCATCTGCCCCCTAAAACAAACATATAAAATAGTTTGGAAAATGCTTGGAAAAGAACGGTATAACTCGCTTCAGGGTTCGGTAATTCTGTTGACCATGACGTGTCAAAATATAAGAACTTATTAAAAAAGTGCAAGTTGGCTTTACGCAAGTGCTGGCATTTGCGCTTTTTTTTATAAGTGCTTAGCGTATAGGATTTTGAAAGTATTATTTCATATCACCAGTGGCGTATATTAGCATTAATACGGTCGTTGCCTGCAAGCGTAGTGCGACACCACAATTTGCATTTAGACAGACAATGAAAACTCCATAGTTCAATTTCAAAGCATTTATTATTACGACAATAATTTGTGGCGGTTTGACTTTTATAACATTAGTTACAGCAGCCGCAAGAGATGAAGGAACAGGCGGCGATGAAATAATTGTGAAAGCTCTTGAAAAACTATTTTACATCTTTCGTTTTCCGACACACACTTTGTTTTTTGAGTTTATGAATGAGTCAATGTTTTTTGTTGGACTATTTCTAAATTGTCTGTTTTATATAAGTCAGGCTCTTTTGCAAGGTTAGCTTTGTGTGCCTTGCAAAAGAGCCTGACTTGGTGCGTTAGACGGCACGGTTCTGGAATTAGAACAAATATTTGTTTTGTTTTAAAACAATTGTTATTTTTATCCTGTTGAATTGTAATAAAAAATTGATATGAACATAAAACTGTCACAAAAGCAAATAGGTCAAAGGATAACTGAACTTCGTAAAATGAAGGGGTTATCTCAAGAAGATTTAGCGAAAAGTGTCAAGATTTCAAGACCGTCCTTGGCTCAAATTGAGTTGGGAAACAGAACTGTTGATGTTCTTGAATTTCAGCGATTGTCTATGGTGTTAGAATTTTCTTTAGATGATTTTGTATCTAAAGATTTTTCTGCTAATCAAGATTTGGAAGCCAAAGCCGAAATAAAATCAAAGAAGGCAGAGGAACGAATTTCAGTTCCGTCATTGCAAGTCAGCAAGTTTAAAAATGTGTTGTTGTATATTCTTGAACGCTGTGCTGGCAAACCGAATGTTGGTGAAACGGTGCTTTACAAGCTGCTTTATTTTTCCGACTTCAATTATTATGAATTGTATGAAGAACATTTAACTGGTGCAAAATATCGCAA
>JAYULK010000013.1:0-5005 GCA_043763635.1 Chitinophagaceae bacterium
GATACCG
The DNA here is from genome assembly GCA_043763635.1 of Chitinophagaceae bacterium. Lineage (GTDB taxonomy): Bacteria > Bacteroidota > Bacteroidia > Chitinophagales > Chitinophagaceae > Flavisolibacter. The sequence goes on from JAYULK010000013.1 coordinate 8, forward strand.
AAATGCCGGATTCTGACAAACCCGCGTGGCAGGATGTGAAGGGAAAACCTGCGGATAAACTCAATGGGTTTGAGGCTCATCTCTTTACTCACACCCCCATGCCGGTAATCTTTATAACTGAAACTAACCCCCTCAGGAGTTATGCTTTTAATCCGGTGGTTACTGACGGCGATTTTATGGGTATAGCGCCCCAAGTATTCAATTACAGAATCCGGACTGCCGAATGGCCGTTTGGCGTAGACCACCCAATTCTTTTTATACAGGGCGTTAAAGAGCTGTTTATCTGCGGCAAGATTCTTTGCTTTTATACTATCCATAAACTTGCCCCGAAACACCTTACTCATGGCCTTTACGGGAAAAAGGTACTTGCCTTCACTCTTAGCCGTTTTCCATTTGCCCCGGCTTGTTAATCCTCCCCCGGGTACAATGCAGTGCAGATGCGGATGGAGTGTAAGCGTCTGCCCACCCACCCCGGCTGACGAATATCTATCAACATTAGCCCGACACTTGAGTAATATTTCTTTGCTCTGCTATACAACGGCTAAAAAAATTGCTCAAATAGCTATATAGACAGCAAGTATATCAATAGCCGGCAATTATCTTCACGCCAAAAATATAAGGCTAACTCTTTGGCGCTAACTTCGTCTTCATTCTTATATTAGCATATCAACAAATTAATTAGAAGTTTTAAACACTAATGACAAATGATTCACATTTTGAAACTATATACAACGAACATAAAAACCTCGTTTATAACATGTGCTTACATTATGTCTTGAATCCAGAGGATGCGCAGGATATTACGCAGGAAGTATTTGTAAAGGTTTACCAGAGATACCACCAATATGATACAGCCTCTGCTTCTTTAAAAACCTGGATTTGCCGTATTGCCATCAACCATTGCCTTGATTTTCTTAAAGCCAAAAAATCTAAAAAAAGATTTGGGTTTTTAAGTCCCCTGTTCTATGCGGAAAGTAACGAACCAATTAGTAATGCAGTATATGTTAATCACCCGGGAATTCAAACGGAAAATAAAGAAGCCATTGAAAGCCTGCTGCAAATCATTTATACATTACCCGAAAACCAAAAAACCGCTATTATTTTATGCAGAATAGAAGACCGTTCGCAAAAAGAAGTGGCGGAAATTATGAATACAAGTGTAAAGGCTGTTGAATCCTTGTTGCAAAGGGCAAAGCAAAAAATTAAAAATAAATTAAAGGACAGAGAAGGATTATAAACCTAAAGTCGTATAAACTAAAAGATGAAGCAAATGAATATTGATAACAAACTGGATTTAATGAAACAGATAAGAGAAGTGGATGCTCCTCCTTTTTTGCTTACCCGTATTCGCCAACAGATACAGAACCTTGATAATGTAGAAGCCCCGGTAAAATGGAAATGGGCTTTTGCAGTAATATCAGTTGCAATTCTTGTATTCAATGTTTCAATTTTTTTAAAAACCGTAAATACCACTGAAGGAAAAACAACTGGTATAGAAACAGTAATCAGTAGCATGAACCTTGCCGCCACTAACAATATATATAATGAGTAAATTAAGATTATTATCTATTGCGGTAATCGGGCTGCTTCTTGTTAATGTAGGAATTGTTGGGTTTCTTATATTGAGGAAACCACCACATCCGCCTGAAGGAAGGCCGCCAATGGCAAATGAAGGCCCAAAGCAGTTTATTATTGAAAGGCTGAATTTTAATGCGGAACAAGTAACCGCTTATGAGAAATTAATAACAGCACACCGCACTTCAATCAGGGCGTTGGAAGGCAGTATCAGTGTATTAAAAAATAATCTTTACCAAACATTTAACGATGGATCCTCTACGGATAAAGATGCAATTGTAAACCGCTTGGGCGAAATTCAAAAACAAATTGAGTTGACAAACTACAACCATTTCGCAGAGATTAAGAAAATATGCAGGCCTGAGCAGCTTGTTAAATTCAACAAACTCACCATTGAACTGGCTCATTTTTTTACTCCCGTAAAAAAAGATGCTCACCCGCCGAAGGATTAATATCATATAGGCGTATAAGACTATTATAAACGTAAATAAAAAAATTATGAAATTAGCATTTGGCGTAGTTAGCGGAGTTGCAATATTTGCAGCATCCATAATGGGTTGTAAAAAAAATACTACAACAACTGATACCGGTACCGGCGGCACCGTAGATATTACGAGTGTTGTCCAGACAAAATATACTGGAACTGCGGTGGTGTCAGTTAGTGGTACCAGCATCGTTATAAGAAGCAATGGTTTGCCAAATCACAAAACACCTTACTGGGGTGTTGGAAATGCACTTTATGAAGCTTTCCCTCCCGGACATGCATCTAATGTAAATTCTACCATGATTGCCCAGAACTACGTTATGACGATTCCCTCAAAACCAAGCAGTGCAACAACCAATGAAGCCACTTCTTTAGGTGCAATAGGCATGGCATTAAATGGCGTACCTATTTTTAACGACCGGGAAGGTGGTAATATCCCGCTTGTTGCTCAAACAGTTTTAACGCTGGATTACTCTGGTGCCCACCCTGCGCCCGGTAAAGATTATCACTACCATACTAGCGGTAGATATGTTAGTGAGAACGATGCTAAATTGATAGGATTTTTAAGAGATGGCTTTCCTATTTACGGTAGAAAAGACACAACCGGCAGTTATCCAACTTTAGATGCTTATGGTGGTCATACCGGTCCGACACAGGATTTCCCAACAGGAATTTATCACTACCATGCAAGTAATGTGAATTATTTAAATACAGGATACTACATTTTAAAAGCAGGCAGCTATTATGGTACAAAAGGAACTTTTACCAATTAAGTTGTTCATTTTCGCAAAAATTGTATTTTGTTTTATCAGTTGCACCAATACAATAGAAGAGAAAGCAATTACTTCCTCTTCTTTCTTTGTTGATACAACTTCGGTTCCAAAAGATACCGTTTTATCTGATAAACTGACCTTAGATAATGGTATCTATTATTTAAATAAAAAACCTTTTTCCGGCTACAGGAAAGAAATGTACGACAATGGAAAACCGTCGCTGATAGGAAGCTATTTGATTGGAATGCAGCATGGCACTACACGAACCTATTTTGCCAATGGAAAATTAAAAGACAGTAGGTCTTACAAATCAAATTTCAGTTATGGGAAGCATATTGGCTATTGGGAAAATGGGTATCAAAAATTTGAATTTTATTATTTGAACGATAAAAGAGAAGGCCTGTACAAACAATGGTACATCAGCGGTAAACCCTATGCCTTTCTTAATTATAAAGATGATAAGGAAGATGGCATGCAATATGCCTGGCGGGAAAATGGCAAGCCGTATATCAACTACGAAGCGAAAGATGGTTTTCGGTACGGGCTGCAAAAATCAAATTTGTGTTACACACTTGTTGATGAAAAACTAAAAGCAGCAAAATGAAAATTAATATAGCCTTTCTGATCATAATAGTTTTGTTCTCCTGCAAAGAAAACCAAAGGAAATTACCGTATTACAACACTGCTGATTTTACGCCCAACTGGGAAATTAAAAATGTGGACACATTCCATTCTATAAGAAAATTTAATCTTACCGATCAGGACGGAAACGCTTTTACGGAAAAAGATATTGATGGAAAAATTATTGTTGCTGATTTTTTCTTTACCTCATGCCCCGGCATATGCCCTAAAATGGCAGTGAGCATGGGCGACTTGCAAAAAGAATATCTAACTGACAACGATATACTGTTAATATCCCATTCTGTAACGCCAGCAAAAGATAGTGTACCTGTGTTAAAAAGATATGCGGAGAAAAAAAAAGTTGATTATAAAAAATGGAGGTTGCTTACGGGAAATAAGGATGAGATATATAACCTGGGGCGAAAATATTATTTTGTAGAAGAAGATCTTGGAGCTGTGAACAGCGATACCAGTATATTTTTACATACTGAAAACTTCGTACTGCTTGATAAAACACGGCATATAAGGGGCATCTACAACAGCCTTGATAATAACAGCATGGCAGCATTGAAGAATGATATTAAAGAATTAAAGAAAGAAAAATAATTTCAGACAATTAACGGCTACAAAATTTATCGTTAAGCATTTTGCTTGTATCTGAACTATAGTTAATTCTGAAAAACAAAGTGAAAGAAATCATTAACAGCGAGTAACTAAATACAACGAAAAATAACGGACAGAAGAACAATTACCCCCCTCCTGCCACAAGAAATGCTTGCACGCAAACTCCATTTCAGGAAAACTTGCCTGAACAAACGCCTCATTTTTAATTATACTTTTAGCAAAACAGGAGTTCCATCATAAAAACGGGCAAAGTAACCGATGTAGTAACCGGGGATAAAGACAGACTGCAACAGGTAGTTATTAATTTAATAAATAACGCCATCAAATATTCTCCCAGTGCAGAAAAAGTTTTTATAGAAATATAACAAGAGAAGAGTATTATAAAAGTTTCAGTAAAAGACACTTGAATCGGAATGAGCAGACAAAGCCTTAACAAGATATTTGAAAAGTATCATCGCATTGAAGAACATGCAGTGCATTTTCAGGGTTTGGGTATCGGGTTATTTATTTCTTATGAAATTATTCAACGCCATCATGGTAAATTGTGGAAAGTGAACCAGGAAAAGGAAGTACATTTTATTTTACAATACCATTAAGTATTACTTCACCGCAATAAAAACTAAACCATGCAGCAAAATAGCGGAGATAAATGTATCTTAATATACGAAGACGACCAGGAAATTTTGTTCCTGTGCAAGAAACTTTTATCAAAAAAAAATACCATATAGAAACACTATCACGACGTGAAAATGTGATTGCTGACATTGACCGAATTAAACCCAATCTTATTTTAATGGACTTATGGATTCCCGAAATTGGTGGTGAGAAAGCCATATCAATGATAAAAGAAAATCCTGCAACCCGTCATATTCCTGTTCTCTTATTTTCAGCCAACGCAGAAATTTAAGAAATATGTAAAAA
>JAYULK010000014.1:0-70015 GCA_043763635.1 Chitinophagaceae bacterium
ACCGATGCTGCCGATAAAAAACAAATCGGTGTAGAAATACATAGTGGCCGCAATAGAATTGTACGCCGCATCTTTGAAAACTTTGGCTATGATGTGAAAGCTCTTGATAGAGTAATGTTTGCAGGACTTACCAAGAAAAATGTGAACCGTGGCAAGTGGCGCTACCTGGCAGAAAAAGAAGTAAGAGAACTAAAATTTTTTGGCAAAGGAAAGAAGTGATACAAGTATTAAGTTTTAAGTAGTAGTTGTAAGTATTGAGTATGAAGATTAAAGAGCATGTTATTTTTGAAGACGAAAATTTAGTAGCCATTAATAAACCCGCAGGTGTTTTAACCATTCCTGATAGAATGGGAAACATCTCTTTAAAAAATTATTTACAAAAAGCTTACCCGGAAATTTTTACGGTGCATCGTTTAGATAAAGACACAAGTGGCATTGTTGTGTTTGCAAAAAACGAGCAAAGCCATAAAATGCTATCGCAATTATTTGAAGGAAGGGAGGTGGAAAAATTTTACCTCGGCCTGGTTCTTGGAAAATTTGCCGATGAAAAAGGAACAATAGATGAAGGCATTATGGAGCATCCTGTGGCAAAAGGAAAAATGGTGATTAATAAAAAAGGAAAGCCTTCTGTTACTGATTATGAAGTGCTTGAAACATTCCGTTTTTTTAGCTGGGTGCAATTTCAAATTCATACAGGGCGTACCCACCAGATAAGAGTACATACAAAACATGCAGGCCATCCCATTGTTTGCGATGAGGTTTATGGCGATGGAAAACCAATATTTATTTCTACACTTAAAAAGAAATTTAACCTCTCTAAAGACGAAGAAGGGGAAAGGCCAATACTTTCAAGACTTGCCCTTCATTCCTGGAAACTCAATTTTTCGCTTAATAATACAGACTACAATTTAGAAGCAGAAATGCCTAAAGATTTGCGGGCCACCTTGCAACAGCTAAGAAAGAATAACTAACAGGACGCTCTTATTAATTAACCGTAGTAAATCTTTAACTCCAATAAGTTTTAATCAAAAAGCCTAAAAAAAAGCCCAATTGAAATACAATTGAGCCTTACTTATTATTATTTAAAGTGGTTTACAACTTCTCTATAAAACCAACAGCAACAGTATGGTTGTTGAATTCATCAATTAAAATAAACGCACCGTTTCTTGGGTTTTCTTTATAGATATCTGCAAAAATTGGCTTTGCAGTTTTAATTTGTACTTCTCCAATATCATTCAACCTAAACTGGCTGATATCGTTTTTTTCCTCAATGGAAGTCATGTCAATAATATGTCCAAATGACGTAACCTTAGCTTTGATCCTGTTTACACCATGCTGTAGTAAAAAAGTTTTACCTGCTGTTAATGGCTGCTCATCCATCCATGTTAGTGTAGCAGTAAAGTCTTTTATTTGCTCATAAGAAGTTCCTACCGGCACTAAAGTATTTCCACGGCTAACATCAATATCATCAATCAACTCAATATTCAGGCTTTCCCCTGCACGAGCCTTTTCTATTTTATTATAACCAGAGTAAATTGACTTTATGGCTGACTCCCTCAAAGATGGTAAAGACAGGACCTTCTGTCCCACTTCCAATGTACCACTTACCAATTTACCGGCATAGCCTCTAAAGTCATGATACTCCTCGCTGTGCGGCCTGATAACCGATTGTACATGAAACCTTGCCGGCAAAGTTTCATCGTGCTGATGAACAGGTAACTCTTCTAAATATTCCAGCAATGGCTTACCGGTATACCATGGTATTTTTGAAGAAAGGCTCACTACATTATCACCATACTTAGCTGCTAATGGAATAAACGTAAAGCTTCCCTGGAAACCAATTTTGTGAGCAATATCCAGAACGTTTGTGCGGATCCCATTAAATACGCCCTCGTCAAAATTTACAAGATCCATCTTGTTTACTGCAACAAGAACCGTTTGTATTTGAAGTAAAGATGAAATGAATAAATGCCTGCGTGTTTGCTCCGATACTCCGTTTCTGGCATCCACCAAAACAATTGAAGCTTCAGCATGTGAAGCACCGGTAATCATATTACGGGTATATTCCACATGGCCCGGTGTATCTGCAATAATGTATTTTCTTTTTTCAGTAGAAAAATAAATATGTGCTACGTCAATCGTTATTCCCTGTTCTCTTTCCGCAATAAGGCCATCAGTTAAAAGTGAAAGATCGACAAAGTCCAATCCTTTTCTTTTACTTGATGCTTCTACCGCTTCCAACTTATCGTTGGTAATTGACTTTGTATCGTACAGCAATCGCCCGATCAATGTACTTTTTCCGTCATCAACACTTCCTGCTGTAGCTAATCTTAAAACATCCATTTCTGATTTCTGATTTTATTATTACCTCATCCTCGGTCCTTCTCCAGCAGAGCCGGAGAAGGAGGCCAGGCAATTGAATATGATTAATCTTTTGTACTAACAATTCGACTATAAATCTATGTTCATCAAGTACCGTACTTATGGCGTGTGCTGCTGAGAGTCAAAACTAATTCAACAATGCATCCCGCTTCTTTCCCCCAGGGCCTCTTGTTTACTTGAAACATTGTTTGTTCTTCGGGGCTGTGTGTTGTTCCCTCTCCGGCTTTGCTGGAGAGGGCCAGGGTGAGGTCCTATAGCGGTGTCTACCCTGCCAGTCAAAACTAATCCAACAATGCATCCCGCTTCTTTCACTCAGGCCTGCTGTTTCCTTGAGACAATGTTTGTTCTTCAGGGCTGTGTGTTGTTCCCTCTCCGGCTTGGCTGGAGAGGGCCAGGGTGAGGTCAAAAATACCCCACCTGTTTTCTCTTTTCCATTGCTGCTTCTGACCGCTTATCATCAATACGTGCACCTCTTTCAGAGATGGTTGCTTCTTTTATTTCTTCTATAATTTTATCAATAGTAACTGCGTCAGAAAGTACAGCTGCGGTACACGTCATATCGCCAACGGTTCTAAAACGCACTGTTGCTTTAAATGGCACTTCATCTTCTGTTGTGTTTAAAAACGGAGATGCCGGCCAGTACATACCATCACGTTCAATTATTTCTCTTTGGTGCGAATAATAAATGGAAGGAATATCTATGCCTTCAGCTTTTATATAATTCCATACATCTAGTTCCGTCCAGTTAGAGATAGGAAATACACGAACGTTCTCTCCTACATTGATTTTTCCATTCAACATATCAAATAGCTCAGGACGTTGCTTCTTTGCATCCCACTGTCCAAAGTCATCACGAACGGAAAAAATTCTTTCTTTCGCCCTCGCCTTTTCTTCGTCCCTTCTTGCACCGCCAATGCAGGCATCAAATTTCAATTCTTCAATAGCATCAAGAAGGGTTACTGTTTGCAGCATATTGCGGCTTGCATACTTACCAGTCTCTTCCTTAACCTTTCCTTCATTTATTGAATCTTGTACATAACGCACAATCAATTGCATGCCCGACTCTTTAGCCAGCCAGTCTCTAAAGTCAATTGTTTCCTGGAAGTTATGGCCCGTATCAATATGCAACATTGGAAACGGAACCTTTGCGGGATAAAATGCTTTGCGTGCCAGTTGTACTAATGTAATAGAATCTTTTCCCCCCGAGAAAAGAAGGGCTGGCTTTTCAAACTGCGCGGCTACTTCGCGTATAATAAAAATTGCTTCATGCTCAAGTTCCCGTGGAAATATATTCAGGCCATTTTGATCGCTCATACTTCAGTTTATTTTACCAAATGCAAACCACATTCTTTTTGAGAGGCTTCCCACCACCACCGGCCCGCCCTGGCTTCTTCACCTGGCTCAATGGCTCTTGTACATGGTGCACAGCCTATAGATATATAGCCTTTATCGTGTAAGGAATTGTAGGGAATATTATTTGTCTTTATGTAAGAAATCATTTCATCGTAAGACCAATTCAACAATGGATTTATTTTATACATTTTCTTGTCTGGTAACCACTCTACCATTTCCGCACTTTTACGATGGTCATTTTGTTCTGCCCTTAAACCGGTAAGCCATATTTGTGTATTCTGCAAAGCTCTGTTTAAAGGTTCTATTTTTCTTACGCCACAACAAGACTGCCGATTTTCCACAGATTCATAGAAAAGATTGATACCTTTTTCGTTTACCATTTGTTGCACCAAATCTGCATTCGGAAAAAAAGTTTCAATTTTAATTTTATATCTGGCTTCTGTTTTTTCCAGCGTTTCGTAAATCTCATTAAATAAACGCCCCGTATCAAGTGTAAATATTTTTACTTCTAACTTATTTCTTCCGATAATATGCGTTAATACCTGGTCTTCCTGCCCTAGTGAAGAAGAAAATTTTACTGTACCGGAAAACAGTTCTGTAGTTTTTCTTAATGCTTCTTCAACAGGCAGGTTATTATATAAATCCTTTAAATAAGGTAAGTGTTCCATCAGTTTTATTCTTTAAAATAAAACCAGATCTATGTTATTAATCAATGTTAGGCTGCGGCGTATAACGTAAATATGGTTTTACAATCTTAACTCCTTTAGGGAATTTTTTAATAGCGTCTTCTGTACTTACTGCAGGCACTACAATTACATCTTCACCATGGTTCCAGTTAGCCGGAGTTGCCACGCTATGATTGGCTGTTAATTGTAATGAATCTATCACGCGTAAAATCTCGTGAAAATTGCGACCTGTAGAAGCAGGATATGTAAGCGTTAATTTAATTTTTTTATCCGGGCCAATGATAAACACAGAACGTACTGTTGCTTTTTCAGAAGCGTTTGGATGAATCATATCATACAAAGTAGCCACCGTTCTGTCTTCGTCAGCTATAATAGGAAAATTCACCTCACAGTTTTGCGTTTCGTTAATGTCTTTAACCCATCCGTGATGTTGGTCTAAAGGGTCTACACTAACAGCAAGCACTTTTACATTACGTTTAGCAAACTCATCACTCAATAACGCCGTTCTGCCTAATTCTGTAGTACAAACAGGTGTATAATCCGCAGGATGAGAAAATAAAAGACCCCAGCTATTGCCAAGATATTCGTGTAAGTCAATGTCTCCTGCAGTAGTTTTTGCCTGAAAATTTGGAGCAATGTCTCCTAAGCGTAATGACATAACAGTAAAATTTTAAGTTGATTAATGGAGCGTAAAACTAAGCGAAATAAAAAACCCTACCAAATAGGTAGACTTTAAATTATCCTAAAATTGGAATTTTATCTTTTATGATCAGATCTTCCAATGTAGTATTCTCCAGTATGGCCAGTGTTGCATCTCTAACTTTTTCAAGTGTATTGTGCAGGCCGCAAAACTTTTCATTGCAATTATCGCATTTACGATAAAAATATAAGCTTACGCAAGGCAGCATTGATATGGGACCATCTATAATTCGGAAAACTGTAGCGAGCTTTGTTTTTGAAGGGTGCTCTCTTAAATGATATCCTCCACCTTTTCCTTTCTTACTATCCAATATGTTTGAATTTTTTAATTCTAACAGAATGTTCTCCAGAAACTTTAGAGGAATCTTTCGCTCCTCTGCAATTTCAGAAATTAAAATAGGGCCTTTATTATATTGCTCAACCAAATGCGTTAGCGCCTGGAAAGCGTAATATGCTTTTTTTGTTAGCATAAGATGATTCAGAATTGAATATGGAAATATAGCTTAAAGATAAATTTTTACAGAACATAGCTGCATAAAAGCGATTTGCTACATGGCTTCAAAATTACCCCGGTTAATTAAATAAAGGTTTTTCTTCTAAACTGTTTTCGAATCCATGTTTCTTGTCTTGCAAAATATTTTTCTCTGTCCAGATGATTTCATTTCTAAAAGTGTGCTGCCTTACCGGGCATGCTTTCTTATCGCAAATAGGACATTGAAAATATTCGCATCCATCGGAATGCATAAATAATTCTAATGCTTCTCCAAAGTCTTTACGAATGATAGCAGCAAGCTTTTCTATTTCATTGTGTGCCTCATTTACATTAAAGTACCAGGGCACCGTTAAGTGCCCATCTACATGCAATACATTGCCGTATTTTATTACCCGTAAGTTATGCAGGTCTACCCAGGCATCTTTGCGGTTAGCATTTAAAACGCCTACCATATTTTTCAATAAAACCATATCGGCTTCATCCATTATTCCTGCCAGCGACCTTCGTACAATGGTATAACCCGTATAAATAATAAACCCACCAAAAGCAATTGCTATCACACTATCAATCCAAAAAAAACCTGTAAAGCTTATAAGCAATAAGCCAATGATAATTCCAAACGTAGAATATGTATCCGTCTGCAAATGCTTTCCACTTGCCGTTAAGGCCAGTGAATTTATTTTTCTTCCCCTTGCTAAGGAAATATAACCCAGTATCCAATTAATTATAGCTGTTGCGCCTACCAGGTATATACCCAGGTCAATGCGTTCAATAGTGTGGGCGATAAATAAATTTCTAATTCCATTGTAAATAATGATACAACCTGCCGAAAATACCAGAGTACCTTCTACTGCTGCAGAAATAAATTCTGCCTTCCCATGGCCATAAGGATGATCAATATCTTTTGGTTTGGCAGAAACGTAAAGGCTATATAAACCTATAAAGCCCGCCACAACATTCACGATGCTTTCAAGCGCATCAGTTAAAATAGAAACCGAATGTGTAAGATAGTAGGCCGTAAACTTTACAATCAATAATATAGATGAGGCTATAACAATCCACCATTGCAGGTGAACGTTATAATTTTTATTTGATTGTTGCAATATGTCGTATTAAAAATTAGGTAACAGATTCATATCGCTCCTGAACGTATTTCCAGTTTACTACTTTCCACCAGTTATTGATATAATCCGGGCGTTTATTTTGGTAACGCAAATAATAAGCATGCTCCCAAACATCCAACCCTAAAATTGGAAAGCCTTTTATTTCTGCTACATCCATTAGTGGGTTATCCTGGTTTGGTGTAGAACTAATTTTTAATTTCTTGTCATTATCAACAATCAACCAGGCCCAGCCACTTCCAAAACGATTTTTACCTGCATCGGTAAATGCGTTTTTAAAACTATCAAAAGAATTAAAGCTGCTGTTTATTGCCGAAGCCAATTTACCCCCAGGCTGACCTCCCCCATTTGGTGACATAACTTTCCAGAACATCTCATGGTTATAATGCCCACCTGCATTATTACGAAGCTTAGTGGAATATTTTGAAACTTTACGTAACACATCTTCTAACGGAGCTTTCGCATCAACACGCTCATCCTTTGCGGCAGCCTGCAGGTTAGTAGCATAGCCCGCTGCATGTTTTGTAAAATGAATTTCCATTGTAGTGCCATCTATTGCTTCACTCAATGCGTTATAAGAATATGGAAGTTGATCTTGTTGAAAGCCTGTATTATACTTTGATGAACTTATTTTGGCTCCGGAAGAACAAGAAGCCAGAACTGAAGAGCCAGCAACTATAGCAAAGCCGGCCTTACCTGTATTTATAATAAATTTTCTGCGGGAAGATATAGGTGTCATTAATGTGTTTTTGTAAAGTTAAGTGTCAATTACGACGCCAAAGTGCTTGAAGTTTTTTTAGTAACCTAAAATAGAATTCTTTATTGAAAACCTGGGAATCCTGCAGGGCTTTTATAGTTAGGAAAATACCAACAGGCACTAGTACAATTGTTGAAAGCCACATACCAATCCCAGGTTGCACAGAGCCTTCCTTCGCCATTCTTTCTCCTGTGCTGCTTAAAAAATAAAAGATCATAAAAAATACAATAGAAAATACAAGAGGACTTCCCAACCCACCTTTGCGTATTATAGAACCTAATGGCGCTCCTATTAAAAACAATACAAGACAAGCAAAAGAAAGAGAAATTTTTCTATGCCATTCTATTTGGTGTACTCTTAGTGTACGTCTTTGTTCTTTGAATTGAACCAGCAACATATCATTGCTTGAGCGAAGAGATTCTGTTTTACTTTCCAAAGCTGCCTGCATATTCTGTAGTATCGAATCCGGGATCAACTGCTTTATGGAAGTAGCTTTTAAAGGCGAATCAAGCTTCTTCCAATTGCTATCCAGGTAAGTAACAAATGGAAGCGAATATGTTGCCTGTAGCCGTGTTTGTTTGCTGAATAATGCGTTTTGTCTTTTTAACGAATCAATGGCCTTATCCAATTGACGCATACTTAACATGCGTTGGTTATTTTTATTAACGCTATCTGCTGTTCTTTGAAATTGAAATGAACTTAAATCAAATTGCTTTTTATATTGTTTGAATCCCAGTCTTATAAACTCAGTATTCGCAGCCATGTTTCCTCTCTCCTGGTATCGCCATCCATTTTTAAGATTAAACTCTAAAAAACGTTTATCGGCAGAAATGCTCATCACACCATCTTTGGCAATGATAAAATTATCCTGCAGGCCAGAGTTCTGTTCATAAATAATTACATCCCTGATCACACTATCATTAGCTTCTTTTTTACCCACCTTTATGGCAAAGCCACTTATCTTATCGTAAAACACACCTTCTCTCAAATCAAAAGACGGTTTGGCAAATACAATATCAGATAGCAATGTTCTTGATTTTAAGTTTGCAACCGGAATTATATAATTTGAAAAAAGAAATGCTATGCCGCAAATAAAGAGTGTTACAAAAAAAAGTGGCTGCATAAAACGGAGCAGGGATATGCCCGCCGATTTAATGGCAACAAGTTCATAAGTTTCGCCAAGGTTACCAAAGGTCATCAAAGAGGAAAGTAAAACAGCAAGTGGTAAAGCCAGCGGTACCAGCGCTGCGCTTTGGTACATGATAAATTCTAAAATAATACCCGCACTCAATCCTTTGCCTACAAAATCATCAATGTATAACCAAAAAAATTGCATTACTAACACCAGGAGGGTAATAAAAAAAGTAGCGATGAAAGGCCCCACAAAAGCTTTCGTTATTAGTTTATCAAGTTTCTTGAACACGGAGCCGCTTCTTTATTAATAATTTTAAAAGATGAACCAAACAAAAATACAGTTTTCGCCGTCTGAGGCAGAAATGATGTGTAATGCAGATATTATTTTAACGAAGAATATGGTGCTGCAAAAGATAAAATTAATGTTTGAAGAACTACAGAATACCATTGTATGCTATAGTGATGAAAGAACATGGAACACCACTGTAGAGGCATTTAAAATAAGCCCAAAAATATCAAGAGGGGAAAATTATGAAGGATTGCCTTACCTCATACTCGACTACCCACGAACCTTTGAAAAGGAAAATATTTTTGCTGTAAGAACTATGTTCTGGTGGGGAAACTTTTTCAGTACTACGCTTCATGTTGCAGGTGAACATAAACAAAATGTGTTGCCTAAAATAATAAAGGCTATGCCTTTGCTGGAAAAATCAAACTATTATTTCGGAATAAATGATGACCCCTGGAAGCACCATTTTGAAATGGATAATTATATAAAAATTGAGAAAGACAGCTACAATTTTATTAACCCTGCATTACAACATTTAAAAATTGCAAGCAAAATGCCTTTAAGCAATTGGGCATCAGCTTCGGAAAACCTATTGATCAACTGGAAGCTATTAATGACAGTTTGTTTAGATTAACTACCGCCAACCCGGTGAAAAAGATCTTTTACCTGGTAGTCCCAAAGCATGCTCTGATCTTTAACTTCTTTTTTTTCAGCAAAATCTTTTATTACTAAAATTGTTTGATTGGTTATCTCCGATTTTTCAATTCTAAATTCAAAGTATTCTTCTTTAGGCGTATGTGACCAATGAAACCGAATAAATTTTTCTTCTTCACTTTCTAAAACTTCTGCTGTTTCATCTGAGCCATTCCATGAAAAATAAAAAATGCCGTCTCTTTCATCTACTAAATCTGCAAACCATTCCTGCAAACCGCTTGGTGTGGAAAGAAATTCATAAAGGATAGCGGGCGAACACCTTACGGGATATTCAAGGGTATATTGCTGTTTTTTACTCATCTTCTCTTATTATGTTGCTTTTTGTCGGGGGGTGCAATAATAGAAAATATATCAATCCACCAAAATTTTTTCCTTCTTTTTTGAAAACTATATTCTGTTTTCCACATTATTCCATCTTTTAAAAAATAATTTTGGCTCATATTTATATTTTTGATAATTTGGATTTGTAATCAGTTTAGCATTCTGATTAATGAAAAACCAAATTTGTGATGGCTATTTTGGAATTACCAAACCAACAACCCAAAATACCTTTAACAATTCAATAAAAACCATCCTATGAGTATGCGTCAATTAAAGATCACGAAGTCGATTACGAATCGTGAATCTCAAAGCCTCGAAAAGTATCTTCAGGAAATCGGCAAAGTAGAACTAATCTCCCCGGAAGAAGAGGTTCGTTTAGCCACCCTCATTAAACAAGGCGATCAAAAAGCATTAGACCGGTTAACAAAAGCTAACCTGCGTTTTGTGGTATCTGTAGCTAAACAGTACCAAAATCAGGGTTTGTCATTGCCCGATCTAATTAATGAAGGAAATCTCGGATTAATTAAAAGCGCCCAACGCTTTGATGAAACCCGGGGTTTTAAATTCATCTCTTATGCTGTTTGGTGGATACGCCAATCTATTCTTCAGGCCCTGGCAGAACAAGCACGTATTGTTCGTTTGCCACTTAACAAAGTGGGTTTAACCAACCGCATTCAAAAAGCATTTTCTCAATTAGAGCAGGAGTTTGAAAGAGAACCCTCTGCTGAAGAATTAGCAGAATTGCTTGGTATGGAGCTCGAAGAAGTAACTGCTACTTTAGGCATCAATGTACGGCACGTAAGTATGGACACGCCCCTTTCCGAAGGTGAAGAAGGTACGTTACTTGACGTAATGGAAAACACAAATGCCGAAAGAACAGATGCATTGTTAGACCACACGCAATCCCTAAAAACAGAAATTGACCGGTCTTTGGCAACGCTTACAGAACGTCAAAAAGAGGTTATCTGCTTTTTTTTCGGAATTGGTGTTGATCATCCCTTAAGCCTGGAAGATATTGGTGACAGGTTTAATTTAACAAGGGAAAGAGTGCGCCAGATTAAAGACAAAGCGCTTACTAAGTTAAAAACCCAAAACAGGACTAACGTCTTAAGAACTTATCTGGGAGCTTAGCTCAATCATTACATCATCTATCTATCTTTGCGCAAACTTTTTAAAGTGAACCTTAAACGTTCACTTTTTTTTATCGCAGATTAAAGGATTTAAATAGATTTCGCAGATAAATAACTATGGACGCAAAAGACTTTAAATATTCAGATATTACTCAGAAGATTATTGGATGCGCCATGCGGGTACACTCATATTTCGGTTTAGGATTTCCAGAGGCCATTTATAAAAGAAGCTTGGTTATAGAGTTAGGAAAGGTAAATTTGGAATATAAATGTGAAGTGGAAAGAGGCATTTTTTATGCTGGCCAATTTATAGGAAACCGGCGATTAGATTTAATAATTGAAGACAAAGTATTAGTTGAATTAAAAGCAGTGCATGAAGTTGATCAACGTTATTTTAGCCAGGTAATTAATTATTTAAAAATATTCGATTTGGAAATTGGGTTACTAATAAATTTTGGAGATGAAAGTCTCAAATTTAAAAGGCTGGTTTATACAAAGAAGCATCTGTGAAATCCTTTTTTAAAAATCCCTAAATCAGGGATACGTGCTAATTAATTATTTAAAAATATTCGATTTGGAAATTGGATTACTAATAAATTTTGGAGATGAAAGTCTGAAATTTAAAGGCTGATTTATACAAAGAAGCATCAGTGAAATCCTTTTTTAATAATCTCTAAATCAGCGATACATGTTTGATTCATTACAGGAACGGTTAGAAGGCGCTTTTAAAAATCTTAAAGGTGAAGGAAGAATTACGGAACTCAATGTGGCAGCAACCGTTAAAGAAATTCGTCGTGCCTTAGTTGATGCCGATGTGAATTATAAGATCGCCAAAGAGTTTACAGACATTGTAAAAGAAAAAGCTTTAGGCGAAAAAGTGCTCAATGCCATTAGCCCCAGCCAGTTAATGGTAAAGATTGTGCAGGACGAATTGGTGCATCTGATGGGTGATACAGCCAGCGAATTAGATGCTAAAGGAAGCCCGGCAGTTATATTAATTGCAGGCTTACAAGGTAGTGGTAAAACCACTTTCAGCGGTAAGCTTGCAAACTATTTAAAAAAGCGCAAAGGCTTGTCGCCAATGCTTGTAGCAGCCGACGTTTACCGGCCGGCGGCAATGGAACAATTAAGAATATTGGGGGAGCAAATAGGCGTAGAAGTTTACATAGAGCCTGATAACAAAAACCCTGTCGAAATTGCTCAGAACGCCATTCGTGAATCCCGCACAAAAAATAAGAACGTCATTATCATTGATACGGCGGGCCGTCTTGCCATTGATGAAGCAATGATGACCGAGGTTGCCAATATCAAGAATGCTGTCAAGCCACAGGAGATTCTGTTTGTTGTAGACAGCATGACCGGGCAGGATGCTGTAAATACTGCCAAAGCCTTTAATGACAAGCTCAACTTTACAGGTGTGGTGCTTACAAAACTTGATGGTGACACAAGAGGTGGTGCAGCTCTATCAATTAAGTATACAGTAGAAAAACCTATCAAATTCATCAGTAGTGGTGAAAAGCTGGATACGCTTGATGTGTTTTACCCCGATAGGATGGCGCAGCGTATTTTGGGTATGGGTGATATTACGACGTTGGTCGAAAAAGCCCAGCTAGACTTTGACGAAGAGCAGGCAAAACGCTTAGAGAAGAAAATCCGCAAGAACCAGTTTGACTTTGCCGACTTTAAGCAACAGTTGGAACAGATCAAAAAAATGGGCAACCTGAAAGACCTGATGGCTATGATACCGGGAGTGGGAAAGGCAATGAAAGATATTGACATAAGCGATGATGCTTTTAAAGGAATAGAAGCTATGATAAACTCTATGACACCTTTTGAAAGATCTAATCCTGATGAAATTAACAGCAACCGGCGCAAACGTATTGCCAAAGGAAGCGGTAAAGACATTTCAGAAGTAAATGGTTTTATGAAACAATTTGAGCAAATGCGGGAAATGATGAAGACGATGAACAAGATGCCAATGGGTAAAATGATGCCGGGAATGAAGAGATAATTTGCAGATGCGTCAATAATGCAGACGTGCAGATGCTGGTTATAAAAACTTTATAGGTTTTTGTATTGGCATTTTTGAAGATGAACCTTACATTTGCCGGGTAATTACATTTCTTCACCGCATTTAAATTTCTATTTAAGATGCCAGTTAAAATCCGTTTACAAAGACACGGCTCTAAAAAGAGACCGTTCTACTTCATTGTTGTTGCCGACGCAAGAAGCCCCCGCGATGGTAAATTCATTCAGAAACTTGGTACGTACAATCCTTTAACCGACCCAGCTACTATTCAGTTGGATCGCCAGAAAGCATTGGAATGGTTACACAAAGGTGCTCAACCTACAGATACCGTTCGTAAGCTTTTATCGTATAAAGGTGTTTTATTCCTGAAGCATTTATTGCGTGGAGTAACGCTTGGCTTATTTGATGAAGCAACAGCTATGGAAAAATTTCAAAAATGGTTTAGCGAGCATGAGGCGGAAATTAAAAAACGCCACGAAGCTTCCAGCCGTGACAGAAGATCCCGCAGAACCCCAACTTACCGCAGGCCTGAACGCAGACCGGAAAGTAGTGGTGGTGGTACTGAAGGATAATTTCATCCAGACCTTCAAAGAATTAATCCCGTCTTAGGACGGGATTTTTTTTATCATGATTAGGAGATTGACATCTCGCAATTGATATAGAACATTGGTCTCGCGGAAAACGCTGATATCGCAGAAGAAAAAGGCACCCTGCTTTGATTTTATATTCCTACCATGCTTTGCGTCCTTATTTTCTTTGCTTCTTTGCGTGAACCCTGCTTTTGCTGCCAACTGCTGACCAACAACTGTTTTCCCTACAACTCACCGATCAACGCTTCTCTTCACTCTTCTTATCTTTACACACGTCATGACAGAATATTTTAAAATTGGCAAACTGGTTGCTGCTTTTGGCTTAAAAGGTGAATTGATCTTGCAACACAACCTCGGAAAAAAAACTTCTCTAAAAGGTCTGACGGCTATTTTTGTTGAAGAACGAAAAAGCTCTTTTATCCCGTGGTTTATTGAAACAACAAAAATTAAAAGTGAGGAAGATATATACCTAAAACTACAGGATGTAAACACAAGGGAGGCGGCTATAAAGCTTACCCAGAAAGAGGTTTGGCTTACTGAAGAAGATTTTAAAAAGTTTGCGGCCAAATCATCCCCGATAAATTTACTTGGTTATGATATTATAGAAGGCGGCGAAATATTGGGAAAAATATTAGAAGTGATGGAACAGCCACACCAAATTCTTTGCCGCATAGAAATCAATAGTAAAGAAGCGCTTATTCCCCTACACCAGGATACACTTATAAAAATAGATAATAAAAAAAAAGAAGTTAGTGTTTCCCTCCCTGAAGGATTGCTGGAAATTTATCTGTAGATAACCCAATAGTTTTCAATGCATTTCTTGCCTGTATAAAATGCCTTTGCTCATGAGCAATTAAAAAGCGGAAAGTATCACCCAACCTCAGTCTAACTAGCTTTGTTATAGAAATAGGGATCCTGATCATGTTCAAGCTTGTTCCTTTTGCTGTTTCAAGTAACGTCAAAAGCTTTTGTTGCTGTTGCACAAACTCATCCATTACTTCATCAGGGTTCAGTTTAGTATTTGGTGTATGATCTTTAGTAGCCTTCATTTTGTTTTTAATCTCAAAAACATCTTTGGGCTTCATCATATTGGTAAAATAATTTCCCAACAATCCACTGTTGAACCATGCTTCTCTTTTAGAAGAACTCATTAATATAGCTTTATCAATTACGGGCAGGTAATATTGTCCGTAACTATTCAAATGTTCCAGTATTTGGGCAATGCTCCACATACCTGGCATAGGAGGTATTAATAAAGCATCTTTTTCATTTCTGAAAAATGCCACGCATTCTATTATAGTTTCTACATCTTTTTTTAAATCTTCTATTAGTTGCTCTTGTGGAACTTTCATAAATCTTAGGTTTTTATATCCTGTTCATGCAAAATTTCTGCCTCTATGTTCGCCGTCAAACTTTAATAACCATTCTCTTTATAAATGTAGCTATGGAATACCTTTTATTCATAATTCTATAATTTTTTTATTAAACGGTTATACCCATAAAGAAAAACATCTGAAGTAAATTTGAAGTTCATGCCGGTTCAGCCACGCTATATTGCACATTTTGACCTTGATGCTTTTTTTGTATCCGTTGAGTTATTAAAAAATCCGGCACTTAAAGGGAAGCCAATTATTGTTGGAGGCGATGGACAAAGAGGCATTGTAGCTGCCTGTAGTTATGAAGCCCGAAAGTTTGGTATACAAAGTGCTATGCCCTCAATGACTGCTAAGCGCCTTTGTCCTGAAGCAATTTTTTTAAAAGGCAGCTATCATGAATACAGCAAGTATTCGAGGATCGTTACAGACATCATAGCGGAGATGGTACCCCATTTTGAAAAAGCTTCTATTGATGAATTTTATATTGACATGACAGGAATGGATAAGTTTTTTGGTGTAAGCCTATATACACAGGAACTGAGAGAAAAGATAATGAACGATACAGGTTTGCCTATATCTTATGGTTTATCTACCAGCAAACTGGTAAGCAAGATGGCAACCAATGAAGCTAAGCCCAATGGTTATCTGGAAATACCTGAAGGAAAAGAAAAAGCTTTTTTGTGGCCTTTAACTGTAAATAAAATTCCAATGGTAGGCAAGCAAACAGAAGCCCAATTGCATCATCTTGGAATTATTACTATAAAGCAGTTAGCACAAACGCCCATAGAGCAATTAGAGCAAAGCTTTGGCAGATGGGGAATTCGTTTATGGGAAAAAGCAAACGGCATTGATAATAATCCTGTTGAACAATACAGCGAACAAAAATCCTTATCTCATGAAAATACTTTTCATGAAGACAGGAACGATGTAAACTTTTTGCATACTGAATTAGTTCGTCTTACTGAAGAGACAGCTTATGATCTTAGAAAGGAAGAAAAGCTAACAGGCTGTGTAAGTATTAAAATCCGCTATACAAATTTTGAAACTGTTTCTAAACAAGAAGTAATTGACTATACAGCGCTCGACAACATCTTGCTGGAAAAGGTGAAGAGTTTGTTTGGCAAACTTTATAAAAAAGGCGAAAAGGTGCGTCTCCTGGGCGTTCGCTTCAGTCATCTTATTCCGCTAACCATGCAAATGAATTTGTTTGACAAGTCTCAGGAAAAGCTTCATCTTTTTCAGGCAATGGATAAAATTAAAAACCAGTTCGGGCATGATACCATTACAAAAGCTACGAACTTAAAAAAGAAGCCATAAAATTTGGGACAATAATTATTACTAATAAAGAAATGCCTTGATCGTTGATATACTACATAAGAAATGACTTACGATAAAATGAAAAGTTCTCCCTCTAAAGCCCTGATAATTGCTGCATTTACCGCTATCTATATTATCTGGGGCTCCACTTATCTTGGGATTAAGTATGCCATAGAAACCATCCCTCCTTTCTTTATGGCAGGCATCCGGTTTTTAATTACAGGCATCATACTAATTGTATGGTGCATTTTAAAAAAAGATAAATTTCCATCAAACAAATTTTTTGGCATTATTGCCTTTAGCGGTGTATTGATGATGTTTGTGGGCAACGCAGGTGTAGGGTGGGTTGAACAATACCTGCCAATAGGAATTGCTGCCATTGTAGTAGCCAGCCTTCCTTTATGGTTTGTTGCTTTAGATAAAAGGCAATGGCAGTATAACTTTTCTAATAAATTAATAATTCTTGGGGTGCTTGTTGGCTTTTCAGGAATATTGTTATTGATGTTGGACAAAAGTTCATTAAACATTGCAGATGATCCTAAGAAATTAATCGCATTTTTTGTGTTGCTTACAGGAACTATTTGCTGGGCTATAGGATCATTAATTTCAAAATATAAGAAAGCAGATGGCGCAACAACAGCCAGGGTAGGTATACAAATGCTGGCTGCCGGAGTGGTTTCAATGGTAGCAGGGTTTATTAGTAAAGAGCACAATGGTTTTGAACTCACGAAAATTTCATCAACCTCATTATTTGCTTTGCTCTATTTAATTGTAATGGGTTCCTTGGTTGCTTACCTATCTTATATGTGGCTGCTTAGCGTCAGGTCTCCATCAATAGTGGGAACTTATGCTTATGTAAACCCCGTAGTTGCTGTTTTTTTAGGTTGGCTGATGCTTGATGAAGTTATAGGGCGTAATCAGGTTATTGCACTCTGTATTATTTTGTTAGGTGTAGTGCTGGTGAGCATGCCAAAAAAAGAATCGGGGCAAAAGTCCACCAGTAGAACAAGAAATTTATATATGAAGGTGGCTAAGGGTACTAATCCATAATTCGAGGCGAGCTACTCCGGCCCACACTAATTATAGTAAATGCATTCAAGTAAGCTTCGGATCGCCTAAGCATAATCTCTTTTTTCCCATTATTATTGTAAAAACCTTTGTTTAAGTCTTTGTGTTTGAACAATACAAGTGTCCCGCTTGCCAAATATTTTATATCGTGATTTCGCAATGATGCTGTACATAAGATCTCTCATTGGTTTGGGAAAAATAATAAAGACATAAAACAGTTTCCAAACTCCTCCTAACTCCTTCAATACATGAAGTCCCGCTGATGATTTGAGAAAGTATTTGTCGCCTTTGATGAAAACAAATGAATCAAAATCATCCGTCGGTAAACCGAATTTTTTTAGCAATGCCTGACCACTTTCTGATTGCAATGAGGCAAACTTGAACTTTTCTTTTAGGTCTCTTTTGATTGTGAATTGCACAATAGTATTGCATAAATTACAAACACCATCAAAGAGCAATATATGTGCTTCGTTATTGCACATTATCCAGAATATTTTTAAGCGCTGCATCCAAAGTCGGATATTTAAAAGTGTACCCTGATTCAAGAAGTTTTTCAGGAACAACCCAACGGCTTTTCAAAATTAGTTCGGGCTCTGTTTTAATAATTACTGCACCGATTTTAAGAAGCCATGCAGGGGAAGGCAAACTAATCTTTGCTTTGTATCACAATATCCTTCTTCAATATTTTTACAAATCACGATAACATAATTAGCATTTTAAAGTTGTGGGATACTTAATAAAATTATCACCCCGTATACATAGGTACTCATAATTTTTTTAAAGTAAGAGCGGCACATTTTAAAATCTCCAACTCATTACCTTTAACCAGAATTACAAACTCTCTAAAATATTTTTATGTCAAAAGATTGGAAAGATTACCAGGAAAAAAATAAAGAACGTTTTTTAGAAGAGATGCTGGAGCTTTTGCGCATACCCTCAGTGAGTGCTCAAACAGAACATAAAGAAGACATGCGCAGATGCGCAGAAATGGTAAAACAAAGACTGTTAGATGCAGGTGCAGATAAAGCAGTTATCATGGAAACTGATGGCCACCCGGTAGTATTTGGAGAAAAAATAATTGACCCTGCAAAACCCACTGTTCTTGTATATGGCCATTACGATGTGCAGCCTGCTGAACCTTTGGAGCTATGGCATAGCGGTCCTTTTGAGCCTGTGATAAAAGATGGCAAAGTATATGCACGGGGCAGTGCCGATGATAAAGGCCAGTTTTACATGCATGTAAAAGCAATGGAAATCCTGATACAAACAAACTCGCTCAACAACAACATAAAATTTTTGATTGAAGGAGAAGAGGAAATAGGTTCTCCTAACCTGGGAAAATTCGTAGGAGAAAATAAAAAGCTTTTGAAAACAGATGTGATATTGATTAGCGATAGCGCATTGCTAAGTATGGAAAATCCTTCATTAGATACAGGCGTCCGTGGCCTGTCTTATATTGAAGTAGAGGTAACTGCTGCAAACCGCGATCTTCATAGTGGTATATATGGCGGCGCAGTAGCCAACCCAATCACTATTTTAGCTAAGATGATTGCCTCCTGTCATGATGAAAATAACCACATTACCATTCCTGGATTTTATGATGCTGTACTAGAAGCGAGTGCTGCGGAAAGAGCTTTAATGGCCAATGCTCCTTATAACGAAGAGGAATATAAAAAAGACCTGGGTGTAACCGAGTTATGGGGAGAAAAAGGATATACTACAAACGAGAGAACAGGAATAAGGCCTACACTTGAAATAAATGGTATTTGGGGAGGGTATGAAGGTGAAGGTGCAAAAACAGTTTTGCCATCGAAAGCTACAGCTAAAATTTCTGCCCGGTTAGTACCAAATCAATCTTCGGTGAAAATCACTGAAATGTTATTAGAACATTTTAAAAAAATTGCTCCTTCTTCCGTAACAGTTAAGGCTTTTGAACATCATGGCGGTGAAGCGTATATAACGCCCATTGATAGTAAAGCATACAAGTCAGCAGCCAAAGCCATTAAGGAAACGTTTGGTAAAGATCCAATACCTGTAAGAGGTGGAGGAAGCATTCCTATATGTTCAATTTTAGAAAAAGAGCTTGGCGTAAAAATTGTGTTTATGGGTTTTGGGCTTGATAGCGATAACCTGCATTCGCCCAACGAAAAGTTTAACCTGGAAAACTATTATAAAGGCATAGAAACAATTCCTTATTTCCATAAATTTTTTGCAGAAGGCTGAAAATAATTTAAAATGAAAAATGAAAAAGGGGTGTAATAATTTTTCATTTCACATTTTACATTTCCACTCATTATGCCGGAAAAAGAAAAACTGCGGATTGATAAATATCTCTGGGCCATTCGTCTTTTTAAAACAAGAACAATGGCTGCAGCCGCTTGCGATACGGGTAAAGTAAAACAAAATGGCACAAGCATTAAAGCATCTAAAAATGTAGTGCCTGGCGATGAATACGAAGTAAAAGGTGAAGAAAGAAAATGGCGCATCAAGGTTATTGGCTTATTACACAACCGCATGGCATATACCGAAGCCATCAAATATTATCTCGACATTACGCCCCAGGAAGAACAAGATCAGTTGCAACAACAATCTTCTTCTTTTCATACCGGTAAACGTCAAAGTAAAATTGGGCGCCCTACAAAAAAGACAAGAAGGGAATTGGATGATTTTATGGAAGAATAAGACGAGCCCATCCCCAACCCTTCCCGCAGGGAAGGGAGCGCCTCCTATAGAATCACAAGATCAAACATAACTTTTATAATCAATCATGCCTCTGTTACTCCATCGTTGGTTTGATTTTGATAACACTGAGTACAGCATTCTTTAATTACTTTTTGAAATTTCTATACTAAGCTGATATGCCTGATCAGTCTTGTGCGTTGCTGATCATCCCCTTGTGGCAACTATATCCAAGTTGGGATAAGTTGAAGCAAAAAAATTACCACCACCAAAACCATTTTTGGCCATACAGTGCGAGTCCAATAATAAACCCGATCAAAAAAGAAATGACACCAAGAATAACATAGCCAATACTAATTCCCCAAGCACCTAAGCCAATTAGCACAAAGGCGACAAATGTTTTTAAAAAATAGTCCTTGGAATCTTTTTTCATTTCTTTTTTGGGTTTCTTAATTCAGGTTGCTTACCTACAGAGATAGCAATCAATTCATCAGAAGACAGGCTTGTCTTTAAGGTTCATAATACTCTTTACTCTTCTTAAGAGCAGCTTCTTTTTTACTTTTGCCATTGTATAAAGATAATTAATAGCTAAGTTTTACTTATCTATTAATTATCTGCTTTTATTGACTTAGAATTTATGAGTAGTTAAGATATTATTTCGCGCCAACTTGTGATAAGTACCCTATCGGGAGGGTCGGGATGGGCCGCTTCTTATCTTTGCCTCATGCGCATTGATATTCTTACTGTAGTACCAGAGTTGCTTCAAAGCCCGCTTTCGCATTCCATTATGAAAAGAGCTCAGGAGAAAGGTTTGCTTGAAGTTCAGGTTCACCAGCTGAGGCAATGGGCTGTAAATGAGTATGGACAGGTAGATGATTACCAATATGGAGGTGGGGCAGGAATGGTAATGATGTGCGAACCTTTAGTAAAAGCAATTGAAAAACTTAAAGAGGAAAGAGTATATAATGAAATAATTTTTCTTACACCTGATGGCGAAAAGCTCACTCAAAAATTGGCTAACCAGCTTTCCTTAAAACAAAACCTGCTGTTTATCTGCGGTCATTATAAAGGCATTGATCAAAGGATAAGGGATCATTATATAACCAAAGAAATTTCCATTGGAGATTATGTGCTTAGTGGTGGGGAACTGGCTGCTGCTGTTTTAACAGATGCTATTGGAAGACTATTACCCGGAGTGCTGAATGATGAAACTTCTGCTTTGTTCGATTCTTTCCAGGATGGCCTCCTGGCACCGCCGGTTTATACGCGGCCGGCAGAGTTTAATGGCTGGAAAGTACCTGACATATTATTAAGTGGCGACACAAAAAAAATCGAAGAGTGGCGTCACGATCAATCGTTGAAAAGAACAGAAGAACTTAGACCTGATCTTTTAAAAGAAGAATAATACAATTGCAGATTTGGATGCCTTTACCATAATTCAAAACCATCTGCGTAATCATTGCACATCTTTTAATCTGCGATAACAGAAAGCCTCCTGTAGAAACAGAAGGCGTTTGATCAGGACATTGCCTCCTCTGCCAAAGCAAGGAAGAAGCGAGTTATAATAAATTTAGTTTTGGAAAAAAAATGCCCTGCCAGGAATAGCAGGGCTTCACCCTTAACCATACGAAACCAAATCTTTATCTATGTAGAAGTAAATTAATTTTTCAGTTGAAAATAAAATTAAAACCTGTCCTTCTACATGCCGGCAAAGTTTCGATGAATGGCTTCATTTTATCGCTGAAATTATTTGCTGCGAAAATGAATATTCGCAATCATAACGTCTAATGATACGACGGTTATATATGCTGCATTAAGATTACTATTTCTTTAACAGCTTGATCTGTTACTTGCTTGATGTGGTTGAATTTATCAGGCACTTCTGTTGCATCGCCAGACAATGCTGCTTTTTCAATGCTTTCAAGGGAAGGATGAAGCTCTGCTGCAAGCCCCATATAGCTAACAGTTGATTTAAGGCTATGGGCAATTTTTTTTGCACTTATTAAATCATTAGAGCCAATAGCAACTTCAAGCGCTTTCATTTCTTCAGGAGTCTGCTCTATAAATTGCTCCATCATTACCTTTTCAAAATCGCTGTCATTGCCAGATAACTCGTGCAAATAATCCAGGTTTACATATTTCATAGCAAAGAATTTACTTATTGACCCTATTATAAGAATATTGCGCAATTATGTTATACAATATAGTTTCTTTTAAGGGTTTAGACACATAATCATTCATACCTAATTGTATACATTTTTCCTTCTCTCCCATCATTGCATGAGCCGTCATTGCAATAATAGGTATATCAGAAATTAATTCATTGCGAATTACCTGTGTTGCTGAATATCCATCCATCTCCGGCATTTGTATATCCATTAATACAATTGTATAATCTCCATTCCTTAATTCTTCTATAGCTTCTTTACCATTATTGACCAGCGTATACCTAATATTCCAATTTTTCATTAGATGCTTTATTAATTGCTGGTTCATTACATTATCCTCAGCAATTAATACCCGGATGTCAGTTAAAGAAACAGATTGCGTTTCAGCCGCAGTCAAGGCTTCTGAAAGCAGCTTTTCTTCATCTGGCACTTTATAGCTAATGGTAATTATAAAACTAGAACCCTTGCCTAATTCACTTTCAAGATTCATTTTTCCACCTTGTATTTCCACCAATTGCCGAACAATTGAAAGGCCAAGGCCGGTGCCTCCAAAGCGTCTTGTGGTTTCTGCCTCTGCTTGTTGAAAACGCTCAAAAATAGCAGCCTGCTTTTCTTTTGCTATGCCAATTCCGCTATCAGAAACTTTAATTTCAAGGCTTACTTTTTCGGCAGAAGAAGAAAGTAAGTTTATACCGATCCTTACCTCTCCTACCTCTGTAAATTTTATTGCATTATTAATTAAGTTGACCAATATCTGCGTAAGCCTTACAGCATCACCGGTTAAAATATCCGGAATTTCTTCTCCTATTTCTTTTTGAAAAGAAAGGTTTTTCTCTTTGATCTTTTCATCGAACATAGCCATTATAGAACCTACAAGACTTCTCAAACTAAAATTGGATTCTTCCAGTTGCATCATGCCGGCTTCAATTTTAGAAAGATCAAGTATATCATTGATCAATGCAAGTAAATTTTCTCCGGACGAATAAATATTTTGAACATATTGCCGCTGCTCAGGCTGAAGGTCGGTTCGTTTTAAAATATTGGTAAATCCAATAATCGCATTCATTGGTGTTCTTATTTCGTGGCTCATGTTGGCCAGGAATTGTTCTTTTAAATGCGCACCTTCTTTTATTTTTCTTTCTGATGCATTTAAAGATTCAATCATCTTCTTTTGCTGAGAACTTATAGTAACGATATAACAAAAAGCGGCAATCAAAAATAAGCAGGCAATAATACCTAATACGGTTGCCCATATACGGGCCTGGCTTCCGTCAGATTTAATAGATCCGCTTATCAACTGCAGCTTTTTTTGCCTTGCGCTATCCATGTAAGTTATTATCTGCACTATACTATCGCGTATTTCCTGACCTCTGCCAGAATTAATTAATTCTTCTCCACTTTTTTTACTCTTATTGTTAAATGCATGTAGAATGGCATTACTAAATGCTATTTTTTCGGCTATTAAAAATTTAAGGTCTTTTATGTCAGTAGAAGTTGCTTCAACTGAAAGAGTATTTTCCAATACAAATAATTTCTTGCTTATATTATTAACTTTCGCATGAACATTAGTTACAAATGTAGAATCTCCTGATATGACTGCTCCGCGGATATCGCTTTCAACAGTAAGAATATCTGACTCTATTCTTCGAAGATCATTTTGAATCTGTATTTCGGTAAGCAACACCTGATTGCCTTGTATTAAACGATTAATGCCCCGGTTTGAAATAAACTGGATAAAAACGATAACCAAAAGACCAATTAAAAAACCCCACAGGGCTATATGTTGAAGAGAGTTTTTCCGCATGCTTAATAACTAAGATACAAAGCCGTCCTTAAAATTAGAGAGTGGTAAGTATTTTCTAATCACTAATTATACTTTCTGTATAAGGATATAATAAGTATTATGCCAAACAATAATCCAATGCCTGTAAATGATAAAATCAAAGGATGGCAATCCCCATCCAATTCACGCAAAAAAAAGTATTCGGATAATACTATAAAGCAAATGGCGAGTATAAAGGAAAAAAAGATTTTATATTTCATTGCAGGGCCTTATCTGCTAAGCGTTGATACGAATATATTATTAGCCTTATAACGACAACGCATAATTAGCTTAAGGGCAAAAAGAGATCGGCCAAGTACAAAATAGCAGCGATAAAGATTAAAGGAGGTTTAATCTTTTATTCAAGCCAGACTTATAAGTTTCTGCGATTGGAATGGTTGCCTTATTTATATTAATAACCCCATCTTGTATAAAATCAATTTTCTTGAGGGCAACAATATAGCTTCGGTGCACCCTAATAAATTTTACTGCAGGAAGTTTTTCTTCTATTGATTTTAAAGTAGAATGCAGCACATGAAACTTTTGAGGCGAATGCACTTTTACATAATCACCCATCGCTTCGAGGTAAAGAATATCTTCTACATTTAGTTTTTTTAATACGCCATTATCTTTCACAAAAACAAACTCATGAGATTCGATCTTTACTTCTTGCTTATTACTATCCATCACTTCTTTTGCCTTCTCTATAGCCTGAAGAAACCTGACCAGAGAAACCGGCTTAACTATATAATCCACAACATTTAATTCAAAGGCTTCTACTGCATAATCTGATTTGGCAGTAGTAAAAATGATCAAAGGTTTTTTTGAGCCTAGTTTTTTTGTAAGCTCTATGCCTGTCATGCCCGGCATTTCAATATCTAAAAG
Source organism: Chitinophagaceae bacterium (assembly GCA_043763635.1). Taxonomy (GTDB): domain Bacteria; phylum Bacteroidota; class Bacteroidia; order Chitinophagales; family Chitinophagaceae; genus Flavisolibacter. Next base: position 25,014 of record JAYULK010000014.1, read on the forward strand.
AAGAATATCTATTTGATGGTTGCTTAAATAATTATATGCCTGCATTGCATCGCTGCATTCAGCAACCAATTCCAGTGCCTGCACCTGGCTAAGCAATTGCTTCATGGCCATTCTTGCTAACTGATTGTCATCTACAATTAAACATGTCATAATTAAGGGTAAAACAAATATAATAAGCTTCGTTATGGAACAGATACTATTCTTTTATTTTCTCATTTATTCGCAATTAATTACTAACAGTTTGAGGAAATAAATTGAACATTTTAAAAAAAATTACTATGTTCATGCTGTGATGAGATTGTTTGCTTGCATATTATACCTTAATGCCTATGGAGCTATGGCCCAGCCACCATTTGAAAAAGATAGCTATGAAAGCCTTTTTTCAATAACAGCCTTAAAAACAAATGAAATAATAAAGCTGGACGGAGAGCTAAAAGAAGCAGTATGGTCGTTAACTATACCTTCCCAAAATTTTTGGCAGCATTGGCCCGATGATAAGAAGAAAGCAGAACGAAAAACAGAAATGCGCATAGTTTATGATAACCTTTTTATTTATATAGCCGCAGTATGCTATGATAGTACCGCTTCAACTATTCCTTATACCATACAAACTTTAAAACGTGATCAACGTTTTTTTGATAGTGATGGGTTTGCTGTAGTAATAGATCCACAGCGGGCAGCAACCAATGGATTTATTTTTGGCGTAAGCCCCTATAATGTTCAATCCGAAGGTTTAATTGCTACTAATTCTCCCATTAATTATGATTGGGATAACCGATGGTTCTCTACTACTAAAAGATACAATGACCGGTGGGTTGCCGAAATAGCTATCCCTTTTAAAACATTACGTTATGAGACGGACAAAAGAAACTGGTCAGTTAATTTTATTCGTAATGATATAAAGTCAAACCAATTTCATACATGGGCCTGGATACCCTTAAACTTTTCTTCTACCGACCTTGGTTACACAGGAACATTAAATTTTACAGACAGCTTACCAGACAGCAAAAAAAACATTTCACTTATACCTTATGTAACAGGCTCTTTAAAACAAAATAATGTAACAGACACGAAAATATACAGCAATGCTAATACAGGCTTTGATGCTAAGGTGGCATTATCATCGTCTCTCAATCTTGATCTTACTGTCAATCCGGATTTTTCTCAGGTTGAAGTAGACAGGCAGGTAACAAACTTAACCCGCTTTAATATTTTTTTCCCCGAACGAAGGAATTTTTTTCTTGAAAATGATGATTTGTTCAGTGGTTATTTATACCCTGAGATAAGGCCATTTTACTCCCGATCTATAGGTTTGGACAATGAAGGAAATACCATTCCTATTGTAGCAGGTGCCAGGCTTAGCGGCAATATTGATAAAAAAACAAGGCTTGGCATTATGAATATACAAACAGCAAAAAAAGACAATTTTGCTGCGCAGAATTATTCTGCTGCCTCGTTTCAACGAAGGTTTTTAAAACGCTCTTACGTAAAAGGATATTTTTTAAACAGGCAAGGCTTTTTATCTGATGAACAAAAGAAAAAAAATCCTTTAGATGCATACGGAAGAAATAGTGGCTTTGAAACTTTATACATAAATGATAAAGGAAGCCTGAGTGGTTGGTTAGGGTACCACATGTCGTGGAAGCCTGATTTAAAAAAGGATAACTATATTAAAAATACCGGCTTCCAGTATACTGGCAGAAAGTTTAATGGGCTTATTGATATTGACCTTGTGGGCACAAACTATTATGCAGATTTAGGATTTATTCAAAGAATTGAAAACTATGATGCAGCCAAAGACTCAATCATAAGATTGGGCTTTAATCAATATTATGCCGAATTAAATTACAATATCTACCCAAAAAAAGGCGCTATTAACCGGCATCTTTTTGGTGCGGAAAATTTAATTGTTTACAACCCGAACGGCAACCTGAACGAACGCTTTAACCGTCTTCGGTATTTTGTTTTTTTTAAAAACACAAGCTCCATAAAACTTAGAGCTGATAATTCTGATGTACGGCTTCTCTTTGCAACTTTATTTACAGAAAAAGTTCCGTTGCCGCCGGGCAAGTACCTATACTCACAATACAATGCCGAGTATGAATCTGATACCCGGAAAAAAATAGTGTACTCAGCAAGCATCAGGCAGGGAAAGTTTTACAGTGGCGATTACCAGAGATATGCAGGCAGCATTACTTACAGAGCCCAGCCCTGGGGAAACTTTTCGTTACACATAGAAAGTAACATTATAAAATTCGGAGAACCTTACGGTAATGCAGAACTATTTCTCCTGTCACCAAGAATGGAAATAAACTTTTCGAATAGTTTATTCTGGACCACATTTATTCAATACAATACACAACGTGATAACTTCAATATTAATAGCCGCCTTCAATGGAGGTTTAAACCAATGAGCGATATATACCTTGTGTATACCGATAATTATTATGCTGATCCTTTTTTAAAAAACAAGAATAAGGCAATTGTTTTTAAAGCAAATTATTGGTTTAATTTATAGTGCGCAGGGTAACAGGTGTGAGGTGAGGGATAATAGATGATAGAATGCATATAGCTTATAGATGAAGCGGCTTACTTAAAGCATTAGTTATAAATTTGCTAGTTGCTTAGCTCCAAACTCATACCTCATACCTCATACCTCATACCTCATACCTCATACCTCATACCTCACACCTCACACCTCACACCTCACACCTAACCCCCAATGAAATTTTCAATAACCGGAAACCTAGTTGATATCAGGAATAAAAAAAATTTCGGTGCTGAAATTTGGATAGAACATGGAAAGGTTAGTTCTATCATCCCATCTGGTCTTACCTACCCTAATTACATTATCCCGGGATTTATTGACGCACATGTCCACATTGAAAGTTCCATGCTCATCCCCTCGGAATTTGCAAGATTAGCTGTAGCGCATGGTACTGTAGCAACTGTGAGTGATCCACATGAAATAGCAAATGTGTGTGGCATGGAAGGAATAGATTTTATGATTAAAAATGGAAAAACGGTTCCTTTTAAATTTTTCTTTGGAGCACCAAGTTGTGTGCCCGCTACCATTTTCGAAACTTCAGGTGCTGCAATTAACGCGGAGGAAGTGGATAAATTACTGGCAAACGATGAGATACTTTATTTAAGTGAAATGATGAATTTTCCCGGGGTTTTACATGGAGATGAAGAAGTAATAAAAAAATTAAACGCTGCAAAAAGATATAATAAACCTGTTGATGGCCATGCGCCGGCTTTAAGGGGGGCCGACGTTCAAAAATATATTGATGCAGGCATAACAACAGATCATGAGTGCTTTTCCAGGGAAGAAGCAGAAGAAAAATTAAAGCTTGGAATGAAAATCATAGTCAGGGAAGGAAGTGCTGCAAAAAATTTTGATGCCCTCATTTCTTTGCTGGATGATCATGCAGATAATATGATGTTTTGCAGCGATGATAAACATCCTGATAGCCTTGCAGCAGGACATATAAATTTATTGTGTGCAAGAGCTGTTGCGAAAGGCATTGACGTTTTTAAAATATTGCAGGCTGCATGTATCAATCCTGTATTGCATTACAAATTACCAGTGGGTTTGTTAGCAGAAGGAGATGATGCAGATTTTATTGTACTTGAAGATTTACAAAACTTCGAGGTACTGCAAACTTATATAAATGGCTTACTGGTAGCAGACAATAAAAAAAGTTTAATAAAGCGCACAAAATCAAATCTGGTAAACAATTTTAGTTGTACAAAAAAACCTCCTGAAGATTTTTCTATTACAGCATCCTCATTAAATAAAATAAGGAATACAAATAGAGATCACACTGAAATAGGTTATAAAGGCGAATATGAAATAATGGAAGCATTAGATGGACAACTCATTACTAACAGGATTGTAGTTTCCATCAATGAGGAAAAGGGAATGTTACAAACCAATACAGATGAAGATATTCTTAAGATTGTTGTTGTCAACCGGTATGCGGAAGCCCCGGTTTCGAAGGCATTCATTAAAAACTTTGGTTTAAAAAAAGGAGCTATTGCATCTTCCGTAGCGCATGACTCGCATAATATTATAGCGGTAGGAGTAGATGATGAAAGTATATGCAGAGCAGTGAATCTTGTAATAGATTATAAAGGAGGCATTAGTTGTGTTGGTAATGAAGAAATCATCCTGCCCTTGCCTGTTGCAGGGTTAATGAGCCATGATGATGGTTATAAAGTAGCAGAGGCATACACTGCTATTGACAAAGCGGCGAAAGAGTTAGGCACCACTTTATCTGCCCCTTTCATGACCTTATCTTTTATGGCTTTGCTTGTTATCCCCCATCTTAAATTGAGTGATAAAGGCTTGTTTGATGGAGACAAATTTGAATTCATTCAAACTAACACCTAATCAATTTCTCATCTGCACATTTGCATATCTACTCATCTGTACATTTAACTCATCTTCACATCGGCACATCTGCCATCTGCTACGCTTCCTGCCCTATCCAAACTGCTCCTCCAATACTATCTCTTTTAGCGCCGGTAACGGATGATAATACATTATACTCCTGCCGCCAGCGTAATACACCAATCAACGCCATAACTAATGCTTCTTTATATTGAATGATCTCATTTGCAGGTATCTCCAATTCAATATTAATTGCAGACATTTCCGTTCTCAATCTTTCAATCAAAAAATTATTAAAGGCGCCTCCGCCTGTTATAAAAAGTTTGTTGTTCACCACCTCCCTATTGCTATTTTGTATAGCAGTTTTTATTTGAAAAACTATGTGCTCAACATAAGTTCTTAATGAGTCATTATTTGTAAGACCAAACGATCTTATGAGCGGTATTACTTCATTTACCCCAAAGCCGTTATCAAGTGATTTTGGAAAAGGCTGTTGGTAATAATGAAGCGCATTTAGTTTTTGCAATAATTGATCATGCACATTCCCAAGGCGGGCCATTTCTCCACCCGCATCATATTTTTTTCCAGCTTTTGCAGCAATGCTATCTAATATTCTGTTTGCCGGGCATACATCAAAAGCAATATACTCACCCGGAGCAGCAAAAGAAATATTGGCAATGCCCCCAATGTTTAAAAACATTCCAACGCCAGGGAATAATAGTTTTTCACCAATCGGTACAATTGGTGCTCCTTGTCCGCCAAAAGCCACATCAAGCGCCCGAAGATCTGAAACTACCGGCAGGCCCGTTTCTGCAGCTATGGAAGCGCCATCTCCTAATTGTGCCGTCATGTTTTGTAATGGAAAATGAAACGCAGTATGGCCATGTGAAGTAATTAGAGCCACTTTATATTGCAGGTTTTTTTCGTCAATAAAACGGTTTACTTGCTTACCCAGGTAATGGCCATAAGCTGCGTGCAATAGCTGGTAGTCTAAAGCATTTAATCCTGGAGCGCTTCTCAATTTTTCCTTCCATTCTTTATCATACTCATAGCAATCAGGGGCAATAATTTCAAAATCCCATTTTCCCCTGTCTTCTAAAAGTTCAGTATAAACAATATCCAGTCCGTCAAGCGAACTGCCACTCATTAATCCAATTACTTTGTATACCATGATTATTAAGTTAGAGGCACGAAGGTAAGTGAAGGCTGAAGGGTAAATGCTGAACGCTGAATGCAAAACGCGTAGTGCAGAACGCTGAATGCAGAACGATTACACACAACGTTTCTTTTCTGTCAACTGTTATCTGCCAACTTTCTGTCTGCAATCAACCTCTCTTACATTCTTCGTAGTTACATTTGTTATCATGATCAAAAATTTAAGCAAAGAACATTCTCTTGTCAGTAACTGGATTGCGGAAATAAGAGACGTGGATATACAAAATGACAGAATGCGCTTTCGGCGCAACCTGGAACGGATTGGCGAAGTTGCTGCTTATGAGATCAGTAAAGTATTACCATCAATTGAAAAAGAAATACAAACCCCGCTTGGAATTGCTGTTTCTAAAGTATTAAATGAGCAACCGATTTTAGCAACCATTCTTCGGGCAGGTTTACCGTTGCACCAGGGTTTGTTGAATTATTTTGACAAGGCAGACAATGCTTTTGTGTCTGCGTATCGAAAGCATGATACAGAAGGATCGTTTGAAATTAGTCTTGAATATTTATCAAGCCCTGAAATAGATGACCGCATCGTTATCCTCTGTGATCCTATGCTTGCTACAGGGGCCTCATTAGTAAAAACAATTCAATACCTGAAGAATGAAGGAACGCCAAAAACCATTCATATTGTAGTAGCCATTGCCTGCACTGTAGGTATAGAATATGTACGGCGGTCGGTGCCTGAGGCTTACATTTGGTGTGGCGATATTGACGATGAACTTACAGCTAAAGGATACATTGTTCCTGGGCTGGGAGACGCCGGTGACTTAGCTTACGGTATAAAAATTCAATCTTAAATGATTTAAGTTTTTATTCTAAAGCTTTCTTTGTACTTTACCTGCCCTAACTTTTTGTGTGAATGGCAAAGCTTCTTTTCATCTTTATTTGTTCTTTCCTGGCAATTAGTGTTGCTGCACAGGACCCAAACTTTTCACAGTTTTTTGCATCGCCACTTACATTAAATCCTGCACTTACCGGAAAATTCAACGGAGATATGCGTGTGGCAGGAAACTATCGCAATCAGTGGCCTACCATAAATAATGCTTTTACCACCTATACAGTATCTGCCGATTTTGGAATTTTAAAAAATACTATTTCTGAAGTTGACCAATTTGGAGTCGGATTTATGGGGTTTAGCGATCAAAGCGGTAATGGAATTTTAAAATATAATTACCTCGGTGTTTCTACCGCATATCATAAAGGATTAGATGAAAATGGCTATAATCAACTAGGTGTTGGTTTCCAGGGAACTTACGTGAGCAAACGATTAGATGTTACGGCATTAAAGTTTCCAGACATGTTACGTTCTGATGGTTTTACTGGTGTAACGCAGGAAGATTTTGCTGCTACAGAATTAAGTGTTTCTTATTTTGATTTGAATGCTGGCTTATTGTATACAGGCACATCAAACGGCCTTAATAGTTATTATGCCGGTGTATCAATGTATCATATCAACAGGCCCAAAGAATCTTTTAAAGATGGTTTATTTTTATTGCCTGCAAGGCTAACGATACAGGCAGGTGGAATGATTCCTGTAGGCACCTCTTCAGATGCCATTCATTTAAGCGCCAACTACAGCCGCCAGGCAAATGCAACCAATACAGTTGTTGGTGGTGCATATATGATGAACCTAAATCCGGAACAACCCATACCAACCAATCTTTATTTAGGTAGCTGGTACCGGTTTGGCGATGCAATCATTCCGTATGTAGGATTGGAGTTTGGAGAGTTTCATGTGGGTCTTAGCTACGATGTAAATGTCTCCAGTTTAAAGCCTGCTTCTAATATGCGGGGTGGTGCAGAAATATCTCTTATTTATATGAAGCAGCACAAAGACCCAAATCATAAAAATTTGAATTGTCCTAAGTTTTAATTCGTGCTCTTTTATGAAGTTAGTGCAACAAAATTTCTTTGTTTTCCAAAAACCAATCGTAAAATTTTTGTAATCCCTCTTTTAGTTCTGTGCGGGGCTGAAAATTTAGCAAACGCTTTGCTTTAGAAATATCAGAAAAAGTTCTGGGCACATCCCCGGGTTGTTCCCGCAATTGATTTATGATAGCTTTTTTGCCAACAATATCTTCAATCGCTGCAATCAATTCTTTAAGTGACACAGTGTAACTGTTGCCAAGATTGATAATCTCGAAACTAGTTTTATCATAATGAACTGCGGCTATAACGCCTTGAACAATATCATCAACAAATGTATAATCCCTGCTGGTAGATCCGTCGCCATACATGGCAATTGGTTCGCCTTTATAAATAGATTTTACAAACCGGTGAATAGCGAGATCTGGCCGCTGGCCGGGACCAAATACTGTAAAAAAACGTAAAGCAATAAATGGGAGATTGTATAAATGATGATACGTGTGCCCTGCCATCTCACCTGCCAGTTTTGTCATGGCGTAAGGGCTGATAGGCAATAGCATTTCTTCTTCTTTCCATGGCAGATTTTCGTTTATACCATACACACTGCTTGATGAAGCAAAAACAAACTTTTTTACTTTTTTCTGCACCCCAAAATCCAGGAGTTTTTGAGTGCCTAAAATATTTGTTTGCTGGTAAGCAACCGGGTCTGCAATGCTTGGGCGTACACCCGCTTTTGCAGCCAGGTGAATAATTATATCAACGGGCTGTGTTATTGAATCATACAATTGTTCTATCGTAACAGTGTCAAGATTTTCATTAAGAAGAGAAAAGTTAGGATCATTTTGAAATTCAGACAGGTTAAGAAGCTTTAATTCGTGCTTATAAAAAGGATCAAAATTATCAATGCAGGTTATTTTAATTGTTTCATTCTTCAGCAATTCTTTTATTACCCGGCTTCCTATGAAACCCGCTCCACCCGTTACTACATAATGCTTTTGAAGTTTATTCATTTCCTATTCTTTAATTCAAAAATTAGTGCAAAGTAAACGACAATGATGGTTAGTAACGCCTGAGTGGTTATCATCACGCAGTAATATTGACGTTAAGACTTCCTATTTTGATAAATTGGTTGCCCTACGGCCAGAAATAAAAGGGTGAAATTTTCTTATATCTGCCGGTGAAAATAGAACCCTGCATGAATGCATTTTAAATTGTCGCCTTAAATTTTATCCTTGGGTGTAAGACACTACCTAAGGCCGTCGAGCCGGTAGTGCCAGCGCCATCACAAAGCTGCTACAATTTGAATGCACCAACTTGCACTTTGATAATCAATATTTTCTTAACTTGGCTTTGCTTTGAGAAAAATTGCTGCCATATTATTGCTGTTAATCCTTCTTTTTAATTGGGGCGGCTATCGTATATTCTCCGGTTTTCTTCAACATAGGGCCAATTTGCAATTAGAAACAAAGCTTGATAAAAATGATTATGATGAAGAAGACTTGATTGAAATTAAAGTTCCACTTCATTTGCCATACCAATTAAACTGGAAATCTTTTGAACGCTTTGATGGCGAAATAGACGTTGATGGCAAACACTACAAATACGTAAAACGCAAAGTTTATAATGATTCTTTAGTGCTGCTTTGCTTACCCAACGAAAAGAAACAAAACTTAGAAAAAGCAAAAGATAATTATTTTAAAGTTGTAAATGACATAGACCCTTCTGCACAACAGAAATCGGATGGGGGCAATCTTTCTTTTAAAAATATTTTAAGTGAATATTTTGTTGAGCAGCCGCATTGGCTGCATGCTACATGGGTAAGCTTACAAGTAAGCCATTTTACAAAGCAACAGATTCTTTTTCCCACAAATTTTAAGGCTACCCCCGATAAACCCCCTGAATGTTAGTTGATCTTTACAAAAGTATACATGGGTTGAGAGGCGCATAAAGGCATTTATAATAGTTGCTCACCCGCTCAAAGAAACAGTAACATTCATCCATCATTGTAATCAAAAGTAATGATGCTTACTAAGGCTGTATTATAACAGCTTTTCAGATTTATTTTTAACTGCTTAACAAACAACAATGAAACTTCTTTCAATAGCAATTTGTTTTTTATTATTAGCCAATTTTACTGCTCAATCACAAGGTTGTGTAGCCATAAGAAGTGCAGGCGGCATGTGCATGGCCAATCATTCCTCTGATAGGCAAACGCCATCAAAATGGTCTTTGAATGTAAACAACAGGTATTTTAAATCTTATAAACACTATCGTGGCGAACACGAAGAAAAGCAAAGAGTGGAACAAAACACAGAGGTAATTAATCATACCAATTCTACAGATCTTACTTTAATCAGAACATTGAATCCGCGTTGGTCGCTCTTTTTTAATTTGCCGGTTATTTCTAATACACGTTCGTCCTTATATGAACATGATAGAAAAACGCGGCATAGTACCCGTTCTTTTGGAATAGGCGACGTACGTTTAGGGGCTTATGCGTGGCTAATGAATCCGGAAAAAACATCTAAAGGAAATATTCAGTTGGGGCTTGGCATCAAGCTGCCAACGGGAGACTATAAATACCAGGATTTCTTTTATGTGAACGATTCAACACAATTATTGGGGCCAGTTGACCAATCCATACAATTAGGCGATGGCGGCACAGGCTTTTCTACTGAAATAAATGCCTATTACAACTTCAATAAAACAATAGGCGGTTATGCTAATTTTTATTACCTGCTTAACCCCCGGGAGCAAAACGGAACATCTACTGCCCGTGGCGGCACCCCTTCTGTAACAGCAGTAAGAAATGGCAGCAGTACTATGAGCGTTCCTGACCAGTATATGTGGAGAGCCGGTGGCAATTTTAATTTTGATCATTTTATCGTTTCTGCCGGTGGCCGTATGGAGTGTATTCCTGCTGAAGACTTAATTGGTGGCAGCGCTGGTTTTAGAAGACCAGGCTATGTAATTTCTGCTGAACCCGGATTAACTTATATAGCAAAAAAATTAAACCTTTACGCTTTTGTGCCGGTTGCTTTAAAAAGAAATCGCACACAGAGTTATGCAGATAAAAAGCAAACTGCTAAAACGGGTGTCCATACTATTGGTGATGCAGCTTTTGCAGATTATGCAATAAACATCGGCGCTACTTTCAAATTTTAAAAGAGCTTCTTACAAAGAGGTCGTACCAGTCATTTAAGCTTACTCGTACGCCCTTAACTGACGTACAAAATTTATTCCATTTAATATTACCACTAATGGGCTTTATAAAAAAAACTGCTATGACAAAAAAATGTTTTTTTGCCATAGGCTCTCTATTTATTTTTACATTTTCTGCAAAATCACAAACAGATTACGATGCCGATATGATGGCGAAAAATCTTTTCTGTAGTGGCATCAGTTATAACTATTCAAGCTGGGATCATTATTGGGAAGGCACTTTAAAAAGGACTAACGAAAACCTGGGGACCGTAAGTACCCAAATGTTTGCATATATGGGAAATTATGGCGTCTCAAAAAAGTTTAATCTTCTGTTTGGCATTCCTTATATAAAAACAAAAGCGTCTGCCGGAACCTTACAAGAAATGAAAGGTTTGCAAGACCTTAGCCTCTTCGCGAAATGGATGCCCTACAGTCAAAATCTTGGAGCAGGTAAACTAAGTTTGATAGGCGTTGGAGGTTTCTCTCTTCCAGTTGGCAATTACACACCTGACTTTCTTCCGCTTTCTATAGGACTAAGAAGTAAAACAGTGCTTGTAAGGGTTATGGCAGATTACGCAATCGGGAAGTTTTTTGTTACAGGCTCGGGTACTTATATGCATCGTAGAAATATAGAAATAGACAGGCAAGCATACTATACTACTGAAATGCATATAACAAATGAAGTAGAAATGCCGGATGCAAGTTCTATAAATTTAAGAACAGGGTACCGCACAAAATACCTACTTGCTGAAGCCATAGTAAATAAGCTAACTACATTGGGAGGCTTTGACATTACCCGCAATAATATGCCTTTCCCCAGTAATAAAATGAATGCAACAACGGCAGGTTTTCGCGTAAAATATGTGCCCAAATCTTTTGAGCGTTTATCGTTGCTGGCCAATGGTGATTATGTGGTGGCAGGCAGAAACGTTGGCCAATCCACTACACTGGGCGCAAGCATATTTTATATTTTAAACTTTAATGGTCGTAGCAATACAACCACGAATAACAAAACGAAATAAAAATGAAAAAGTTTTTTTTATCTATTATAACTATAGGCTGCATTGCCATTATCTATACCTCGTGTTCAAAAGACGTAGCCTCACGTACAGACAACATACCAGCCTTAAACCCTGCTAAAACTGATATTAATGCAGGTTTCTGGAAAACGGTTTTACTGAACACACCAGAGGAATTTCCTGTTGCTGCCCCGGTGTCTGTTACTACTCCTGACTACATTGCACAATTAAACGAAATAAAAGGTTGGCAAGCCCACCTTTCTGATGCTCAGGAAAAATCAATCCGCTATTGGAGTGCCGGAGCAATATTGAGATGGAATGAAATTATGCGTGAGTTGGTGGCCAAACATAATCTTCCTCCATATCAAAATAATGATGGAACCTATCCCGCTCCCAACCCAAATAATCCATTAGCTTATCCTCAGTTCCCATTCTCAAACCCACCTTACGCAGCAAGGGCATATGCTTATGTAAGTGCAGCACAGTATGATGCGCTTGTTGCAGCCTGGCATTATAAAAAATTATACAACAGGGCTCCACCTTATAAAATTGATGCGGGCATAAAACCGTTGGTAACCACTACGGAACTCCCCTCATATCCTTCAGAAAATGCCGTAGTCGTTGGTGTTACTGTGGAATTATTAAAACTACTCTTTCCCGGAGACCAGGATTTCATTCAGCTAAAAGCAGAAGAACATAAACGTGCAACAATTATGTCTGGTGCTAATGTGCGTAGTGATGTTGAAGCAGGTGAAGCATTGGGAAAAGCAATAGCGGCAAAATTTGTTGGCCGTGCCCGAACTGATCGTGCAGGCCAGGCTATTGGCACACCTGCAGACTGGTTAAAAATAGAGCAGGATTGTATTGCCAGGGGCGAGCAACCGTGGCTAAGCCTCGAACTTCCTATGCGTCCACCTATGCTTCCTTTATATGGGCGTGTGAAATCTTTTTTGTTTGATTCTGCAACCTGTGTATCTCTCAGGCCTGGCCCTCCTCCTTCTACTTCCAGCGAACAAATGAAAAAGGAAACAGAAGAAATTTTTCAGATGGTGCAAAATCCTTCACGAGAGCAAATTCGCATAGTTCATTTCTGGGCTGATGGGGTAGGCACCTATACGCCACCGGGTCATTGGAATGCTATTGCGGCGGATGACTTTATCAAGAAGAATTTTAGTGAAGTACGGTGGGCCCGTAACATGGCTTTACTCAATATGAGCCTGATGGATGCTGCGATAGTTTGCTGGGCGACAAAGAATTTTTACTCCAACCCAAGACCTTCCCAGATAAACCCTAAAATAAAAACACTCACGGGCATTCCTAATTTTCAAGCCTATATATCAGGTCATTCTACTTTTAGCGGAGCTGCGGCTACTATCCTGGGTTACATTGTTCCGGAAAGAGCAAAGGATTATAGTGCCATGGCCACAGAAGCTTCTATGTCGAGAATGTATGGCGGTATTCATTTTCGCAGCGATTGCGAGGTGGGCTTAAAAGTTGGAAATAACATTGGCAATTATGCAGTGCAAAGAGGAAATGCAGACGGAGCAGGTAATTAATAGGATGAGGTGAATTTTTTAAATTCAATATAGTTTTATGAAGTGTGTGATATGTGTTGCCGTGTTTGCATTTATAGTAAATCTGGCAAAAGCTCAGGAAGATTCGGCAAAAACAAGACAGTTAAAAGAAGTAATTATTAAGGGATGGCAGCGCAATGACATAGGCAACATGCCAGATGTTCAAAATAGCATTATTACAATAGGTAAAAAAAGTGAAGTGATATCGCTGGCAGGTACAAATGCCAATATTTCTATTAAAACCGGCAGGCAATTATTTTCCAAAGTGCCTGGTGTATTTGTGTATGATATGGATGGAAGTGGCAATCAAATAAATATTGCAACCCGCGGACTAGATGCGCATCGAAGCTGGGAATTTAATTTACGGCAGAATGGTGTTTTGATTAATTCTGACATGTATGGTTACCCTGCCAGCCATTATAGTGCGCCTATGGAATCTTATGAAAAGATTGAAATTATAAGAGGCACAGGTTCTTTACAATATGGAGCACAGTTTGGAGGAATGATTAATTATGTGACTAAGAAACCAGATACAGCAAATTCATTTTCCTTTGAATCTATCAATACGGCAGGATCTTATGGCTTATTGAGCTCTTACAATGCTATAAGCGGAACGGTGAAAAAATTTTCTTACTACGCATATTACTCGCGTCGTCATTCCAAAGGCTATCGCAAAAATAGCGAGTCAGATGCTGATGCTCAGTTCTTACAATTACAATATCGCTTTAATAACAGGCTGGCCTTAAAAGCAGAAGCCGGCCGTTCTAAATATCAGTATCATATTCCCGGACCATTAAATGATAGTATGTTCTATGCTAACCCCCGGGGCAGCACAAGAAGCAGAAACTATTTTAGTCCGGATATTTATGTTCCCTCGCTTTCACTTAACTGGAAAATAAATGACCAGAGCAGTCTTGATTTTATAGCTTCAGGTGTATTTGGCAGCCGTAACAGTGTTATTTTCGATGCACCATCTACCATCCCAGAAACAAATGCCACAGGAAATTTTAAGAACAGGCAGGTAGATATTGATCGTTATAACAGCCGTACATTGGAGGCAAAATTTCTTCAGAATTTTAGACTTGGCAGCATCAAGAGCAAACTGGCTACAGGCATTGTTTATATGAATAATGACCTTTATCGCAGGCAATTAGGAACGGGCACTACTGCAAGCGATTATGACCTGACTGTTATAGATGGGGTTTTTAAAAGGGACTTGCATTTTAAATCAGGCAATGTAGCCTTATATGCAGAAAATGCTTTTCAGTTTACGGATAAACTAAGTATTTCCCTGGGGGCAAGAACAGAGAATGGAGTTTCGAAAATGCTTGGGTCTGTTAGCTATTATAATAGCGATAACCTAAGAAACACAATTGACCACAATTTTTTATTGCTGGGTGGCAGTGGGCAATATCATCTCAATAAAGAAAATACATTGTACGCAGGCATTTCGCAGGCATATAGGCCGGTAATTTTTAAAGACATTATTCCATCCTCAACTTACGAGCAGGTAGATAAAGATTTAAAAAATGCATTTGGTTATAATGCTGAAATTGGAATGAGAGGAAAGATTTTCAACCACTTGCAATATGATGTTAGCTTATTCCAGTTACAATACAATAATCGTATGGGCACATTGGTTTTGAATGATGCAACAGGCACCTATATTTATCGTACCAATGTTGGTGATACCCGCACAAATGGAGTTGAGTTTTTTACGCAGTACAAGTTTCCCCTCACAACTCAACTATATGCCGGAGTATTTACCTCCACCGCTTACATGCATGCACGATATACAAAAGGAGAAGTTGCTGCAGGTACTATCAATAAAAGCATCAAAGACAATAAGGTAGAAGCAGTGCCGGAATGGAATAGCCGAAATGGATTTGAAATATTGTATAAGGGCTTTAGCGGAACTATCTTATATAGTTACACTTCCTCCACTTTCTCTGATGCCTTAAATACCGTAACACCACCTCCTGATGGATCAAAAGGTTTCACTCCATCCTATTCTACATGGGATTTTAATACTTCGTTTCGTATCAACGAAAATATTTCATTGCGCAGCGGCATTAATAACTTCTTAAACAAAAAATATTTTACAAAGCGGCCAACTTTTTATCCCGGCCCAGGCATTTGGCCGAGTGATGGGAGAAACGGGTATGTAACAATTAGTATCAAAATAACATAGTGCTTATACACATTTTTGGAAGTAACGGCGTAGATAAATTTGATCTATCATCCTAACCAAGGATGATTATTCTAAAGGCTGCATTAATACGCAGTCTTTTTTTTATCTCGTGTTCTATATATAACCGGTGCCTCATTATTCAACAAAAAGACTAATTTTTTCTGCCCTTTCTTTGATTGTATTTCAACAATATTTCGCACTTCTCCTTTTACATTGATGCCACTACTTGCTGAAGTAACAGCATTGAAATTTCCTTTTCCATCTCCATTTAAAAACAATCCATAGCTGGCATCGTATATTCCTACCTCGGGTTTTGCTGCATAAAAGTTTCCACCCAAAAGAAGATCCTTTTTTCCGTCACCATCATAGTCATTACAAACAATTCCATATACAGGTGAGAGTTGTGCCTCTGCCGGTAACGCCTTACGTGTAAAAGTTCCATTTTTATTATTGATAAAAACAGACGACTCAAAAAGGAATGCTTCCAATTTTACTGCATTCTTCAATTGATCCTTAGAAAAAATATCATTAATTGTTTGCTCTTTGTAACGATCATACTTTAAATACTTTCCTTTTAAAAAAGGCAAAAGTGCTACCAGATCATGCCGCAAAACCATTGGGTATGATTTATTGCCATTGTACTGACAAACTATTTGTTCGATAGTGCCATTATCATCAAAATCATTCACATACATTGACACAGGTTTTTCCGCAGAAGCTTTAAACCTTGAATTTAATCCATGATTGCCTGCTATTATATCAGGATAGCCGTCATTGTTTACATCAGCTATTAATATACGGTTCCACCATCCATTGGTTTTTGCCAAGCCTGCTTCATTAGTTACTTCTTTTAATTTTCCACCTTCATTGCGAAACAATTTAAGTGGCATGTATTCACCCGTAATCACCAGGTCAGTTTTATTATCATTATCATAATCTATCCATGCACAAGAAGTAACCATTCCTGTATTTAATAAGGATGGGACTATAGATTTTGTAACGTCTATAAAATTGCCCTTACCATCATTTTGCAATAAACAACCATTTGCTGGCAGCCCGTACGATAAAGGCTTTAACCTTTGTCCTACAAAAAGATCAATATCGCCATCGCCATCATAATCTGCTGCCGCTACACAAGAAGAATTGCCTGCGGTGAAAGACGGTAATGGTGAAACTGACCTGGTAAGTCCTCCTTTACCATCATTTATGTAAAGCCGGTCTTTTAATTGCGGAGCACCAAATAGAAACTCATTACCCCCACTACACACATATAAATCATTGTCTCCATCACCATCTGCGTCAAAAAAAACAGAAGCCACATCCTCGCTTTCTTTATCATCCTCGAAAATCGTATTCCCTATTCTTTTAAAACCTCCTGCCTCTGATTGTATAAATAAAACGCTGGCTTGTCCTTTTGCTCCGCCAATATATATATCATCAAAGCCGTCCCCGTTTACATCTCCCCAGGCTGCAGCAGGGCCTTCACGGGATAGCATGTGAAAGATCAATGGGTCACGATCAAAATCTACAAACTCATTTTCTTTATGAATGAAATCTATTCCTAAGCCATTTGTATTATTATAAAACAGGGTGCTGTTGCCTGTTGCCTGTTGCCTGTTGCCTTTTATCCCTTCGCTTTGCTTTAATGTAATTTCCTGGTTAGGTTTTACATTCTTTAGAATTGTAACGCTTCCATCAGGCCATTCAGCAACAAGAGAATCTATCAATTCTATTTTCCCTAATCCAAATAATATCCTGTTATCTACAGTTGATTGATATCCTCGTGTTGGCATTTGCTCCTGGTAATAATTTTTGCCTGCAGCATATACAGTCAACTTTGTTCCTAATGCAAAGGAGTTTTTGTTGGTACCTGTTAGTTTAATGCGCAGGTATTTATTTTCAGGATGCTTAGCAGTGCTTTCATTACGATAAACAAATGGAGGCATGTTTACATTATTCACGATGAGGTCTAAGTCGCCATCATTATCCAAATCGCCATAAGCAGAGCCGTTAGAAAAGCCAGGTTCATCCAACCCGAATTCGGAAGATGCATTCGTAAAATGCAGATTACCGTTATTAATAAAAGCATAATTAGAGATGGGATTAGAAGGTATACCATCAATAAGCGCTTTATAATCGGGTTCTTTATTACCAATTATTTTTCCCGCAAATTCCTGGCTTGATATATATTGGATATAATCCTGGTTTGTGATATCCTGGTATATACCGTTGGCAACAAAAATGTCTTTCCATCCATCATTATTTAAATCGGTGATTAATGCGCCCCAGCTCCAATCGGTTGCTTCGACACCCGCCATTCTTGAAATTTCGCTAAAGGTTTTATTTCCATTATTTAGCTGCAATGCATTGCGGGTAAATTGATGATAATATCCATATTGGAGATTAAATTGGTACTTATCCCAATTTTCGAAAGTGGCATTTGTTTTAATACGGGCATCGGTAGCGGGAAGCATTTCTGTTGTAAAAATATCGGGCAGATTATCATTATTAATATCGGCCAGATCGGCTCCCATAGAGGCATTGCTAATGCTATGAATTTGATTTTCCAGGCCCTCTGTAAAAGTTCCATCTTTATTATTAATGTATAAATAGTCACGCTCAAAATGATCGTTGCATATATAAACATCAGGCCATCCATCTTTATTAATATCACCCGCAATAACACCTAACCCAAAGCCGATTATACTGCCGTAAATACCTGCCGGTGCACTTACATCTTTAAAATGATTATTATCGTTGCGGTATAGTTTATCACCTCCTAAAGAATCTCTGACCCGCCTTTCGTTATTTTTTAAATCAAAGCTTCCAATTGACCGGAATGAATTATTAAGAAGATACATATCCAGGTCGCCATCTTTATCATAGTCGAAAAAAGCGGCGTGAGTGGAATAACCTTTGTCATCTAATCCATACTCTTTGGCTCTTTCTGAAAAACTTATCTCACCTCCCGACAGACCATTGTTGATGTACAATTCATTTTCTTTATGCTCTCCTTTTTCATTGCCGCTGTTACATACATAAATATCTAAAAATCCATCGCCATTTATATCTACCATGCTTACACCTGTAGACCATTTACTTTTTTTAAATATGCCCACTTTATCAGTAACATCTTCAAATTTAAAATTGCCTTTGTTTAGATATAGCCGGTTCGGCAGCATATTGGCAGTAAAGAAAATATCGGGCAATCCATCATTATTTACATCTCCAATAGCTACCCCGCCACCATTATAAAAATTGCGGTAAGTATAAATATTAAAATCCTTATCGTAACTGAGTTCATTTCTAAAATCAATGCCTGTATAAGAAGCCGGCAAAGAAGTAAACAGGGTGTTTTTATTGCCACCCTTTGGAGCCTGGCAACTGCAGCAAATAAAGAGGATAAAATATGAATAAAGCTTTATTAAAATTCTATCACTCATTGGTATTTGCAATCTTGGTTTTTAATGTACTTAAAATAGCTTTCGAACAAAATATACATCAATTAAACCTATTAAAACTGAGTAAGTTGAAACACAATATAGTTGCTTTGGGGCAAAGACTAATAGGCATCTGCCATCCGTTCTAAATGATAAAGAACTATTTTCAAATAGAATATATTCTTCTGGCACCGGGTACTCCAGATTTGTTTTTTAAATAACCCTCCTTTCCTTCATTCTTTATCTTCGCCTACTTTATTAATTAAACATGCGCTACGAAGCAAAGGCCACTATACGCCTCGCACTGCCTATTATTATTGGCGAACTGGCACAAATGGCCTTACACATTATTGACACAGCAATGGTGGGTGCAATTGGCTACCAGCAATTAGCCGCTGCTGCACTTGTAATGAACGTATTGAATATTCCCTTTGTATTTGGTATTGGCATGACTATCTCAGTATCGCAACTGGTATCAATGGCACATGGCCGTAAGGATGTCCTTGCTGTTTCGCATTATTTTTTTAATGGCTTTGCTCTTTGTGCCCTTACAGCCATCATCATTTCACTTAGTCTTGTAGCAGGCAGCAATTTATTGCTTCACCTTGGGCAAGACCAACAGGTTGCATTGCTTGCCCTTCCATTCTTAAAAATAATGAGCTTATCCATTATTCCCATGTTGCTGTTTATGACACTGAAGCAATTTGCTGATGGGTTAGAACTAACGAAAACAGCCATGTTGTTTTCATTAGCGGCACTGCCTATTAATATTTTTTTAAACTGGTTATTAATCTATGGCAATTGGGGCTTTCCAAGAATGGAATTAGTTGGCGCTGGTTGGGCAACACTCATTACCCGTTCACTTATTTTTATTGCATTGCTAATCATTATTTTAAAACATGCTACTTTTCGCCAATACATAGAAGTACGTAAACAACAATGGCATTTGCAATGGAAAACCCTGCGTGAGTTGATGAATATTGGTATACCCAGTAGCCTGCAAATAGGCATGGAGGCAGGAGCATTTGCAGTATCAGGAATAATCATAGGAACCATCTCCGCGGTGGCACAAGCTGCACACCAGATTGCATTAAGTTGTGCCTCATTTACATTTATGGTTTCTATGGGATTGGCACAGGCAGGCTCAATAAGAGTTAGCAATGCTTATGGCCGCAACGATTGGCCTAAGATATCCCTTATAGGAAAAAGCACATTGATCATTGCATTATTCTATGGTATTTTCTGCGCTGTGAGTTTCGCCGTTTTTAGAAATGAATTGCCGAAATTTTTTAATAAAAATGAAGCTGTGCTGGAACTTGCAGGTATACTGTTACTGTTTGCTGCGGTATTTCAAATATCCGATAGTACGCAGGCCATAGGTGCAGGATTATTAAGAGGAATTAAAGATGTGACCATGCCCACTTTATTTATAGCCATTGCCTATTGGATTATTGGTCTTCCTGCTGGTTTATTATTGGCATTCCACTATAATATGGGCCCAGGGGGCATTTGGACAGGATTGATTATTGGACTTACGGTAGCTTCTGTATTGTTGATCCGGAGATTTTTGAAATTATCGAAGCGAAATGCGGTTGCTGGATAAGCAGTATACATCTCTCTGTCAAAAACTATAACCCAACCTTATGTTAAGTGGTAAAATAAACGCTAACCCTTTTTTTTCCAGATTAGCAATCCGCATAAAGTCAGACGGCTCGCGTGGGCCTTTATATTCAAACTCCCTGTGATAATGTGTTACATTTCGGTATTTCAAACCCGCACCAATACTAAAATCAAGTATAATGTGCTCTCCGAATAATTGCACACCATATTTGATGGCTACTGATTGCATTTTCTTTTTTATAGTAAAGGTGTCAGTAATTGATATGTTATTAACCGTATCCATTCCTCCCGTGGTTTCATCAAAATTTATGTTAGTAATGTTCAAGTCTAAAGACCAATAATTCCGGGGCCTAGAAAGCATTTTTTTAAAATATTTTTCTTCAAACGCAAATGTATGTCCCTTCAATTGCTGATATGGCTTTCCTAAAACGTTGGTTGGATACCCTATAGAAAGTTGTGAGGAATAACGTTTTCCATGTAGCCGCTCGTAACTAATTTCAATGCCTGGATTTAGGATATTAATCAGCCGCAAGGCAGAGATTTTTATTTGATTATTATAGGTTGTATCTATTAGTTGGCTAAAAGCTATGAAAGGTAAAACCAGAGTTGAAAAAAATAACAGGTATCTAAGCATAAGGGTATGTATTTGGCCCATTGCTAAAAGTAGGTCATGGTTTTTTAAATAACGATTCTATCAATGTACTTACTACTTTAAAATTTGGGTTGCCTCCCCTACCTGTACCTGCAACCTGAAGCGTTTGTTATCGCTATGCACTCTCAAGGTGAAATTGTAACTTTCTTCTTGCCATTTCTGTAGCATTCACACTTCGCTGTATGTCGTTCAATAAATCATTAGAAGAAACCAAATCATAGCAATTACTATCATCTACCGGTATCGGCTCGTTATTCCCCAATATCACTAAAAACTTAGGGTGGCTTCGCGGCCACCCTAAGTAAGTTATCCCGGAAATAGGTTTTAAAGTTTAACCAGTTTCACTTGTTTTCTCTTATTGCCTTGTATTAATTCTACAATGTAAACACCAGGCCTATAAGTTGAACCAAATTGAAGGGTTTGCCCTGCAATAACGCTTCCAATTGTTTGCACAGTTCTTCCGCTTATATCCATTACCCTTATCTGCATCCTTGAGCGGCTGTTATCGCTGTGCACTCTCAAGTTAAAACTTGTAGTGGATGGATTTGGTAAGGCCTGGAGATTAAAGCCAATCATTGGCGCCACATCAACCTCAGACGAAGTGGTAGCGGAATTTGTTGCGGCTCTAGTACTAAGGGTGTGAATTTGGATGTTGCCTTGATTCAGCAATTGAAGGTTTGTATACCCCAAACTATGATTGGCTGCCTTATCGCTTTTATACCACGTACTACCAGTTTTGTCTTTTACGGTAATCAAGATTTGATCGACATTGGCACCTGGCTCGCCATTGTCATATACCGTAACTTCTACTGTGCCATTATTGGCATCTACAGGGCAAAGGGCACAGGTGAGGTTTTTGAAATTAGCAGAGGTAAAGGTCATGTCTGCACGGTATCTCTTTGTACCAGGTACCTGGGTGATATAAAGCTTATTGGCGTTATTACTCTTAACCTGGTAAACCACTACCTTACCAGCTTCTCTTCTGCGGATAACCGTATTCCAATTACCCTGAAGCTTACCGGCCTTATTTGTTTTGATATTAAATCCAAAATTATTCTTCAAGCCATTTACGGGAGCTTCCCCTATAGTACCACCGGAATTAAGAGGTATAATAAAACCTCCACCAGTTACAAAACCTTCGGAATTGGAAGAAACAGTAACAACTGGATTATCAGTACATAAACCTGAAATTGAATAATCGGAGGTAGTACCCAAGGTAAAGGTTACGGAGATAGAATATGCATTGCCTGGTACGGATATAGTAGCAGGAATAGTAACCACTTTGGTATTTGTATTATATGCTATAGCTCCATACGAAACCGAACTATTTGCATCTGAGCTGATGGTTAAGTTAGCTGCTGTTAGTCCGCTAATGTTGTTGCAGATAGCATTTGGATCTGCGGATACTGTATATTTCAACATTACATTGGCAGACCCACCCATAGCAGTTGATCCAGTGTTTGCAAAGTAATCGCCACTGTAAACGGTACAAAGAGAATTTGGGTTAGCCGTTACCACTACCTGCGCTGTTGCATTTGTACAAGGTGCAGTTGCAGTTACTGTATATGTGTAAGTGCCTGCTCCCGCCAGTGCTGGTGACCAGAGGCCACCTGCATCATGTGTTCCAATAACTGCAAACAACTGGGCTTCTGTTAGCGTGCTTCCTGTACATATCGTTAAGGTGCCACTTGTTCCCGCATTAGGACTAGTACAGCAAGAGGCAACGGTAACGGTTTTTGTTTTAATACTCGAGGCATTAGGTGCGTCATCGTTTACAGTTAATGTAACATAGTAAGATCCTGCACCTAATGTTGAAAAGTCAAAGGTTGGAGAGGCACCAGACATTGTTGCAGTTACAATGGGATCAGTTGTTTTAACGATGGACCAGCTATATGCACCACTTGGGTAAGGCGAAGTGCCGCCAGTGGTTCCATTTAATCCTTGATTTGCTAAATCAAGAGCATCAAAGGATATAACATTCCCTGTAGTACAATCGCCGGAATAAGAAAAATCAGCACTTAAAGGGGTGACAACAGTAAAAACCAGATT
Organism: Chitinophagaceae bacterium; assembly: GCA_043763635.1. Classification (GTDB taxonomy): domain Bacteria; phylum Bacteroidota; class Bacteroidia; order Chitinophagales; family Chitinophagaceae; genus Flavisolibacter. The sequence goes on from JAYULK010000014.1 coordinate 48,243, forward strand.
GATTACATCTTTATTACAATGCGGACCAATCTTACACAAATTATTACAGATATCATCAGCAGCAGAATTACCCCAGCCAACAAAAACATTTTTTAGTTGGAGTAATGATCCGCAGTTAAACGAAATCGCAGATGCATTCAGGTAAAACTTATCGTTTGTATTCTTGACAAAATCGCTTCCATCACATTTAGCAAAAGAACTTTGTTTTACATTATCAACGTATAGATCTCCCGTTACATAGATGCCATAACGGGTAGTAGCATTCTGGTCCAAAGTAATTTTTATATATCCCAGCATTGGCGAACCAGCAACACAAGTTAGGGGAAGAGGTAGATACTTATCGACGTTTGGATTTGTCGTAGCGTTGTAAGCAGGGTTTAGGTCTGTTGACAGTAATTCAATCGAAGTAATACTCACATCATTAGCCGTACAGCTATTGCACGTGTATCCAGATTGAGCATTTAATGTGCTGATTTGAAAAAAACTGAACATAAGAACAAAAATCCTTGCTATTGAGAAGGATTTTTTTAAGCTAAAGGCTTTAAAACTGTGAGCATTGCTTTTTAGGGTAGCAAATGCATTAATACATCCATACCGGTCGAGGTACAAATCATTAAGTGGAAGAGTAGAAAGACTTATCATATATGAACGGTTTACGAGTTTGGGTGGCTTTGTGGCTATTGGATACGCCTGGCTCTTCAAAGTGCAATAACATCTAAGGCGATCTGGACGATAGTTATGTATGTTCCAGATATAACAATTCCTTTTGGGGAGAGTGGACTTCAGTTAGCCGGCTTTCGCCTTATTTTCTAAGAGTTGGGGATTGAAAACAGAATTAAATGATAAATCTATTTAATGCCAAAGGTGGTGGCTAATAAGCTGTCTGCCTATAGCATATTTATGTGATTCTTTAATTTGATATCACCGGAACCTTGCGGCTATCTCGGAGCGGGAATGCACATTAAGCTTTGTATACACCTTGCGGATGTGCGAGTTGAGCGTATCAATAGAAATAAAACATTTAGCGGCAATTTCTTTATAAGAAAGGCCGTCCATTAAAAGCAGAAGTATCTCGTTTTCGCGTTTGGTAAGGTTATAGGCTTCCAGGCCGGGCCCCTGCTCTTTCCACTTCGAAAAATAATTAACCAGCTTTCGGGCTATTTGCCCATTCATTACACTTTCACCTTTATAAATATTCTGGATCGCTTCTACTATTTTTTCGGGCGAGTCTTTTTTTAACAGGTAACCAAGGGCGCCTGCTTTTATGGAACCAAAAATTTTTTCTTCGTCTTCAAAAACAGTAAGCATAAAAACACCTGTGTCAGGGAATACGGATTTCACCTTCGCTACATTTTCAATGCCTGATTCTTTGCCCAGGTCAATATCCATAATAATTACGTGCGGCTGAAAAAATACTTCACCTATTAGCCGTTTAATGGAGTTATCGATGTACACAATTTCAATGCCGCTTGCTTTTTTAATGTACAACTCCAGGGCTGTGCGGTAAGCAGCATTATCTTCTATAATTGCTACACGTATCATTTCAAATCTACCTCATCCATTTTTTATAAAAACTAACATATTTATGTTGCAGCGGCTTGTATACAATAACTGTAGTACCATTACCGGGCGTTGATTCAATCTCAAGGTCTCCACGTATTCTGTCAACTCTTTCTTTTACATTTTGAATACCATTGCCCCTTTCCATTTTTTTAAAAACATCATATCCCCGGCCATCATCTTTTACAGATAACACAATAAGATTACTGCGAAAGTCAAGGTGTATAAAACAATGCCGGGCGTGGGAATGCTTTACTACATTATTAACCAGCTCTTTTAGTATCAAGTAGAGGTTTTGTTTTAACCCAACCTGTAGCTTTTCCTTTAACACGATGTCATTGTATTTAAAAGCGCACCCAATTCCCCTGGCTTGCAGTTCGGGGGCTGCATAACTATGCATACGACTAATTAACTTTTCGAAGCTGTCATTGCGTGGATTAATGCTCCATATAAGATCGTCGAGTTTGCCTGTTACTTCATGGGAATGCCGCTGTATGGCATCAAGGTATGCAATGTTATTCTTTTCTTTTTTGGCCAGCTCTGTATATATGTTGATGCTGCTTAATGTAGCGCCAATATCGTCATGAAGATCACTTGAAATATTTCGCCGTACTTTTTCAACTTTCATTAATTGCTGCACCCTATTTTGCTCAAACACATAAATAAGGGCGACCAGTGTTACAAATAATAGGGTATAGAACCACCATTGGTTCCACCATGGCTTATTAATGTCTACTTCAAACTCAATCTTTTGTTTTCCTGTCAAGCCTTTTGTATTGGTAGGAAAAGCCTGGAATGTATAATGCCCTGGGGGCAATGAAACATAACGAATGATTCTTTCTCCGGGCTTTGTGTTTTGCCATGCCTCATTTACGCCCAACATACGATAACGGAATGAAGTAGCAGCAGGATCGTAAAAAGAAGGGGAAGAAACTATGAATTGGAGATCATTATTTTTATGCGTAAGTGTTGGTGTACTTCCTTGTGGCAGCGTGTCTTTGTTATTGACAATTACAGCATCAAGAAAGCCGGTTGGTGCCAGGTCCTCCCCTACATTGTTCATCCTTATTTTGTAAATGCCTTCTTCTGTAGCTAAAAAGCCAAAACCGTTCCACTCAGCCACATCAAATACATTTGCACCATTAACCTTTGGTAATTCAAGGTTGTTTATCAACTTTTCGGAGTTCATGTCGAGCACCTGGATTGTTTCGTTTTGAAATAGCCACAAATGGTTTAAGGTGGCCTTTGTACGCAAAATAGTATTGGATGATAAAAGGTCTGAAGTGGTTAAATGCCTAAGCCTGCTCCCATTTTTTATCCAAAGTCCATCACTAAAAGTGCCGATAAAAAGCCTGGGCGCCCTATACAATAATGAAGAAGCAAATACAGCCTTACCATCTATATTAAAAGGATGGATACCGGTGCTATTTATTTCATGCAGGCCGTTCTTTAAAGAAACATATAGAGCGCCTGCCTTCTTATCATACCTTATAGCTCTGGCGCGGCCTTGTGCAAAAAGATAAGAATTACCCACAACAGAAATTTCGGGAATAAAAGGAAATTGCTGTTTCTTAGATTGTTGCCATGCAGACAGGCTAATTGAATCAAGGTATGGCATCATATAAGCACCGTTTGCTGCTGCCAGGTACAAACTGTTTTCATCAAAGTCCACATCTTTTACTGATGAAGGAGAAATAAGCTTTTCAATTTTTTCTTCAACAGGGTTTACAATGTATGTATGAACAGAACCGCCTACTACAAACTGGTGATCTTTATAAAATCGAATAAATTCTATAGAGCCGAAGCCATCAAATAACCTTACCTGCCAATTTATTTTTTTAAATGCAAAGTCGAAAACAAGTAAGTTTCCTTTATTAGTGCCTGCAAAAAAATAACCATCCATAACATTAAAGCACCGGATAAAATCTCCATTATCTACAAGTGGTGTTATCACCTCCCACTGTGCTTTTTTATAGCTTACCAATAACCCTTTCTTTAAACTGCTGAACCATGTATTTCCTGCTTTATCTATTACGGCATCTGTAAGGCTTTGGCCTGTGATAACCCATTTTCCATCTAAGGTTTTGCTTTCGTTTCTTGTATGTATCCATGTTTGCTCATTTACAGAAACCGTATTTATAAAATCATCTCTCTTGTAGTTTGACAGTAGTTTCAGGCTATCGCCATTAAATAATAATTTTTGAACAATGCCCTTTGTATTTAAAATTAAAAATAGCAGGTTGCCGAAACTTCCCTGCTGAAGCATGGCTGATTTAGGCATATAAGAATTGATGGCAGTATCTGCAGCAATCTTTTTTATACCGGTGCCATGCCCATACACATACCAGCCTTTACTATCAAATAGAACAGCCCGCTTATCCACTACAGAAAGAGATATTAGTCTTCCCTTTTTTGATGTTGTAAGAGGTACATACCTTGCTTTTAAATTGGTAGTGGTGCAAATAAATAATCCATGATCGCTCGTGACCAATAATTCATTACCACATATAGCAATTTGAGGGAACTGACTTTCTCTTGTATAATCATAGGATTTTAATAGCTTCATTTGTCCGTTCTCTATGTAAAATATTTGCCCGCTAAAATTATGGCACCATATACGCCCTTCGTTATCTTCTATTATACCAGTGGTACTTAATGAAGCCTGTTCGCCGTTTGAGAAATGTATATAATTCAAGCCATCGAAACGGCTAATTCCTAAGTCATGGGCAATCCATAAATAGCCCTTCTTATCTATATACAAGTCGTACAATTCTTTAGTAGGTAGGCCTGGCACCGTCTTTAAAGCGGGTTGTGCCGTGCTCATTAAAAAAGAAACCAACAGCGGTAAAAGATTAAGAAGCGATTTTTTCGACATAAAGCATGTTGAATGACTTCATAAGTTTTCCATGCTTATTATTGGAGTGATGACCGGGCTTTCATACGAGTGGATCCTGTACAGACAGGAAAGAGAGGAATTCTGCTATTTGCAATCTACACTGCAAACTTTAAAGTGCCAAACCTGGAAGAACGAGAACAAGCTACAAAATACAATCAAAATTATTTGATTTTTTACACCCCTATATGTCTTGCTTATCTCATAAATGTTTTCTTTTGAAATTCACAGTTTGTTTGGTTCGGTAAAAAGGGAAGGTTTTAACAGTGAATACTAGCTTCTCATAATTCCTTACTTTTCCAATTGCTGCTGCATTCTCTTCACCCTGTCTTCTAACTTCTCAGAAGTAAGGTTTTCCCGCATGCTATCTACTTTTATAGGAAAGCAAAAAGGTGTTAACCGTTGGGGGTAGGTTATTACAATTTTAGAGCTTTGTATTCTGTCCAGCATGTCCCGCAGCCGTAGTTCTTCCATCTGCTGGCTAAATACTTCAAGGTAGGCCTGGCGCACTAATACATTTTGCGGATCATACTCATTAAATACATTAAACAATAAGCCAGCAGAAGCCTGCAAGTGCCTTGCTTTTTTATGTTCACCTGGATATCCCTGGAAAATGAGTCCGCCTATTACCGCCACATCTCTAAACTTTCTTCTTGCCATTTCTGTGGCATTCACACTTCGCTGTATGTCGTTCAATAAATCATGAGGAGAAAACAAATCATAGCAATTAATATCATCTACCGGTATCGGCTGATCGCTTAATAATTCAAAGCCGTAATCATTCATGGCAATAGAAAATGTGATAGGGGTGATTTTGGAGATGCGGTATCCAAGAATAGCTGCCATGGCTTCATGAACCAATCTCCCTTCGAAAGGGTACACAAATAGATGAAAGCCATCTGCTGTTTCAATTTGTTCAATAAGAAGCTCATTGCTTTTTGGTACATGAGATAGGCGGGCTTGTAGTTGGAAGAGAGGCTTGAGTGCGGTTAGCTCGGGATTAGGCGTTGACGGTTGGCGGTTGGCAGTGGACGGCGGGTTGCCAGAAGTTGGCTGCTGATAGTTGGCAGTTTGCAGTAGGTCCATCATACTTTTATTAATCTCATTTTTCTTACTGCCAGCTGCCCACTGTTTACTGTCAACTTGAACACTGTCATCTATCAACTGCCCACTGCCAACTTCCCCCTCACCCCTTACCATATCTCCTGCTTCGTTAAACTTTTCTCTTAATACTTTTCCCAGGCTTGCGGAAAGTGGCAAGCGACCGCCTAACCAGCTTGGTACCTGCGATTTTTTTACGTTGGATTTTTTTACCATCACCGTCATGTCTTTAATCATTACCAACTCTAATTGCCGGCCGGCTAATGTAAAGGTGTCTCCGGGTTCAAGGCGACTGATAAAGTATTCTTCAATCATCCCAATATAACCGCCACCTAAAAACTTTACTTTCAACATGGCATCGCTTACAATGGTACCAATATGCATCCGGTGCCGCATCGCGATACGCCGGCTTTTAATTTTGTAGATACCATCCTCTACCTCTACTTTTTTATATTCATCATATTGCTGTAAAGCATTGCCCCCGGTTGTAATAAAATAAAGCATCTCCTGCCATTCTATTTCCGTAAGTTCTGCAAAACAATAAGTGGAACGCACTTCTTCAAAAATTTGTTCCGGCAAAAAGCCATCGGAAACCGCGAGGGTACATAAGTACTGCACAAGCACATCATAACACAAAAGCATAGGTTCCCTGCTTTCAATAAAATTATCTTCTACGGCATTTTTTAGCGCTGCTGCTTCTACAAGTTCTAAAGAATGTGTAGGCAAAAAATATATTTTACTTACAGCGTCCGGACTATGGCCACTTCGTCCGGCCCTTTGCAAAAAACGGGCAACACCTTTGGGTGAACCAACTTGTATTACAGTTTCAACTGGCCTGAAGTCTACTCCAAGGTCGAGACTGGCTGTGGCAACTACAGCTTTTAGTTTTCCATCATGAAGGGCATCTTCTACCCACATTCTTAATTCGCCCTCAATGCTGCCATGGTGCAATGCTAGTGCCCCCGATAAATCCGGAGCAATTTGTAAAAGCTTTTGGTACCACTGTTCGCTCATGCCCCTTGTATTAATAAAGATGAGTGTGGTGCGACTACTATAAATAATAGGTAAAACTTTTTCTGCGAGTCTAATTCCTAGATGTCCTGCCCAGGGATATTTTTCTATTTCATCCGGTATGATGGATTCAATTTCAATTTTTTTTTGAAGTTTTGAGCGAACAATGACGCCCTCATCCGGCCTTGTGGTGACCTCACCCCCGACCCCTCTCCTTAAGGAGAGGGGGGAAAGCAACACCTCTTTTGCCTGTTCTAAATTGCCAATGGTAGCAGAGATGCCCCAGATAGAAAGAGACGAGGCGGCCCTGTCCAAACCGTTCCTGAGTGGGGCGGCTTTGCCTGCACCTAGTGGCCCGCTTTTTTTACTACTCTTACTGTGTTCAACAATGTTTTGCTTAAGCTGGCTTTGTGCCTGGATTTCTCCCCTTTCGGGGGAGCCAGAGGGGGCCGCTCTTAATCCCACAATCCTGCTCAATGCCAACTCTACCTGCACGCCACGCTTTCCGCCAATCAGTTCGTGCCACTCATCAACAGCTATAATTTTAAGCGATTCGAATATTGCTGCATAGCCTTTTTGGGCCAGAAGTAAATGGAGGCTTTCAGGAGTTATAATCAACACTTCGGGCATTGATCTTTTTTGTTTCTGACGATCCGATATTGATGTATCCCCGTTCCTGATGCCTACTTTCCAGCTCATGCCCAACTCCTGAATCACTTCTGCCATGGCCCTGCCTATATCTTTTGCCAATGCTCTAAGAGGTGTTATCCAAATAAGTTGTAAGCCATTCTTTGATTGAGTTGTATATTTTTTTGGATGCTGGTTAATAAATTGAATCAATGCCCCCAAAAAAACAGAAAATGTTTTACCTGTTCCAGTTGGGGCATTTACCAGTCCGCTTTTGCCATCAATAATGTGCTGCCATGTTTCTTCCTGGTATTCAAAGGGTCTTAACTCTTTGGAGCGAAGCCATTTATCAATAACCTTATAACCGGGGCTGGTTGTCAACTTCATATTCAATCCAAATAACTTGTTGTGATAAGGGTGCAAGAATAGGTGTTTAAAAAACGATGCCTGAGATAAATTATTTCCTTTTTGTAAGGCTACGGGCTATTATACTCCTTTAGCTTTCAATTAGGCATTCACACAGGCGCATTCGGCCTGCCAATGCTATCTTTGCAGCCTTATTATGAGCAGGAAAGGAAAAGTTTTAGTGGCCATGAGTGGTGGTATTGACAGTACTGTTGCTGCCTTAATGCTTCATCATGAAGGGTATGAAGTAATTGGCATTACCATGAAAACCTGGGACTATGCTGCAAGCGGCGGCGGCAAGAAAGAAACAGGCTGCTGCAATCTGGATAGCTTTAACGATGCCAGGATGGCTGCTGTACAACATGGGTTTCCACATTATATTCTTGACATCCGGGATGAATTTGGCTCTTTTGTAGTGGAAAATTTTGTAGACGAATACCTTGCGGGACGTACACCAAACCCTTGTGTGCTTTGCAATACGCATATAAAGTGGCGGGCTTTATTAAAGAGGGCTGATGCTTTAGGATGTGAATTTATTGCAACAGGTCATTACGGTTCGATATACCAGCACGAAAATGGGCGGTTTGTTATATCAAAAGGAGTGGATGAAACTAAAGACCAGAGCTATGTGCTTTGGGGACTTCAACAAGATTTATTACGCCGTACTTTATTACCGCTTGGAGGTTACCGCAAAACCGAGATCAGGCAAATGGCGCATGATTTTGGTTATCCGGAACTGGCCAAAAAAAGCGAGAGCTATGAAATTTGTTTTGTGCCTGATAATGATTACCGGGGTTTTTTGAAAAGAAAAGTAAGCGGTCTTGAAGAGCGTGTGTCGGGTGGCCATTTTGTTGATAAGGCGGGAAAAATTTTAGGGCAGCATAAGGGTTATCCTTTTTATACTATTGGCCAGCGTAAAGGCCTTGATATAACTTTTGGAACGCCTAAATACGTAACAGGTATTGATCCCCAAACAAATACAGTTGTTTTAGGAGACGAAGAAGACCTTCAAAGAGAAGACATGCAGGTAGCTAAACTTAACTGGATAAAATACGAAGGGTTACAGCAGGAACAAGAGACCATTACTAAAATCCGGTATAAGGATAAAGGAAGCCTTTCTTTAATTACTCCAAATGCCGGGGGGATAGGCGTCCGTTTTTTGGAGATAGTTAAAGGTATTGCTCCTGGCCAGAGTGCGGTCTTTTATGAAGGAAATGATGTGATTGGTGGTGGCATAATTCAAAGGCCATAAAATATGGCGGTATAAAGCAATAGAACACTAGGTTTCCCGTTTAAAATGATTATTTTGTTACTTCATTTTATCCGAAACTGCTATTAATCCAATTTACTTATGAGAGCATCTGCTTCATTTTTTTTATTATGTGCTTTATTATTCTTTATAACACCTTCCTGCAAACAGGAAATAGAGAAACTACAGAAAGAGCCATTAAGTGATTACTTTCCTTTACAAACAGGTAAATATATAATCTACGATCTTGATTCTACGGTATTTACGGAAAATGGAAGGAATATAGAAATTCATTCTTACCAGGAAAAAAATATAGTTGAAGAACAATTTTTTGACAACCTAGGGAATCTCAGTTATAAAGTTGTTCGATCTATAAGAAACGCTGCTGGTACAAATCCCTGGAAGCCTATAGGTACCTATTTTATTACTCCGTCAGAAAAAACAATAGAAGTGGTTGACAACCACATGCGGGTTGTAAAATTGATTGCGCCTGTCACCGAAGGAAATACCTGGTTGGGGAATCGTTATTTAAATAGTGATCCTTTTGAAGGCAGGTACAACTATCAAAGGGTTAATTTCCTGGACATTTGGGAATTTGCTTATAAAAATACAAATGATGTATTCATATATAAGCAGCAAAATTTAAACAATGTTTTAACCGTACTCCAGGTTGACAAAAAATCCTCTTTAGATACGCTTAACGTTACTGGTAATAAGGCCTTGATACCTCTAAATTCTGATGCTGTTTGGCTTAGAGGTAATGCCACTGATACAATAATTGTTACAGCACCTAAACCCTCTTTGGGAAGTGGTAGGCTATGGGTTTATAATCGGACTAATGCTTATGCCTCTTTGAACGAAATTAAAATACCACCTGGTTTTTCTCTAAATTTTGAATTTAGAAATGATAAATGGTACTATCCAAACCCGATGTATGTAGTAAACAACCGGGTTTCGGTTTCGAGAGGAGCGTTTCTTACTTATATTTTAGGCACAGCTACCGGAGACATCAGAATTGATCCATCAAATATTGATACAGGCCTCACTAAAGATCTGACCATTTATAATAGAAGCAATTTTAATGCTTTTATCAACCTTAATCCAGCTCTTAATATAATAAGCATTCCGCCTGGTACAGGAAGGAAATATGAATTCATAAACAAAGAGTGGAGGTTTTATGCCAATCAAAATGTTTTATTAACTACAGATCCATATAATAGTGAATTACCTTTTGGAAACACAAGCTTTAGTGTGGAAAAATATGCAAAAGGCATTGGAATGGTTTACCAGGAATTTCTCTTGTGGGAATATGAGCCAAATTCTGCGGGAACCGCTTTTAAAGAAGGCTTTGGTATAAAAAGGAGTATGGTTGAACATAACTAATAACCACGCCTTATGAAAAAAACCCTCATCCTCCTTTTTGCCACGTTTTTTGGTCTGTCTTATTTAAATGCCCAACGCTATATTATTCGTTTCAAAGACAAAGGATTTTCCACAAATACTTTAGCAAATCCATCCGCCTATCTATCTGCAAGAGCAATTGAACGCCGTCAGCGTTTTTCCATTTCGGTTGATAGTACAGACCTCCCGGTAACAACTAGTTATATTGATAGCCTCAAGATTGTTCCAGGTGTGACAGTACTAAATGTTTCGCGGTGGCTGAACCAGGTTTCTATTAAGATTACAGATGGAGCAGCCTTGATTAAAATCAACAACTATCCTTTTGTACATTCCGCCTCACGGATTGCAAGCCGTTTAAAAGCTGATGAAATTACAGTTGAAAAAAACGAAGAGCAATCACCCCTTGCAATAACTAAATTGTCTACGACGCACACGGGTGATGTGTTTAACTATGGAAGTACGCAGGCACAGGTAAAAATTCATAATGGAGATTTCTTACACAACATAGGTTTAAGAGGACAGAATATGATTATAGGTATGCTCGATGCTGGTTATGATAATTATACAAACATGAGTTCTTTCGACAGCATTAGAACCAATGGCCAGATACTAGGTACATGGGATTTTGTAGACAATAATGCAAATGTTGCCGATGATAATAGTCATGGAGCCCTATGCTTCTCCATATTGGGTGCAAACGTTCCCGGCTTTTTTGTAGGCACAGCACCTAAAGCATCTTACTACTTATATAGAACTGAAGATGCTTATACCGAAACGCCTCTTGAAGAACACAATTGGGTGTGTGGGGCTGAAAGAATTGATAGTGCCGGAGGCAATCTTATTTCATCTTCGTTAGGTTATATGGTTTTTGATGATGCCTCATTAAATTATACTTATGCCGACATGAATGGGAATACAACTATGATTGCAAGAGGCGCAGACTTAGCAGCTAAGAAAGGATTGCTTGTGGTAAATGCAGCAGGTAATTCCGGCAACGATGGTTGGCATTATATTATATCACCGGCTGATGGAGATAACGTTTTAGCTGTAGGTTCAGTTAACGCAAGTGGCGTATCTTCTGGCTTTTCCAGCTATGGCCCTTCATCAGATGCGCAAGTAAAACCAGATGTGGCCTCTATAGGGCAGGGCACGGCAATTCAATATCCAAACGGCGGTTTTGGTTTTGGCAATGGCACTTCATTAGCTTGCCCGAATATGGCCGGTCTTGTTACCTGTCTCATGCAAGGCTTTCCGGAATTTAATAACATGAAGATCATTAATGCAGTACGCAAGGCGGGTAGTATAGCTTCTGCTCCTGACAATAGAATTGGCTTTGGGATACCCGATATGAAAAAAGCTGTGTTAAGTTTAATAAAAGATTTTGCTGTAACGGATGCTGTTGTTACAAACTGCCGAACAACAATAAACTGGACAAGCAAGGACATGGCTGCCATGAAATATGAGGTAGAACGAAAAGCAGTAAATGAAACAGCGTTTATAAAGATTGGGGAACTGCAGGGAACCGGCAACTTTTTTTCAAATCATACCTATCATTATACTGATACAACATCAACAATTTCTGCTGGTGTGTATACATACCGCATCAAACAAATTATTGATACGGCAAGTGCATCAATAATGGGTGATTTTATAGATACCGTAAGTACAGAAATTGGCTCTTTATGTACTTTAAATGAACCAATTGTTCTGGCACCTAATCCAGCCAAAAATCATTTCTTCCTGCATATAAACCTGCCTCAGAAAATTGACAATCTAATAATCAGAATCGTTAGCATGCAGGGAATTAATGTTGACGTAATTAAGAAAAGCAAACCTGCTGGTATAGTGGATATAAACATTCCTACGCTACATCTTAAAAACGGCCAATACTATGTGATGATATACGATGGCAGCATATTATTATCTACAAAGAAACTGTTGAAGCTATAAGGTAAATAGCGCTGAAAAAAGCGTGTCGCCTTTTTGATGATAGCCTTTAAAGTAAGACTGGCTTACTAAGTGTAAGGAAAGTTGTTGCTGTATAAAATCTACCACTTCTTCGTTTTCTTTTTTAAAGACAGAGCAGGTTATATAAAGCAAAAAGCCGTCTGGCTTTAATCCTTTCACTGCGTTCGCCAAAATCTTTTTTTGAAGGCTGGCATAATAATCAATCTTCTTTTCATCAAAAAAATAAAGCTGTTCAGGGGTACGGCCCCAGGTACCGGAACCACTACATGGAGCATCACAAATGACTATATCGAAGTTATTCGCGATTTTAAAAGAGGGAGATGAAAGATCAGCCATAAAGCTCTTGCATTCATTAATGCCTGCATCTTTAAATCGTTTACAAAGGTTAATTAAAATAGATTCACGAACGTCTGAAACAGTTAAAGCAATGTTTGGAAAATGATCTTTTAATAGAATAGATTTCCCGCCACTTGCAGCACAACAGTCCCAGGCTTGTTTCAATATTTTTCCTTTTACATTATCCATCAAGGGTTGTAGTACTTTTTGAGAGCTGACATCCTGTACCACTACCTCCTTATTCAGCAACAATATTGTATCGGCCTTAGTAGATGGAGGCAATACAACAATATTATCATCAAGTAAATGGAAGTCAATTTTAGCTTCTTCTAACTTTTTTACTACCGCTTTGGTATTACCAGGCCTGATTCGCAGAAAGGTGTTTGGCTGAACTAAAAAGGATAAAGAAAAAGCTTGGTAATCGATCTCCGTTGACGCATGATCTTTTAGTGAAAAGATTTCTTCTTCTTTAAAATTGTATTGTTCTTTAACTGTCTGAATCTTCTCTACTATGCTTAAAGTTGCCTGTGCATTCAATTCAGGATTTAAATATTCAAGAACATCATGCGGTTTTTCATTGCATAAAAACAAAGCAATTCCTAATCTTTCATGGATAGAAACATTTTTAAGGGATTTGCCAAGACGAAAAAAGCAATAGCATAAATGAGCAATATGCTTTCTATCTCTTGATCCAAATTTTTTATGAAGAGAAAAATACTTTTTAATAAATGAACTGAAGGGCTCGGTGGCCTTATAAGTTTCTAATAGTTCAATTGCTGTATGGACATAAGCTTGTGTAAACATGATAATAAAAAAGCGAGTGCACTACTACAATCGCTTTTCTTGTATTAAGCTTAATTGGTTATTTATAATAGTAAGCAATCGTTGCCGGAGTGCCTCCACTCTGTAATGTTTGTGTACCCGTAATTGGTTTGTTTGTGGCATTATAAACATACGCATATGTAACAGCATCATCCCTTGCAGGATCAGTATCATCATAAATAAGCTTGGTTACATTACGTGTTGACGCCAACGAAATATCACTCAATAAAAAGGCTTCGTTACCTAAACTTAAAGGATTGGTTTTATTATCGTATTCATAACCTAAAGTATATATCAACTCATAAATACCACTAGTTTCGTCAAACTCATATGTTGTAGCCATGCTTACATTGTTTGAGCCATCATAAGTATACTCCGTTTTTGTTAATTCCATAAATCCACCTCCTGAGCCATCGTCAAGAAAAGATTCTTGTTGGATTAATTTACCCGCAGTATTATACGTAAATGCTGTGCTATCTTTAAATGAGTCTGTCGGGTCAATAGGGCTGGTTATTGTGAAGACCATAGACGAATATCTGGACTTTGAGGCATCATAATTGACGGCATAAAATATAGAATCTACCCCAAAACTTTGTACAAGATCCTGAGACTTAAGAACTATTTTCTGAATTATGCCTTGGGCATTACGGGGAAGTTTTATCTCAGATTCATCAATGCCGCTTTGAGACACGTCATTGGTTTTTATTGATATTAGTTTTTGTTGCGCATTATAACCATAAATAACAACACTCGAATCGCTTCCTTCTTTAGCAACCCGCCTCGTCAAAAGATTTGATGCGGCTCCACTCCCACCACTTCCCATCTCCGCACTTTTTTCTTTTTTACAGGAAACTAATATAATGGTAACAAATGCAAAAAGAGTAATTATAGGGCTTTTCATAAGTTCATGTTTAAATACAAGATACAATTTTCTTATAACTGTAAAAGGGCCTTCACGGGGTCCTTACCAAACAACAATAATTCAGGATTTTCAAGCAATTCCTTCAGCCTTACTAAAAAGCTTACAGATTCCCTCCCATCAATAATGCGGTGATCGTAGCTAAGGGCCAAATACATCATTGGTTTAGCCACTACCTGGCCATCAACAACCATAGGGCGCTCCTGAATTTTATGCATGCCTAAAATAGCAGACTGCGGTATATTAATAATTGGTGTAGACATTAATGAGCCAAAGACGCCTCCATTCGTTATTGTAAAAGTACCGCCCTGCATTTCATCCATGGTAAGTTTGCTTTCCTTTGCCTTTGTGGCCAACTCCACTACTTTCTTTTCAATTTCAAACATACTGAGGCTTTCAGCATTGCGGATTACCGGTACTACTAATCCCTTTGGTGCTGAGACGGCTATGGAAATATCACAGTAATCATGATAAACAATAGAATCGCCATCTATATAAGCATTTACAGCAGGCCACTCCTGTAACGCAAAACAAACAGCTTTTGTAAAGAATGACATAAAGCCAAGGTTCACGCCATGGGCTTCTTTAAATTTATCTTTATTGGCCGTACGAATAGCCATTATTTTCGTCATGTCCACTTCATTAAAAGTGGTAAGCATGGCTGTAGTATTCTTTGCTTCTACCAGGCGCCGCGAAACAGTTTTGCGCAAGGCACTCATCTTTTCTTTCCGCTCGTTTCGGTTAAAAGCCTCTACGCCAGGCTTTCTGCCAGGATTAGCTAAAGCACCCAACACATCATCTTTTAAAATTTTCCCGTTCTGACCGCTTGCTTGTATTGTTTTTGGATCAATTTTTTTGTCAGCAATTATGGCTGAAGCAACGGGTGTTGCTTTTATATCATTTGGTATAGCAGTAGCGGCAGTTTGCACGATAGCCGGCTGAGGTGCCGCAGTTGGCGTTGGCTTTGCTTGGTTCACTGATGCTGAAACGGCTACATCACTATCAATTGTGGCTACTAAATCTCCGATCTTTAAAACATCTCCCTCCTTAGCTTTTGTTGTCAGCTTTCCACCTTGCTCTGCATTCAATTCAAATGTGGCTTTCTCGCTTTCCAATTCAGCAATTACTTCATCTCTATTCACCAGATCGCCATCCTGTTTTATCCACTTTACTAAACTAACCTCGCTAATAGATTCACCAACCGTAGGAACTTTAATTTCAATAATTCCTTTACCGGCAGCTACAGGTTCCGCTGTGTTATTTTCAGCTGCTGGCGATGCCGTCGCTTCGTTAACTAAAGGTTCTTTCGAAACAGCCTCCACAGCTCCATCACCCGCGGGTTTCAAAGCAGAGTCATCAATTTTTGCCACTATATCTCCAATGTTCAATGTATCACCTTCCTTTCCTACAGTGTGTAACAAGCCTGCTTGCTCGGCATTTACTTCAAATGTGGCTTTTTCGCTTTCCAGTTCAGCTAGCACCTCATCCCGTTGCACATAATCTCCATCCTTCTTCAACCATTTAACAAGCGTCACTTCACTTATTGATTCTCCAACTGCAGGAACTTTAATATCAATCATTCGATTTCAGATTTTTTATTTAGAACTATTGTTAACCAGCTCTAGTAATTCTATTTGTCACCTGTTGTGTCACTCACTTGCACGTCCGGTAATTCTATTCAACATTCCTCATCTGCTCATTCTCTCTCATTTGCACATCTGCACATTTTCTCATCTGCACATCTTCACTTCATATACTAAAGGCAGTTTCCACAATTTCCGCTTGTTCCTGCGCATGTACTTTTGAATAACCGGTAGCTGTCGCAGCCCCAGGCTGACGGCTTATGATGCCATAATTTATACTCTTCAAATGCATTTGCAAAAACGAAGCTGCACCCATATTGAGCGGCTCTTCCTGCACCCAGAACCATGTAGCCTTATTATACTTCTGATACAAAGCTTCCAACTGTTTTAAAGGCAAAGGATATAATTGTTCTACACGAACAATGGCTACATCTTTCCTGCTATCTTTCTGTTGCTTTTCAGCCAGGTCATAATAGACTTTACCGGAACAGAACAATACTTTTTTTACTGCATTTGCATCTTCTATAAACTCATCGTCAATCACTTCTTTAAAACCACCACTTGTAAATGCACTAACATGAGAGTAGGTGCTGCTTAAACGCAAGTTAGCTTTTGGAGAAAAATTAATGAGCGGTTTACGAAAAGGCCATGCTAGTTGACGCCGCAATACATGAAAAAAGTTAGCAGAGGTTGTAATGTTTGTTACAATCATATTCATCTCTGCACATAGCTGTAAAAAACGCTCTAAACGGGCACTTGAATGTTCAGGTCCTTGTCCTTCATAACCATGCGGCAACAACATAACAACGCCATTCATGCGCTGCCATTTTTGTTCTGCCGAACATATAAACTGGTCAATTATAATTTGTGCTCCATTGCCGAAATCACCAAACTGCGCTTCCCATAATACAAGGGCATTAGGGTTTGCCATTGCATACCCATACTCAAAACCCAATACAGCATATTCACTTAAGAGTGAATTATAAATTCTAAACTGGCCCTGGTTTTCCTGGAAACTATTTAAACGATTATATTCTTTGTTATTGGTTTCATCGTAAATAACGGCATGCCTGTGCGAGAAAGTGCCCCGCTTTACATCCTGACCACTCATACGCACGTCCTTACCTTCCACAAGCAAGCTGGAATAAGCTAACAATTCTCCCGTAGCCCAATCAATTTTTTGTTCTGCCTCAAACAATTTCACTTTGTCCAAAAGCAGTTTTTCAACTTTCCGTAAGGGCTTAAAGCCTTCAGGCCATTTCATTAGGCCATCAAACAAATTCTTAAATCCTTCTTCGCTTATAGCTGTTATAGGCGACTCGTCAAAGTCATCAGCATTAGCTCTACGTAAGCTCTGCCACCATAATTCTGGTTGTTGAAATTTATAAGGCAGAGGGTTTTGTTTAATTTCATCAAGCCGTTCCTGCAGATCTTCCCAAAACTTTTGCTCCATTTCTTTAGCAAGGTTTTGAGCATCGGAAGTTCCCTCCTTCAATAAATATTTTACATACTCTTCACGAGGATTTGCATGTTTATCAATGAGAGAATATAATTGAGGCTGTGTAAACTTTGGATCATCACCTTCATTATGTCCATGACGGCGATAGCATACCATATCAATAAATATGTCTGAATTAAATTCCTGCCTGTAACGTGTGGCTATTTCAACGCACTTAACAACGGCTTCAGGATCATCGCCATTTACATGAAGCACAGGAGCCTGCACGGTAGCAGCAATGGATGTGCAATAATCTGAGGTGCGGGCATCATCAAAATCAGTTGTAAAACCAATCTGATTATTAATAACAAAATGAATGGTTCCTCCATTATAATAACCTTTTAAGTTGCTCATCTGCAAAATCTCGTACACTATTCCCTGCCCTGCTACAGAAGCATCACCATGTATTAAAATGGGCAATACAGAATCAAACTCCGATTTATATAATACATCAGCCTTAGCGCGGCAATAACCTAATACAATAGGGTCTACTGCTTCAAGATGCGATGGATTCGGTGCCAACTTAAGATTGATACTTTTTCCACCAGTTGTTTGTATTTCGCTGCTAAAACCAAGGTGATATTTTACATCACCACTGCCCATAGTATGATCTGGAATGGCAGTGCCTTCAAACTCGCTAAATATCTGTTCATAAGTTTTGCCTAAAATATTAGCCAGTACATTTAAACGGCCTCTATGAGCCATACCTATCACTACTTCCTGCACGCCGTGTTCAGCAGCTACGTTTATCATTGTATCAAGTGCTGCAATAGTAGTTTCTCCACCCTCTAACGAAAAGCGTTTCTGCCCGATGTACTTTGTATGAAGAAACTTTTCGAAAATGACGCCTTCGTTAAGCTTAGATAAAATGCGGCGCTTTTTTTCAATGGGAAGATCTTGTTGTAAAGTGGTTTCTACTTCTTTCTCCAGCCACTCTACGCGGTTTTGCTTAAGCACATATTGATATTCTATTCCTATATGCCCGGTATATATTTTTTGAAGAAGATCAAAAATGTTTTTTAATGTAGTGGTGCCCAAGCCTACAAACTGTCCCGCAACAAAAGACTGCTCAAGATCTGCATCGTTCAGTCCAAAATATTTCAACTCTAAATTGGCACTTCTGTTCTTACGTTCCCGGATAGGATTGGTTTTGGCAAGCAGGTGGCCTTTTCTACGAAAAGCCATGATTAAGCTATATACTAAAAACTCTTTGGAAAGCTGTGCGCCATCAATGGGTTTGCCAATGGTTTCTTTTGGTGCAGTACCATTTGTGGCATGGCCGTTTTGCTGGCCTATGGCAAAATCAAATCCTTCAAAAAATTTACGGTATTCCGGATCAACACTGTCCGGGTTTTCAATAAAATCTTTGTAGAGATTTTCTATATAAGCGGGATGTGAATGAGTTATAAAAGAAAAGTCCTTCATCGAAACGAAGTTTACACGGTTATTTTGGGTAGCAAATATCGCTCAATATTTGTGAACGAAAAGGATTAATATCAAATCATTAAGCACTCAAATAGGAGAGGCATTGCCCACAAGTAAATGGCAAAAGAGCAACTTGCGAGCCTTATATATAATTAATCTCTAAAAAATTTCAATAAGTTTAGATTCAATAAAATAATTGGGATTCATTTTTCACTTTAGAATTCTTCCATTACCTTTGCCGTCCAAATTAAAGACCATGGCAAATCATAAGGCAACAAAGAAGGATATGCGTCAAGCTGCAAAGCGTCGCGAAAAGAATCGTTACTACGGTAAAACTACCCGTAATGCCATTCGCGATCTAAGAGCATTAACTGATAAAACTGCTGCCTCTGAAAAGCTTCCAGATGTAATATCAATGATTGATAAGCTGGCTAAGCGTGGAATTATACATAAAAACAAAGCAAGCAATTTAAAAAGTAAGTTAGTTAGAAAGCAGCAAGTTGCTGTAGCCTAATCTTATCTTATATATAGTTAATAGCACCTCAATTAAGGTGCTTTTTTTATTTAACTACTCTCACCACATGCATTGTTTCTGCTATCGTCTGTACAGAGTTGTTCAATGGAATATGAATTTTCGAATAACCATTTAGTAAATACATATAAGGCAACACAGTTGTTGGTAATATGGAATACCGCCACCAGGGGCCAAGTAAATAAAGACAAATTTATAAGGAATGGTCATGGCACTTCAGCTGTTTGCGGTGCCTGGGGCAATTGCAATTTGCCTCGCCGCTTTGAATATTTTATATCCAAGATAGGCGCAGACTAATAAAATAAATACGCTCAAATAACCCAGCCATTCATACCGGTAAATCTTACCCCCATTGCCACTAATAACTATAAATCCGGCTATCAATGACGCCGCAGCCGTGCCCAATTGTTGTATGCTGCTATTAAAGCTCATAAAACTTCCCCTCTTTTGCGGTTCCACTACATTGCTTACCATGGCCTGTGCAGTAACACCCCGGCCTGTTGCCAATATAAACCACAATGCAAATAATGCCAATACAATAGAAAATGAAATGGGTGGTAGCATTGTAATGATAATCACTAATGGCAGGGATAAAAGAATACAAATGGTAAATACCCGCAACTTTCCATAACGGTCGCTCATTTTACCTAAAACATTGGCTGCAAAAAAAGCAGCTATCCCACCCACCAGGTACACCATCGGCGTTTGCGTTTTTGAATAGCCATTGTTGAACTCCAGGTAAGGATTAATAAAAGGAATAATTAAAAAATGTCCCATCATAATCAATCCTGAAAATAATAAAGCCAGTTTTTGAGTTGGATTTTGCCATACCGTTTTTAATACATCAAACTTGCTTATTTCTTCATCCTTTTTCAAGATATGTGCATTCATTGCAGGCACGTATTTATTAATAAAAGGAATGATGATGATGCCTAAAAACCCAACCAGCAAAAAGGGTGCATGCCATGAAAATATATTGGCGAGATAAAGGGAGAAAGGCACACCAATAGTAGAAGCGATGGAAAAAGATGACATAACTACCCCCATAGCCGCACCCCTTCTTTCGTAAGCAAAAACATCAGAAACAATAGATAAAACCTGTGCTCCTATCAAACCCCCAAAAATGCCTGCCAACAACCTTGCTACTAAAAGCAACTGAAAAGAAGGTGCAAATCCGCAGGCAATAGTGCCTGCCAAAAACCCAATATACCCAATAAGCAAAATCTTCTTACGGTCATAGCTGTCAACAAAAAAGGCAGCTATGAAACCAGAAACACCTGCACTCAAAGTGTAAGCTGCCACAAGCATCGTAAACTGCTGGGGTGATATTTTAAAAAACGGCATCAGGTAGTTACCCAAAGGCATCATGATCATAAAATCAAGGATGTGGGTGAAATTAATAGAGGCCAATAAAAACAGTAGAATTTTTTCCTGACGCGACATAAAACGGCAAATGTCGGGTATTATCAATTCATCATTATTAGTTTTTCTGCACTTGATACCTGCTCCCCTTGTGGCGGCTTTAAATTTTGATTTCGATAGTTCAATAATCTTATTCCAATCATTATTTTTTCTAGCTACTCGTAGGTTAAGCATATTTTGAGCACCCTTGCAACTCCATCTTTGTCCAGATTGCTTCATCCTTTTCTGTACCAGTGTTCTATGTGCAGATTCAATTGCTCCGGAGCCGATTATACCATATCCTATTTTTACGTAATCCTGGTATTTCATCCGCTCCCTATTTTTGCTGTAATAGCTTATTAACTGATTGGCTTTTTCAGTGTTTTTTCCTATCCTTTTTATGCTGGTTATTACTGTCTTTACTTCACCTTTCAGTAAGCGTTCTTTTTGTTTATCTGTCCAGCATTTTTCTTTTTTCTTATCAGTAAAAATGCTACTTGAAAATTCATGCAAATGTTCGCATACTTGGTAATAGTCTAAAATGGAAATAGCTTTTGGAAAAGCATCTTCTATCCAGTTTTTTATCCATGTCGCCCCATCTGAAACAAATACCAGGCGATTGCCTAAGTTTCCATATTTATCTATTAAAGCATCCATTGTTTTTTAAACTCCTTATGACTGCCTAGATGAGCGGTGTATTGTGAATGGCTTATCCAGCCAGGCTTTCCATCGGCATGAAGTCAATCGCTGCTCTTAAAAAGCCTGCCCACTTTTACTTCACTCCAGCTTTCTTCACGGGTTAGTATCATAGAACCATCTGCCTGTGCATACATCACTTCGTCGGCTTTTACAGGACTTAAAACAGGTTCTTCATACCGAAGCCTCTACTGCTTTGCCATAAAAATCGGTCACCCTGTAAATCTGTGTTTCACTTACTTCTACCTGCAACATTTCTTTAAGAACTTCATTACTTTTTTCATAGCTGTCTAACTGCCCGCAATAGGTCATTAATTGTTGCATCCGGGGGCTTATTTGAAAGCCA
>JAYULK010000015.1:0-19198 GCA_043763635.1 Chitinophagaceae bacterium
ATAAGTTTGCCCGCACAAAAACATCACAGTTTGGCAGGATTAATTATGTGCTGAAGGATAAATACTTTTTAGGTCTAACTGCCAGAAATGATGGTTCCAGTGCGTTTCCCCCTTCAAAAAAATGGGGCTTTTTCCCTGCCGTATCCGCCGCCTGGAATGTTTCTGATGAAAATTTTTTAAAGGACGTTTCCGGGATTAATAACTTAAAAGTAAGGGCCAGTTATGGCGCCACTGGTAATGAAAGTTTTTTGGCCAATAGAGTTTATTACGTAAATCAATACGAAGCCGTTTATGGAAGTAGCTATTACATCGGTGGCCAGCAAAACACAGGTGTGGTACAAACACAGTTGGCTAATCCTAATCTTACCTGGGAAACTGATATTACAGCAAATGCAGGATTAGATTTTGGGTTCTTCGATGGAAAACTAACAGGGTCGTTTGATGTGTTCCAACGGACGGCAAAAGATTTGTTAGACTTTGCACAGTTACCATTTAATTCATCGATTACCACGATTGCACAAAACGTGGGTTCTACCAGAAGCAGAGGTTTTGATTTAGGCATAAACGGCATTTTGTTTGAAAAGAAAAACCTGAGCTGGAGCGTTAATGCAAACGTAGGCCGCAGCTTCGTATCATGGGTTGAAAGAAACCCGAATGTAGCCCTAAGCCCCTGGATTGGTGCAAATGATGGATTGTTTGACATATATGGCTGGGAAGCGAATGGTTTTTTCAGATCTTTAGAAGAAGTACGAGCTTATAAGTCGAAGAACGGCGATACGATACAGCGAGGATCTTTCCCAGGCAATGTTCGGTACGTTGACCAAAATGGAGATGGTGTTTTAAACCAACTGGACGTTAAAAAGCTAGGAAATTCAGAACCTAACCTAACATTTGGTTTTGGTACTTCATTTCGTTTTAAATCTTTCGATGTTAATCTCCAGGGTTATGGTTTTTCGGGTCGCTCTATGTTTGATGGATGGAATGCTTTAAGCAATTTGTACAGCCTGGCAGATAAAACAAATCAGCATGTGCAGGTTAGAGAAGCATGGTCAAGTACAAACCCAACCGGCAATCGTCCCGGCGTAGGCTTTGGGCCAACTGAAGCAAACAACCCAACTGCTAACCAGAATAACCAGGGAGGAATAAACAGCTATTTTTTAACCAAGGTTAACTTCTTTCGTATAAAAAACTTAACCCTGGGGTATACGGTGCCTGCAACTATTTTACAGAGAAATCGTCTAGCCAGCAGCGTTAGGGTTTTTGTAGATATCCAAAATCTGGCAGTGCTTACCAACTATGTGGGCCTGGATCCTGAACTGGAATTAAATGCGTCTCCTTTCCCTATTCCACGCACTAAAGCAATCGGAATAAATATTACTTTTTAACGAGCTTAAAATAATTAACATGAAAAAGATTTTCTGCAGTACGGTAATACTGCTTTTCATTAGCACGAACTTTAGTGGCTGTAAAAAGGAACTCGAACCGGAATTTTTCTCACAGCTAACCAGCAACAACTTTCCTTCGTCACAAAAGGATGTAAATTCTATTCTCACTGGCTTTTATTCCAATTTCAGGCACGACTGGAACGGCCTTTATTGTGCCATTACACGTACTAGTTGGCGCTACTTAAGTTCTATTGTTACCGATGAAACTAAAGATAATTGGAATGCCGATGGTATGGGAGCACAGTTTAACTGGGGCGCAAGCAGTTACGGCGGGTTGTTCTCTCTGGCTCCTGTAGTGGCAAGAACAACGGAGTTTATTGAAACGGTTAAATCAGCCCCATTACCCGAAGAACTAAAAAAGTCAGCGGCGGCAGAAACCAAATGCCTAAGGGCGTGGATGATGTTCTTAATGTATGATTTCTACGGGCCGGTAAATGTTCGTCTTGACGCTTCCAAATTGGCGGATACTTCTTATTCTGCACGTCCTACAAAACAGGAATATCTCGGCTGGATGATAAAGGATCTGACAGAGGCTATGCCCGACTTATTAACACGTACTAATGGCACACCAAGTTGGGGTAAAGTAAGTAAAGGTTTAGCAAGTATGTTGCTGATGAAGGTATATATGAACGACAAGCAGTGGGCCCAGGCTAAAACGGTTGCCGAGTCTATCACATCTATGGGATACACATTATTACCTTCCTATAAAAATGTGTTTATACAGGAAGGAAATAATGAAGTGGTTTGGGCATCACCTAGCGGAGTAAATGTAGCCAGCAGGCATATACCCTGCAGCACGCCATGGGACATTGCTTCAATGCTGGGCCAAAAAGTAGATCAGGGCTGGGGTGGCCAATTTATACCCTGGGATTTTTATGCAAAGTATCCATCAGGGGATAAAAGATTAGAAACAATTGCCACCGAGTATCTATCAGTAGATGGTACTGTAAAAAAGAAGGATTCGCCAAACATGGGTGAACTATGGCATGGTGCTATTGCATTTAAAAATGTGGTGCCTTATGAAAAAAACAGGGTGGGCGACTTCCAGACCGTGGGTTTCAGATACGCTGACGTTTTATTATCATTGGCTGAAATAGAAAATGAGCTCAGTGGTCCTACACCTGCAGCGATTGCCTATGCAAAACAAGTTACGGATCGGGCAGTTACAGCAATTCCAGAGAGTGCTAAGGCCTCTAAAGAAGCATTCCGGTTGTTTTTAAGCGATGAAAGAGGTCGTGAATTATATTGGGAAGGATGGCGCAGGCAAGACATGATCAGAATGGGTACATGGATTCCGTGGGGTATTTCTAAAGGCTACCCTGCTCAGGCAAAGCATGTGCTTTTTCCCATACCTCCAGGTATTATAAATGAGTCCCGGGGAAAAATTGCTCAGAACACCGGTTACTAAAATCTTATAATAAGGCCAGTATAGAATGTATCAATGCAATTGTATTGATACATTCTTCTGTTATTGGAATCGTTTTCAATTTGCAGACTTTAATATGTGAAAATGAAAGCATGCCCGACAGTATTTCAAATAAAAATTTTCTATTACAGTTTAGGAATTGCAATTATCTGGTAACACGTTACTTCTTCATAATCTTCTTACCAATTTCATTAACAGGCAATAATTATTTTGATAAATTTTTAATGCGGAACCCCGCAATTAAACTAAGCCATGAAAAATCTAAAAACACTTTTTACACTAACTTTTGCAACCATTATTAGTTTTGCTTTTTCGCAAAGCGATGTAAAAACACCACAACTTATACTGCATAACCAAACCCCCGAACCTGTAATAACTGTTAGGAGTAAAGGAGCCGAAGGTATTAAATGGGGTTTCGAAGGTGGGCGGGTAGTAAAAATTGGAAAAACCTACCATTTGCTTACCTCCGAAATGATAGATGACCCGATATGGACAAAAATGAAATTGGGCTATTGGATAAGTATCGATGGTAAAAATTGGACAAGAAAAGCTACCCTTAAACAAGGCACAGGGGATTTTACAGGAAAAGATGAAAGGGCTGCATTGTGGAGCCCGTTACCTGTTTTTGATACAGCTAATAATCGTTGGAACTTATTTTATGTTGCCTATAAATCGGCTCCATCTTTACCTAGCAATTTTTTAGGTAACCATGCAGGACGTATTTGGCGTTCTGTCTCGACTGTAGCGGGCATCAACGGTATAGGCGGGCCATATATAGATAAGGCGATTGTTTTAAAACCAGGCAAAGATTCTGGCCCCTGGGAAGGTTTACAAGGTACCGATTCGTTTTTTCCTTATCAGGTAGGTAAAACCTGGTATGCATTTCATGGAAGCGCACAAACAGAGTTCAAGCCAATAAAATCTTGGTTGGTTGGTATGGCAAAATCTACAACGCCATCTTTAGCGGGGCCCTGGAAAAGAATACCTGCCCTATCTCCCTCAGATTTAGAAAGCCGTTTTATAGAAAACCCGATTGTAACACCTGCACCCGGTGGTGGTTATTTATGCGTTTACGATATTGAAAGTGAAGATGCCATAGGTTGGGCTTATAGTGCCGATGGTATCAATTGGGATAAAGGAAATAAATTAATCATCCAGCCAAATGCGGGCAAATGGGCAAAAGATATACGAACTCCCTTAGGTTTGATTTATGAGGGAGTTAATAAATTTACTTTATACTATACAGGCTTTGAACAAAGCCCGGATTGGACCAGACTACTTACCGGGAAAGGAAAAGAAACCTGCGCAATTGGTAAAGTTGAATTGATTTTTAAAAATGAATGAATAATGCAGCTTAGTAAAAGTTCGTAATGCATACAAATGTGGATACATTTTTTCGTCTACGCTGTAAAGCAATGAGCAACATCTTCACAGTCCTTTTATACCACCTACAAATAAATAAATTTTAACCTCAATAAAAATGATAATTAGAAGTAGCATGATTACAGTATGGTTGATGGTATTTTTAATAGGTTGTAGTAAGAGGCTCGCCCCTGTACCACCATTACCACCGCTTGTTAGTGAAACACCTGTTGACGTTAGTGTAGATGTAAGTAATGTAGTAAAATTACTTACAGGTAATGAGGCAGGCATAAACGTAAATTATTTAATGGACGACAATGTGATTGCCGGAAACACATTTTTGAAAACAGCGCAGGGTATAAAACAAATGGGCGCAAAAATAATGCGTTATCCAGGTGGAGAAAAATCCGACAACTATTATTTCAGTTCACCGCCTTATACCACTGCGGCTCCCAGGGCTGCATATTGCTCCTTTCCATCTACAGACTCCCGGTTTTTTAATGACGATTTTAGTGCTAAAAGCGCAGTTGTGGATTTTGATGAATTTATGATTATGTGTGCGGAAGCACAGGCGCAACCGTTAATTGTAGTGGCTTATGATGCCATTTATTCGCAAAAAAGCTGTGGGCCAAAACCTACCAAAGCCCAAATGATAGAAAATGCAAAACAATGGGTTAGGTATGCAAACATCACCAAAAACCACGGCATTAAATTATGGATGATTGGCAACGAATCCTGGTTAGCAACTTCCTATAATGGAGTTACAACGCCTGCCCAATATGCCCTGGATATTGTGGAATTTGCCGATGCCATGCGTAGCGTAGATCCCACCATAAAAATTATTGCTAATGGCAAATCAGACTGGTGGGCTACACTATTGGTTAGCCCTGCGGCGGCAAAAATTGATTATTTAGCCGTAAGTAATTACCTCCCTTCGGCCATTTCATCTTACGATAAATTCAGCTTATATGATAGCAGCTTAAACGGCCAAACAGATATGGCTATTGCTGCATTAAATGCTGTTGCTTCGGGTGCAGATAAAGCCCGTATTGGTGTTATTGAATCAGAATATAATAGCATTGATTTTAGCGCAGGTGGTTGGGAAAGTATCAATAACCTCGGTCATGCCTTATGTAGTTTTCAAATGCAGGCAGATGGGCTTTTGAAACCAAAATTGTTCAATGCCTGTTTTTGGAACACCCGCTGGATAGAAAATACTGCAAAGCCACAAAGTTTATTTGATGCCCTACAAGACAATGGAAACCTTAATGCCAACGGAATTGGCCTTAGTATTTTAGGAAATAATTTACTAACGGCAATGGTTAGCAGCACTGCAGGCAGTGGTATAAAAAGTTATGCATCGTATAACCATGCAAACAAAAACCTTCGGGTATTTTTATTAAACAAAGAAACTGTACCAAAAAAAGTAAAAATAAAATTTGCCAATTATTTATCTGCGTTCAGCTATGATAAATGGGAATTTAAAGGGAATGGATTTGAAGATAGATTTCCGACCTGGGCGGTTGCCGCAAATAATAAGACGGGTACCCCGACTTTAGAAATAACTTTACCAGCAACGTCTATAACTATGGTAGCTTGTAAATAAATTGTTTGGGATACTGTATCCTCACAATCCGGTTTTTTCGGTCCTTCTTTAATTATCTACCTAACTTAATGCTTGTTAAAATAAAAATTAAATCAGTTTAATAAAACGTTTTTATCGCATGTCTAGAATGGCTATAGCTAAAATATTTTTTCTCCTAATCCTCCAATTTTCCACCGTTGCTTGTAGTTGTTTTGCACAGCAACACAATAAATTGGCTACAAAAAAACGTCCCAATATTTTACTCATTTTAGCTGATGATATGGGCTTTTCAGATCTTGGTGCCATGGGCTCTGCCATTAAAACACCTGCAATAGATAAGCTAATGGCCAATGGCATCTCATTCTCTAATTTTTACAACACCGGCAGGTGCTGCCCAAGCAGGGCAGCTTTACTAACCGGACAATATCCACACAAGGTAGGTATGGGTTGGATGACTGCCGCAGACTTAGGTACTGCTGGTTATACCGGCGATTTAGATACCAATAGCAGCACAATTGCCGAAGTTTTAACCAAGGCGAAATATCACTGTTATATAGCTGGTAAGTGGCACGTAACTGCTAATAAATTTATTAACGATACTGCGAGTAAACACAATTGGCCTTTGCAAAGAGGGTTTGAAAAATACTATGGTATTTTAAGTGGTGGCGATAGTTATTATATACCCAATGATTTAGTCAGCGATAACCATTTGATTGCCCCACCCAAAGATTTTTATTTAACCAATGCTATTACCGATGCTGCACTAACATTTATGCAAGGGCATATTCTAAACGAAGTACAAGACCCTTTTTTTTGCTACGTAGCTTATACAACTCCTCACCGCCCCTTACATGCTCTCAAAGAAGATATCCAAAAATATAAAGGCAGTTTTAAAGCTGGTTGGGATGAGCTTAGGCTGCAAAAATCAAAGTATTTAATAGCCAAAGGCTGGATAAATGCAGGAACAATTATTGCGAAAAAAGACAACAGAATTCCTGATTGGAACGAGGTAGCTGAAACACACAAGCTAACCTGGCAAGCACGTATGGAAGTTTATGCCGCCCAAATAGATAATATGGATAAAGGCATTGCAAAAATCATCGCTATGCTGCAAAAGCATAATCAACTTGATAATACACTCATCATTTTCCTTTCAGACAATGGAGGCAACGAGGAAATGGAGGGCAATGAAATGCCCCGAATGCTTTTGGCAGATATTGAAAACTTAGGCGAAGAAAAACCCCGGTACAGTTACAATAGAGAATGGGCACAGGTAAGTAATGCGCCGTTCCGTTCGTATAAATCAAATATTTACGAAGGTGGAATTGCCAGTCCTTTAATTGTGCATTGGCCTGGGCATATTAAGAAACGTGGTGTCATCACTAATCAAATCAGTCATATCGTGGATATAATGCCCACCTTATTGGCGGCTGCCGGTATAAAATATAAAGCTGCAGATGGAATAAATTTATTGCCCGCTTTACTGGGTAATAAGATAGACCGGAAAGCCATTTATTTCGAGCATGAAACTGCTTGTGGGATTAGGCTCGGCGATTGGAAATTGGTTTCTCCAAAAGCGAGTAAAGCACCTTATTTTCCTGTATGGGAATTATATAATTTAAAAACAGATCGCACAGAAAACCACAATGTAGCAAGCAACCATCCTCAATTGGTAAAGCAACTTGCTGCCAATTGGAATCATTGGGCAAAAACAACAAAAGTTTATCCACTAGATGGAAGAGGATGGTGGGAAAAAGTGAAGCAGTCTAATTAGGCACCTCTAAAAAAGGCTATTACCTCACCTCTAAATTATCTCTCCATAGAAAAGGAGCACCTTGCATTTTTTATTTTCACTGCATGTATCACCGGATACCTGTATTAAAATTCACATACTTTTTTCGCTACTCTTTTGTGAGAAGCATTTTTCTGTAAACCTTAAACCTGCTGCTCAAAAAACACATAATCAGTAAGCAAACCCATCCTAATTCACAACTTTCATCACTCCTCTCATTACCAAATAATGGCCCGGATAAGTGCATACATAAGGATAGTTGCCAGGTTTTAGGGGCGCCGTAAAATATATTGTTTCACCTGAAGATGGCTGTAACAATTTTGTATAGGCTAACACAAAAGGCGTTTCAGGCACATAGTTTTTTTCAGGTCCTTTAAGCCCCAGATCCAAAGCCATTTTACCTACTATATCACCTTTGCCGGGAGCGACTAACACAAAATTATGCTGCATATCATCTGTGTTGCTAAAAGTTAGCTGCACACGGCTTCCTGCTTTCACTGTTATTTCTTCCACCTCAAATTTTAAACCGGGCTTTGTACCGATGACCAGTTTTTTATCAGCGCCTTTTGTCCATGAAGCAGGCATTTTTGATTGTCTTTTTAGAAGTCGTTCTTTACTATCGCTTTTTGGTTCTTTACTCACCGCTGCTGGCTTATCCATCTTCTTCGGCTCCATTGCCATGTTATGATCATGCATAGCAGGCTTTGTTTTTTTATAAACAAGCTTATCGCCATCAGGAATATTATTTAAAGTGTAATAAGCTACATTATGCAGTAAAGGTGCTTTATCAGCACCAGTCATCCCTCCTAATTTAATTTCATGGATGTAACCTGTGCGAAGACTGTCTACAACAATCCTTGCTTTTAAGCCATCTGCGGAAATAACTACAGCCTGTACAGCGCAGGTATTTTGGTTAATAACAGGACTGCCATAAGCCTTATGATATTTATAAATAAAGCTGGTTACCTGATACAGGTCAGCATTTGCCGCAGTTGACTTATCTACGGGTTGTGTAAATTCTATTTCAAAACCATCGGGTTTAGCAGCAATGGCTTTCATTTCAAAAGGCGTTTTTCCTGTCCATACAACATTCTGAAGCCCATATAATTTTCTGCCTGTAGCGTCCCAGCCACGGCTGGTCATTCCAACAAACATAGAACCGTCACTACCCCAATCAAGGCGAAACACACCGGAACTAAAACCTTCACAAAATGGAAAACAGGCACCCTGATAAACGCCCTTTACTTTTTCAAGAGAAGCCCTCATCACCTTGCTTTGCGAATGATCGCCTACAAATAACTGGCCTTCATAAGGGCCCATATTTGCTTTACCGGTATAGGCTAATATATCTGATGTGGAAGTACCCATAATGCCATGAGGAAACCAGACTGTAGGTATTTTAATTCCCGGAATTTCCTTTGCCACTTCAAACATGGGCCTGCCACTATTGGGTATATCAACCCGTTTCAGTTTTACCGGCGACTCTGGCATTTTTGACCAGTCCAATCCCCCAGGATTGCCAACAAAATCGCCTTTTTCTACCAGTGTTATTCTTCCTGAGCCAACCCAGTCTCCCTGATTATCGGAATAATACAAATCACCGGTTGTACTTAATCCCATTCCTGCTGGCGAACGCATACCAGCCGCATAAGGTATAGCCGTGCCCGTTGCCGTATCAATACGCAACATCCAGCCACGCCATGGCACACTGCTTAATCCTTCCGGCCCGAATGCAAGGTTTAAAGTAATGATCATATCGCCATTTGGCTGAAACACTGGGCCGTAAGCATACTCATGATAATTGCCTGTTAATGGTATAACGTACAAGGTTTCATATTTATCTGCTTTATCATCGCCATCCGTATCTGTTAACTTTGTTACTTCGGACCGCTGGCATACATAAAAAGATCCTTCTTTATAAGATATTCCCAGCACCTCGTGCAAGCCATGAGCGAAGCGTTTATATATGGGTCTGCTGCCTCCTTTCATGTATGGGTTTTCTACCAGCCATAATTCACCGCGGCGTGTGGTAATAATTAGTCTGCCGTCCGGCAATGTTTTTAAACCCCCTACCTCAAGCATAATATCCGCAGGTATAGGAACAGTAACTATTTTAAAATAATCTTTTTCAGAAACGCCGGCACTATCTACTGACTGTGCAACAATAGCAGAAGCTATTAAGATGGAAATTATAAAACAATAAGCGCTTTTTTTCATGTTGCTCTATTACCAGATAATTGAATAATTTATTTCAGTTTCTATTCCTTTCTTTAAAGGAATAATCAATTCTGCTCCTTCTTTAGTTTGCCGAACGACGACTTGAAGGGATGTATTGAAGCGAATAAAATACTCGCCATCATTAATGTAATATTCACCATTAGAAAGGCCGTCAATTTTCTTAGCTTTTATTGTGCGAAATAAAACATCACCCGCGGCGCCACTGCTATTCACATTTAGCTTTCGTGTTATTATTCTTCCATTTTCTTCAGGGTAAATAGCATCCGCCACATTTACACCTGCTATGTTATATTTAAAAACCGGCCTGCCTGCTGAGGAAAGGTCATACCCCTTTAAACGATAATAGCCTGTTTGCTTTGGCAAACTATCAGGCCACGGTGCATTTTGTTCCGCTATAGCAAACTGGGGATTATCATTAAATAAAACAGGGCTGCCTAAAGCTTCCAATATCTGGTTGCCTCTTACATGCCACATGCCCGTTGCATCACCAAAAGCTCCTTTCCATACCTGAAATAATGAGCCATTACCCAAATCATAAGAATAATTAACGCCGAGTGGGTCACCCACAGAAATGCAATGCATTTTCTTTTTGCCTTTGAAAAATAAAAAGCTTCTTTGCATAACAGTTTCTTCTCCAGGCTTTATGATAATACGGCCCACAGCATCTTCGGGCGGAAAGCTGTTGTCATCGTGTAATGCCTGGCTGTAATTACCGCGGCCCTGTGCAAATAATCCCAACACAGGTACTGTAGCCCAGGTGTTTTTGTAATAAGTAAATGAAAAAGGATGCAAACCTTTTTCTAATGTTATAGTTGAAGTCGCTATATCTTTCCGATCCATTTTTCCTTCATGGTCTATACCGGAAGCATGCTCCATGATTTTTTTGCCATCTATAATAAGCCGCCCTCCGCCCAGGGTTGTCATCTGAAAGTTATACTGATTTGTTGCAGGAACATCCATCAAGCCTGAATATTCAAAAGCAAAATCTTCATTAGAGGTATTAGGCTGCCAGCTTATTGCATTAAGATTACCTGTTTTAATAATTTTACCTGTAGCAAAGTCCGGAAAATCATTCATCTTACCATCCATGTACTTATAGGTTACATTCTTCAATGTTATTCGGTCATTATTTACAGGTAAATGCGCCATGCTTTTAAAAGCTACAGGGCCTTTTATACCCGCAATAACCAGTGGGCCGGTTGCTTTCTCCTGCACACCTGCAACAGGCAATTCAACATTTTCATGAATGATAGCGCCATTAAGGATTACCCTGTCAAATCGTGCATTCTTTATTTTTTCACCCTGTGCATCAAATAACGGGGCTGCAAAACTTACCTGTAATTTTTGCCATAAACCCGGTGCGTGGCAAGCATTGAAAGCAGGAATTCTCCTGACGTTTTTTACTTCGCCTGAAGACATACTTTCTGATACAGAAATGCCGCCACAATCTTTGTAGGTTAGGTTATTTTGGCCCCAGTTATCTTTTAGGTGAATAACATACATGCCCTGAAAAAGAATGGCTGCTTCCGATTGGGGAGCCAGCATAAACTCTATTTCAAAATCCATATTGCCATGGGTAAAAGCGGTAATATTATTTCCACTTTTATCCTTATCCCTCTCAAACACCAATATGCCTTTTCCAGGAGATAGTTTTATATTACTACTGGTCCTGTTCATCATAACAGTACCGCCTATGCTCCAGCTTTTGTTAGCGCCTGAAAATTGATCAATAGTATTTATTTGAAACGTATCTAACGGAAGCGCCGCATTTAACTGGGCATGCGCAATTGAAAAATGAAGAAAAAGAAATGCGCTTAAAATGAACCGGTAAATTTTCATGAAGTTGACTTGAGAGTTTGATAATGGCAGCAATAAATAATGAATACAAGGTTTATTTTTTTAAACCCATAGCATATTTAATTCCACCTAGCAAGTGTTGCAAATATAAAGGCTCTGTATAGCTTTCATCTGTATGGCCCAACTCTGTATAAAAAGCACGACCGCCGTCATAAGCATGATACCAGGCTACAGGGTGGTTATCGCCATGCTTGCCTCCTTTATAAGAAGTTTCATCAAGCTTAAGCACTACATGCACATCAGGATTGAGGTTCTTGAAATTATACCATTCGTCTGTACGTTCCCATACCTGAGGAAGACCTTTGGTAGAGAGATGTTTTGCATCTACTACAATAACCTTAGCCATCTGCGTGGGCGGATGCCCCTGAAAACGACCGCCTACCAATTTTTCATACCAATCCCAACTGTACTCTGCATCAGAAGCGCCATGTACACCTACGAAGCCCCCGCCCGAACGGATATAATTTTGAAAAGCGGATTTTTGTTCCGGGTTAAGAAGATTATCTCCTGTTGTAATTAAAAAAACTACTGCCTTATACTTCTTCAAATTATCGGCAGTGAACATAGAAGCGTCCTGCGTGGTATCAACAATAATATTGTTTTCTTTTCCCAATAACAAGATGGCCTGCCTGCCTGCACGTATAGCCGACGAATGACGGTGTTCCGTGGTTTTGGTAAAAATTAAAATCCGTTGCTTCTTTTTAGAAGTAAACGCAAAGAGGAATATTGAAAATATAAGTAAGCCAAAAAGAAGCTTCATTATAAAATTTTGAGGTGGAAGATTGGTAAATATCTATAAATATCTCTCAAAAATTTTTTTACTGGTTTCTTTTGAAAGCATAGCTGCCGGAGGGAATATCAATTACTGCATAACCGTTTTCATACCTGCTTACTGCAAGATTTTGGCTCTTTAAGGTTTTTCCGCTTTCTGTAATAACATCACTTTCAGTAGCTTTAATCCATACTTCGGCGGTTGTATTAGGTGGTATGGTTGCCTGTAAAATAAAGCTGCCGCCTTCTTTTCTCCATTCGCTAACAATGGGACCTTGTATAGAATTATAGCTGCCCTTTGCCCATGCAAGATCGCCTGCCGGTTGCGGTTTAATGATGATCTTCTTAAAAGCAGGAGCGCCTGAATTGATGCCTAAAAGAGAACGGTAAAACCATTCGCTGATAGAGCCAAACATTGGATGATTTTGTGAATTCTGATCGGGCTTAGCCCAGGATTCCCATAAAGTAGTAGCACCCTGTTGCAACATAAAACCCCATCCGGGATAATCGCGTTGGTTAGCCACTTTATACGCTAATTCATTTTGATTTGTTTGCCGAAAAAAATCAAACATAAATTTTGTGGCAAAAATGCCTGTAGAAATATGATCCTTGTGTCGGGAAAATTCATCCAGCAAAACCTGTGTGCTTTTTTCTTTTTCAGGTGACAGGTTGTACCAAAGCGCAAATAATTGGGCTGCTTGTGTAGCCAGATCGAACCTGCCGGTATTTGGTACTAAAAATTTTTGAACGATTGCAGTTTTGATGTGTTGCGCAAGCCTTGAATATTTTTCCGCATCCTCTTTTTTATTAAGTATAGTTGCAAATTCAGCCGCCAATAATGCATGATGATAATAAAAAGCGGAAGCCGTAAACGCTTCAGACCTCGGGTCTAGTGCTTCATGATCGCTTATATCCCAATGAAACAAACCATTGATAGCTTTCGACTCTAAGAATGTCATTTGCTTTTTTATGCCATCATAATTTTTTTCAATAATTTGTTTATCGCCATAAAACTCGTAGAGTTTTTTTTGTACAAAAGGAAATGCCAGTTGCCAACCCAGAGGACCTGACTCTCCACCATAACCCCGGTCTGCAATTCCGGTATAAGGAGCTATTTCGGTAATCCCTCCATCCGGCTGCTGATCGTTAGCATAGTCCCGAACCGTTTTACTATAAAACTGAGACATATCATAATTGTACATGAACGCTTCCGTTGTGGCCACAATATCTGCTCCATAACCCATTTTTTCACGCCCCGGACAATCGGATTGTACACTAAATACATTGCTTAAAAATGTCCAGTGGATTTTTTCCTGTAAACGGTTGAACATATCATTCGAAGAAGCAAAGCTGCCTGCAGGCTGAATATCAGAATTCATGCGCAATCCTTGAATATCATTGAGTGATGGCCTACCAGGCCAGCCGGTAATTTCAACATAACGAAAGCCATGAAAGGTAAAGCGTGGAGCCCATCGCTCTGTGCCCTTTCCATTTAATGTATAACTATCTTCCTGCCATGCGGTTTTTGGCGCACCAGGCCCCCCTTTTAGATTCCACATCTCTTTGATGTGTCCTGCCACTGTGGTTAAAAAATTTAAGCGTCCATTAGTATGAACATCCTCACCATAACGCAATACGACTCTTGCACCCGCAGGGCCTTTTACTCGTATACTAGCTACTCCTGCAAAGTTTTGCCCCATATCTACTAAAAAAGTGTCCTTACCCACTTCGGTAATTCTTACCGGATTAATCACTTTAGTAATGCGCACAGGTGGCTGCATTTGCGGTGTCAGTTCTCCTGATGGCCCTTCTGTTATAACAGCATTTTTCCAGCTATCGTTTTTTAAAAATCCCGTAGACCAGCCTTCTTTTTCCAAACGGGCATCATAATGTTCGCCAAGGTAAACGTTGTTACGAACTACCGGGCCTGTGGCTGTTTGCCAGCTTTGATCGGTTGCAATCGTTTCGCTGCTTCCATCTGTATATAGTACCCGTATCTGCGCTTTTAAACAAGGGCGCCCTGTTTGTTGCACATCCCTTAAGTTAAACCGGCCAAAAAGCTGTAGCGGCAAAGGATTATACCAGCCATTACCCAACATAAAACCTATTGTATTTTTGCCTTGCTGTAGTAAAGAGGTCAAATCATGCGTTACATAAAAGGCCTGTTTTTTATAGGTGGTCCATCCAGGGTCTAATACATGGTCACCTATTTTTTTCCCATTTATATAACCTTCATAATAACCCAGACCGGAAACATATAATCTTGCCGCAGCTATTTTTTTTTGTGCAACAAATGCTTTTCGAAAAAGCGGCGCCGGATCATCTTTATAGAAATCCTCCGCCTTATCAAATTGCTTTTTACCATCGCCAATCCATTGGGCTTTCCAGTCAGATGATTGCAGCATGGCTGTTTCAAATGTAGCCGGCTCACTCCATTCCGATGCATCACCTGCGGCATTATAAATTTTTACCCGCCAAAAATATTTCGTAAATGGCTTTAATGGCTTTCCTGCGTATTCAACATGCAGGTTTTGTGAAGAAATTATTTTTCCTGTTTCCCAAACATTTCCTTTACCAGAAAAAATAATTTTTTGATCATCACTTACAATCACCTCATAAGCCGATTGATTTTGGTTTCTTTCGTTGGCGGTTAAAGTCCAGCTTAAACGTGGTTTTAAATCGCCAATGCCTAATGGATTTTTAATGTACTCACAAGTAAGCGTACCAGGCTGTAAGGGAGAAGCAGCCTGAACCTGCATACATACAAATAACAAAACAAAAAGAATTTTGAAACGAAGGATGGTAAGCATATTAATCGTTAGATAAAAAAAGTAAAACTCTTAAGGCTGTAATGTTTTATCAGCTTTCGTATGGAGAAGGGCTAACACACGTCCAGCCACCATCTATCACAATGGTCTGGCCTGTTATATGGCGTGCCTCTTTTGAAACAAGAAATAAAGCGGCACTGGCAATATCAACAGGAGTGGCTGGCCGCTGCATAGGTGTTATACGTTTCCAGACAGCTTCATAGTCTTCTTCCAGCTTTGTACGTTCTGTAAGGGTAGCGCCAGGTGCAATAGCATTTACATTAATACCGTATCCCGATATTTCTATAACAAGATTTTTTGCCAGCATTTCTATAGCGGCTTTGCTCATGCTATATGCTGCTAAATTTTTATGAGCCTGGTGGCCGGTTACTGAGGACATAAATAAAATACTTCCGCCTGAACCCTGGTCTTTCATTTGCCTTACTGCGGCTTGTGCTAAAAAGAAAGTACCTCCTAAATTAGTATGCATTACTTTATAAAAATCCTCAGGCTGGTAATTTAAAAAATCGCCAAATAAAGTGATGCCTGCATTAGCGATGGCAATGGTAAGCTTTCCAAATTTTGCAACGGCTTCGTTAATCATTTCTGCTATAAATAAAGGATCAGATGCATTGCCCGGAAGAGCATGACAGTTACCAAACTCATTATTTATCTCGCCTACTGCCTTGCTTGTAAGCACTTCATCAATATCATTTAATAAAACCGAGGCGCCTCGTGATGCTAACTGCCGGCAAATTTCGAAACCAATACCCTGCCCTGCACCTGTTACAATAGCTACCTGCCCATTTAAATCTTTCAAGAATTAATAATTTAATCTGACCTATAAATGTGAAACCGCGGTTAAGCATCCTAAGAACTTTACTATCCAACCACCTCAAAAAGTTTGCATTTAAACAAACTTGCGAACCTTCATCTATCAAGCATGCACGCAGCCCCGATACAAATTTCACCACTAATATAAATAAATTTAAGAGCCTGAGAATTATCATTTATCCTTATTATCCTATACTTATCCTATCAATAACTTTTAATGTGTATGCGGTAAGGTTAACCAAACCATAGAGTAGTTGCTTGAAAAAGCAGGCTTATCATTTTATTGCATAGCTATGTTTGACCGCATTAATAATGTGATGCCAGCTTTTTAATTGCTTATGAAAAACCACGTACCTGATATACCCAGGTTAGCTGAATTTTTCTGAAAGACTAATTCAATCTTTACTTCTTTAATTTTCCTTTTTTACAAACTCCGTTGTATCGCTGGCAAGTATTGGAACAACATAGCCCCCGGTATCTAAAACAGTTTTTGGAAAAGAGTTTTTTAATTGCTGCCATTCGTTCCTGTTAAGTTTTGTTTGAAAGAGATAAATGGCCTCCAGATGTGGCAGCGTTTTAAGCGCCAGTATTCCCTTTTCTGAAACGTTTGTAGCTACAAGGCTTATTAAACGCAGCTCTTTTAATGAACCCAGGAGGGCAAGTCCTTTATCGGTTATGCGTGTGTTGCTCAATTGCAGCATCCTTAGGCCGTTACACTCCTTAATATAACTCATTGCTTCATCACCAATTTTTGCATCATTTAACTTCAGCCATAATAACTGCTCTTTCAAAGGCAGTAACAACTGAATGTCTTTGTCTGTGATATGAGTAGCAGTTACAAAATTTACCGATAGATAGTTACTGTTTTGCGCTACCGGCATTACTATCACCCCCTTGTTCCTGAGCGCCTCAATTGCCTTGGGACTTGCCTGTTTAACAGGGGCTTCAGGTATTATTACTACCGCTTCTGGCTCTTTCCGAGGGCTTCTTTGCAATGCAGTCAGCGCCGGTTTTATCTTTTCGTTTTGTGCAAGGTCTTTTACTTTTTTATCAAATGGGGCACCTCCCTCCATCCACCAATGCAACAAGGCTATTTGATCTTTTGTAAGCTTTGGCTTTCCTTTTGGCGGCATGTGGTGCTCATCTTCCGGAGGCAGTAACAAACGTTTTATTAGCTCGCTTTCATTTGGTTTTCCCGGTGCAATAACATCCCCGTTCTTTCCTCCTTTTAATAAAGCCTCAGGGCTGTCCATGCGCAGCTTACCTTTTTGTTTTTTTTCTCCATGACAACTATAACACCTTGTTTGAAATATGGGTTGCACTACATCAGCATACAAATTTGCTTCCTGCACATCAGGGATAGGTTTTATTTCAGCAGTTAGAAGAATTTCCTCTTCATCTGTAAGCGCAGCTAAAAGATAATCTTCGCCATGTGTAAGCGATCCGCCAAAATGACCCGTACCAGCAATTAAAGCCAGTAAAAAAATTGAAGCGATTTTATAAACCACATCAAACTGCCGGCTAAAAACTTTTGCGCCAACAAGCATAGAAACTCCTGCAACAGCAATCCCCATCCACATGTGCAACCCAACGGTGTTTTCTTCATAGCCACCATTTATTGATAATAAATAACCTGTAATACAAGAAAGCAGTGCGGATAGAATGCCAATTAACCATATAACTTTCATTATACCGTGCGACAACGTATACTGTTCTTTTCCTGATAGCCATTGAAGCAGTAAGGCCAGCAGCAAAATGCCAATGGGTAAGTGTACAAACAAGGGATGGAAACGGCCTATAAATTCGGTTATGGTCAGCAGCAAGATAACAGGTTTATGCAGTGAGATAGCGTTTGCGTAATAAGTGCATGATATGTACATTAATAGCCCACTGGTCGGCCAGCGGCTGGCGTGTATAAGCAGTTGTGGGCATATAATCCGGCGGTCCAAATTCTGTTAGTATTGTTAGCGTTTCGCCAGCCTTCTTTTTCCTTTCCACTACTCTATCCCACCAACTCAAATGAGCCTTCACAGCAGCTTCCCATTCAGGCGCTCGCGGGTCATTCACTTGCGGACCTTGCGCATGGCCAATGCGTGCATGAATATGCTCTGTTTTATCAATCGCCAGGTCCATTGTTTCAGCCTGGTCTTGTAACAGCGACTCACTTACATTACACCAATGCGATGCATCTAATGTGATTTTCAAATCGGGAATTGTTTGGAGATACTTTTTTGCCACCGGAGCTGCAAACAGCATGCGGGACCGATGTGTTTCATGGTAAATTTGAATGCCTGTCTGTTTTGATAATTGGGTAGTATGGTGAACCAAGGTGACATTTTCTTCAAAAGAAAAAAAGTCTTTTCCCGAATGGCAGTTGATGTATAAAGGTTTTTGAATTGTAGTGGTAGCAGCCGCTTCGCTCATTTTTTTAAAATGTGCCAGGTGCTCTTTGTAGCTACTCTGGTTAGCGCCGCAAAGAAACCCTACTTCAAGGGTATACTTTTTTAGCATGGCAAACAATTCATCCTGCGAAGGCTTCTCCATAGGCCACCACATTTCTATCCCATCATATCCTTCTTTTTTTGCTTTTGCACAAAAGGCATCAAGCGTACCTGCAAAGCCCCAGCTTGTAGCAAGAATTTTTAAATCAAAGTTTTTATTTACATCGTTTATTGGCGGATTTTTTTCTGCCATCACATCTAAAGAAGAAAGCAATAATGCTGTAGTAGCCGAAGTTGTTGTTTTGATAAATGCTCTTCTGTTCTGTGTCATTAAATATTGTGTGAATTATGCAATAATTTCTTCTATAACTTTTCCATGCACATCTGTTAACCTGAAAGGCCTACCCTGGAAATCGTATGTAAATTGCTCATGATCAAAACCCAGACGATTTAATATAGTTGCCTGGATATCGTAAGCTGTTACACCACCACTAACAGAACTATAACCGATTTCATCGGTCTCTCCATGGCTTACTCCTTTACGTATTCCGCCGCCTGCCATCCATATAGTAAACGCCTCGGTATGATGATCTCTTCCTTTAAACGGGTTTTCTTTTCCTTCCCTGTTTTCCATCATGGG
>JAYULK010000016.1:0-69495 GCA_043763635.1 Chitinophagaceae bacterium
AGTAGTTTAAAACGTAACCTTCTTTTTTGCACACAAATAATAGATCTTAAAAAACCTGTTGTACTTGCTTTAACTATGGTTGATTTGGCTAAAAAGAAAGGTATCAAAATTGACCTCTCTGAATTAGAAAGAGAACTTGGAGTTCCTGTAGTTTATATTAATCCTCGTAAACAAAAAGGCATACCTCAATTAAAAAAAGCCATTGA
Source organism: Chitinophagaceae bacterium (assembly GCA_043763635.1). Classification (GTDB taxonomy): domain Bacteria; phylum Bacteroidota; class Bacteroidia; order Chitinophagales; family Chitinophagaceae; genus Flavisolibacter. The sequence continues at coordinate 207 of JAYULK010000016.1, forward strand.
ACAAACTGCTTTGCATTTGTACCAGGCACCGGTGCGGGATTTTATTAATAACCGCGCTATGTCTCATGAAGCAATAGATGCTTTAAAAATACATTTTCCGGATATCAGCGATTATGGTGCGGTTCATTTATTAATTAATCATGAAGGCTTCGAATTAGAGGCAGGGCTACAGCAAACCATTGAAGGAATTGAAAGGACCTATAATTTTAATCCTACAAAAACTCAGGCGAATGAAATCCTTCAACGATATAGCAGGATAAAACACATTATGCAGGTTGCTGTTTCAGAACCTGACCCATTGGAACAAACATTATTAACAGATAAGCTTGACAATTTGTTACTGCACCGTCGTTGGGGCTATCTTATTTTATTGGCTGTACTTTTTTTATTGTTTCAATCTGTATTTCTTCTGGGTCAATATCTATCGGGTTGGATTGAGTTATTATTTTTTTCAATGAGTGGCTTTCTAAATAACTCTTTGCCACAAGTATGGTGGAGCGATTTATTAATAAATGGGATTATAGCGGGCCTAAGTGGTATTTTAATTTTTGTTCCCCAGATAATGATCCTCTTTGGTTTGATTACTCTTTTGGAGGACACTGGCTATATGGCCAGGATAAGTTTTTTAACCGACAGGTTGATGCGTAGCGTTGGTTTAAATGGTAAAAGCGTAATGCCGTTGATCAGTGGCTTTGCTTGTGCAGTTCCTGCAATTATGTCTGCCCGGAGTATTGAAAATAGAAAAGAGCGCTTACTAACAATTTTAATTACTCCGCTAATCAGTTGCTCGGCACGTCTTCCCGTGTACACAATACTTATAGGCCTTGTAATTCCCAATGCTTACTTCTTAGGGTTTTTAAGTGTGCAGGGAATGGTTATGATGGGTTTGTACCTGCTAGGCCTTGTAGTGGCATTGATAGTTTCTTACATAGCCAAATGGTTTATTCATATAAAAGAGAAAAGCTTTTTTATTTTGGAGTTGCCTACTTACAGGTCACCCCGGTGGAGTAATGTTGTACATACGATGATAAGTAAGGCAAAGATCTTTGTAACAGATGCGGGTAAAATTATTATGATCATAAGTCTTATTCTTTGGGCATTAAGTTCTTTTGGGCCTGGAAAAAGAATGAATGGTATAGAACTACAGTATCAACAAGCAAAGAGCGAAAAACAATTACACCCTGATGTAATTGAAACAAATTATAAGGCGGCCAAATTACAAAACTCTTATGCAGGTATTATAGGTAAGGCTATTGAACCTGCTATTTTGCCCTTGGGTTACGACTGGCGTATTGGAATTGCGCTTATAACTTCTTTTGCTGCCAGAGAAGTATTCGTAGGCACTATGGCTACCTTGTATAGTGTGGGTGCTAACGATGAAGATTTATTGCTAAGCGATAAAATGAAAGCTGCCAAACGCCCTGATGGATCGCCTTTGTTTACTCTGGCCGCCGGTGTTTCTTTAATGATTTTTTATGTATTTGCTATGCAGTGTATGAGTACGCTTGCCATTACCCGCAGAGAAACTAAAACCTGGAAGTGGCCAGTTATTCAACTGGTTTACATGACGGGACTTGCATATTTTATGAGCCTACTTGCTTATCAACTACTGAAATAAGTATTTCCATCCAATTTGTAAGTTGAAGGTCGTTTAAGGAAAATTCATTCAGATAAATTAAACATTCTCTGGACTATTCATCCAACACAGTTATGTTTTTTCTATTTTTAGACTAATGCTATTGCTCCGCCATATACCATTTTTAAGAACTGTTTTTTATTATAGCATTACAGCTTTTGGCGGCCCGCAGGCCCATGTGGCAATGATGATGAAGAATTTTGTTAAGCAAAGGTCTTACATCACACAGGAAGAACTACTTGAATATAATGCTTTCTGCAATCTTCTTCCAGGCGCATCATCTACTCAAACCATTACACTTATTGGTTATAAAAGAGGGGGGGTTTCCCTGGCTATTATCACTTTGCTTGTATGGATAACACCTGCTTGTTTTTTAATGGGAGGCTTTTCTTTTCTTTTGGAGTATATAGATCAAAAGTCTTTACACACAGATATTTTTAAATTTATTCCTTCTATGGCAGTTGGCTTTTTAGCTTATGCCTCGGTTGTAGCCTTTCAAATCTCTATAAAAAATCCTATTACCTGGGTAATTATGTTTATTTGCAGCATTTCTACGTATTTATTTTTTACTACACCATTTATTTTCCCTGCTTTAATAGTTCTAGGAGGTATTGCCACTAATATTAGCAACAAACGAATTCCGCAAACTGAAATTAAACCCAAAAAAATTAAGTGGGGGAATATATGGCTTTTTGCTATAATATTTCTTGTGGCTGGTATCACAAGTGAAATTGCCCGGAAACAAGATTGGCCTAATCGAAAACCAGTAAATTTATTTGAGAACGTATACAGAATGGGAAGTCTTGTTTTTGGCGGTGGTTATGTATTAATGCCCATGATGTACGAACAATATTCTGTGCGACCAGATGTTGTAAAAAACAAAAATCCAAATCTTATTTCGGTAAATAGAGATGATATGACAACAGGGATGGGAATTGTAAGAGCAATACCAGGACCTGTTTTTTCATTTTCTTCTTTTGTTGGGGGGATGGCGTTGAAAGATTATGGCCCTGTAATGCAAATTGTAGGATGTGTAATTGGAAGCATTGCAATTTTTTTACCCAGCGCTTTACTGGTGCTGTTTTTCTTTCCTATATGGAATAATTTAAAAAAATATGTCGTTATATATCGTTCCTTAGAAGGAATTAATGCAGTCGTTGTAGGTATTATGATTGCTGCAACCTTTTACATAATGAAAGATATTTCAATCATAAACCTGGAAAGAAATAGTATAATAAACCTTGGAATTATTCTTCTTACTTTTTCCTTTTTACAATTTTCACGGATCCCCTCCCCTTTTGTTGTTTTAATTTGTCTTTTGTTAGGATATTTTCTTTGACTTATAAAAACGATGCAGCTCTATTTCTTTTTCTACTTTATCTGGAACTAAATATTTTATAGATTGGTTTTTATTAATTAATTCGCGTATGTAAGTAGAAGATATTTCTAAGAGCGGGGCACGCATAATTTCGATTTTTGCATGAATATCATTTATGATTTTAAAATCTGGTCTTTCATAAACGATTAATTTATAGTCACTTATAATAGATTTATAGTTTCTCCATTTAGGTAGGTTTTGAAAGCTGTCACTTCCCATAATAAGAGTATACACATTTTTAGGATACTTTTCTTTTAGAACTATTAAGGTATGGGATGTGTAAGAAGGTTTAGGTAACTGAAATTCTATATTACTTACTTTTAAGCGTTCATCCCCCTCTATAGCTTGGTTTACCAGGTGCAGGCGGTCATACTCATTCAGCAAGGTATTAGAAGCTTTTAGAGGATTTTGAGGAGAGATTATAAACCACACTTCCCTAAGAGTAGAGTGTATTAATACATGGTTGGCAATTATAAGATGTCCCACATGAATTGGATTAAATGAGCCAAAATATAAACCAACATCCATGTTATTGATTTCCAATTATTTATCAACTATTATTTGATCGGCCTCGTTTAATCTTAGGCTTAAAGTATACCCGGCAACTTTTATAGAAATAGGATCTCCTAATGGAGCAATTTGTTCCATTAAAACCAATTCTCCCGGTATGCAGCCCATCTCCATTAGTTTTAATTGAAGTTCAGAGCCTACAAAACTTTTAATTATTCCACGTTCGCCAGGTTTTAAATCTGATAACTTCATACTGCCTTATTCATTCAAAGCTAACATCATATTTTCAACGCTATTACGATTTTTGATGATGAATTTACCAGGGGAGATACATTTTCACTATCTGAAAAGGAATTTTACTTTTAAAAAAAGGAAGCAGACTAAAAGGGTACTTGAAGAGCTTTTTAAAATAGAAGGACAGTTAATTCAGTCTATTAACTATATTTTTTGCAGTGACGATTATTTACACGAGTTGAATCAAGGATATTTAAACCATGACACATATACTGACATCATCACCTTCGAACTCTCTCAAGCAAAGGATCCATTACTAGCTGATATTTTTATAAGTATAGATAGGGTTAAAGTAAATGCTCACTTACTGCATATTCCATTTTCAAAAGAATTATTGAGAGTAATGATACATGGAGCTCTTCATTTATGCTCTTACGATGACAAAAGCATGGAAAAAAAGAAAAAAATGTCTTCTAAAGAAGATGAGTATTTAGACATTTTTGTTTCACGTGAAACGGCGGTTTAACACCTTAACCCGTGAAACGATCTTTAAATTTGCAACATGTTTTCTTCATATGATGTAATGGTTATTGGGGCAGGGCACGCTGGTTGTGAAGCCGCCGCCGCCGCCGCAAACCTGGGTTCAAAAGTATTATTGGTAACGATGAATCTGCAGACAATTGCCCAAATGAGCTGCAATCCCGCAATGGGAGGCATAGCAAAAGGGCAAATTGTTAGAGAAATTGATGCTTTAGGGGGATACTCGGGAATTGTATCAGATACCTCAATGATTCAATTCAGGCTTTTAAATAAATCTAAAGGGCCAGCTATGTGGAGTCCACGCTCTCAAAATGATAGAATGCTATTTGCTCAGCATTGGAGGGAAATGCTGGAGAATACGCCCAACGTGGATTTCTACCAGGATCTGGCAAAAAATATTTTAATAGAAAATAACAAAGCAATAGGCGTAACAACTGGGCTAGGGCATAAAATCAAGGCAAAGTCAGTAATTCTGACTAATGGAACCTTTCTAAATGGTGTTATTCATATTGGCGAAAAGAAGTTTACTGGCGGAAGAGTAGCGGAGAAAGCCTCACAAGGTATTACAGAGCAATTAGTATCCTTAGGATTTGAAAGTGAGAGGCTAAAAACTGGAACTCCACCAAGAGTAGATGGCAGATCGCTGGATTATTCAAAAATGGAAGAGCAGTTCGGAGATAAAAAGATCTCCGGGTTTTCTTTTTTGAAAACTGTAAAACCTAAAAGTCAAAAAAGTTGCTGGATAACCTATACAAATAAAGGCGTTCATGACGTACTTAAAACAGGTTTTGATCGCAGCCCTATGTATACAGGGAGAATTGAAGGAATTGGCCCACGCTACTGCCCAAGTATAGAAGATAAAATAAACCGGTTTGCAGAACGGGAACGCCATCAACTATTTGTAGAGCCGGAAGGTTGGAATACAGTAGAAGTGTACGTTAACGGTTTTTCCACCTCTTTACCTGAAGAAATACAATTTGAAGCCTTAAGAAAAGTAGAGGGTTTCAGAGATGTAAAATTTTTTCGCCCCGGCTATGCAATAGAATATGATTTCTTCCCCCCTACACAATTAAAATACAGCCTTGAAACAAAGAACATTGAAAACTTATTTTTTGCGGGACAAATTAATGGAACAACTGGTTATGAGGAAGCAGCATGTCAAGGGATAATGGCCGGAATAAATGCACATCTTAAAATTAAAAACGAGGCTCCTTTTATATTAAAAAGAAGTGAAGCATATATAGGAGTTCTAATTGATGATTTAATTAGCAAGGGTACACAAGAGCCTTACCGCATGTTTACTTCAAGGGCTGAATTTAGAACGCTTTTACGTCAGGACAATGCGGACCTACGCTTAACGGAGATTAGTTATCGAATGGGCCTTGCATCACAACAACGCATGGATAAAGTAATTTCCAAAAAAGATCAAATTACTAAAGCAAAAACTATTCTTCACAATCAAATAATTGATCATCAAGATGTTAACCCAATACTTCAATCACTGAATAGTGCTCCCATCATAGAAAGGCAAAAGATTGACAAACTTCTTCTTCGTCCGAATGTGCAGCTTAAACAACTTAGAAGTATTGAATCAATTAATAAATTACTAAACGATTTTGATGAAGAAAGTTTAGAACAAACTGAAATACAAATCAAATACGAGGTTTATATAGAAAGAGAAAAAGAGTTAGTGAACAGAATGAAACAGATGGAAGATTTGGTTATACCAGAAGATTTTGACTATAAAAAACTTAATGCACTTGGCATTGAAGCCAAAGAGAAACTTACTAAAATACGCCCAAAAACTCTTGGACAAGCAAGCCGTATATCCGGCATCAATCCTAGTGATGTGCAAATATTAATGGTGTTCATGGGTAGATAATTAATAAAACCGCCAGACAGCTAGCGGTTTTATAAGGTTGACCTATAATACGCTAACAGTGTATTTTCCTAACATGCCGTATTTACTGGCAAACTGATTAGGAGTAGTTGTAACAGCTAAATAATACTTCCCTGCATTTAATATAGTTGAAACATTCAAAATGCTTGCATCATCTAAGGATTTTATTAAACTCCCTTGTGCATTATATACATTTAATAATAAGTCTACATCAGCACCAGGATTATTAGCTCCGCCAACGTTAAAAGGGGTGAGAGCGATTTGTTTTGAAGTATTTATATCTATTGAAAAAAAATCAACATCGGTATTATTATTAATCATCCCATCCATCGAAGATACAAGAGGCGAAGCCCCTGAATTAGTATTTGAATAATCGTCCCCTTTTAACCCTACAACACCTGTGATGACCGCCACATCGTCTTGTAAAGATGTAGTGCCGTAAGGAGTTGGTCCATTATGCCAGATTGTAAGATTTTGACCATACCCTACGCCCATAATAGGCGCCCAGCCTATTTCACCACTCCCTTGTCCATAATTATAGTCAGATGTTTTAACTCCGTTTGCATCATAAGAAGCCTGGTGCCTTAAACCTAATGTATGTCCTGCTTCATGAGACGCTGCTTCTGAAATACTCTTCGTGTCGTAATTAAGCAGTGAAGAAAACACAAAACAAGGTGTATTATCACCCCAGGTAAAACTTCCGGTATAAGATACCCCGCCTGCTTTTCCATACCATTCCCATGATTCAGTAAATACAACCCTCATTCTCTTGTAGACGTTAGCTGCATTATATGTAGCCTGGTCGGTAGTTATTATAATATTAAAGGGGCTAAAGTCATTTGTCATACGCAACAATATTTCAGTCATTTGCGTAGTTGTTAGGTTTGATGAAGCGCAATTAATATCGCCACTATAGTTCCAGGAAGTATTACTAACCAAGTGACCATCAAAGTCAAGAAAAATTACTGAACTATTTGAGGGTGGGGCAGAAGATGTAGTGCCACTGGATTTTATAGGCCTGCCTTTAGCCTCAATCTCATTATTTACCGGGGATCTTTTAGATAAATTGAAATTGGTAATGCCGAAATCACAACTTTGTTTTCTATCATCAGAAAGAATTGCAGATGCAGGTTTATCAACTGCTTTTGTACACGCAGTAAGGCATATTAATGCCAGAATGATGAGGTTTTTCATTTGGACTGGATTTAAGTTTTTTTAGACTTGGATTATCTAATAAACATAAATTTTTAACAAAAATTGTCTTTTCTTAAAAAAATTTATATTGATTAAGGTTCTTATTGAAAAGACTGCTACTTAAAAAAAGATTAGGAAACTTAAGAATTCATTTTTATACACTTAACTGTCTGCTGGCGACAAACATTAACAGGCGTGACATTCGTCACATTATGGTCTAATATATGCTTGTAGTTTGGAGAAATATTAAATGAAACACTATGAAAGCACTCCTTCCGATACGCCACTTGAAAAAGACAACTGTTCTGTTGTTGTTACTGGGTCTGGGATCATACGTGGGTGCCCAGACAATGGATACTGTTCGCATTGTCAGTAAGGCAAAAAAGTTTGCCCCCAGTGAACATATACTATTAATGTTTGAGGTTATGGATACTGTTGATGCTTCTGGAAAGAATACCACGATGAGCCGCTCCTATTATTTTGACGAACGGAACAGAAGGATTAGCTATATTCGAGAGTACTACAATCCAAAAAAACCAGAGAAAGGAACACAAGTGATTTATTCCTTCGGAGCAAATAAATTGACAGCCGTGACGGTTATTCCACCCAAATCTAAATGCAGAAACTGCGCCTCTAGATACTATTTCTCCAATGATTCGCTTTCATCAAAACAAGAGAATGGTTACACAAATGCCAATTCAGCAATTTTCATAAAACAAGCGCATTATTTTCAATCCAAACTACCTCAGGATATGCCTTGGGGGTCTTTTGATGACGAGGTGATTGTAAATGGGCAAAGGAAGAAGATAAAAAATCCGTCCCAGAAATGGTAGTAATAACTTACGGGCTATTTATTTTAGTTAGTGCCTAAATCTTTTAACCTGACTTCGAAATAGGAATCCTACAAGTCGTATTTCCCGAGTTCGTAAATGGGCAACCGTAAAAGAACACTAGTAAGGCCATAAGTTAATCAAAAAGCCCCTAACTAATTGAGGGGCTTTTTGATTCGTTCTATTGTGGTGTGGGCCGGGATCGAACCGGCGACACAAGGATTTTCAGTCCTTTGCTCTACCGACTGAGCTACCGCACCATCCGTATTTGCGGGCAGCAAAAATAGGAAAACTTAAACACAAAAAAGGTAATCCGCTAAAAGAGTTTTGTAGCCTGCTTGATTAGTTGCCATAGACACTTAAAAACTTAATGCGCATAAGCTTCAATTGCTCCCAATTATAGTTTCCATCGGGTAATTCATCAAGTGCAATTTGCAATGATGACGTCTCACAGCCTTTAAAATAATCTAAAATCTCGGCCTGCTCATATTCATCAAGCATTTGATCAATAGCGTAATCCAGGTTCAACTTAGTGCCGCTGGCAGCAATAGTTTCCATTTCTTCAAACAATACATCCACAGCTAATCCTCTGTTTTTGGCAATCATTTCCAAAGGAATTTTTTTATCAACCTGCTGGATGATATGCACTTTATTGCCGCTTTTATTTACTACACTTCTCATTATAAAATCATCGGGCTTCTCAATGTTATTTTCCTGCACATGAGCGGTGATTACTTCAATGAATGGTTTGCCATAACGAATGGCTTTCCCTTTACTAACACCCTGGCATTTTTCCAATTCTGCAGTTGTGGTTGGATACATTGTAGCCATATCCTGTAATGAATTCTCAAGGAAAATTACAAATGGTGGAAGCGCTTTTTTCTTCGCTTCTTTTTGACGCAACTCTTTGAGCATTTCAAAAAGCTTTTCATCAACAGCTGCAACGGGCGTTACTTCCACTGGGCCTTCATCATCATCAGCATTAGCATCTTCAAATAAGTTGTTCATTACAATACTGAATGGCCTGGGCTTCTTTATAAAATCATGTCCCTTTTTAGTAATCTTTAATACCCCGTATTCTTCAATATCTTTCTCTAATAAACTTTCAAGAATCATTTGGCGAATAAGCGAACTCCAAAAATGATCGGGATGATTTTTTCCAATGCCGTATTGAAGCATTTCTTCGTGCCGGTACATCATGATCTGGGGCGTTAGCTTCCCTATAATAATCTTTACCACATAGTCCGTAGCGAACCGCTCGTCCAAAGCCTTTATCACCTGCAATGCTTGTACAACGTTATCTTTTGCTTCTAATTTTTCTTTAGGGTTTTTACAATTGTCGCAACTTCCACAGTTTTGATCAGGATACTCTTCACCAAAATAGCTCATTAAGATTTTCCGGCGACAAACGCCACTTTCTGCATACGCCACGGTTTCATCTATCAATTGTGCGCCTACTTCCCGTTCGCTTAAAGGCTTATCCCGCATCAGGTGCTCAAGCTTTGAAACATCCTTGTGTGAATAATATAAAAGGCATTTCCCCTCCATACCATCACGACCGGCCCGGCCGGTTTCCTGGTAATAGTTCTCTATGCTTTTGGGTATATTAAAATGTATGACAAACCGAATGTCTGGCTTGTCTATGCCCATACCAAAAGCTATTGTTGCCACAATTACCTGCACATCTTCATTCATAAATTGATCCTGCCGCTCCGAACGAACCTTAGCATCTAGTCCGGCATGATAAGCAACAGCCTTAATGCCATTCGCCATAAGCATATCAGCCAACTCCTCTGTGGTTTTCCGGTTAAGCGTATATATAATACCGCTTTTGCCTTTGTTCTGAACAATGAACTTTGCAATGCTTTTTAAGGTATCGTCTTTTTTAACCTTTGGTAAAATTTCGTAGTAAAGATTAGGACGGTTAAAAGAAGAAATGAATGTTCTATGATTTCTTAGTCCAAGATTTTTTACAATATCGCTTTGTACTTTAGGTGTGGCCGTAGCAGTAAGTGCAATAACCGGAATATCAGGATTGATCTGGTCCATCATATCACGAAGCTTTCTATATTCAGGACGGAAATCATGCCCCCATTCAGATATGCAATGGGCCTCATCTACCGCAAAAAAAGAAACCTGCAGGTTTGTAAAAAAATCAAGATTGTCTTGCTTGGTAAGTGTTTCCGGAGCTACATACAATAGTTTAGTGCGCCCAGATTGTAAATCACCCTGAACAACTTTTATTTCCTTTTTTGTGAGCGTAGAGTTTAAAAAATGAGCTACGTCGTCTTTACTGCTATAACTTCTTACAAGGTCCACCTGGTTTTTCATTAAAGCAATTAAAGGACTAACAATGATTGCTACGCCTTCGCTAATAATGGCGGGTAGTTGGTAACACAAGCTTTTGCCCCCACCCGTAGGCATAATAACAAATGTATCATTGCCTGTTAAAACAGATTTTATAATTTCTTCCTGCTCATCTTTAAATTGTTTGAAACCAAATTCTTCTTGTAAAGACTTTTCCAGATTATGATGGAGTGAAGTTGTGGCAGATATAGGTTGTACTTTTTTTGCAGTTCGTTTTTTTGTTAGAGACATCAATGAGTTCTTTTAAGCTTTGATAAAGCATGATAAATAACCTTCAGGACCAGCAGAATACCCGGGTAAACAATTCGGATGAAGAGATGGAGGGTATCAGACTGGCAGCCATTTAGAACATAGGCAAAAGGCAAGCGAATTTACAAATTGAAAGATGCCCCAACTAATTAAAAAGGTTAAAATCCTGCATATTATAAAAGATACTCTTGTTAGCAAAACCTATAATTTTGGCGCATTGTATACAACACTTACGATATTAGAATCTGCTATTAGAACCATAGAAATGGAAGCTAATGCTATTACAGAATTAGTAAAAAGATTAGACAACAATTTTGAACAAGCTGTAGAATCGTTAAGTATTTGCAACGGCAGAATTGTAATAAGTGGTATAGGCAAAAGCGCAGTGATCGCTCAGAAAATTGTAGCTACTTTAAATTCAACCGGCTCACCAGCTATTTTTCTTCATGCTGCAGATGCTATACATGGAGATTTAGGAGTGGTACAACAGAATGACATCGTAATCATCATTAGTAAAAGCGGCGAAAGCCCGGAAATAAAAGTTTTAGTTCCCTTAATCAAAAGCTTTGGTAATACGCTCATTTCTATTGTAGGAAATTTGTCCTCTTACCTGGCAAAAAAATCTGATTATGTATTGGATACAACTGTGGATCAGGAAGCCTGTCCTAATAACCTGGCGCCCACTACAAGTACCACTGCTCAATTAGTAATGGGAGATGCTCTTGCGGTATGCCTCATGGAAAAAAAAGGATTTAATGTTTCGGATTTTGCTAAACTTCACCCCGGGGGTACATTAGGTAAAAAACTTTATCTACGTGTTCATGATTTATATATTGATAATGAGAAGCCGCAGGTTTTACCGCATCATTCTTTAAAAGAAATTATCCTTGAAATGACCAAGAAGCGCCTAGGCGTAACCGCAGTAGTTGATGAGGAGGGAAGTTTATTAGGAATTATAACAGATGGCGACCTGAGAAGAATGTTGGAAAAAAACGGCCTGGAAAATATTCAGGCCAAAGATATTATGACAAAAGAGCCAAAAACGATAGAACCAGAAGAAATGGCCATCAATGCTTTAGATATAATGAGGCAAAACGAAATTGTGCACCTTATTGTTACCGAAAATAAAAAATACCTTGGTGTCATACATCTTCACGACCTGGTAAAAGAAGGCCTTATATAATAATAGATAAAACCACAAACTTGAAATACAAAGCCCAGAATATATATGTAGCCATTATGGCCGGAGGCATTGGAAGCCGCTTTTGGCCGGTTAGCCGGGTTGGCCATCCGAAACAGTTTATTGACATACTTGGAACAGGTAAAACTTTAGTTCAGCAAACATTGGAACGCTTTCGCAAACTTGTTCCGCTGGAAAATATTTTTGTTGTTACAGCTAAGGAATATACAAACATTACCAGGGAACAATTACCCGACCTGCCGCATGAAAATATTATAAGTGAGCCTTTCCGCAAAAACACAGCACCTTGTATTGGTTACATATCTTTCAAGATTAAACAAAAAGATCCGGATGGAGCTTTGATAGTGGCGCCTGCAGATCATTTAATATTAGACGAAGAGCTGTTTCTTGCAGCATGTGATGAAGCCCTAAGTTTTGCGGACCACTTTAATGCCCTGGTTACACTAGGCATAAAGCCAACATACCCCAATACCGGATACGGCTACATACAACATGAAGATGTGGAAGCTGCACCTTCTTTTTATAAAGTAAAAACTTTTACGGAAAAGCCTAACCTTGAGTTGGCCAAAACTTTTTTATCTAGTGGCGATTTCTTATGGAATTCAGGAATTTTTATATGGAAGGTGAGCGCCATTACTATAGCTTTTCAAAAATACCTTCCGGAGATGTACGATCTTTTTATTGGAGAAGAGGACAAGCTGAATACTGGTGAAGAGGAAAGGGCAATAGAAAACATTTATCCCCAATGCTCCAATATTTCTATTGATTTTGGTATCATGGAAAAGGCTGATAATGTCTTTGTAATTCCAGCTTCCTTCGGGTGGAGCGACCTTGGTACATGGAACTCTGCCTGGGAAAATATGGAAAAGGATTATTGGGAAAATGCTGTGGCAGGCAAGAGGGTGATGGTAATAGATGCTACAAAATGTGTAGTACACACTTCGGATGAAAAACTCGTGGTGCTACAGGGGCTCAATAATTTTATTATTGTTGATACAAAAGATGTTTTATTGATTTGTGAAAAAGAAAAAGAGCAGGAAATAAAACAATACGTTGCTGAAGTAAAAAGAAATATGGGTGATAAATTTTTGTAGCATTGAAAGAACAACTATGAATTTTAATAACATTCTTTTCCTTGATATTGAAACAGTATCTCAGTTTGAGAGCTATAATCATTTGCCGGAAGATTGGAGAGATCTGTGGGCTTTAAAAGCACAATTTTTACTACGCAATAAGGAACAAGAAACAACAGAAACCATTTATGAACGTGCCGGTATATATGCGGAATTTGGTAAAATAATATGCATTTCCTGTGGCTGTTTACAGGGATCTGGCGATGACAGGAAAATGGTGCTTAAATCCTTCTGTGATCCGGATGAAAAGAAATTATTGAAAGACTTCGGTGATATGCTTCAAAACTGGTCAGGTGATGCCGACAAATATTTATGTGCACATAACGGAAAAGAGTTTGATTATCCATACATCTGCCGCAGGATGGTAATCAATGGCATTGCAATTCCCGAGGCTTTAAAAATAGCAGGCCGTAAACCCTGGGAGGTAAGGCACCTTGACACAATGGAATTTTGGAAGTTTGGTGATTATAAAAACTATACTTCTCTTAAATTATTGGCAAAGGTTCTTGGGGTTCCCTCACCTAAAGATGATATTGACGGAAGCCAGGTGAATGGTGTGTACTGGATGGAAAAAGATCTTGACAGGATTGTTACTTATTGCCAGAAGGACGTAGTAACCTTAACGCAAGTCTTACTTCGTTTCCATTGTCAGCCATTGATTAAATCAGAAAACATTTCTATCAAATATGTCCAATAGAATTAATTATGCTTCCGGCTCAAAATGGGAAGATATAGTTGGTTATAGCCGGGCGGTTAAAGTTGGTAATGTTATAGAAGTTTCTGGTACTGTTGCATCTGATGAAAATGGAGACCTGGTCGCCCCCAATGATGCATATACCCAAACTAAATTTATTTATCAGCGAATACAAAAGATATTAACCACCGCTGGTGCAAGTTTGAAAGATGTAACACGGGTGCGCATGTTTGTTACAGATATAAAGCTTTGGCAGGAATACGGACGGGCACACGCAGAATTCTTTAAAGATATCAAGCCATGCAATACCATGGTTGAAGTAAGCGCTTTGATAGAACCCGGGTACTTAATCGAAATTGAAGCGACGGCAATGGTCATTCTATAAATTCGTATGCCCATCCAGTATTAACCCTCTCCTCCAGGCCAACTGTTTTGGTTCTTTCACAACAACATTTTTTGATGCTTAACGCACAATAGTTGCGGACTTATCCTAAAATTTTAGAAAAATCCTTTGTTTGAACGTACATTAATCGTATATTTACGATATAAGATTAATAAAATGGCATTTAATAAAAAAATTGAGTTTGGAAAGAGGGAACAGGAGTTGGCTGACTTTGCGAAAGCATTAAGCCATCCGGCCCGCATTGCCATCTTAAAAGTATTAGCAGAAAAGAATGAATGTATCTGCGGAGAGATAGTGGATGTTTTGCCATTAGCTCAATCAACTGTATCACAACATTTGAAAGAATTAAAAACCGCTGGGTTAATCAACGGAGTGGTAGATGGTCCCCGTTCCTGTTATTGTATTAACTGGAAAGCATTCCAAAAATTTACGAACACATTAAGTGATTTATTTAATAACCTTAAAACAAAAAACGACAAGGCCTGTTGCTAACTTTTTTCTTCACTTTTAAATTGAATAGTTATGAACACAAACATTGGAATACAAAACGACCCCGGATGTTGCGGCGGAGATACCGAATGCTGTGAAAACATTACAGATTGGGGCTGTTGCTTAATTCAAGGGCTTATAACGCCCCTTATGAAATATCCGAGCTAGATTAGAAAGGAAAAAATTGATGGTATCATCAAAAAAATCAAAATGAAATTATCAGAAATTAAAAAACATCTTGCGACAGCCGAAACTGTAAATTTTAAACTACCAACAGGTGCTTATGTTCCCGAACATTTTCACGTTACAGAAGTTGGGTTGGTTACAAAACACTTTATAGATTGTGGCGGTGTTGAGCGTTTAGAAAAAGTAATAAACTTTCAGCTCTGGGATGCGAATGATTTTGAGCATCGTCTAAAGCCACAAAAATTATCTGGCATCATTGCCCTTTCTGAAAACAAATTAGGATTTGGCGATTTGGAAATTGAAGTAGAATACCAATCAGATACAATTGGCAAATATGGATTGCATTTCAACGGAAAAGATTTTGTACTTGTTCCGAAACAAACAGCCTGTTTGGCAAGCGATGCTTGCGGTATTCCATCAGCAAAACAAATAGTACAAATACAGGAATTACAAACAGCAGGGCAAAGTTGCTGCACACCAGGCGGTGGCTGTTGCTAATTTTTAAAACAAAATAATCTCACGATGAACATTGCATTATTCAGCGACATACATGCTAACCTTCCGGCATTGCAAGCATTCTTTAAAGATGTTGACAATAGAAATCCCGATGCGATTTACTGCTTAGGCGATTTAGTAGGGTACAACATTTGGGCAAATGAAGTAGTGAACGAAATTAGAAAACGCAAAATTCCAACCATTGCTGGTAACTACGATTTTGGCATTGGCAGTATGAGCAACGAATGCGGTTGTGCTTACAAAACCGACTACGAAAAAGACAACGGAAAAATTTCTATTTCGTTCACCAACTCAATAATTAATGACGAAGAAAGAAAGTATTTGCGTACACTTCCTGCACACATAAAAGTTGAGTTTCAACTTAATGATGACAAATTCAATTTGCTTTTAGTGCATGGCAGTCCACGGAAAATAAACGAATATCTTTTTGAAGACCGTGAAGAAAAAAGCATGCTTCGCATTATGGAACAAGCAGACGCAGACGTAATGTGTTTTGGGCATACGCACAAACCTTACCACCGCATTTTAAATTCAGGCGTTGATAAACAAAATCATTTTCGCCATGCTGTAAATATTGGCTCGGTTGGTAAACCAAAAGACAGTAACCCCCAAGGATGTTATGTAATACTTACAATCAACGACAAAAGTTCCATACTTGACAAAGACAGCATCAATGTGGAATTTATCCGTTTTGATTATGACTTTGAAACAGCCGCCAAGGCAGTTGAAGAAAGTCCCTTACCCAACGAATTTGCTGATATGTTAAGAAAAGGAGTGTAACATGATTGCCATGACAACCATGCTACCACAACATTGGGAAGCAGTAAAAACAATTTATGAAGAAGGCATTGCCACAGGCAATGCTACTTTCCAAACAGAGGTACCAGGTTGGCGGGAGTGGGACAATGCCCATATAAAAACCTGCAGAATTATTGCAATTGAAAACGAAGTGTTGGGTTGGGCTGCCCTTACCCCGGTTTCCAGCAGGTGTGTGTATGCAGGCGTTTCAGAAGTAAGCGTATATGTAACCACAAATGCAAGAGGCAAAAATATTGGCTCAATGCTTTTGCAGGAATTAATAAAACAAAGCGAACAAAATGGTATCTGGACTTTGCAATCAGGCATCTTTCCCGAAAACAAAGCCAGTATTTCCATGCATGAAAAAAACGGATTCAGGATTATCGGTTATCGTGAAAAAATAGGAAAATTGGGCAATGTTTGGAGGGATACCATTTCGTTGGAAAGAAGAAGCAAGAAAATTGGTATTGATAAATAAACAACAAATTACAAGCATGTTTACCCAAAACGTACCAGGGAATTATTTATGTTGATTTACTAATAATTGCATTCTCTTTTTGAGAGACAATGTTTTATTCAGTTGAAGATTCATACTCTTTCAATCAAAATAATTGAAGCAAATAATAATTAACTGCAAATTCAACGCTGTGAATTCCGTCACTTACAGCGAAGTATGTTTGATAAAATTGAAATGGCCAGACAAGCAGCAAGTAGAAGTCTCTTAAACGCAGAGGCTTACAATCAACTAACAGGTAAACAATGAAAAAATACTTAGCCGAATTCTTTGGAACTTTTATTCTTGTTTTCGTTGGTACAGGTTCGGCCATCGTAAACGAAGTAACAAAAGGAATTATTACGCATACAGGCGTGGCTATCACATTCGGCTTAATAGTGATGGTTATAATTTTTGTCTTTGGTGAAAAATCCGGGGCGCATATAAATCCGGCTGTTACAATAGCTTTTTCCATACAAAAAGTATTTCCTGCCAACCAGGTCTTCCCGTATATATGTAGTCAATTGGCAGGAGCCTTAAGTGCAAGCCTTCTATTAAGGTATCTTTTTCCGGCTTCTATATTTTTAGGCAGCACTTTGCCTGCAGGTGCCCCCATGCAATCACTTATACTTGAAACAGTTTTGATGTTTATATTAATGCTTACCATTCTTCACGTTGCAGAGAATGGAAAAGAAAAAGGACTATTGCCAGGCATTGCTATTGGTGCAGTAGTGCTTGTTGAAGCAATGTTCGCCGGACCAATAAGCGGCGCATCTATGAATCCTGCACGGTCGCTTGCGCCAGCTATTGTTTCAGGCCAGTTACAATATTTTTGGATTTATATAGTAGCCCCTTTATCGGGCGGTATCATTGCTGTTTTTGTTTACCGTTTAATAAAATAAGATGTCAAAAAAGAAGGTGTTATTCGTTTGTATTGAAAACAGCAATCGCAGCCAAATGGCCCAGGCATTTGCTACCATTCATAGCAAAGGAAATATTGATGCATATAGCGCCGGATCTAAACCTTCAGGGAAAATTAACCCGAAAGCGATAGCGGCAATGAAAGAATTGGGATACAATCTTGCAACTCATAGTTCCAAAACCCTCGAGGAAGTTAAAGGCAATGCTCCTTTCGATGCAGTTGTAACAATGGGTTGTGGTGATGCGTGTCCATGGATGCCTGCAAAAAAATATGTAGACTGGCAAATTCCGGATCCCAGAAATATGGATGAAGAAGAGTTTAGGAGCGTACGCAACCTGATACAAGAAAAAGTAAAAGAATTAATCTCTTCGCTACAAGTGGCCGAATAAGTTACTTTGCCGAAAATTAAAATTTGAATCTGCCGCTTTTGACGCAACGCACTTATTTTATATTATTCTCTTTAGCTGCGCTTGTTTATATTATTGGTTTGTTTGTTCCACTTATGGACAACGATTCAGCACATCATGCTGACATTGCATTGCGCATGTACCTGACCGGCGATTTTGTAAACCTTGTTGATGGTGGTAAAGATTATTTAGATAAACCTCATTTGCATTTCTGGTTATCCGCATTAAGCTATTATTTATTTGGTGTTACAAGCTTTGCCTATAAACTGCCTTCCTTCCTGTTTACTATCATAGGCACCTATTCAACCTACATGTTGGGTAAAGTTTTATATAATAACGAGGTAGGAAAAATTGCAGCGCTAATTCTTACCACGGCTTTTGCTTATATACTGGCAAATAATGATGTGCGTATGGATGCTATACTAACATCTTGCATCATAATAGCTACGTGGCAATTGGCAGAATGGGTAAACACAAAACGCCTTATAAATGTTCTTGGTGCAGCTCTTGGACTGGCCCTTGGATTTTGCACTAAAGGACATATAGCTGTTATAACCCCGGCAGTAGGCATGTTTTTTTACATTATTTATAAAAAGGATTGGAAAGCTTTTTATCATTGGCAATTGATTCCATTGCTGCTGCTTTTTTTCGCTTTTATATTTCCGGTTGTATATAGCTACTACCTGCAGTATGATCTGCACCCCGAAAAAGTTGTTCGCGGAAGAGATCGTATTTCTGGTGTACAATTTATTCTATGGCAACAGAATTTTGAACGTTTCCAGGGAGATAATTTCGGTGCTGACGCTAAGAACGACAGGCTATTTTTTATCCATTCATTTTTGTGGGCATTTGCAACATGGGGCTTTATTGGCTTTGTAGCTTTCTTTACTCGTTTAAAAACGTTTTCAACAAGGAAATATGAATGGCTTACATTAGGAACCTTTGCTTTCATTATGGTCTTAATTAGCCTGTCTGGATTTAAGTTACCGCACTATTTAAATATCATTTTTCCTATAGCATCTATTTTTACAGCCTCCTATTTGTATACTAATGCTGATAATATTAAAGTGCTTAAGAGGCTCTCCGTTTTGCAAGGCATCGTTTGTTGTTTATGCCTTTTGCTAGTCGCAGCCATTAATGTCTGGGCCTTTCCGGTCCAAGATCCTTTGGTGATTGGGGGCTTCTTTTTGTTTGTACTGGCTGGTTACTTTTTATTAAAAAACGTAAATACCCAAACAGGCAAAATTATATCGGTATCAGCTTACACAACGTTGCTGGTATTTTATTTATTAAATTCTAATTTTTATCCCCGGTTATTAAAATACCAGGCAGGCAACGAAATGGCTGAAGTAGTAAAAAAAAGCATCGGGCCGAAGAATATTTATTTCCAGGAGGGAGAAAGAAGTTGGTCGTTAAATTTTTATACTAAGACCCTGCATCAAAATTTTAATGATTCGCTATTAAATAAAGGAAAAAAAATATGGCTGGTAACCAATAGCGAAAGAATAGAAGAATTAAATAAACAGTATCTCCTGGGGAAAAAATACAGCCATATTGATTATGAGATCACCCGGCTACAGGGAAAGTTTATTAATCCTTCCACACGAAAAAGCGCTACAAGAAATATGATCATAGTTGAAGTGCTCGGTAAAAAGTAAATGCGTATGAATGATGTATTTGATATCCTGATTGTTGGCGGCGGACCCATTGGTTTAGCCTGTGGCATTGAAGCAAAAAAAGCTGGGCTTAGTTATGTAATAATTGAAAAGGCTGCACTTGTAAATTCATTATATAACTATCCGCTCAACATGACTTTTTTTTCAACCTCTGAGCGGCTGGAAATTGGTGGCGTTCCTTTTGTTTCTACCAACCCTAAACCTACCAGGGCCGAAGCATTGGAATATTACAGAAGAGTAACCACTACATATAATTTAAACATCCGGTTGTTTGAAAAACTTGTTTCAGTTGATAAAGGAAATGATATCTTTTCAGTTAACACAACGCGTAGTTTTTATACAACGAAAAACATTGTTGTTGCCACAGGTTTTTATGATTTGCCGAATATGATGAATATACCGGGTGAGGCACTACCGAAAGTAACACACTATTACCGCGACCCTCATTATTATGCTTACATGAATGTATTGATTGTTGGTGCCAATAATTCTTCAGTAGATGCAGCCCTGGAAACTTACCGCAAAGGCGCTAATGTAACAATGGTAATAAGAGATGGAGAAATTGGTAGAAGAGTAAAATATTGGGTGAAGCCTGACATAGAAAACCGTATAAAGGAAGGAAGCATCAAAGCGTACTTTCATTCTAATTTAGAAGCTATACAGGAAACTTCGGTGGATATACAAACGCCCACAGGTTTGGTGACTATTGATAATAATTTTGTTCTTGCTATGACTGGCTATAAGCCCAACTTTGATCTGCTCAGGATGATGGATATTAATTTATCCATTGATGAAAAATGCGCTCCATCTTATAATTCAGATACAATGGAAACAAATGTAAAAGGCATTTATTTAGCCGGTGTTGTTTGCGGTGGTATGGACACGCATAGCTGGTATATAGAAAATTCAAGAGAACATGCCGGAAAGATTGTAGGAGCTATAAAAAGTTAGCTTATTATATTTAAATGATGGTAGGACAATATTCGTTTACCACCACTAGCATAAAATTCCTTTACTGTTCTCTTTTATTGATTGAGTTATAATAAGTTTTACCAATTGTATCTACTAAAGGCAAAGTGTAATTCGGAGTTTTAATAATTCCAGATTTTTTCATGATACCTATTACTTGTTCCAGATTTTGTAGTTGGCTATCATTTACATTCTTTTTTTTTTCTGAAACAAGTGCCTCTTGTATTTGATCAACTAAAGATTTCATAAAATAAATTTAGATAAACTTTCTTGAATGCAAAAAAACTTCAGAGCCGCTTCTTAATATATATTGACATATAAGATCATTATACTGTCGAATTAAAGATTTCAACACAGAGTCATTTGAATAATCTTCTATTTGAAGTTTTAAAATTTTTGTCAATGCAACAATCCCAATAGAACGTCCATGAGAATGCCAAATTTTATTATTTCCTAAGTCTCTTGCAATTTCTGTAGCTCTTTCATCCTTTTCATTTTGAGTAACAGGGTTTCCTTTTTTATTTGGATTTGTATTATGAGTGTTCCAATTTTTAAATTTAAACTTTACTAACCACTCTTTCAATAAAGCTATGGTTAAATCTCTAGCTTGTTCATGACGTCTTAGCATAGCTAAATCTTGTTGAGTTAACATTATTAATTCGGCTTGAGTAAGTGTCCCTTTTGCTGATTTTTCAATTAACTCTTCTACTTTGTCAAGGTAACCCAATGCAGGTACCCAATTTGTTCCATTATACACTTGAGGATCAATTGGCCCCAATGAAGACGAGTAGTCCATAAAAATTTTATCACCTGACATACAAAAAATAGTTCCGGCTGAATATGCAGAATCTGGAACTATAAAATATACTTCTGAGTAATGGTGCCTTGTGATTTTTACTAACTTTTCGACGGTCTCTGCACTACCGCCAGGTGTGTTCAAAAAAATACAAAGAGTGCTATTTTTTTTCTCGTCTGACTTTAAATCCTCAATAAAATCTCTAAAAGGCTTTTCAAGTGAATCTGCAATTGGCCCAAAATAAAAAATTACATCTGCATTAAAATGCAATTCTAATTTGTTCAAGCGATCATTTAAAATGTCATGAAGAGTCAGGTCAAAAATAGGTTTCATCAATTTTTATTATAAAAGTAAACGCACATATACAAATATTCAATTTTACAACATCAATTTTACAACCCTGCCTGTGCGCTAATCTCCAACATCCTGTCCATAGATTTTTTAGCCTCAAGCCTTAGTTCTTCATCCATTAAAATCTCTGGTTGTTCGTATTCCATACATAAATACACTTTTTCAAGCGTATTTCGTTTCATGTGCGGACAATCGTTACAAGCGCAACTATTATCCGGTGGAGCCGGAATAAAGGTCTTGTCAGGTGCCTGCTTCATCATCTGGTGGATTATACCGGCCTCTGTTGCCACTATAAATTCCTGGGCAGGACTTTGCTTGGCATAAGCCAGTAATTGCGTTGTTGACCCCACAAAATCAGAAATACGCAGTAACGGTTCTTCGCACTCCGGATGAGAAATAAGTTTAGCCTCCGGGTGGCGTATTTTTAGTTTTGTAATTTTTTGGAGGCTAAATATTTCATGCACCATACAGGCGCCGTTCCAAAGAAGCATATCCCGGCCTGTAACCTTGTTAATATAAGCGCCAAGGTTTTTATCAGGTGCAAAAATGATCTTTTGTTCTTTTGGAAAAGATTCTACTATCACTTTTGCATTGCTGCTGGTTACTATCACATCGCTCAATGCTTTAATTCCTGCACTGCAATTAATATAGGAAATAACAATATGATCGGGGTGCTGGTCTTTAAACTTTTTAAAAAGAGGAGGCGGACAACTTTCACTTAAAGAACAACCGGCTTTAAAATCCGGTATCAATACTTTTTTAGCAGGGTTCAGTATTTTGGCCGTCTCAGCCATAAAATGAACACCGGCAAAAACAATTATGTCAGCATTTGTTTTGGCAGCTTGCTGGGCCAGCCCAAGGCTATCGCCTACATAGTCGGCTATATCCTGTATATCCGGCTCCTGGTAAAGATGCGCCAGTATTACTGCGTTCTTATCTTTTTTTAATTTTTCTATTGCCGCAAATAAATCAAGAGATGGATCTATCTCCACATCTAAAAATCCTTTTTCTTCAATGTCATTTTGAGCGATCAATGTTTCCTGGTTCATCGTGATTAAATTTTATTGCTTCAATTAATTGGTTGTACACAGAAATTACACTTATAATAATACTATAGTATTCTATTATTTATAAAAGAAAGTCTATTACTATTATAGCTGTGAATTGGGGGAGAATTTTTTAAAATAATATTTGGTACTACAAATATTAGTCAGTTATTCACAACCATCCATAGCTTGTACACAGTAAAGGTATTGCAGATAGGGCTTTTCTGATCTGTATACACACCGATGTGCATTATGGAGTATGTATAATAAAAACAAACATTTAATTTATGAGGCTGTGAATTTTGATAGAACAACTACCTGGTAGTTAACCAAAAGAGTGACGATACGACGGATAAAAAAATTTAAAAGCAAATAGTCCACGTTTCACTCATCGTTTCACAATGTTTATTAACAGGTAATAGCAGAAATCCACACAAAAATATTCGTTTTGATAAATGAGCTTGATGTGGCAAAATATATTTTACAATGGAACTTAAATGAGTATGATAAATTGCATATCCAGGAGTAATACGACCTATAAAAGAAAACGTTTAAAGTGTTCATCTTTGGGGCTTTCGGGGGTTTTCCACAATTTGTTCATAGCCTGAATTCCCCTATTTTTGCCAACTCTTAAAAAATAAGAAAACCACCTTATGTCAGTTATTCAAAGTATCAGGGACAAGTATGCACGTTGGGCCGTTGTAGCCATTGTTCTTTCTCTTTTAGGCTTCATTTTAATGGATGCATTTGCAGGCCGCAGTAACATTTTTGGGGGCAGCTCTAATACTGTAGGAAGTGTGAACGGTAAAAAAATAGAAGTACAGGATTTTGCGCAGAAAGTAAAGATGCAGGAAGATAACATGCAGCAACAAGGATATGCGGGAGGCGAAACCCGTTTTCAGGCAGTTGAAAATGTATGGAACGGAGAAATTGAACAAGCCTTACTAACGGAGGAAATTGATAAACTGGGAATGAAAGTTGGCAAGAAAGAGCTAAATGAAATTTTGTTTGGCGCCAACCCGCCAGCCGATATTAAAAAAGGATTTACAGATCCGGCTACAGGCCAGTTTAATTTAGGAGCGGCACAACAATATTTTACCAATCTCCGTAAAACAGGAACCCCCGAACAGAAAGCACAAATGAATAGCTATCTGGCCAACCTGGAATTTCAACGCCTTGCCGAAAAATTTTCTTCTCTTTTAGGCAACAGTAATTATTTTCCAAAATGGATGATTGAAAAACAAAATGCAGACAACAGTCTTTTAGGGAGAATATCTTATGTAAATCTTCCTTATACAAGCATACCTGACAGCAGTATAAAAATTTCGGATAGCGAAATAAAAGACTACATGAAAGATCATAAAGATGAATTCAAACAAGATGAAGAAACACGCTCTATTAGTTATGTAGTTTTTAATGCTTCGCCCTCAGTTGCAGATAGTGCTGCTACAAAAACACTAGTGGAGAATTTGAAAAATGAATTTGCTACTACTAAAGATGAAGCTTCATTTTTAACCAGGAACGGAAGCAGCATAACAACATTTCTTTATGCTCCTGCAAGCCAGATACAGGTGCCTGCCAAAGATTCTATTTTTGCTTTGACGAATGGCGGTGTTTTTGGTCCTTATCTTGACGCCTCCAATTACACGCTTGCTAAAAAAATTGATTCAAGAAGTTTGCCGGACAGCGTAAAATGCCGTCATATTTTATTGGGCACTGCCAATCCTCAAAACGGCCAGCCTCTAATGCCGGATAGTACTGCAAAACAAAAAGCGGACAGCATTGCAGCCGCCATCCGGGGCGGGGCAAATTTTGATACCCTTGAAACAAAATATACTACTGACATGGCTGCGCACCAGGAAAAAGGGGTAATGACTTTTTCTTCCATGCAAATACAGGGTGAAGGATTTGCAAAAGAGTTTGGGGACTTTATATTATTGAATGGCACGCCCGGAAGCAAACAAGTTATAAAAACAAATTTCGGCTACCATTATATAGAGATATTGGAACACAAGAATGTGCAGCCACATCATAAGATTGCTTATTTGTCAAAAGCCATTATTCCGAGCAACGAAACAGATAATACTGCTCAAAACGCAGCCAGCTTATTTGCGGGAGATAGCCGCAATGCAAAATCATTTAATGACAATTACGAGAAGAACCTTAAAGGAAAAGGGTATAATAAACTTGTAGCGGCAGATTTAAAACCGAATGATTACAATATTAATGGTTTAGGAACTTCAAGGGATTTTGTGAAAGCTGTTTTTGATACTGATATAAATGACGTAACCCAACCTGAAAGAGTTGGCGATAATTATGTGGTGGCTTTAATTACAGAAGTTAGCAAAGAAGGTGAATTAAGTGTAAGCAAGGGAAGGGCATCGGTAGAACCGGTATTGCGTAATAAAAAGAAAGCCGCCCAAATAATTAAAAACCTAGGTGCCATTACAACATTAGAAGCGGCTGCCACAAAGCTTGGGCAGCCTGTCCAAATAGCAGATAGCCTTAGGTTTGGCAATACCAGAAACAATCCTGTGCTTGGTTATGAAAACCGTATTATAGGAGCTACATTCAATCCGGCTAACAAAGGAAAAGTAGTAAATCAACCATTAGAAGGACAGGCGGGTGTTTATGTAATTAGGGTTGATAACATTAGCACTACACCTGTGGATGTGGCTGGTATAGAGGAACAAAGAAGCATGATGGAAATGCAGGCAAAACAGGCAATGGCTTACCGATCGCCAATAATTGCATTACGAAAGGCAGCAAAAATTAAAGACAACCGTTCTAAAATTTATTGATAGACAGCACTTCAAGAACTACCAGGGCCGCTCAGTTGGGCGGCTTTTGTTTGCATATACTTAAGAGGGATAGCTTTTACCTTTGCTTTATGGAAGATGTAATTATAAACAGAGTAGCCAATAGCGGCTTATTAACTATTGATCTGGAAGACTACCTGCCAAAAGAAGAGATAATCTATTTTGATTTGAAAGAGCATTTATTTAAAGGGCTGATTTTAAAAGAAAAAGATTTCAGAGAAGCGTTAAGAATGTTTGAATGGGAAAAATTTAAAAATAAATATGTGGCTATTACATGTAGCGCAGATGCCATAATACCAATGTGGGCATATATGCTTGTAGCTTCTTATGCTCAACCTATAGCAAAAGATGTATATACCGGAACTATTCCGGAGATGGCAAAACATGTTTTTCTAAAAAATATTTCCTCAATTGATATTGATATTTATGCAGATCAGCGGGTGATAATAAAAGGTTGCGGCGACCAGCCAATTGATAATGCAGCTTATGCAGAAATTACCAGGCTATTACGTCCCGTAGCCAAAAGCATTATGTATGGAGAAGCTTGCAGTAATGTGCCTATTTATAAAAAGGGTGTCATTGCTAAACCATTATAAAAAATTGCACACCTACTACCAAAGATTTTTGTCACTTCCGGCTATTTCATAAAGCTGATGGTTCTTTTGAAACTTGCACAGCAGCCTTCTTCTCCTTTTCGAGGGCCTTATAAATAGCATCCTGTATTTTTCCCCTTATGTTCATCTGGCCCAACAAATTATTGGTGCGGGTATTATAAACACGGTTTGATAAGAATACGTAAACAAGATTGTTTTTTGGATCTGCCCATACGCAAGTACCTGTAAAGCCTGTATGCCCAAAAGTTTCAGTAGAAGCTAAAGCCGAAGGGTAAGGTTCATTCCGGCTAGTATTATCTTTTTCAGGTTTATCAAATCCTAATCCTCTGCGGCTGATGCTACTATTATAAGCAGAAAAAAGTTTAATAGTTTCAGGTTTAAAAAAGCGCTTACCGTCCAATTCACCTCCGTTTAATAACATCTGGTAAAGAAGCGAAAGATCGTACGCATTAGAAAACAGTCCCGCATGACCAGAAACGCCTCCAAACATAGCAGCGCCTTCGTCATGCACATAACCTCTTAACAACTGCCTGCGAAAATATTTTTCTTCTTCTGTAGGCGCTATTCTCTCTACCCCTAAATGTTCTGAAGGCTTGAATGTAGTAGTGATCATACCAAGCGGCTTATAAAAAGTTTGTTGCACATATTCATCCAGCGACTTGCCTGTAATGTTTTCAATGATCTTTCCGAGTATAATAAAATCATTGTCGCTATATACATATCTTCCTTTTGCACCCAACCCGCTCTTCATGATTTTAACCAGCATGCTATCATTATAATCGTTACGGAGGTATAAATCGCGGGCAACTGGTATAGAAAAGCCTGGTTCTATAGTAGTTCTGTAATAATTAGGAGAGGGTAAGCCGGATACAGGGTCAACAGTTTCCTTGTAAAAAGAAATATATGGATTTATTCCTGCCTGGTGAAGCAATACATCACGTAATGAAAGCCCTGCTTTATTTGTACCTCTTGCCAGGGGCAGGTAATCGCCAATAGTTTTATTAAGATCAAGTTTTCCTTCTTCATACAACTTCATAACAGCAACAGTAGTAGCAGAAATCTTTGTTACAGATGCCAGGTCGTAAACCGTTTCCAGCATAACCATATTGGTGCTTTTATCAAAGCCAAAATTTCCAAATGCTTTATGGTATTTCACTACTCCGTTTTGAACAGCCAATACCACACTGCCCGGAAAGGCACCTTTGGACATTCCGTCCGTAGCAATACTGTCAATAGTTAGCCATTCTGCTGTATTACCTGCCGTATATAAATTATTTACGGCAATGCCATCGCTGTATTTAAAGTTGCAAACTGTAACAGGTAATTTCCCCCTGGCAGGCAAGCGCCCAATTAAAAAATCAGCCGCCACGTGTTCGGTTATGTCATCATCCTGGTAAGTGGCGATAATATTTTTTGCAGCGCAAAAGTTTTTTGCAGCATATACATTCCCAAATAGAAAGGTGGCGGTAGCAGGATGATTTTGCAGCTTATTCCATAAAGAAATGGCCCCGCTGGAAATGTTGAAATTATTTGCTGGTCTGAGGCTGTATTCATGAATGCCAATAATAACAGAAGAATAATTTCCGCTGTCAATTTTTTGTGCGATGCTATCTCCTACTATATCAGCATCAACGTAAGAAAAAGAAAAAACATCTGCTTTTAAATCTTCTCCCAAACGTTTGCCAAAAGGGCTCCATGCCGGGGCACCAATAGCTATATAGGCAATTTTTCGATGGTGATTTAATCTTGGCAGCGGAAACATGTTGTCCTCATTCTTCAATACAGTCAAGCTATTCCTTGCTACCATCAACCTGATGTTGTCTGTTTTTGAATTCAGATCGGCCAATAAATTGGTTGTGTCCACTACCTTGGCCTGGTACAATCCTAAATGATGTTTTGCCCTAAGCACCTTAACTAGTTTTTCATCAATGTCTTTCCACTTCAATCTTTTCTTGTCAATGGCTGTGGTTACTGCACTGATAGCTGCAGGCACATCATCGGGCAAACAAAGCATATCATTACCTGCTATTAAAGCCTGCACAGCCGCTTCCCCCGCCGGAAAAAATTTGGTTACACCCTTCATTTCAAGCGCATCAGTGAAAGTGATGCCTTTAAACCCTAAATCATCTTTTAATAAATCAGTAGTGGCTTTTTTGGAAAGCGACGTTGGGCGGTTAGGTGTTTTGTCAATAGCAGGAATGAAAAGATGCGCCATCATTACACTTCCCACACCAGCTTTAATTATTTCTCTAAAAGGATATAATTCTAATGAATCAAGTTGGGCTAAAGTTTTATTAATAGCAGGAAGGTCAAAATGAGAGTCAACCTCAGTATCGCCATGGCCCGGAAAATGTTTAGCGGTAGCCATAATGCCAGCATCCTGCATTCCTTTTATATAGGCAACCCCAAAACGAGCCACTTTAAATTTATCTTCTCCAAAAGAACGGTAACCAATTACAGGATTTTTAGGATTGTTGTTTATATCTACCGTAGGTGCGTAATTTACATGCACTCCAATGCGCTTCATTTGTTCGCCAACGGCAAGCCCCATTTTATAAATGATAGATTCATCTGCCATAGCGCCGAGCGTAGACTGGTAAGGAAATTTTGTAACGCTATCCAGGCGCATGCCCAACCCAAACTCGCCATCAATAGTTACCATTAATGGCGTTTTGGCAATAGATTGATAAAGGTTGGTAAGATTGGCCTGGCGTACCGGCCCACCCTGAAAAAAGCAAAGGGCACCAACATTATATTGTTTAACTAATTGTTGCACGCCGGCCACATGCTCTTCACCCAAATTACTGTGTGCTCTAACCACCATTAATTGTGCAATTTTTTCTTCAGGCGACAGAGAAGCTAAAACACTGTCTGCCCAATCCTTCCCGGGTAAGCTACTTTTATACTGGGCGAAGGATGCATCACTTAAAAAACTTAAAATGAATACAAAAAACCATTTCTTCATAAGGGAAAAATGAAGTCTGCAATGTAGCAATATTCATTTAGCCTTCTTCTTAAAAAAGGATCAATAGCGGATAAGCGGGATCTAATTTTTTGATATCTGGAAAATGTCATGCGGTGCGGCTTCATCATTCTAAACCTAATTCTTTCAACGGATCCCAAAACTTTTTTTGGAAATCCACAACCTGATCATCCATTACCTGCACGCCATCTTTTTCCAGTAGCTCCTGCATTTGTTCGGGATAATCAAAGTGAATTTTGCCGGTTAAAAGTCCCTGACGGTTTACTACCCTTTGGGCTGGCACTTTGGGCTTTACCTTATGACTTCCATTTAAAGCCCAGCCAACCATTCGTGCAGAGGATTTTGTGCCCAGTGCCGCAGCAATAGCGCCATAAGAAGTAACCCTGCCTTTCGGTATTTTACGTACCACATTAAATACCTGTTCAAAAAAGCTTTCATCTTTTTTACCTGAAGGCTGAACAGATTTTAATGAAGTTGCAGAAGCCTTTTTATTTTTCATGCTGGCATTTGGCTAATAGATAAGAACGTTTTGGTTCAGGTACGGCTTCGTAGTTGTAAGGACAATGTTTGCAACCCATGCCGCAGCAATAGCCTTTATCTACATGGTATTTTTTAGTAAAGGTTATCAAACCCTTTTCATTAAAGTAGTAGTCCGCTCCTTCAACCAATTTTTGTTGCTTCATTCTTAAGTTCTTGGTGCAAAATGGCATCCAGTTCTTTGCCGGGTAATGTAAGAGGCAATGAAAAACAAATGTAATGCACCCTGTTGCTGCCCGCTATATCCAAAGATTCATAATGGGTTTTAATTCTCAACTCGTTTTTTATTTCTGATTGTTCATACACATGATTTGAATGCTCATGTATGGTACAACCATAAAATTCAATAACACGGTTGGTAAATCTATATAAATCGGGACTATCAGTTTTGAGATGAATCTTTCCGCCGGTCTTTAATATGTGTTGGTATAGCCTTAAAAATTTTGGGTGCGTAAGTCTTTTTTTCGATTTTGAAATACGAAGTTGCGGATCCGGAAAGGTTATCCAAATTTCCTCAATCTCCTCTTTACCAAAAAATTCCAGGATGCGGTCAATCTGAATGCGAAGGAAAGCTACATTATGCAAGCCTTGCTGTAGGGCCTTCTTAGCCCCTACCCAAATTCGATTGCCTTTTTGATCTACACCAATAAAGTTTTTATCTGCATAAAGCTGTGCAAGTCCTACTGCATATTCGCCTTTGCCGCAGGCTAATTCTACAATAACAGGTTGATTATTTTTGAAGAAGTGCTTCCATTGGCCCTGCATATTTTCCGGGTACTGCAATACGTTGGCAAAAGTTTCTAACTCAGCAAATCGAACAAGTTTTTTTTGTGCCATAAACGTATTTCTTTCCCTCTGGGAATGGCTTACCTAATTAGTTTTTAAAAGGTAGTTGAGTTCCTGTATCAGAGTGCTGCGCCTGAGCCTTCCCTTCGTGAAGGGCGGGATGGGCCAAACATTAACTCTTGTACTTTTGCCTTGTCTTCTTTTTCTTTTTTTAGATCGAACATAGTTCCAAACAAACGATCCCAGATAGTAGTGCTCACACCAAAACCTTTATGCTCATCTTTATAATGATGAAGGTGATGATTTCTCCATAAAGGTTTCATCCATTTTACCGGGGGGTTCCAGGCATGTATTGCATAATGCGTGGTACCATACATTAAATAGCCAAGAAGAAAGCCGGGGAAAAACACAAAAGCGTTTTCTGCCATAGCAGCAAAGAGCAA
Organism: Chitinophagaceae bacterium; assembly: GCA_043763635.1. Taxonomy (GTDB): domain Bacteria; phylum Bacteroidota; class Bacteroidia; order Chitinophagales; family Chitinophagaceae; genus Flavisolibacter. The sequence continues at coordinate 31,307 of JAYULK010000016.1, forward strand.
ACTAAAAATTACGGAAGCTAGAATAATACTTGGAACAGGCGGCATAAACAAACGTTCCTTATCACGTGGAAAATGATGGTGATTGCCATGCATTACATAAATGATTTTTGTAGCCCTTTCACTTTCTGCAATCATGTGAAACACCCAGCGATGCATAATGTATTCGAAAAAAGTCCAGGAAAACATACCTAAAATAAAAAGCATGCTCATTTTGCTGGCAAAAAAATTGAATTTTGCAAAACCATAATAAGAAAAACTAATAATGACAGGCAAATAAATTCCCCAGATAACAAGTGGATGGGTTTTAGTAAGCATTTCCAAAAGAGGATTTCTAAATAATTGCGCCTGCCCCTTGTTGTGTATTTTTTCAAACTTCATAGCTAATGGTTTGCCTGACAAAAATAATGTTTATAGCCCGATAAGCACTATGGCTCCTAAAGATCAAATGTTAATGAATGCCTATTAGCTGGAATGGCTGGCAGTGAATGTAGTGGCTGTTTAAAGTTGAATCCTGCTTTTGATGGGTTATCTGAAAATTATGTGTAGGATTATTTCATTAAACGAAAGAATAAAGACATACATTATATGCAGCGAACTATACATGGCCCTGGTAAGTAAGAAGCATCAAATAATATTGTGTAATTTTAAAATTATGAGTTCAGCATACAAAATATTGCCTCATTATATTTATGAAGACTATCTACGTTGGGAAGGTAGCTGGGAGTTAATTGACGGTATTCCCTATGCAATGAGCCCTGCTCCGAGGCCGGAGCACCAAAACGTTGCAGGAAACCTTCATGCTGAATTTAGAAATGCTTTAAAGGAAGCAAATTGCAAATGCAAGGTGTATCAGCCAATAGATTATAAGGTTGCAGATGATACAATACTTAATCCTGATTTATTAATTGTTTGCAAACCCATAACAGACATTTTTTTAAATTTCCCGCCCGAACTGGTAGTGGAAATTCTATCTCCGGCCACAGCGCTAAAGGATCGCCATACAAAATTTGAGATCTATCAAAAAGAAAAAATTCCTTATTATCTAATTGTTGATGCTGATAAAAAAATGGTGGAAATATATTTTTTGAATAATAGTATGTATGAAAAAAAGGCAGCCGACCAACAAAACCCTTTCAGGTTTACTTTTTCTACTTGCAGTTTCGAAATTACACTTGATAATATCTGGAGCTAAGCCCTAGTATCCCCGCGAGGCCCAGCCAAAAACTTTCTTTAAAATCTGTGTTGTTCTTGCTAAAGGATTTGCCCTGATGTTGGCTTCTTCAGTGGCTATCTGGTCAAATAACGCATTCACTGCCATGTCTACCACATAAGAAGGTAAATCAGGATTAAGTTTATTTAATGTAGTAGGAAAATTATTATAAGTGCTTACTACATCACCATAATATTTAGTAGCGCTAAACTTATCTAAAGAGCCTTTTACAATAGGCGAAAAAGCAGCAGCAAGTTTCTCGGAGGTCTTTTGACGGAAATACTGCGTGGCTCCATCTCTCGGGCCTTTAATAATACTAATAGCATCAGCAATAGTCATATCCCTGATAGCATCAAGAAATATAGGACGAGCGTAGCCCACAGCATCCTCGGCTGCTCGGTTAATTTGCAGAATGGCTTTATCAACCATTCCACCCATTCCTAATTGACGAAGTGTGTTCTCAATTTTCTGAGCTTCCGGGGGGAGCAATACTTTATAAGCTGCGTTTCCCAAAAAGCCATCGCTTTTATTAAGTACACTAATACCCCTTCCAATTCCCTGGTCCAATGCCTCACGAATGCCTTGTGCTGCTTCAAACTCTGTAACGGATGTTGCCCCGCTTGCACCTGGCAGATTTGAAAGTGTTTCGCAAGAGGCTAAACTAAGTAAAGCACAAAACAGGAGAATATATTTTTTTAGCATTGTTTCTTTTATAAACATTAGTCAAATTGTTTGCCACGCTGTAGAGGTAAACAAAAAAATCTGCAATAGCCAATTATATGTTTTCATCGTTATAGCCAATCTTCAACGCAGTGGATTGGTTTATTATTTCAAACCTTATACCCTTGTTACTTAATTTTGCGGCTTAATTTCAAAGCATGCAGGCACCGCATTTATCAGAGCAGGAAATAATTCGCAGAGAAAAATTATCTGAGTTGCAGAAAATGGGCATTGATCCTTACCCTGCTGCCTTGTTTCCGGTCAGTACCTACTCCACCACCATCAAAACTTCGTACACAGACGAAACAAAAGATACGTTTGAAGATGTCTGCCTTGCGGGCCGCATCATGAGTGTTCGTGATATGGGCAAGGCTAGTTTTGCCGTATTGCAGGATAGCCGTGGTCGTATTCAGTTATATATACGTAAAGATGATTTGGCTAAGGGAGAAGATACCAGCTTGTACGATGTTGTCTGGAAAAAATTATTAGACATTGGCGATTTTATTGGTGTAAAAGGATTTGGATTCAGAACAAAAACCGGAGAGATTTCGGTACATGTTAAAGAGCTGACCATTCTTTCCAAATCACTTCGGCCATTGCCTGTAGTTAAAGAAGCAGAAGGAGTTACTTATGATGCAGTGACTGACCCAGAGTTTAAATACCGCCAGCGGTATGCCGACCTGGTTATTAACCCGGCAATAAAAGAAACGTTTTTAAAGCGCACAAGAATGATCAACTCCATTCGTGAATTTTTAAATGATCATGGTGCATTAGAAGTAGATACACCTGTGCTGCAAAGTATACCAGGGGGTGCAGCTGCCAGACCGTTCACCACGCATCATAATGCCCTGGACGTGCCTTTTTATTTACGCGTTGCCAATGAGCTTTATTTAAAGCGCCTCATTGTAGGTGGGTTTGATTGGGTATATGAGTTCAGCCGAAACTTTCGAAACGAGGGAATGGACAGGACTCATAATCCTGAGTTTACTATTCTTGAATTTTATGTAGCGTATAAAGACTACCTGTGGATGATGAATGCAACAGAACGTCTGCTTGAAAAAGCGGCAACCGATGTTTGCAATAGCCCGGATGTAAGTGTAGGCGAAAACATTATTTCATTTAAAGCACCGTTCAAACGTATTTCTATTTATGATGCTATTAAAGAACATACAAAGCTTGATGTAAGTGAGATGGATGAGGCGGGCTTAAGAGAAGTGTGCAAACAATTACATATACAGGCAGACCCTGCAAGCGGGCATGGAAAACTGATTGATACAATCTTTGGCGAAACTTGTGAGCATCATTATATACAACCAACTTTTATTACGGACTACCCGGTAGAGATGAGTCCATTAACAAAAAAACACCGGACAAAAAAAGGGCTGGTTGAACGTTTTGAACTGATTATAAATGGGAAAGAAATCGCCAATGCTTATAGCGAGCTAAATGATCCGATTGATCAACAGCAACGTTTTGAAGAACAGGTGAAGTTGATGGAAAGGGGCGACGATGAAGCGATGTTTATTGATTATGATTTTTTAAGGGCTCTGGAATATGGCATGCCACCAACTGCAGGTATTGGCTTTGGAATAGATAGATTATGCATGTTGTTAACGAACCAGCCTTCAATACAAGATGTATTATTATTTCCGCAAATGCGGCCTGAAAAGTTTGATGTGGAGACGGCAGAGAACTGAACCACGGGGTCACAGGGGGCACAGAGCGACACGGAGCTTCTGCTTCTATAATCAAAAAACTTTAATGAAAGTAAGCGCCTTCACGTATGTTCGGAATGGATTTAAATTAGGATATCCATTCGTTGAATCTATAAGAAGTCTTTTGCCCATAGTTGATGAATATATTGCAGTAATAGGCGACAGTGATGATGGAACAAGAGAAGCCGTAGCTGCGTTGCAAAATGATAAGATTAAAATTATTGATACTGTTTGGGAAATGAATCTCCGCCAGGGAGGAAAGGTGTTTGCACTACAAGCTAATATTGGCATGGATGAAGCCAGCAGAGCCTCCGACTGGCTTTTTCATTTGCAGGCCGATGAAGTACTCCATGAAAAAGATCTTCCGGAAATTAAAAAGGCACTTCATGAAAATTTAAATGACCAAACAATAGATGGTTTGCTACTAAACTTTATTCATTTTTTTGGTGATTACAATCACTATTGTACTTCGCGAAGATTTCATCAGCGTGAAATAAGAGTAGTTAGAAATAATCCAAACATAAGAAGCTATAAAGATTCAATGGGTTTTAGAAAATATATAAATCCTTCAACTGCAGATAATGAAAAGGGAGAAAAATTAGTAGCCAAACAAGTTGATGCTGCAGTCTATCATTATAGTTGGGCACGCCCTCCAAAGAAGCAAAAACTAAAGGGTATTGAATTTCATAAAAGGTATACCGAAAGTGATGAATTTATTAAGCCGTTCGAAGAAAAACACGGGGAGGAGTATCAGTACCGCGAGTACGATTATCTAAAAAAGTTTGCAGGTACCCATCCTGAAGTAATGAAAGAAGTAATTGAAAACTTTGATTGGAATTTCGATTATGACCCTGCAAAGAACAACATGAACTTCAAGGAAAAGTTTATGAAAGCAGTAGAGAATATTACCGGGAAACAATACTTTGTTTATAAAAATTATAAGGTAAGGCGATAGTTACTTTTCAGGTAGTACTTTAATAAATAAGAATGGCGCAAAACAAAACATACCTATTGCTTGCTGCACTTCTTTTGTTATACATTCTTTCAGTCCTCGTAAATTTTGGAGTTTTAGAACTAGCTGGCGAAGAGCCACGCCGTGCAGTTATTTCATTAGAAATGATGCAATCCGGCAATTACATTTCGCCCACTTTGCTAGGGTGGGATTATTATAATAAACCACCTTTATACAATTGGATCATCTGTGCCAGTTTCTTTATTTTCAATTCAACTTCAGAGTTTGCTATAAGATTTCCTTCTTTAGTTTTTTATCTTCTTTGGGCCTTGGTTCATTACTTTGTTTGTAAGAAGTTTTTTTCGCGATCAATTGCTTTGCTTTCCTCATTCTTTCTTTTAACCAGTGCAGATATTTTTTTTTACGGGCTGGCAAACGGTGGAGAGATAGATATTTTCTACAGCTTTATTGTTTACCTGCAGGCAGTAAGTATTTTTTATTTCTATGTAAAAAAGCGTTGGTTTCTTCTTTTCTTCTTTTCGTATCTTTTTTGTTCCATTGGGTTTTTAACCAAAGGCTTTACGTCAATTGCTTTTGAAGTATTAACATTAGCAGCGCTTTGCTTTTATGACAGAAGTTTTCGTGTATTATTTAAGTGGCAACATCTTGTGGGCATATTTGCATTTTTAGCCCTTACCGGTTTTTATTTTTTTCTATACAATCAGCATGGCACATCACAACGTTTGCTGGTTAACCTTTTAAATGAATCGTTGATTAAATCAGCAGTGGGCGAACGGTCGGACAAATTGTTAAGCAAGTCTCTTGGGTATCCTTTGTTGTTCTTAAAACTTTTCGCTCCCTGGTCGCTTTTGCTTTTACTGTTACTTAAAAAAATCCGCTACAAATTTTTTGATAATCCTTTAGTGGCTTTCTCACTTCTGTTTATTGTGTTTAATATTTGGGTGTATTGGTTTACCGGCCAGCCCAAAGGTCGTTACATATACATGTTCGTTCCTTTTGCTTGCGTTGTATTGGTGCATATATACCAGCAATTCGCAACTGCTTTTCTAGTCCAGCTAAATAGAATTTTAGGTTATGCCGGCTGGGTATTTTTTTTAGTATTGGCAGCCATAATAGCAACCCCGTTTTTTATTCCTGTCTCTTTATTATGGACGGTTGTGCTGGCAATAATACTAGCCGTTTTTATATACGGCTATTTACAGTTGGATGCTTATAGAATATGGTTATTAATTACTGGCATTATTCTTACGCGGTTGGTTTATGCGGTGCTGTTTATTCCTGTGGAGTATGATAAAAAATATAAGTTTTCGCCGGGCATACAACAGGCAGCCATAAACAATAATCTACAGCCATTAACGCTTTGGGCACCTGCTGATACGTTTACAGTTGCTGTAAAGAACAAACTAATCGACTGGAAACTGGAACAAACTTTTATTGCTCCAGTTCTATCTTACCAGGTTAGTTATTATTATTTTAAATACACCGGGCATCTTATCAGGTTTGATACAACATCAAAACCAAATAACAATTATATTTCTTTTAGCTCTGACCTAAAGGCTAGGCCCGGCAAAGAATTTATTGATACAAATTATGTCTTTGATCACCCAAGGCAAAATGATACACTTGTGTTTTATTATTTGAAAAAGTAGGATTCAATAATCAATTTAAATAAACAGGTCAGACATTAATGGCTTTTGGGGATTAACTGCATATTTGCTAAAATCTACAATGCCTTCTTTAACTAAAACTTCCTCATCTATAAAAAAATTACCAGTACACTCAGCGGAGGATTTTTTCAAAATATAAAATGCAGCGTCAGCCACAATCTCAGGGGTTCTGCTTTTTTGCATAATAAAATCTCCTCCTAAAAGATTTGATACGGCCGCAGTAGCAATCGTTGTTTTAGGCCATAGTGCATTTGCTGCAATTTTATCTTTCTTCAGTTCTTCTGATAGTCCTAATACAATCATGCTCATTCCATATTTACTCATTGTATAGGCTGTATACTGGGCAAACCATTTTGGTGTGAGGTTTATAGGCGGTGAAAGATTTAAAATATGGGCGTTAGTTCCCTTACGTAAATGAGGAATGCAATGCTTGCTCATTAAAAAGGTGCCTCTTACATTTATATCGTTCATTAAATCAAAACGTTTGGACTCTATCTGTTCTGTGGTGTTGAGCGCTATAGCACTTGCATTATTGATAAGTATATCAATCCCTCCAAATATTTTAATCGTTTCTTCTATAGCTGCCTGTATCTGTTCTTCATGGCGGATATCAACCTGTAGTGGCAATGCTTTTGCTCCGAGGGCTTCTATTTCTTTAGCAGCACTATAGATTGTTCCTTCAAGTTTAGGATTTGGCTCGGTGGTTTTTGCAGCTATAACAATATTGGCACCTTCTTTTGCCAACCGCAAGGCTATAGCCTTACCAATGCCCCTGCTGGCGCCAGTAATAAATACAGTGGGACGTTTTCCTGTTCTCCAAAAGGGTTTTTGGGGCTCGGTGATAGGCTCATTCATTATTACTGGTTTATGTTGCTAAGGAAATATACAAATGAACGTTTGATATCGGGCACTAAAACTCCGGGAGTTTTGGTTTTGTTTGCATAATGCCATCAACATGCTCCATTACTTCAGGCGTAAGTTGGGGCAATACTTCAAGTGCTTTAAGGTTTTCTAACAGTTGTTCTTTTCGGGTGGCACCAAGTATAGCTGTAGTAACGTTCGGGTTTTGAAGCGTCCATGCAATAGATAAAGTTGATACGGGTATTCCCAGCTCTTTTGAAAAGCTTGTCAATTGCTGTACTTTATTAAGTTTATCATCTACCATCCATTGGTTCTTCAGCCAATCAAACCCTTCAAGAGAAAAGCGGCTGTCTTGCGGAATACCTTCATTGTATTTACCGGTAAGTAAGCCAGAGGCCAAAGGGCTCCAGATAGTGGTGCCCATGCCTACAGTTTTAAAAATTTGCAGGTATTCATTTTCCATTTTATTTCTTTCCAGCAAATTGTATTGTGGCTGTTCTACCGACGGCCCAATTAATTTATATTCCTGTGCTACGCGATGGGCATCCATTATTTCTACACCACTCCATTCACTTGTGCCCCAGTATAAAATTTTTCCTTGCTGTATCAATAGGTTCATAGTCCATACTATTTCTTCCATTGGTACATTTTTATCTGGCCGGTGGCAAAAGAAGATGTCAATATATTCAGACTGTAATCTTTGCAATGCTTCATTACACGCTTCTACTAAATGCTTGCGGCTTAGCCCCGTTTGGTTGGGTTTATTGTCAGGCCCACGCCAGCCAAAAAACGCTTTACTGCTTATTGTATATGATGTTCGGTCCCATGCTTTTTTCCTGAGCACCCGTCCCATTAGCTTTTCGCTTTCGCCCCTGGCATACACTTCGGCGTTATCAAAAAAGTTAACGCCATTATCGTAAGCAATGCCCATTAATTCATCCGCAAGCGTATCATCTACCTGTTTATGAAATGTAACCCAGCTACCATACGATAAAATGCTTAACTGCAGACCGTTTTGCCCATTCTTCTATATTCCATTGCCGTCGGTTTTGTGAAAGATTTTTATTCTGTCAAGGCTTTAGCCGGCATTACTGCCTGGTAGCAAGTTACGAAGGTTGATAAATTAAAATGCTGTTGAGTCCTTCATTAAAATGGTGCCGGTTGGCTGAAAGATGGATACGCGGTTCAGGTCCTGGTCTGCATCTAATCCCTTTCCTCCATAAATAAACTTGTCAATCGTTTTTATACGCACCAGTTTATCTGTGTAGAATTTTTGTGTGTTTTGATCCCACCAAAGATCGGGGGAGCGAAGCGTATCTCCTTTTACATTAGCAACAACAACGCTGTCTTTTAAAAAAACTTTGTTTATTGACTCATAGTATTTGCCGTACAATGCATCTACCTGGCTTTCCTTTTTGCTTAAGCTGTCAAAAAAATCCACGTGCATTGATTTGGGAAACTCCAGGTAAGCACTGTCTGTTTGATACCGGTACATTAATGGCGCTGTTAGTTTTGCTTTCAACTTTCCCCCCTGGCTAAAAATAATTTCTATATTCTTTGCCTCTTCTGCCATTACCCTTTTATTGGTGAGCGCATTTACTTTTTCAATATCATTTTCGCAGGCATAAATAAAGAAGCAGCCAAAAAGAATGGCTGCTTTAAAGAGGTTTGCTGTATTAAATGAGAAATATTTAATCATACCTGCGTTTGGCAAACCAAAGATCGCTGAAGTTTAAACCGGCAGAAATACGAAATTGATTTTCTTTTAAAGAGTTATCATTATTACCTCTTCTTGCATATTCAAAACCGAGGTTTACAATGGTAAATTGTCCCGGACTTAACCTGTTATAATTAGCAACAGGCAAGGCCAAACCAAATGTAATCCCAGATTGTGGCAGTTCTTTACCCACATTGATATAATCGGGACCTACAAAAAACCCTAGCCTGTATGCTACGTTACTAAAATAGTTGCTGGCTGGTTTTGGGCGAATTTGCCCACCAACTCTAATTTGCCAATTATTCTTCAAAGCATCAGGCTCATTAAACTGCCTGTAGTTTGTCCATTTAGTAGACACGTAATCCACTCCTATCAACCATGACGCCGCCTTTTCTTCCAGATGTTCAAGTACAAAGCCAGCCGTGTAAGAAGCGGGATAAATAAATGTACCTTTTTCATCGTCTTTTTCATAAGCACTATCAAGACGCACATTAGCGCCATTTGCATCGGATACAAATGTTTCACGAATTACATCACGATTAGCGTTTATAGTTTGTTGAAGGTTACCTGAAACGCCGAGCCGTAAAATTGTTTCTTTATTGAGTGTGATCTTATATTGCGCTCCTCCATTAAAAAACACATCTCCAAAATATGAGCGGGTGCTATGATTGGAACCCTGGTACGCAACCGTATCATTCAAAAACATCCTTCTTGTACTGGACTCTCTTTTGCCAAAGAAATAACCAATACTGCCTCCAATGCTAAAATTTTTAATAGCATAGCCGGTGCCAATAGTTGGCAGGTAACTACCACCATTGCCTGTATATTGGGTAAGAGCACTATCGATAAATTTATTAGTAATAGGATCAACAATAGCTCCAGTCTGGTTTATTTTATAATTAATTCGGGATACCGGGCGAAGGCCAAAACTTAAGCCCCAGTTTTTATTCAATGGCAAGCCTATCTGCACATAAGAAAAATAGCCGTAAGACGAGCTAAACTTTAATGGATTGTTTGGCGTTCGCAGCGTTTTGCTTTCATAATTAACACCTACATCAAGCAATACCCGGCCCGATACGGCCCTCCCTGATTTTTCTTCTAAATAGGTTTTGAAGCCTGAATAAGAAGCTGGGTTATTAAAGTTTATGGAAAAGGCATCACTATAGGCAGCGGAAATACCACCCATACCCCTGTTTACGATATTGGTATTGGGTGTAAGATCGCCTATGCCATAGCGTGAGTAAGGTGAATTTTGTGAAAAAGCTATTTGAACAGATATTAAGATTAAAGCCGTGCAAATGGTTTTAGCAGGTCTGTTGTTCTTTCTCCTAAGCGTTGTTGATATTGCTGATCGCATACAATCCTTTAAATATTAAATCGGGGTGTGCAAATATCTGTTTTTTAAAATGGGGCTCAAAATAGGCTATATCACCACCGGTTAAATGCACGTTAAAGTTCCCATACCTCTTTTCGTATTCATCAATAATTCCTTCAATTTCTTTAGCAATGCCCAACACAACGCCAGACTGCAGATTGGTGGCCGTATCATATCCAATTAAAGGCACATTCCAAACTGCTTTTACAAGCGGGAGCTTTGCGGTATAATGGTTCATTGCTTTAAAACGCATTTCCATACCAGGAGAAATAGAGCCTCCTAAGAACTGGTGATATTTGTTTATAAAATTAAATGTAATGCAGGAGCCTAGTCCAATGGCAAGATTGTTCTTATGTGGAGATAGATGTACCGCTGCTGCAGCAAGGGCTATTCTATCTGTACCCATGGTTTCAGGCTTACCTATAGGAATGGTAAAGGGTAGTTTAGATGCACTGCTTAGTTTATGAAATTTTGTGGAACGGGCAAGAAGATGTTCAATGCCTGGCGCATGATCAATAACAGAAGAAATTATTGATTGGTGCGGTGTATGTTTCAGCAACAGCTTTTCTAAATCATCAATACCGTCGTTACTTAATACTCCTGATTCTTTTATCTCATCTTCATAAAAAACCGCAACCTTCATACGGGTATTACCAAAGTCCAGGCAGATTGTTTTATTCATTTGCAGCTTTATAAATCAAAACCGAAATTAAAGCGGGTGGAGTTCTTAAAGTGATTAAAATGAGACGATCTTTTATCAAACATAAATGATGGAAGCTATAATGGTTTTTCAGCAATGGATCAGCAGCTAATGTTTATTTTGCAACAATTAATAAATGTTCATGGAAAGAGTACAGAAACGGGCAGTAGTGGTGTTGGCCGCCTTCGATTACGAGTCGTTACAAATAACTTTAAAATCGCTGGATCATACGGTTGATGCAGGCGAAAAAATTGTTGTGATACTTAATGGAAAAAGAAATTTTGCCTCTGAGAAAATTGAACGCATCGCCAGGGCCTGGGCTTCTAAAAATACAATAAACCGTTTTGTGGTGAGGCCTCTAAGCGCTGGCTCCGAACCATATTTTGGATTGACGGAAATAATAAAAAATTATGAGCCATTAAAGGACGTGCAACATATCTGTAAAATTGATGACGATATTATTCCTTTAAAAAAAGGGTGGGTGGATAATCTTTCAAATGCCTACGGTGAGCTTTCGAAAAAAAGAAAAATAGGGTTTGTGACAGGCCTTATAAATAATAACTGTTGGGGTTTTCCTCAGTTGATAGACTTATTTGACAAGCGGGCAGAGTACGAAACAATGTACAATTACCAAACCCTGGCTGGGGAACTGCTTGAAAGAAAGGTGCCGCCAAAACAAATTGATATTGGATTAAATGGCACCATCGTGCAATATCCATTTTTAGCTTGGTGGATACATCAGTGGACATCTTTAAACATTGCTGCCTTTATAGATAAAACAAACCTTCTTCCTTATCAGCAGATAGCCGATGCTACTCATTATTCGATAGGCTGTATATATTTTGATAAAGAGTATTGGTTATCTATAAATCAAAAAAAATATAATTCTTCATTTGATGAATTATTGCTGCATTTGGATTGCAGGCAAAATGGGTTAGAAAAATGGGCTGTGATGAATGAACCAATGATCCATCTTTTTTATCGTACCCAACGTTACGCAAACCATGATTTAGTTGACCTTGTAATGCCCGCCCTCGCTGCACATTTCCAGGATGATGAATTTAAAAATATAGAACGCATTACGCCGTATCATTTCCATTTTTTAAACGAAGAACATTTGAAGGAGCTCGATACGCGAATTGCATACATGCACCGAAAGATTTCTGCATTTTCATTTTTTAAAAAATGGAAACAAAGCAGGAAAATAAAAAAGCTGATTGAGGGTAATGTGTGAGTAATACTTTTAAATACTAAAATCGAAGCTCTCCAGGTTTTTAAAGTGACCGTTCAACTTTATTTTCTTTTTCAATTGCTCCATTTCACCTACCAGCGGGAGCACTTTAGCAAGGTGCTGTTTTAAATATTCCTGTCTTTGCCTTTCATCAAACAGGTTCAATATATCATATTCTTCCTGCAGCGATAAGCCAATATGATGTGCTACATCGTACACTTTTATGTCCTCATCTTTTATTTTAAAATCTTTCTGTATGCTTAGCAAGCGGTGTAGTTCACTAATGCTGTTCATAATCCTGCGCATTATTTCAGAATTACCTCGTTCATTGTTTTGCGGGTAATTGACGATTGCCCCGCAATATAATTTATCAGGAATTTCTTTTATTATTTCAAGAACACGGAAGACTTTTTCGCCTTTGGTTTTAATATCCATTTCTCCGTTTGCATCGGTGTTTGTTATTTCCGAAATACTAACAAGCGTACCATAATCCTGTAAAGCTTTATTTATTACTGCTGGTATACCAAAGGGTTTGTTGTTAGTATGGCATTCGATAATTAGTTGTTTATAGCGTGGTTCAAATATATGCAGGTTAAGGCTCTCGCCCGGGTAGACAACAAGGCCTAAAGGAAATATAGGAATGAAATTAGTCATGGGGATGATCATGCAAATTTGGTGCACAAAGATCGGAGTCTATTGCTATAATGAGTAACGATTTACCAAAACAACTAAAGTTGGCACCTATAAGTCTTATCTTGGAAAAAGGACAAAATTTTGAAAAGGTTGACAAAAGACGAATGAAATGCCTGTTTGCTAAAAACTGCTAAACCTGTTCTCCCGTGGCATGATCAACGTTTTCCTTTTGATTGATAAATTCTTTTACCGGGTTAAAGCTCATCGCATCAAAAGAAGACCTCCATACCATTTTGGTAAAAGCCCAGCGGTCTCCTTTGCGGTTAATAAAAATCATAAAAGGAAAAACAACAAAACGTTTAAAAAGATTTCTCACGTAGCTGCCATACCCTTTTGTATGCTTTCTTATATATAAATCGTTTCGAAACCCATAGCAGTATTTCCAAAGGTTTGTTTTGCTATCAGTAAATAAGTTGCTTTCGTTGTTTACAGGAGTTTTGTGCACTACAACGCTTTTTTCTACCAAAGCGCCAACAAACCCGTTTTTACGAATTCGCTGCGTATATTCTATATCATCATTCCAAATAAAGAATTCTTTAATTGGCAAGCCTGCTTTTTCTACAGCTTCTTTAGAAATAATTATGGAAACGAATGAATTGTAAGCGAGCGGCGTTAGTCCTTTTTTATTGTAGTATGCAAAAGAGTTTTTACCTGAAAACGATTGATCAACGTGGGGCTTATTTAATAAATGCAGGTTCCCATCAGTCCAGGTAACCTTACTGCTAAAAAAACCAAAATTGTCTTCGCTATTCGTATCTTCTACAGCCTTTGTTAAGTACTCCAATGTTGAGGGATACGGGATAGTATCATCATCCATTATCCAAAACCAATCAGCACCAGTATTATAAGCTCCTTTAATGCCGGTATAAAATCCCCATGCACCGCCTCTATTCGATTGGTGTATGTTTAAAATTTCATTTTGTTTCTTCAGCCATTCAGTAGTGCCATCAGAACTATCATTGTTTACAACAAGGATGGCTGAAGGCTGATACGTTTGTGCTTTTACAGCTGTAATACATTCCTTTAAAAGTTCTAACCGGTTATGTGTTACAATTACAGCCGTTACCTGCATTTTATTGTTTTAAGAAATCAACGCCCAACTCTCCTTTGGCTTTTACAAATGCAGAACCTATTACCTGGTGCATATCATAGTACCTGTATTCTGCCAGGCGTCCGCCAAACATTATTCCTGCTTCTTCTGCATCTGCAAGGGTTTGGTATTGTTTAAAACGCTTTGTATTTATATCATCGTTCACGGGGTAGTACGGTTCCTTACCTCTATGCCAATGGTCCGGATATTCATGAGTAATTATTGTATGAGGCTGTTTGCCAAATTCGAAATGTTTGTGTTCAATAATTCTTGTATAAGGTATGTCGGCTTCTGTATAATTTACTACAGCATTGCCCTGGTAATTTGGGATTTCCAGTCGTTGATGTTCAAATCTTAAACTGCGGTACTCCAGTTCACCAAACTGGTAATCGTAATATTCATCTAAGGCTCCTGTATAAACAATTTTTTTAGCGATGCCTTTAAAATAGTCACGATCAGCAAAGAAGTCTACGTTTAATTTTACATCACTGCCTTCAAGCATTTTTTGAGTTATAGCATTATATCCGCCAATCGGTATACCCTGGTATTTATCATTAAAATAATTGTTATCAAATGTAAATCGTACAGGTAAACGTTTGATGATGAACGCAGGCAATTCTGTTGCTTTTCTGCCCCATTGTTTTTCAGTATATCCTTTTATAAGCTTCTCGTAAATGTCGGTTCCGATTAATGTTAATGCTTGCTCCTCTAAGTTTGCCGGCTCTTCGATACTTAAAGAACCTATTTGCTCTTCAATTTTTTTCTGTGCTTCTTCAGGAGTAATAACACCCCATAGTTGGTAAAAAGTATTCATGTTAAAAGGCAGGTTGTACAGCTTGCCTTTATAATTAGCAACCGGGCTGTTTGTATACCGGTTAAACTCAGTAAAAGAATTTACAAAATCCCATATAGGCTTATCATTGGTGTGAAAAATATGCGCACCATATTCATGAACATTAATACCATCTTCATCACGGCAATAGGTGTTGCCTCCAATGTGATTTCTGCGGTCAATCACAAGGCATTTTTTTCCTGTTTTTTGCGCAAGATGTGCGAATGTGGCGCCAAACAACCCTGCGCCTACAATCAAATAATCATACTCTGTCATTGTTTCTTAATGGTTAAGGTTCGCAAATATAGTTTTTTAAAAAAGCAGATAAGGAAGAGCAATTCGTTTGCCACGCTTAATTTCGCATTCTATGGTTAATTGCAGCCTGATGATTGCGACATATAATTGGCCCCTTGCCCTGGAGCTTTGTCTTAAAAGTGTAGCGCAACAAAAGCTGCTGCCATCAGAAGTAATTGTTGCCGACGATGGCTCTAAAAAAGATACAGAAGAATTGATTCGCAGGCTTGCCGAAAACTTCCCGGTTCCGCTAAAACATATATGGCAGCCAGATGAAGGTTTTCAATTATCAAGAATTCGCAACAAGGCCATTGCTGCATCTTCCTATGAATACATCATACAGGTAGATGGAGACCTTATTTTACATCCTTATTTTTTACATGATCATTTAGGTTTAAGAAGAGAAGGTCAGTTTACAACCGGCAGCCGGGTTTTATTATCGCCCACAACTACACAACGATTATTTCAAAAACAATCTTTAGATGTAGGAAAAAATTCTACAGGGAATAGAAATTTTTTAAACGGCTTACGCAGTAAATTGGCCCGGAGATTAATGGCGCCGAGATATAAAGCCAAAGGAAAAAACTTATATTATGTGAAGGGATGCAACATGGCTTTCTGGAAAAAAGATTTGCTCCTCGTAAATGGTTACAATGAATCATTTTTAGGTTGGGGAAGAGAGGATAGTGAAATTGCTATCCGGCTGATGAATGCCGGTGTAAAAAAACAGTTTTTAAAAATGGGCGGTATCTGCTACCATTTATACCATAAGGAGGCTTCAAGAGAATTGGAACAACGCAATACGCAAATAATGACTGATGCCATTTTGCAAAAAACGATCTGGGCTGATAAAGGCCTTGATCAATATTTACCTTCGTAATGCCGAACCTATTGCAAAATATTCAGCGGGGAGACGTAAAAAGTCTTGCCCGTGCAATTTCGATGGTGGAAAATGAGGTAAATGGGTACGAAGATTTGTTAGTGGCCCTTCCTTTTAATCCGGCTACAAAAATCATAGGTATAACCGGAGCACCAGGTGCTGGCAAAAGCACCTTGGTAAATGCATTATTGCACATACTGGTAGCTAATCATAATAGAGTAGGCATCCTGTGTATTGATCCTTCTTCGCCTTTTAATTACGGCGCTTTATTAGGAGACCGGATCAGGATGAGCGAATGGTATAACCATCCTAATGTTTTTATACGCTCCCTTGCAACCCATGGCAGTATGGGTGGCCTGCATCCAAAAATTATTGAAATAACTGATCTTATGAAAGCCGCCCCTTTTGACCATATCATTGTAGAAACGGTGGGTGTAGGCCAGACCGAAATAGAAATTGCCGGGCTTGCAGATACAACAGTTGTCGTTGTAGTACCCGAAGGTGGAGATGAAGTGCAAACTATGAAGGCTGGGCTTATGGAAATAGCTGATGTGTTTGTGGTGAATAAAGGCGATAGAGATGGCGCTGATACGTTTGTAAACAACCTTCGCATGATGATGGCACCTGCATTTAATAACAAACAAATAGAAGTTGCAATTGTAAAAACTACGGCTTCTAAAAATACGGGTGTGGCTGAACTCTTAGAAAAAATTACAGAACATCAATCCATAAGAAAGCAAAGTGATAAAAAAAGCCGGTTAATGGCAGAAAAAGCTTATCAATTAATTCAACACAAAAGAATGAAAGGAGTTAATAAAATAGAATTAAAAGAAGCACTTGATAAGGCTATGGAAGAAAAAAAATTCAATCTTTATACTTTTGTCAAAAACTACAATTGACCAACCGTTTTTTCCTTCTTCCACCATTTGTAACCTACAAAACCGATGATGGCCAGAGGCATAAAAGCAAGGTAAAGTATGCCTGCATTTAGCCCCCTGGCAGGCTTCTCACCAAGTTGTGCGGCAGTTTTTGTGCAGATAGAGCATTGTGCTTCGGCTACACTAGTTATTAAAATAAAGAGAAGTAAAACAATAATTGTAAGACCAGATTTTTTTAACCACAATTTCATCCGGCAAAGTTAAATAGCAGCATTTCAAAAAAATCTTATTACTGTTAAAGATTTCGTTCTAAGTCACCCTAACCAACATCCTGCTAACTTTCAATTGGACAAAATACACAGGACAGCCAATGCTTCCCAAATTAAAGAGCTACAAAGCCGCCGCACATTTGCGGCACATTTAGTTTTTCCCGACCGCACCCAAACCCATCCGATTAATTAAATTCGTACAATGAATCAAGTAGACATTTTTGGCAATATCGTTGAAGGTAAATCTCCTCCGAAAACAAAAAAGGGTTTGACTACAATTGAAAATGGAGAATATCTATTTTATCCAAGTTTTTTTACAAAATCAGATAGCGATATTTTTCTACAGAAATTAAAATCTGAAATTGAATGGAAGCAGGAATCAATGAATATGTACGGTAAGAAAATTAACTTTCCAAGATTGACTGCTTGGTATGGAGACAATGACAAACCATATTCATTTTCTGGAATTTCATTAAGCCCAAAAGTATGGAAGGAAGAATTGATTTCTATAAAAAGTAAAATTGAGTCAGTAGCAAAAGTTGACTTTAATAGTGTTTTACTCAATCTATATAGAGACGGAAATGATTCTATTTCTTGGCATACAGACGCAGAAAAGGAACTTGGCGTAAATCCTGTTATTGCTTCTGTAAATTTCGGGGCAACAAGAAAGTTTCAACTTAGGCATATAAAAACCAAAGCGAAATTAGAACTTGAACTTACTGCCGGCAGCCTGTTAATTATGCAAGGCGAACTGCAACACTTTTGGCAACATCAAGTACCCAAAACAAGTCAAAAAATTGGTGAAAGAATTAATTTAACCTTTAGAGTTATAAAATAATATGTCTTACTATTTTAATCTACCCCTAATTACAGAATTAACCCTCGATCAACAAAGAGCTGTCGACGAAACGAATCCACTTGCTTTATCTGGAGGACCCGGAACAGGTAAAAGTGTTGTAAGCCTATGGAGGCACATTAGAAACCATTCTACTGGATTAAGGAATAGTTTACTGCTAACCTATACAAAAACTTTAGAACATTATTTAAGAGCTTCTGCCAATACACAAGATGAGAGTGCAGGAAACAATATTGATAGAGTATTTTGGTGGCTGTCTCATAATGCAAAAAATTATGATGAAATAATAATTGACGAAGGGCAAGATATTAAACGGGAGACATTTCAAAGGTATTTTAATTACACCAATAGAATTTCTTATGGAGCAGATGAAAAACAAATAATGTTCATAACTCAAGAGGAATGGACTGAACTAAAAAATTGGTTTGATATAGATATAAGATTTGAAAACAACAGAACTTACGGAACGATTGAGCTACAAAGAAACTTTAGGAATTCTAGAGAAATACTTCTGTTCACACGTTCTGTCTTTCCCTTAAGGCTAATTCGACAGACTACAATTAATGGAGCAACTACAACAGGCTTAAAACCAATAATGAAATTAAACATAGGTCGGGAAGTTGAAGAACAAGTTGATGCAATTATTGATATAATAAATGACTTTCAAAGTGACACACATAATATTGCCATTCTTGTACCTACTGTACCGAAAGTCAACAACTATTTTCAACAAATAAGAAATAAATTAGATGATAGCATTGAAGTAACAAAATATCAAAACGAACTTGATGATTTTCAAGGATTATCCGGAGTTCATATAACTACATTTAAATCTTCAAAAGGCACAGAATTTGACACGGTAATTGTTCCTGAATTTGACCAATTTAATTGGAATATTCAAAATTTGTATATAGTTAATGAAGATGATTATTATGTGGTTTTCACAAGAACAAAAACAAACTTGTTTTTACTTTGCAAGAATAATTATCCCAACATTGGAGATGCAAATACAGTCACAATAGAATAATATGAGCAACTCATTTTACATACCGATACATTCAATGAATTTGGCTCACTATTTAGGGAGCGGAATCATTGTGCCATCTATCTACATCGAAAACAAAAACGCTGACATTCAAGATGGTTTTAGAAACTATTTACTTCTCAGTTCTTCCAAGTTCACAAGAGATACTAATTGTGCAATAGAAATTGTATTAAATACAGACGAAGAAGTGCCTAAAAAAATAAGTGAAAATTTTTATTTATTTGATATGCCTTTACCTATATCAAGAATAAAAGGAATTTATTTTACAAATGAAGAAAAAAAGATTACTTCAAATTTCGATATCACATCTGGAACAGCATTTATCCCGGAAGGACTTTTAAAGGTATTAAAGGAAGAAAGTATTGATACAAAGGAATTGGAAAATATAGAATACAAACCATCGGAAAAGGATTGGACTGATTTTTTGAAACGGTACGACCAGGTTCTTGGGGGCTTTTCAACAATGAAAATAAGTAAAGAACATTTTCAAAATTATCCTACACATTATTTTTCAACTTTAGGAAACATCAATACTTTATTCAGTAATATTCTTAAACAACAAGACCTTAACATAGAAAATAGTTTTCAATTTGCTTTCACCAATGAAGGGAAATTCAAGGACTTTCACAATACAATTTATTCCGACATTGACTACAATGAAGTTCAACGGTATGCAGAAAGAGATAATGTTAAATTGGAAGTGAAAAACGGAATCGTTCAAATTGACAGAATCCCTGAAAACAAACAAACGTATTTAGTAGCAATATTAGATAGTTACGGCAAAGGCAAAAGAAAACAAGTAGACTCTTTTATCTCAGATTTGATCTCAGGAAAATTTGTTGAAAATAAAAATGAAGGTTTATCATTAATATTTGGATTAAACAAAGGCTATAAAGCTTTTAGAAATAAATACAAGACGCAAAACTTTGAGGTAGATATTAAATTTCACCTTGACAGTAAATTGGATTACTATATTATTGAAAGTATTTATCAATGTGTATTTAATTCATCAAATAACATTTCATCATTTACGTATATAGATGACTTGTTTTATAATAGTAAAATAGAAGAAATCAAAACTTCAAAATATGTTGCTTATCAAATGATTGATAAGACTATTATTTTGGAAGAAAGAATTACTTCACCTTTTGAAAAAGTCCTTGAGAAAATATCAGATATAATTAGCAAATGGTTTCCTTTTGGGGTAAAAAAAAATGAAATTGAATTCTTGTTTAAAGCTGATATCGAAATCTTTAAAAACCTAATAGAAGCAGATGTAGAAAATAAATACAAAACTGAATTTGAGCAAAATAGAATTCAGCTACAACGATTAAATAATACTATTATAGAAAGAGAAAAAACAATTAGCCAGCTTGAAAGGCAGTTAAATGAAAAGGTTCAAGTCAAAAAAGAAGAAGCCGTATATTCAAATGACTTTCAAAACTCAACCACACAAGTAAATTTAGTTCAAGACGATGCTGGTTCATTGTTCAACTATGATAATATCACAAGAGAACAACTTGAAAAATTGCCGATGAGTGTATTAAAGAAAAAAGCCAAAGAGCTAAAAATACCTAAATACTCTACTTATAAGGAAAACTCATTTTTAATAGACGAGATTTTAAAATTCTTACCCAAACAATGAGTTTTATAAATAGACTTTTCATTGCTTCAAATTCAGTAGAAGATTTAACAGCATTTGTTCAAAATAACTCAGTAGAACTTTACGATTTTTTTATAAGTCAGAAGAATAGCAGTATTATAACCTATAGAACAGAGATAGAGAATTTTATCTTACCCAAATATGGCATTTATAATCATTTAGATTTTGCAGACAGTAAAAACCAAACATTCCTATTCTGCTTATTAGATGTATCACAAAGATTCGGACTTGCTACTGAATTTCAACAATTACATAATCTTGCAAATCAAAATAATGTTTCTTTAAATAGTCGGTTAAACGCTTCTGCGCAATTCCTAATTGGCATCAATTCTATTAATGATTATGAAAATAGGATAAATGAAATTTTATCAAATTTATCTGTTAGCTTTTTAATAGAAGAAGACAACGAACAAAAAATTATTGCCACTTTAATTAATTTTTATACAGAGGTTTTTTACAACTTTGGACAACAAAATACAGGAAGAGTAATTGAATTTAGACACAAGCTGCTTAAAGAGTTACAAAAAGAAGAGTATAATTTTCTTTTAACACCAAGTGTTGATGAAGTTTTATCTTACTCTTTAAATAATGTAGAAGAACTTTATCAAGCAGTTCATACTAAGTTAGACGAGATTTTAGAAAGAGCAAGCCAATATCTTGCCTTTAATATTGAACCACACCTAATTGAAGCAGATACTCACTATGCCGAATTATTAGCAGGCATTTCAGCAAACTTTATAGAAATAAGAAACCTTTGTGCTCAATTATATTCTGTAGTTGCAAGTAATGAAATTTTCTGGTCTTTACAGAGAGGAGTTAAAGTGCTAACTGAACAAAATCAACTTTTAGCATACTTCAATAGTTATGGAAAAATGCACCACGCCAAAATGATGAGTGCAATTAATCCAATTCAACAAAATGATTTGCAAGGAGTACTTGAAGTTTATGATTGGGGTTGTGGTCAGGGATTAGCTTCACTTTGTTTTTTAGAATATCTAAATGAGCAAGAAATTGACAATCCTGTCAATAAATTCACACTAATTGAACCCTCTGAAATAGCAGTTAAAAGAGCATCTCTTCATCTTAGAAAATATACTGCCGACACTCAAATAATTACAATAAATAAAGACTTAGATTCATTAGAAAACAATGATTTTGAGAGTAGTAAACTTGCAACTAAAGTTCACTTATTTTCAAATATTCTGGACATCGATTTATTCTCTATGAATGCCTTAATCAACTTGATTAGAGAAAACTTTTTGGGTCAAAATATTTTTATATGTTCAAGTCCATATGTATCTAATATTAAGACTGAACGTATAGATGGCTTCGTACAATCATTTTCTAATAATCTCAATTTTGTGACTATCTCTGACATTTCTCAAAAGACTGGGGAATGGACTGGTACTAATTGGACAAGGGTTATACGAGTATTCAAGTGCCTAATTGAATAGCCAAAGTTTTTTGGTAGTACATTTACATTTTAGCCAATACACACAGCCCGATAAAAATGCAAAAGAGTTACCAAGCCAACGCACAGTGACATACCTTACTTGGGTGGACATATAAGTTATAGTGACACGCCCGAAAGAAGGGGAACATACAACAGAGGGTGTGGCAAAATACGGGCTAACGTAAGCCCTGTTTCATCATGCATCTGCTTTATTTAGCTTGACATTAAAATTTGGCTGTAAAATATATCATCAACTTTTATTTTTACTCAACAGCGTTCAGCTGGGCTGGGCGGAACACAGATTAATCGTACTTTACCAAGCTCTGTCTGTTAAGCGATTGAGCAATTCACAAGCAAGTGACAAATGCTTTCATATTCATAAAAAAAGGACAACGCAATATATTGTCCTTTAAAAGAGATGGATCAATATTCTAAGCAGAAACAGCCATAGACCCAACATACATCTCTTCTCTCAACTTCTTTACCCGGTCATCTGCCAGGTATTCATCAAAGCTCATTAAGCGGTCAATAATTCCTTTAGGCGTTAATTCAATAATACGGGTAGCTACGGTCTGTATAAATGTATGGTCATGCGAAGTTAGCAGCACAATTCCCGGGAAGGAAATACATCCCTCGTTAAAGCTTTGGATGCTTTCCAAATCAAGGTGGTTAGTAGGTTGGTCTAACACAACTAGATTCGGATTTTGCAACATCATTCGGCTGATCATACACCTAACTTTTTCACCGCCGCTCAATACGTTTGTTTTCTTCATGATGTCATCGCCGCTAAATAACATTTTTCCAAGAAATCCGCGAAGGAAGGGTTCATCTGCATCTGTTACATGTGCTGGTACATATTGACGAAGCCAATCAATAAGGGTTAATCCTTCAGTAAAAAACTCATGGTTTTCTAATGGAAGATACGCTTTGGTAATAGTGGTGCCCCATTCAAACTTGCCGCCATTGGCTTTCATATTGCCATTGATGATTTCAAAAAAATTGGTAACTGCTAACGGATCTTTGCTCAAAAAAGCAATCTTCTCTCCCTTGTTAATGCTAAAATTAACTTTATTAAAAAGTACGCGGTTATCTGCGGAACTGCTTAAATTTTCAACATTTAATATTTGGTTTCCTACTTCTCTTAAAGGCTGGAAAATAATACCAGGGTAGCGCCGGTTAGAAGGCTCAATATCCTCAATCACTAATTTTTCCAAAGCTTTTTTACGGGAAGTAGCTTGTTTAGATTTAGAAGCATTAGCTGAGAAGCGGGCAATAAAGTCTAAAAGATCCTTACGCTTTTCCTCATTCTTTTTATTCTTATCTGTCAACTGCCGGGCGGCCAATTGGCTGCTTCCATACCAGAAGGTATAGTTACCTGTGTAAATCTTTATTTTTTGTTTGTCAACGTCGGCTACGTGTGTGCAAACAGAATCTAAAAAGTGACGGTCATGGGATACAACCAACACTACATTTTGATAATCAGCTAAAAAGTTTTCCAGCCAGCTTATAGTTTCAATATCCAAACCATTTGTAGGTTCATCCAACAAAAGAATATCAGGATTTCCGAATAGCGCCTGCGCCAATAGTACCCGCACCTTCATATTAGAAGGTATATCCTTCATCACAGTTTGATGATACTCTTCTGTGATACCTAAATCACTCAAAAGAGTTCCCGCATCACTCTCTGCAGTATATCCCCCCATTTCTCCAAATTCACCTTCCAGTTCACCGGCACGCATGCCATCCGCTTCCGTAAAATCTACCTTGGCGTAAACAGCATCTCTTTCCTGCATTACTTTCCATAGCTTTTCATGGCCTACCAAAACAGTATTTAAAACAGTAGCATCATCAAAAGCAAACTGGTTTTGCTTTAATACAGCCATACGTTCGCCAGGTGTTATAGAAACCGATCCTTTGTTAGGCTCAATTTCACCGGAAAGAATTTTTAGAAAGGTAGATTTTCCGGCACCGTTTGCGCCAATCACCCCATAGCAATTGCCCTTGATAAAATTGAGGTTTACTTCATCGAAAAGCACCCGTTTGCCAAACGAAAGCGAAATATTACTTACTGAGATCATTGTTAAGGAAAATTGAGGCGCAAAGGTAACGTTTAATAAAAACCAGACGAATAGAATATTAGTTAAAGAACGGCAAGAAAATTCCTGCTCATGGGGCAAAAGAAGTGGACCATTACGACAATGGCGCTCTTATTGGAAGAGCAGGAGTTTCCTTTATAACAGGGTCAACCTTCTTTCTGCTGAATTTTTCAAATTGCTTTAATACCCATAAAGAAATAACAAGCCATAAAAAGCCGGTAGCAAAGCCGGCTATTACATCAGTTGTGTAATGTACCCTAAGATATATGCGGCTAAAGCCAATAAGCTGAATAAGCAATAGCAGCAAAACAATTAAGGTCCACTTTAATCTCTTGTCTTTTACGGAATGCCATACAATGTAAATAAGCAGTCCATAAAATGTTACACTCATTAAAGCATGACCGCTTGGAAAGCTTAATCCTTTAGCTTCATCAAGTAATGGAATAAGAGGGCGATGGCGGTTAAATAAATTTTTGAGAATAAACATTAGCGCCAGACTGCTTAAGGCGATGGCCGGCACTTTTATAGAATACCACCTATGTTTTTTTATAAAAAGAAAGTAAGCAATGAGCAGGAGGTTTGCGGGTATTAAAAAGTCGTGCCTGCCAAGGAAAGTAATAGTCAGCATAACTTTATTATTTGTTGGCGTAACGTAAGGCTCCAGCGCCTCAAACACTCTATAGTCAAGTCTTTCATTGCCAAATTTAAAAATACGGCGGGTGATTAAAATAAATGCAATAAGTGACCCGGTGAACAATACAAGTACAGCTAACATTTCTAATGACAATAATGCTAATGTTGCCCAAAATTTCTTAAGCTTTTCCTTAACTGCCTTAACCATATATAAGAGTTATGCAAACAACATGCGAGACATAAATATATGTGTTGTAAAGTGGATCCTTATCCAGGAGCATTTTCAATAGGCTTATCTGGTATAATTTTTATACTACAAACACATGAGCTATTATCATGGGTAAATCACTATTCACTACAAATTCATCAATCATACATAAGGTTGATTACAAAGAGCAAGATAAGATTCTCGAAATTGAATTTCGTTCGGGCAATACCTATTACTATAAGCAGGTGCCACCCAGGTTATGGAAGGTGTTTCAACTTTATATTGAATGCGTTGGTTCTGCAGGCTCATTTTTTAATGAGTATATCAAAAATAATTTTCCAGTTGAAAAAATAGAGCGTACTTGATTGGATGTATGAGCTTAGGTTAGTATTTTTCCGGCAAATCAACGTCCCCTGTTACATAACATTAAGCCAAGGCAGTTGTGATTTCTAATACTTCATATTTTCAAGTTATTTATTTATACATCTAAAACTGTGATAATGCAAAAAGTTCTGATTATTGATGATGACCCGGATGTAATTACTGTACTGCAATTGATTTTGAAAAGAAAGGGATATGAAGTGGCTACAGCCTGCAATGAGCGGGAGGCTTATGGACAGGTAGAAGTTTTTAAACCTCATTTAATTGTAATGGATGTACTGCTTTCTGGAACAGACGGACGTACTATATGCAAGAAATTAAAAAGCCAGGAGGAGTCTAAACATATACCAATCATTATGTTTTCTGCACATCCCAGTGCTCAAAAAAATATGGAAGATTTTGGCGCAGATGATTTTATTCCAAAGCCGTTTGAAGGCAATAAAATTTTAGAACGTATAGAGGCCCAATTTATAAAGGCCAATTTAAAAGCCGTACAATAAAATTGGCAGTTGATAAATATTAGTCATCAACTGCCAATGAGTAACTATCAACTTAAATATTAGTTTGCGTTCCCCTCAACATATCTGTGGCTCCATCCATACTATGCTCTAAATGAAGTTCGCCTGTTGGTTCTTTTTTGACCGCTTTTTCAGCTTCTTCGCCAATAGCTCCTTTTCCAATAGTAATACCGCCATCTACGGAGAACAAAGCACCTGTAACATAAGAAGCTTCATCCGAAGCAAGGAACAAATAAGCATTGGCTATTTCTTCTGGTGTGCCTCTCCTGCCCATAGGCGTTCCCGCTAAAATCATTTTTTCATGCTTTGCTTCCATAGGTCCTTTCTCTTTGTGTGTCCATGCGGTATCTATTGCACCAGGACATATACAATTGGCACGAATACCGTATTTAGCCTGCTCAACAGCAACACCCCTGATAAAGGCATGTATCCAACCTTTGGTACCTCCATAAGGCGCATTTTCTCCTAAACCAATAAGCCCCAATTCAGATCCTGCTGCCACAATGCATCCTCTGGTTTTCTTCAATTCCGGAACAGCAAATTTGGTCATCATAAAAACTGTACGCACATTGTTTTTTATGAGGTAGTCGAAAGCATCAATCGGAAAGTTATGGATCTCTTCTATTACCGGGAATACGCCTGCATTATTAATGAGAATATCCAGTTGACCGTAAGTTCCTACTGCAAAGCCCACGCATTCCATAGCATTGCCTTCATGCGAAACATCTGCTAGAAAAGCAGATGCTTCTCCACCCATTTTTCTAATGTCGTTTACTACGTCCTGCACAGGGTCTTCCGGAAACCCATTCACAATTACCTTAGCTCCCTCCAATGCAAATTTCTTGCATATTGCTTCGCCGATACCGGTAGCGCCACCGGTAACAATGGCTACCTTTCCTTCAAGTCGTCTCATGTTATTATTTTGAATGATTATTTAATAATAATACGTAGAAATAGTTATGCCAGTTTGGTTGTGGAAGAGTTTGAAACCTGCAACCGCTTGCCAGTAGCCAGTAACCGGTAACCAGAAACTGTCCCCCACTTAAACTCTTTTTGCCAAAAACGAATTAATATTGCCATTCATACATGGTCATTACAGATCCTCATAATAGCATTTTTCAAAAGGCAATTGCTTTTGTAAACCAAACGAACAGCCATCTGTTTTTAACAGGAAAAGCTGGTACGGGAAAGACAACCTTCCTTAAATATATAAGAGAAAACAGCTTTAAAAAAATGGCCATTGTGGCCCCAACAGGAGTAGCTGCCATTAATGCAGGAGGCGTAACCATACACTCTCTTTTTCAATTGCCTTTCGGGCCCTTTATACCTACAGTGAAAAGCAATTGGGAGGTGTTTGATGGAAGAGTGAATAACCCGCATAGTCTTTTTAAAAACCTAAGGTTTACCAGTACAAAAAGAGACTTACTTAAAGAACTCGACCTGCTTGTGATAGATGAAGTATCAATGGTAAGGGCAGATATGCTGGATGCAGTAGATAATATTTTACGACATGTAAGAAGACAACCACTTTTGCCTTTCGGCGGCATACAATTGCTATATATTGGAGATCTTTTTCAGCTGCCACCTGTTGTAAAAAATGAAGAGTGGCAAATTTTAAAAGAGTATTACAGCAGTCCTTTCTTTTTTGATGCACAGGTAATAACACAAATGCCACCTGTTTATATTGAGTTAAATAAAATTTATCGCCAAAGCGATGCAGGCTTTATCAATATTCTTAACAACATTCGAAATAACGAATGCTCGAAGGAAGATCTTGACGTACTTCATCAATTTTATAAGCCGGAGTTTAGGCCAACAGAAAACGATCACTTTATTACGTTAACCTCTCACAACGAAAAAGCTGACCTCATTAACAGGCGGGAATTACAAAAGCTTAATGGCAAGGCTCATAGTTTCAAAGCAGAAATATCAGGAGAGTTTTATGATCGCTCTTTTCCGGCAGATGAAATATTGAATTTGAAAGAAGGTGCCCAGATCATGTTTATTAAAAACGATAAGGGAGAATTCAGAAGATTTTATAACGGTAAGATCGGTATGGTAAAAAAGTTATCCGGTAACTCAATACAAATAGCCTTTCCCAATGAGCCGGATGAATTAGAACTGGAGCATGAAACCTGGCAGAATATTAAGTACGAGTACAACAAGGAAAAAGATAAGATAGACGAAGAGGAACTTGGGACTTTTAAACAATATCCAATAAGATTAGCATGGGCTATTACCATTCATAAAAGTCAGGGTTTAACTTTTGAAAGAGCCATCATTGATGCAGGTGCATCTTTTGCTCCCGGCCAGGTATATGTGGCCTTGAGCCGCCTCACTACATTAAATGGATTGGTACTTCACTCCAGAATACAGTCCAATTGTATTAGTACCGATAGCCGGGTTATTAGGTATGTAAATAATGAACAACCCGAAGACGAACTGGAAAAAATACTTAGAGAAGAGCAACAGCTATTTGTAAAACATTCTTTACTTAAAGGGTTTAGCTGGCAGAAACCTGATGATGCTATCCAGGCTTATAGAGAAGGTGTTTTAATAAAAGAGTTTCCACTAAAAGACAAGGCTATAGCTATGGGGTATGCCCTTTCTGTGGTAGTGAGTACATTAAAAAATACATCTCAAAAGTTTGTCCGGCAATTAGAACAGCTATATATTGAGACAGAGGGTGGGTATCAACAATTGTATGCCAGAACTAAAGCGGCGGTTGAATATTTTTCCAAACTGGCAGACGAGCAATTGATCTTACCAATTGATGCTTTTTTTGGAGAGATGAAAGACCACAAGAAAGTAAAGAGATACCTCAATGACCTGGTAGAATTAAAGCGGGTAATCATAAGACAACAACAGGTATTGCAACAAACAATGGAGTTGGCAAAAGCACTAATGAACGCAAGTGAAGATTTGCTTTTAAAAGCCCAGCGCATTCATCGGCCACACATTATAGAAATAAAAGAAGAGGAGGAAGTTAAGAAAACTGTTAAGCTACCGAAAGGCGAAACCGCCCGGTTAAGCTTACAATTATATAAGGAAGGAAAAACAATCCTGGAAATTGCTAAAGAACGCAATCTTTCTTACGTCACAATAGAAGGGCATCTTGCCGGTTTTATACTTACAGGCGAAGTGGAAGTTCATGAGCTAATTTCTCCATCCAAGCTTGAGAAGGTGCTCTTACTTTTAAAAGAGGAGAAAATGCTACCACCCTCTTCGGTGCTTAAATCAAAACTAAGTCCCGATTTTTCTTATGGAGAAATAAAAGCAGCTATGAAGTATTGGGAAAAAGAGCATGTGTTTTAAATGATACGGTCTTGTTGCCTTTTTCAAACCTTCATGCCTTCCTTTTAGGCATTACAATTCTTGCATACGCCATTAATTACTACCTGCACATCTGCTGTTTTATAGCCGGCAGGAAGATTTATTTGGGGAGAAACAATATTATCAAGACAGATAGTAGCATTGCAGTTGCTACATACAAAATGAACGTGGTCATCATGATGATGTTCTTCATCGCAATCCTTACAAAGTGCATACAATACAGCGTTATCGGCTGTGGGAATGGTATGAACAATGCCTTTTTCTACAAAAGTTTGCAGTGTCCTATAGATCGTAACCCTGTCAAATTTTTCCCCTGCTTTCTTCTCAATATCACCATGAGCTAAAGCATCTTTATTCATTAAAAAAAGAGAAAGTATTTTTTTCCTGCTGTCTGTAATGCTAAGATGTTTCCGGCGCAATATATCTGACAACCTTTTTTCCGATGCTTTTGTTTCAAGTAAGTCCATTGGCTTATTGTTTAATGATCTTTTTGATTTCATCAGCCATTTCTTTCATTTCACTTTGCTTCAAACCGTCGTATACTTTTACAACGTCTCCTTTTTTATTTACCAACGCCACAAATTGTGTATGCATGAAATCGTCATCTGCAGTTTTGCGGTTATCAGCCGGATCATCAATCTTATAACTATGCCTTGCCATATAGTACAAGCTGTCTTTTGGTCCTGTAAGAAATTGCCATTTTTTTGTATCTACCTGCATTGAGTCGGAAAAACTTTTTAAACGGCTGATAGAATCTATATCAGGGTCGCAGGTATGGGACAGAATTAAAAAGTCCTTATTGCTTTTAAATAATTCATAGATGGTGCGCATGTTTTTATTCAGCCTCGGACAAATGCCTTTGCAGGTTGTAAAAAAATATTCTACTGCTACTACTTTTCCCTCTATATCTTTTTGGGTTATTTTTCTTCCATCCTGGTTATAAAACGAGAAGGGTTGTACATATCCAATTGAAGGAATATTGGGTTTGGTAAAGCCCGGAATAGCTACTCCAAGCATAAGAAAAAAGCCAATGATCAGTACTCCAAAAAAAATGCTGTAAAAAATTTTCTTTTTCGACATAGTTAGCCGCAAAGTTATCAAACTTGGGTGATGTTCTTCTTTCTGTATTAACTTGGTGCGTATAGCTTTAACCTTTTTTATGAAGACTTTTCTTTGCGCAGTTTTTCTTTTCACATTCTTCTTTTTAGAGGCACAGAAACCTGAAGCAGAAATCAGGAATTTATTGAATCAGCAAATTTCAGCGTGGAACCAGGGAGACATAGAGGGCTTTATGGAAACGTACTGGAAAAATGATTCTTTGATGTTCGTAAGTAAAAATGGCATTACCTGGGGATGGAATAATACGCTAAACGTTTATAAAAAATCTTATCCGGGGTAAAGAAGCAATGGGAACCTTATCGTTTGATATCATAGAAATTAAAATGATTGCAAAAGACGATTGTTTTTATGGTGGGAAAATGGATGTTACAAAGAAATGCGGATTCTTTAAGCGGGCATTATACTTTATTGTGGCGACGTATAAAAGGTAAGTGGAAGATTATTGCAGATCATAGTTCATAAAGGGTCACCAGTCTAATGATGCCCTGAGTCTAATGTTTCCAAAGCTTATAATAAAACCTAATTAACAATACCAGAGTGAGGGCAAAGATTAAATAGAATAAAAAGTTATACCACCTGATGGTGTTATCCACAAGCGCAAGTTTAAAATAAAATCCTGCGGTAGCAATACTAAACATCCATAAAAACCCATAGCCAAACGAGTTGAGAATTTTCCTAAAATATTTTTTAACCTCGGGGTCCATGCCAGTATCCATCTTGTTAAAATTAGCAGTTGAAAGCTGAGGGCTTTCTTCCTTTTCTTTTTTGACCTATGGTATCCAACCTGGTCATAACTAGAAATGATCAACTTATCTGCTCCTTAGTTAAAACGCAAAAAAAGGGAGTGAAATCCAGCTTAGGCAATTTAAAACTAGTTATGCAACCTTAACTGCTGTTAGCTGAAGTGTCTTCACGCCAATTGTAAATGCTGTTTGAGCTTAGAGTTCAAACCACTCATTTCCTTGTTGTCAATAGAACCAATTTTGCCCAGAGCAAGCGCTTTATCTAATGTTGCTATTTTGCCTACCCGAATCAAGGATGGCTTTTTAATGCCGTTAGTACTTGGGGGTTGTAGCATTATATCAGTTTCTTCTTGCCTATGCAATTGGGTGGTAATAAAGCAAACTGTAACGTCAAGCCTGCTCTGCGCCAGAACAACAGCAGGCCTTAATTTATTACCTAAAAGATCAGTAAATGGGAAATGGATTAAAACAATATCACCCTTTTGCATTAAAACTTTTGTTTGATGTCAGCAGGTGAATAAAGGTCCTCCTCGTCATTTAGAAAAGAAAAAGCTTCACTTTGAGATTGAAGGCTTTGAATGCCGCCTTGTAAAGTCAGGTCTTCAAACTTGCTCATTATAAAGTCAGCAAAATCAGAAATCTCTTCTGCCTTATCTTGGGGAAGAACTTGTAATGCCAGTATAGTTTTTTGTATAATCGCTTCTCTTGTCACAATGCAAACTTTGATAATTTCAAATTTACTGATTTTTAGCTTTAGACGCGAGCAATATAAGGGTCACCTTTTTATCATACAAAAAAGCATGAAATGAAGGCTGCCAACCTTTTTATGGGACCAACAGCGCTCTAAAATCTTCTGAGCTACCATTAAACACGTTAAAGTCTACTCTCGAAGTTATTCCATTCACCCTGCCTCTTTCGCTGTGTTGCCAAAAAGCCCAATCCCTGCTGATCCTGGGTTTATGCGGCTGCAAATAATGAGCAACCCATAACGGATAGTCATCAAAATATCCTTTTAAAAACCGCTTATAGAAATCAACGTTTGTATAAATAATGGGTTTTACCGAATAGTTGAGCTCCATAGCGTCGAGCCATTTTTTTATTTCCTTTCTTATAGTGTTTGCAGATGCGCCATTAGTTTGCTCTACATCAAGCACAGGTGGTAAGTCTCCTGATTCAAGAGATACCTTGTTCATAAAATTTTGCGCCTGCTTTAGTCCATCTTTAGAGGCTATAAAAAAATGATACGCTCCTCGTGTAATGCCTGCCTCCTTTGTTTTCTTCCAGTTTCTTTTAAAGTAAGGATCTACATTGCCATTGCCTTCAGTGGCTTTAATAAAAGCAAAATGGATCTTAATTTCATTTACCTGCATTGCCTTTACAGATTCCCACGAAATGCGTTGCTGGTAGCGTGATACATCAATGCCATGAATTTCATAGTTAGCAGGAACAGGTATTCCAAACTGAGGGTATTTAACAAAGTGGACCTGCCTTGTTTTCCACCACAAAAAACCAAGGTATCCCACAAAAACAAAAGCCGCTGCTACCGATAAGTAGATAAACGCTTTTAAAAACTGGGAACCTTTTTGTTTTTTCGGCATTGGTGCAATACTAAAACAATCAACACGATTTGTAAAAAAACCTTGTCTGTTTTAACGCTAATAAACCGGAAAATGCTATTGGCTTGCTCGTTCCGCTTAACTACCCTTAATTTTACAACATGCCCCAATTTAATTGGAATGATAGCGCAAACTTTTTATCAAAACTTACCTGGAGTCGTGCGTTAAACATGGTTCGGGTGTACAGCAGCTATCATCTTTCCAAATGGACGAAGAAAAGCATTCAATGGGGCATGCCAGTTTCTATTTCTTTTGAGCCTACCACTTCCTGTAATCTTCGTTGCCCTGAATGTCCGAGTGGTTTACGGGCTTTCTCCCGTCCAACAGGGATGCTAAAGAAAGATTTTTTTAGCGAGACCATTGATCAGCTATCAAAGGAGCTCACTTACCTGGTTTTTTATTTTCAGGGCGAGCCTTACCTGAATCCTGATTTTTTAAATATGGTGCAGTACGCATCCTCTAAAAAAATCTATACTGCCACTTCTACCAATGCGCATTATTTAAATGATGCGAACGCAAAGAAAACGGTAGAGAGCGGGCTGGATCGTTTGATTATTTCCATTGATGGTACTACACAAGATGTGTATCAGCAATACCGTGTAGGGGGTAAACTTTCGAAGGTGCTGGAAGGAGCGGCAAAAATTGTAAAATGGAAGAATGAGCTAAAGAGTAAAACACCATTTATCATTTTTCAATTTTTGGTGGTACGTCATAATGAGCACCAGATTGGAGAAGTACACAGGTTGGCAAAGGAAATAGGTGTTGACCAGGTGCGGCTGAAAACGGCCCAGGTTTATGATTATGAAAATGATCCGAATAAATTAATTCCAACCCTTAATAAATACAGCCGCTATAAAAAAGATGCCGATGGTAAAATGAAATTTAAAGGCAATAATGAGAATCATTGCTGGAGGCTTTGGCATGACCCGGTAATAACCTGGGATGGTGCCGTAGCACCATGTTGTTTTGATAAAGATGCAAAGTATAAGCTTGGAAACCTTAGCCAGCAAAGCTTTAAAGAGGTCTGGAACAACAAAGAGTACAAGGATTTTCGTAATAAGGTTTTGCAAAGCCGCTCCAATATTGATATATGTGCCAATTGCTCAGAAGGTGTTAAAGTGTGGGGGTAAGGGATTTTTTTTGATTATATCAATGTTTAAACATTAATTTTGTTCTATTAAATTATTAAACATGGCAAACGATTTAAAAACAAACGTTGAAGAATTAAATGGGATGATTCTGGAAGGCAAAATTTTAGATGCCTTTGATAAGTTTTATGCGCCTGATGTAAAAATGCAGGACAATGATTACCCCGTACGTACCGGGTTTGAAGAAAACAGGAAATATGAAGTAGCTTTTGTTGAGGGACTAACAGAGTTTAGAGGAGCAAAGGTTTTAAGCACTATTATAAGCGATGATATTGCTGCAATTGAGTGGTGGTTTGATTATACTCATAAGGATTTTGGAGTACGCAACTACAAGCAGGTATCAATTCAGCGCTGGAAAGATGGTAAGGTTGCAGAAGAAAAGTTTTACTATAATAACTAAGCTTTAGGAATGGTTTATGCAGGTTCCGGCTAATCACTTGGCCGGAACCTTTTATTTTTACAGCAGCATGGGCATAGAAAAAGATATTAACCAGCCAAAATTTAAAAGTGCCAAACAAAAAGCAATGCTCAATGTATTGTTTAGCTATGGTTGGATTACCGAAAAAGTAAAACAGCTGCTTGCGCCTGAAGATATTACCCCGCAGCAATATAATATCCTGCGTATTTTACGCGGAAGCTCCCCCAATCCTTTATCTACGCTTCAAATCAGGGAAAGAATGCTTGACCGGATGAGCGATACTAGCAGAATAGTTGACCGGCTTGTGGCAAAAGACCTGGTGACAAAAGTGGTTTGCCCGAAGGATAAGCGGTTAGTTGATGTTACTATATCAGACAAAGGCCAGCAATTATTATTAAAATTAGATGCTGAAGCTAATCAAATGGATAAAGCCATTATGAACAATATTACCGAAGCCGAAGCCGAAACAATAAGCAGGTTATTAGATAAATTACGTGATGGAAAAGCGTAGTAAAGCTTAAACTTACCTATGAAAAAAATTATTCTTACGGTCTTGCCGCTTCTTTATTTTTTATTCTCCCAGGCCCAGCCTGTTTATGAGTTTCGGGCTGTATGGATAGCTACTGTAGATAACATAGACTGGCCACCCCGTAATTCTTACAATGTAAATGTTCAGAAAGCCGAATACATACGCCAGTTGGAGATGCATAAAAAAAATGGCATGAATGCAGTCATCGTGCAGGTGCGTCCCGCCGCTGATGCGTTGTACCCTTCACCCTATGAACCATGGAGCCAATGGCTAACCGGCGAGCAGGGAAGGCCTCCCATGCCCTATTATGACCCATTACAATACATGATTGACGAAGCACATAAAAGAGGCTTTGAATTTCATGCCTGGTGTAATCCATACCGTGCAAACTTTAGTGTAGGCAAGGCATCTATTGCATACAATCATATCAGCAGGTTATACCCCGAATGGTTTTTAAAATATGGCAACACACTATATTTCGACCCCGGTAATAAGGAAGCGCAGCAATGGGTAACAAATGTTATTAAGGACATTGTTAGACGCTATGATATAGATGGCATTCACATGGATGATTACTTTTATCCCTATCGCATTGCAGGACTAGAATTTCCCGATGCAGCATCTTACAAAAAAAATGGAAAGGGAATAAATAAAGAAGACTGGCGGCGCTCTAATACAGACTCTATCATAAAAAAATTAAATGATGCCATCAAAGAAACGAAGCCCTGGTGCAAGTTTGGCATTTCACCTTTTGGTGTTTGGCGTAACAAGGATAAAGACGAAGACGGCAGCGCTACCAAAGCTGGGGTAACCAACTATGATGACTTGTACGCCGATGTATTGCTCTGGGCAGAAAATGGATGGGTTGATTACCTGGCGCCGCAAATATATTGGGAAAGAGGTTTTAAGCTGGCCGCTTACGAAGTACTACTTGATTGGTGGAGCAAGCATGGCTATGGAAGGCATATATATATTGGCCACGGCATTTATCGCTTTTATGAAGGCAGTGTGAGGAGCAAGGCCTGGAAAAATCCAAACGAACTTCCGGCCCAGATTAGTTTATTAAGACAATACCCTACCACTGTTCAAGGCTCCATCTATTTTAGCAGTAAATCTTTTGATAAGAACCCGAACGGGTGGAATGATTCGTTACAGAATAATTATTACAGAGAGCCTGCTTTAATTCCTCCAATGGAATGGTTGCCTAAAAAACCAATGCAATAAACTCCTCTAACTACTAAGTCTAGAGTTTTAATAAATCACCATCTTTTCATTACTAGTTACCTAAACGGGCATTCTTTACTTTTGCAACTTCATTCTCCATTTTAAATTATTAAATTATAAATTATACACCTATGCCCGGATTTGAATTGTGGAGCGATGCAGAAAGGAAAGAAGTAAATGATGTATTGGAGACGGGGGTGCTTATGCGCTATGGTTTTGATGGACCCCGAAAAGGTAAATGGAAGGCCAAGGAATTGGAAGAAGCAATATGTACCAGCTTTGGCAGCAGTTATGCACAACTCACCTCAAGTGGAACGGGGGCTTTAACAACAGCCATGGCAGCTTTGGGCATTGGTGCCGGCGATGAAGTAATCATGCCTGCTTTTACATTTGTTGCTTCGTTTGAAGCTATATTAAGCGTTGGCGCTGTGCCTGTTTTGGTAGATGTGGATGATACATTGACTTTAAGTCCGGCAGCAGTTCGCAATGCAATTACACCAAAAACAAAGTGCATCATGCCGGTACATATGTGCGGCAGCATGGCTGACATGGATGCCTTAATGGACATTTGTAAAGAGCATAAATTGCTTTTGATTGAAGATGCCTGCCAAAGCATTGGCGCTACATATAAAGGCAAGTGCCTGGGAACAATTGGTGATGCTGGTACTTTTTCATTTGACTATGTAAAAACAATTACTTGTGGTGAAGGCGGCGTAGTATTAACCAACAGCAAAGACGTGTATACAAAGTCTGATGCTTATACTGATCATGGTCACGATCATTTAGGCGTTGACAGAGGTGCTGATTTGCATCACTTTCTTGGTTATAATTATCGTATTTCTGAATTGCATGCAGCAGTTGGCTTAGCACAAGTTAAACGGCTACCAGAATTTCTGGCTATTCAACGAAAAAATCACACTATTCTTAAAAGTATTATTTCACAAATACCCGGCGTTCAATTTAGAAAAGTTCCTGATGAAGAGGGAGATAGTTGTACTTTCTTGAGCTGGTTCTTACCTACAAAAGAAATTACGGAGCAACTGATAGCCGCTTTAAAAGAAGAAGGACAGGTTGCTGGATTTTATTGGTACAACAATAACTGGCATTACATCCGCAAATGGGATCATTTAAAAAAAGCCGATTCTTTAAACAGGTTATCAGTAGTTCAGGAAGAAGCTTTACACAGATTAGAACACCAGGATTTTTCTGCCAGCGATGCTATTTTAAGCCGCTGCATTTCTACCTTAATTAGCCTTACCTGGACTGAAGAACAGATAAGAGAAAAAGGAGAAAAGATTGTTGCTGTTTCAATGAAGGTTATAGAAGGTACAAAGGGAAAAATTTAGCGCTATCAGTTTCCCCACATGTTACCTTGCGATTAACACAAGCATTCGTTTAAAAGATCAATTACTAATAGCTCATGATTGCAAATGGGAAAGCGTTATTTGACTTTATCAACTTAATTCTAAAGAAAGAAGGATTTGTAAAAAAAAAGAATACATGGTACAAGCTGACCGAAGACTGCATTTGTTTTTTTACTATTGGTAAATCACCTTACGGAGGTTATTACGAAGAAGCTTTTGGTTTCTTTTTAAAAGATCTTAATACTACTGGACAAGACTACCCTGTATATTACAAATGTAACTTGAAGATTGGCTTATCGCATATGGTGGATGAAGAATTTGTAAAAAGAGCGTTTGATTTAGAAAATCAAGAGTTCGCAAACACAGAGAGGGAATTTATAATTACTGAATTTTTTGAGCTATACGTTATTCCTTTTTTGAACGACGTCAGTAGTAAAGATTTAATTGTTGCTGCAATGGTTAAATACCAGGATTTAATCTATTATATTGACGGTGATTCTAGAATATATTTAAAACTAAAAATGCCAAAAACTAAGTAAAAAGGTGATTTCAAGTTAAACTATCGCGAGATCTTTAAATATGCATAGCTGATGCCGCACATTTTGAAGTAAGGCGCCAACTACTTCACTACCAGCTACCCACTTTTAACTTCCCCTACTTCACCGCATTTGGTTTTCTTTCCAAGAAGTCCACATAGTTTTTTGACCCAAGCCGGAAAAATAAATTAAGACCACTAA
>JAYULK010000017.1:0-18743 GCA_043763635.1 Chitinophagaceae bacterium
AATATCTTCATAGTTCTGCCAGGTTTTATATATGTGGAGAGCAGGCTGCATATAGAGTAACAAATATTAGTGAGTTAGATGATGTTGATCTTACAAAAAAGATTTCGGATAAATAACGCCGAGTCTTCTGGCAGCCGCACAAAGGGCCTGGCAGAGGACTCGGCTGTGAAGGAGAAAAGCTTTAAACCTGTTAGATGTGGTAAAAGCAACATCATTAAAATATTCTGTTTTTACATCCTGGGTGGCAAAATTAATGGCGGTGATGTGTAATGATTGTATTTTTTTTCATCTCTTTGTTCCTTTCT
Source organism: Chitinophagaceae bacterium (assembly GCA_043763635.1). Classification (GTDB taxonomy): domain Bacteria; phylum Bacteroidota; class Bacteroidia; order Chitinophagales; family Chitinophagaceae; genus Flavisolibacter. The sequence continues at coordinate 306 of JAYULK010000017.1, forward strand.
TACATCCCAACTTCCCTCGTAAGTTTTGCTTGCAGATTTATGAATTAACCTCCCCTCTTCAGCAAGGGAAAAAGTTTCGTGTTCCTGAAATGGAAGATTATTAAAATTGCCAAAGCCATAGTCGTCTATATCTGTTATTTGCCAGTCTCCAATCATTCGTTTTTCATAAGTTTTTAAAAAATCTTTGCTGTATCCTGTAAAAAGGAGAACGAAAAGAAGCATAGAAATAAAAGTGTAAAAATGTCTCATAAATTTGGTTTTAAAGATCCTCTTCAAATGTTGCACCTTTCAATGAAAGAACGCTGGTTCAGATTATTCTTTAACGAAAATTTTAATCAGAAGAAATGTATGCAATACGAAGCCTCCAACTATTGAGTATGCCATTACTACTTATGGTAAACAAAAGCGGTTAAACATATACGAGGAATGTCCGCATGCTTTGGAAAAATATTATTTTTAAGAAAAGATGTAGCTTCTTTTTTGTTTAGTTTGGAGTTATAAAGAATCATGTTTATGAACAAGCGCTTATTCTTCTTTGCCACGGGCCTCATCTTATTTGTATGCGCCAATGCCCAAAATAAATCATTTCCGCAAGGTGATATCAAAGGCCCTTATGTTTGGAATAGTAAAATTTATGCAGGGACATTCAGAAATTATTGGCTTTACATTCCAAAGCAATATGATAGTGCTAAGCCTGCTTGCTTAATGGTGGTTCAGGATGGGCTTTCCTGTGCTGCCGGCTGGAAGCTTCCAACTGTTCTTGATTCGTTAATAAATACACATGAAGTTCCGGTGATGATAGGTTTATTTATTGGTCATGGCACTGTGGCTTCATCAGATACAAGTAATTATCCAAGGTACAACCGCAGTTTTGAATACGATGCGCCTGGCGACCGTTATGCCCGGTTTTTGCTTGATGAAATTCTTCCTGAAGTAAGCCGGACATACAATATCAGCAAAAATCCAAATGATCGTTCAATTGGAGGTGCGAGTTCCGGGGCCATCTGCGCTTTTAATGTAGCATGGGAAAGACCAGATGCCTTCAGAAGAGTGATTAGCAGCATTGGAAGTTATGTTGGCCTTCGGGGTGCAGATCAATTGCCAACCCTTATCAGGCAAACCGAACAAAAACCATTACGTATATTTTTAGAAGATGGCAATAATGATCTGAATATTTATGCAGGTGATTGGTGGATGGCTAATCAGAGTATGCTGTCCGCCTTTAAATATGCAGGTTACGAAGTAAACAATTCATGGGGTACAGGCGGGCATAATAATAAAGGTATTTCAGCCATCTTGCCCGAGGCGCTTAAATGGTTATGGAAAGATTATCCCTTGCCTGTAGCCACACATATACAGCCAACAGCAAGAGTGAATCTTTTGAAAGAAGGAGAAAATTGGAAAGAAGTTTCAACAGGCAAGGGTAAGATTAATGGCCTTACAGTTGATAAAGAAGGGTCGGTTTTTATTGCGAGCCATCAAACTATTTATAAAATTGATGCAGAAGATAAACTTCAAAAGTATATAGCCATAAAAGGCGGGATAGGTGCTTTATGTTTTGGAAATGACAGCCAGCTTTTTGTTTCAATTCCTGAGCAACATAAAATTATTGCCATTAAAAGGGGAATAGCGCAGGATTTTTTACAAAATGTAAATGCGCATTTTTTTACAGTGTCCGGTAAAGGCATTTATTATTCCGAGCCTTCCAAAGATCGTATCGGGTATTATAATTTTAAAAAGAAGACCACACAATACCTTTCACTCGCGGGCCATCCAAAAGGGCTGGCAATTTCTGCCGAACAAAGTTTTCTGAATGTAGGTTTGGAAAATAGTGTTTTTGGATACTCATTTAAAATAATGGAAGACGGAAGCCTTGCGTATGGACAAGAGTATGCGCATTATCACATTCCTTATGGCAAAACAACACCGGGTGTAAATAGCATGACAGTTGACAGTCAAAATCTTTTATACACTACTACAGCAATGGGTATACAAGTGACTGACCAATTAGGCAGGGTAAATTATATTTTCTCTAAACCTGCAGAAGGTGCAGCTGCTATAGTAATTGGTGGCAGCGGCTTTAATACGCTATATGTAACATGTGACGAAAAGTTGTTTAGTAGAAAAATTAATGCAACCGGTATTGCATCATGGCTTCCTGCAATACACCCGCCAAAACCGGGCTTGTAGCCCGAGCGCTTATACCTGGCTTTGCACAAGACATGATGTTACACTTTAGGAGAGTAAACTGTATTAAACTTTAAGTGTCCGCATTATTTATTAACCTGCGTGGCCATTTAACAAGGAGGTTCATTGCAAAAAACGAATCCAATTGCAGCATAAAATATTACTAACTTCCACTTTTAAAGAAACACAGTTATATGAGGAAGGTTTATTTTTTCAATATTCTTTTAGCACTGCAAATTTTTGCAGCATTTACAGTATCAGCTCAAAAACAATTTAAAACCTTGCTGGTAACAACAACGAAGGGGTGGCACCATGAGTCCTTGCATGCAGGGGTGCTTGCTATTCAGCAATTGGGAACACGCAATTTCTTTGATGTGGTTTTGTGGGAAGATCCAAACGGTTTTACAGATAAATATCTACAACAATTTCAGGCTGTAATTTTTTTGAATACATCGGGTAACATATTCGACACTGCCCAGCAAAAAGTAATGGAACGTTTTATTCAATCAGGAAAAGGTTTTGTAGGAATACACAGTGCATCAGATACAGAATATGACTGGGCATGGTATACAAAATTGGTAGGCAGGATGTTTCATATTCATCCGACAATACAAACTGCTAAAATGAAAATTTTAGATACGAGGTTTGCAGGCTTGCAAGGTTTTGCCGATGGAAAACTTTGGACGGAGGAGTGGTATGAATTTGGTCCTGAAAAAGTTTCCGGCCTCAATTATATTTTAGGAGTAGATGAAGCAACTTATAACCCAAAGGTAGACTGGGGCAAAGTTAAAGGTGAGGGGATGGGCCAACTTCATCCTCTTGCATGGTACCATAATTATGATGGGGGGCGCTCGTTTTATACAGGGCTAGGTCACTTGCCAACAAACTTTAGTGAACCTGCATTCTTAAATCATTTATTTGCGGGTATTCTTTGGGCCGCAACGGGGAAAAAATAGCACGTGCATCTGGTAACTGAAATATTTCCTGAGGTATAAACTTTTCTCCCAGTCAAATTGCTATGACCTTTCGGAAAGCTACAATTGAAGATATTTCACAACTACACAGAGTAAGAGCATCTGTCAGGGAAAATTGCCTATCCAATCCGGATTTAATAAAATCAAAAGATTACGAGCAATATTTAACTCATTCTGGTAAAGGATGGGTGTGTGAAATAAACGAAATAATAATAGGTTTTGCCATTGTTGATGTGCATGCTTATAATGTGTGGGCCCTGTTTATACAGCCTGGATTTGAAAAGAAAGGAATTGGCCGAAGGCTTCATGATGATATGCTGGATTGGTACTTTACCCAAACAAAAGAAACAATATGGTTAACAACCAATCCCAAAACCAGGGCTGAAGTCTTTTATCGCAAAGCGGGTTGGGAGGATAAAGGAGTTGAGACCAATGGCGAAATCAGATTTGAATATCGCAGTGAAGATTGGAAAAAAGTAACTAAAAAACGCGGAATTTAATGTTTATGTTTTTTATAATGCTCCAACAATTCATCTCCGCCGAAGTCTTTCTTTAAATCTCTTACCACCGTGTGGGCATGGTTTGCATTATTCTGAGTGTTATCATACTCTATAATAATCGAAGGTCCTTGAATTCTGTAATAATGCGGATTTCCCACACCCGGCTGCTCTACACCTGCCCATACAAAGCGAAGGTTATTAACGCCTGCGGTTTTAATATCATGCATTAGGCTTGCAGCATATTTGGTTGTGTAGCGATAAATATAAATACGTAACAATTGCATGAATAGCTTTTGCTGCGCCTTATTAAATTCAGTATAGGAAATTCCTCCCATTTCATTAATAGAAGCTTTGCGGCTGGAACCAGTAACTATTTCTGCGGGAGCATTTGTAGAAAGAATAGCTTTTACTTTTTGTTCCTTATTCAAAGAATGAAGGAGGGCAAAACCTAGTTTCTCTTCTTCCTTTAATACTTGCTTTCCTTTTTCTGCTCCTGATAAAACTATGGCTGGATTAGTTCCCAAAAATCCGGGTGTGCCCGAAATGATTTGTTTTGTATCTGAAGAAAAATTGAACGATACATGATGGCCTTCTAACCGCCAGCCCCATACCCTATCCATTCCGGGGTTGCCAAAAATGGAGAAATAATATTTTTCAGGATCGCGGTAGTTATTAGAATCTGCTCTGTTTTCCAATTTTTTCAATAAAGTTTCTAACTGCATAACAGCTCTTGTCTTTGCATAGCCAGATGCACTTAAACCTGATTGAAGCAAGTTCATAGCCACATTACGCTGTTGCGTATTTAAGTCTTTAAAGCTGATTCCTTTTCGGGTCATAGGCACAAAATTCCAATGGTTTCTTTCTTCATCATCAAATGTAAATTGAGCTTGTGCTTTTTGGTCTGCGGATAAAATTTTCAAAAACTTTTCCGCGGAAGAGTTCATATCAAACTTATTGCTGTTTGATTGGGAGTGGCAGGAAAAGCTAGTAATGCAAATAAACAGGATGAAAAGAATGGCAGGCTTCATATCTATAAAGAAAAGAAAGTTTTCCAATAAACATGTATCCTATTTTAAGCGTACACACCACGTAAAGCATGACGGCAAACAATTGTTGTTTATCTAGTAAGCCAAATATATCTGTCTGAACTTTCCTCCTTATGTTAAACCACAAAAAAAACTAAACGTTCTGCTGGTCTAATTTTTGGGTATAATGAAACACAAACGATGAGGGGGGATTTATGGGAAGATTAATTATCATTTTAAACAGGCTGCGTTTTCCATTGATAAAACCGGTGATCAGTTAAGCGTTCGTCTAAGCTCAGGAGGCCTGACACATTATGGTTATAAACAGATGTATTGCCCCTTTTAAGAAAATTTTTAGTGCCGGCAACAAAACAGCAGTAATCAGGAATTGTATGCTACATAAATATAAGCAGGTTACATAGATAATAAGCGTATAATATCTTAGGAGATATTCTTAACCCTTTTTCTTAATTTTATATGACAGGATAAATGCCTGCATTTTTAAAAGATAGTAACCGTTTTTCCGTCCTTATGAGTTAAACGCTCGTATATTAATACCTACTATGAACATTAAACTATTGTGCTGTTTTTTTCTGGTATTTCTTTTTACTTCCTGTCAAAAAGAAATACATTTTCCTTATGTAGCCCCACCAGTAAGCACAAAAATTAATGTAGAGTATATTCCATTAGTTGCCACGTCAAAAAAGTTTGAGCTAATCATTACTGACTCAGCCCATACTGTATTGTTTGATGAAGAGCTTGATGTAAGAAAAAAACATTCCATAGACATTGGGGCAACACAATATAATTTAACGACTATTGAATACGACATTGCAGAACAAAAGTTCAGGAGCAAAACTTATTTGAATATAAAGGCTTCCAATTGGCTTATACGGCCCATTGATGACAAGCAAGGCATTGGAAGTTCCAATATATCGGGTGGCTCCGATGCAAAATTGATGTACGAAAATGTTCCGCCTTTTACCGGCTTTACATTTTACTCGGGCAGCCAATCGCAAACCGGCAGTTCCGTATCCGTTACACCGCTTACATCTGAAAAAAAGATTGAAGTTTCTTATAAGCGCTTAGATAATAAGTACATCTCTTATCTAATGATTCCTTCATTGGGATTATATAAAATTCATCAACCCAATTCTTTAAATGAAATTGTTGATGCTTCTAAAATGGATGCAGTTTCAAATAAAACCTATCCAAAGCCAGCTAACCTTGTGTATAGCTATATTGAACTATATGGTTTTTTAAACACAACAAACTATAATAACGGTATACAATTATACCGCACAGACCCCCAGATATTCGGTACTCAATACGATGTTATTTATCCTGCAAAAGGAATCGGCCAGTTTTTTTTGTATGGACTTTTTGGGGATGATGCAGGAGGGCAGTTTTTATACAGCAGCCTGGCAGATGCTGTTCCACAAGATTTACAATTCATTGATGAATCGTTTTTTAAAATTGTTGCCAATCAGGCAAATAAATTTCAAATTCAATTTTTGAAAGAGCCTCCCGGCTTTTATTCCATCGCCCATAACTCGGGTACTTTATCTCATACGATTTATGCTTCACCAGGAGAGGCTATCATAAACCCTTCACGAATAGCAGGTATGTTGGCAAATAGCAAATATTTAAAAGGTCAGGATCTTTCAGGTTATAAAATAAGTTTATTTAGTTACCACAAAGCAGATGCTTACGCTTACCTGCCCTATTTCGAAAATTTATACAATCCATCATCCGTTAATAAAATAAAACTTAGCAGAAACTATACATTGCCTTTAAAATGATTAACCGTTAGCTAAAGCATTGCAGACATAAAAAGTTATTTTTTATTGAAGGGCAACCTGCTTAAAACACATTAGAAACTTCTGCTTTAGATTTGAATTTCTATTTTATTTTTCAAATCAATTTTCGTTTAACTTAGGCTGTTTTAGAAAGCTCAGCCATTAGTAGTATGATATAATTTGACAAAAAGCAACTTTTAAAAAAAGCACACGTCTTAAAAAAGAAATCAGTCCGTTACTTATTAAAAACATGTTTTTATACAAATGAAGAGAGTGTCCATAATACTGTTTATTATTTTTATGATGATTTCCACGTGTTGGCCGCACTCATCTACCCCTATTACTTTTAGTTACGCCATTTTTTCTGGCTTAGGGTTGATTGATAATATTAAAATATTCTATCCTTTACCCGATTCATTACCCGCCGGCAAAATATTGAAGCAGGTTTTATTTGCCACTAATGCAGATTGTAATTTAAGTATTTACGGAGAATACACAGGTACTGTTACTAAAGCAGAGCACTTGCTGTTACAACTTGCTCCTGGCGTATATACCTACAAAGCGTCCGGTAAATGGAGTGCTGACGAATTAGAAGAAAAATTTACTGTAAAAGATGCAGGGTCAAATGAATTTTTTATTGATTTATTATACGTGAGTGATCAAAATACCCAACCACAAATAAGGAATAATAAGGTGGAGAAACCTGCCAGGCAAAACGTAAGTACAGAAGTAGCGCAGGAAACAAATATTAAGAATGTAACAGAGCCTGTAGCAGCGATAAACAATTTGCTAGAGAACATGGCAATCATAAATGGCGGCAGTTTTATTATGGGTAATAATAATGCTCTTGTAAAAGATGAAGAGGAACATACTGTTACCATCAATTCATTTTTATTCAACAAGTACGAAGTAACGCAGGGGCAGTGGGAAGTTATTATGGGCTACAACCCCAGCAGTAATAAAGGTTGCAATAATTGTCCTGTTGAAAATGTTAGCTGGGAAGAAGTGATGAAGTTTATAAAAAAGATTAATGTACTTGGAAGCAAAAGATTTCGGCTGCCCACTGAAGCAGAATGGGAGTACGTAGCGAGGTTTGCGGGAAAAGAAGAAATAGACAGAGCCGGAGGACCTGAAGAATATATTAAAGCTACCGCATGGTATTATGCAAATTCTGATAAAAAAACCCATCCGGTAGGGCAGAAGCAATCCAATGCGGCAGGGATTTATGATTTATTTGGAAATGTTTCTGAATGGTGTTCTGATTGGTATAGTCCTGATTACTTTATGTCAGAGCCACAAAAAAATCCTGAAGGCCCGCCATTAGGTAAGGAAAAAATTGTAAGAGGTGGTTCTTATACTGAGTATTTAGGAGATCGTTTCCGGCCATCTTTAAGAAATAAGCTAAAGCCGACTGATAAAGCTAAAAGTGTTGGTTTTAGAATGGTTATGGATGTTTATTGATACGTTCATAAACCCTAAGCACCAATATTAAAGTTCTCTGGAATTAGGATGTTGAAAATTGAATAATTTTATGGCTTAATTATTTTAGCTGTATTGCAATAATAAAAATAAAGAGTTCTAGATCGCTTTTTAAATCAGATATTGTTCATTTAATCAAGCATATACTTCAATTTGCAATTGATTTTAATAATTAATCAAACTGCAAGTTTATTCAAACCTGGCAAAAACCAAACATTAGGCAACATAAAAAAGTTGCTCCTACCCTAAGTCGAGTTTATAACTTTTACATTGCTGTAAAATCAACTCTTGCTATTGTAAATGGTAAGTGGTGAACAGGCAACTGTAATCTTATTACTCCTTAACCTGTTTAAAGTTCATAATGAAAAACATTGGTAAAATCATACCTGTGAAAAACGCATCTAAAGGGCTGAGCCTGATAATCAGTCGTTCTCCTTTTTTTTTAGGTGCATCTTTCCTTATAATTTTTATTTTTAGTTTTCACATTGCCTCTCAGGCACAGTGCACTACACCCATTACCAATAATACCATACAGGGTGTTGCTCCAATATGTGCAGGAAGCAAAGCTTTTTTAAAGGGTTCTATCCCATCCGGTGGAAATGGTTCTTTCCAATATATATGGCAGGTAAGTAATAATAATTGCGGGGCTAATAGTTTTTCGAACATTGCAGGCGCTAATGGACCTGATTATAATGTGCCGAATTCTACCACTGCAAAATGTTTTAGAAGGTTGGTAGTATCGGGGAGCTGTTCAAGTTTGTCAAATAATGAAAATATCAGTGGAATAAACTCTGTTCCAGTTGCACCCTCAGTATCAGTAACGCGGCAAAACTGTCCAAATGGTTATAGTTCTATATTGGTTACTGTCCCAACCGGGCAAGGTTTTACTTATAGTATTAATGGAAGCGATTACACAAATACAACCGGCGTTTTTAATTGCTTGCCACCTGGTACCTATAATGTTACAGTGAAAGTTGCTGAAGGCTGTTTTTCACCAGGCTTAAGGGTTGTTATAACAGGAGTTGAAGAAGCGCCGCAGCCTCCTGTAGCTACCGTAAGCCAGCAACCAACCTGCATTACTCCCACCGGAACCATTACAGTAAGTGAGCCTGCTCCCGCTGCGGACGTAGCTTATAGTATTAATGGTATGGACTACCAGGCGGAAGCCATTTTTTCAAATTTAATTCCAGGCACTTACCAGGTAACAGTAAGAGTTAATACAGATGTATCACCCGCCACATCACTTACAGTAAGTGCGGTACCTTCTGCCCCTGCGGCGCCAACGGCTACGGTAAGCCAGCAGCCTACCTGTGCTGTAGCTACAGGAACGATTACAGTAACAGCCCCTGTGGGATCAGGGCTTACCTATAGCATCAATGGCACCGACTATACAAATACAACAGGCGTGTTTCCGGGTCTTCTTCCTGCAAGCTATAATGTAACGGTAAGGAATGGGGATGGCTGTACTTCCACAGCCACAGCACTTACGGTAAGTGCGGTACCATCTGCCCCTGCGGCGCCAACGGCTACGGTAAGCCAGCAGCCTACCTGTGCTGTAGCTACAGGAACCATTACTGTAACAGCACCTTTGGGAGCGGGCCTTACCTATAGCATCAATGGCACTGACTATACAAATGCAACAGGTGTGTTTTCGGGTTTAGCTCCTGCAAGCTATAATGTAACGGTAAGGAATGGGGATGGCTGTACTTCCACAGCCACAGCACTTACAGTAGGTGCGGTACCATCTGCCCCTGCGGCGCCAACGGCTACGGTAAGCCAGCAGCCTACCTGTGCTGTAGCTACAGGAACGATTACTGTAACAGCCCCTGTGGGATCGGGGCTTACCTATAGCATCAATGGCACTGACTATACAAATACAACAGGCGTGTTTCCGGGTTTGGCTCCTGCAAGCTATAATGTAACGGTAAGAAATGGGGATGGATGCACATCACCCGCCACAGCACTTACGGTAAGTGCGGTACCATCTGCCCCTGCGGCGCCAACGGCTACGGTAAGCCAGCAGCCTACCTGTGCTGTAGCTACAGGGAAGGTTATAGTTACTTCCACTACTGCCGGTTTTGAATTTAGTGTAGATAATGGTGCTTTTGCAAATTATCCTGCAGATGGCTACAACTTAAGTCCGGGAAATCATAACATCAGAGCAAAAAGAACAAGTGATAATTGTATTTCAGTAGCTACTGCAATATCAATACAAAATATACCTGCTCCTCCTGCTGCACCAATTACTTCTGTAACCCAGCAGCCTACCTGTTCAGTGGCTACAGGAACAGTTACTATTACATCACCAACAATTGACCTGGAATTTAGTGTGGATGCAGGAACATTCACTTCTTACCCTAGTGGTGGTTATCAACTTAGCGCAGGCTCACATACTATTACAGCCAGAAGCGTAAATGATAACGGCTGCCTTTCAGCTCCAGCAAGCGTATCAGTAAATAGTGTCCCCAATGCTCCTAATGCACCAATTGTTACAGTTGTACAACCTACGTGTTCAGTTAGTACAGGCAACCTCGTGATTACTTCCACTACCGCTGGTTTTGAATTTAGTCTTGATGGAGAAAGTTTTGCAACATATCCATCAGGTGGGTACAAGGTGAATTCAGGGTCTCATACTATTGTAGCAAAAAGGATAAGTGATAATTGCACCTCAGGAACAGCCAATGCAATAATTAATGGCCAGCCTGCTACCCCGTCTCAGCCAATTGCCAGTGTAAGTGAGCAACCTGGTTGTACTGCAGCAACCGGTACTATCGTAGTTACACAGCCGGCTCCTGCCACAGGAATACGATATTCAATTGATGGCGCCAACTATACCAATAGCACCGGTGTTTTTGCCGGCCTGGCGCCAGGAAGCTATAATGTAACAGTAAAAAGCGCCCTGGGCTGCGTTTCTTCTTCTTTATCTGTAACTGTAAATCCGGCACCCCCGGTTCCTTCCCAACCTACTGCTTCTGTATCGCAGCAACCTGGTTGCACTATAGCAACCGGAACAATTACTGTAACACAGCCAGCGCCATCTTCAGGCATCAGTTATTCCATTAATGGTACTGATTATACTAATACAACAGGAGTGTTTTCCGGTCTTGCACCCGCAACTTATGCAGTAACGGTTAAAAATGCACAAGGCTGTATTTCTGCACCCAGAAGCCTTACGGTTAATACGGCACCGGTTTCCAGTCTTTCCGCTTCTGCAATTACTATAGATATTTTATGCGGGGTGAGTGCCGGAACAATTACAGTGAATGCTACAGGCGGCCTAGCTCCCTATACCTATAGCTTAAATGGAGCTACAGCAGTTAACAACAATATTTTTACCGGTTTAAGCGCCGGTACTTATACAATAAAAGTAACAGATGCATTAGGCTGCACAAAAGAGATAAATGCAGTGATAGACATTCTTAATTCTACCTTAACCGCCACAGCAAATGTTACAAATGTTGCTTGCGGGGGAGCTACCGGCAGTGCCACTATAAGCGCCAATGGTGGTGCGGCTCCTTATGCTTATAGTCTTGACGGAGGTGTTTTTGGTTCAGGCTCAGGCTTTACAAACCTTACACCAGGCAGTCATTCGGTTAGGGTAAAAGATGCATTGAGTTGTACATTCGATGTAAGCATAACAATTTTATCGCCACCGGTTTTAGCTGCTCCTGTGGTTACAATAACACAACCAACATGCAGCAGTAATAGTGGAACCATCACTGTTACAACACCTGCACCTGCCACAGGCATCAGTTACTCAATTGACGGAACCAATTACAGTAGCACAGGTATTTTTAATGGACTTACGCCAGGAAGTTACCTTGTAACAGTTAGAAATGGACAAGGTTGTACCTCTTCAGCGTTTACGGCAATACTTAATGCAGCGCCACCAATTCCTCCTCAACCTGTAGCAAGTGTAAGTGAGCAACCAGGTTGCACTATAGCAACCGGAACAATTACTGTAACACAGCCTGCTCCGGCTACTGGTATAAGGTATTCGGTTGATGGCGTTAATTATACCAATAGCACGGGAGTATTTCCCGGAATTACGCCAGGCAATTATAATGTAACAGTAAAAAATACCCAAGGTTGTATTTCAGCAATAACTGTTCTTACTGTTAATGCCGGCCCAATCACTAATCTTTTGGCTACAGCCACGGTAGTGAATATAAACTGTGGCCAGAGCACAGGAACATTAACGATAAATGCAACAGGTGGAACTCCTCCATTTACATATAGTTTAAATGGAGCGGCACCCGTTAGCACTGAGATTTTTACCGGCCTTTCGGCGGGGAGCTATATAGTAACGGTGAAGGACGCATTCGGTTGCAGTATAAATGTAAACGCCACAATACAGCAAACAGGTGTTACTCCAAATCTTGTAATTACTAACCCATCTGCTGTTTGCTTAGGCTCGGCCGTAAATATTAAAGCTACAGCAGTAACATCCGGATCAGAAGCAGGGTTAGTGTATACGTATTGGAAAGATATTAATGCCACTATTGCTCTTTCCGATGTAGAGGCTATGGCTGCTATTGCCGGCACTTATTATATTAAGGGTGCTAATGCGGCAGGGTGCTTTGTTATTAAGCCGGTGGTAGTAACCGTGAGTAATATTGCCTCAGGAACTATAGCGCCGGCTACACCTCGGGCTGTATGTACCGGTGAAACTTTATTACTTACAGCTAGCAGCGGGGTTTCGTATCAATGGTATAAAAACGATTTAATAATTAATGGCGCCACTACAGCTACTTTTAATGTAAGCGAAGCAGGTAGCTATAATGTTTCCATCAATAATGGCAGTTGTACCGGCAAAACTTTAAACCCTGTTATTATAACATTTAAAGACTGCCCTACAAATGTAGAAGTATTTGTTCCTACAGCATTTACCCCGAATAATAATAGGGCAAATGATAATTTACAGCCTTATTTTTTAAATGTTGCCGAGCTAAAATATTTTAAGGTATTTAACCGGTGGGGACAACTGGTATTTGAAACAAATACTATAGGAAGAGGATGGGATGGAAGTATTAAGGGAGTAAGACAGCCTACTGAAACATACACCTGGATTTTAGAATGTGTTGATGTCAAAGGAAAAAAAATCAAAGAAAGCGGAAAAAGTCTATTAATAAGATAATTAAGAAAATGAAAAAGAATTGTGTCAGCCTATATTTATTCATAATGATATCCGGAGCGTTGCAGGCGCAATCTTATCATTTCTCTCAATTTTTTTCTACCCCTCTTCTTACAAACCCTGCACATACAGGTTTTACAGATGGGCCTTACAGAATAGCATCCAATTTCAGGTCACAAGGAATGTCGGGCGGAAGCCCCCCTTATTTTACCGGCTATGTATCTGCTGATGTTAGTCCTTTTAAAACAAGCTTACCCGCAGGTCATAAGGCAGGTCTTGGTATGTATGTCATGAATGACAAATCGCTCAATGGTGCCTTGCAGACCAATTCAATTGGCATGAGTGCTGCATATAATGTGGGCCTTGATAAAAATGGAGTGAACAGCCTGGGCGTTGGATTTCAGGGAACGTATAATCAAAAAAGGATAGATTATAGCAAACTTACGTTTGGAAATCAATTTGGAACTACAGGTTATAATCCATCCCTTCCAATAGGTGAAACTTTGCCTGGCAGTAATGCTAACAGGAGTTATTTAGATGTAAATGCCGGTATTATCTATAATGCTGTAATGGAAAACAAAGCTTTTTTTGCAGGTGCTTCAGCATATAATATTCTAGGACATAAAGACAACTTTCTCGCAGAAGAATTTAATATGCCCACCCGCTATATGCTGCAGGCTGGGTCTCAAACAAAAGCAGGCGATGATGGCAGAATGTATTTTTCATTAACGCACATGCTGCAGGCTAAGGCAAATGAAACTACTTTAGGCGGAGCTTACGGACTTCAATTAACAAATGATGGAATAAGGAGTGAATTATCGTTTGGTATGTGGTACCGGGTTAAAGATGCACTCATCCCATATATAGGGTATTATAACAATGGTTTTCGGGTAGGCCTCTCTTATGATTATACAGTTTCTTCTGCTAAAGCAGGTACCCAGATAAGAAATGGATATGAACTTACCTTGCTGTTTAGCGCCATTGATAAGCTGACTTTAAAAACATCAATTCCCTGGTTCTAATAGCATTTAAGTCTTCACCAGGTTCTTAATAAAGTAAAATGATTGAAAATAGTTTATTCAGATTTTGCATGAAAAAGGCTTTTGTTATTTTACTGCTTTTACCCGTGGGCTGTTGGGCACAAACAATAATATTTAACGGGCAGGATACAACTGTCAAACAAAAACGAATAGAAATTTCTCCTTTGAAATTACTTTCAACCTCTAAAACAAAAATGGATATTTCGCTTGGCGCTATTGGGGCTTCTCCGTACTTGCGTTTGAGCGGTTCGGGTACAGGAACCAATATAATAAACGAAGGGGATAAGGTTATATTCCGTTTAGATAATGATAGTACCGTTGAAGTTCAGTCGGATATTTTACAGATGTACGATGTGGAAGGTGTATCAAGCACTTACAGGCACACCTACAAGCTATCTCTTGCTGATCTGGCAAAGTTGACAAGGCATAATCTTAAACGATTGAGAAAATACCATGCACAAGAATTTGATGATATAGCTGTTCCTGTTGAAAGTGGAAGACAGCTTAAAATTTTTAGCGGTTTGCTGCTCGAAGAACTTCGGAAAATGAAGATACCGCAAGAAGATACAATCTTCATAGCTCAGCGAAAAACCCAAACAGATACTGCAAGCAAAGTAACAAAGGAAGAAATAAAAACTCTGCAAAATACTATTGCAGCTTTTCCGGGCGGGGTGGAAGTATGGGAAAGTTTTTTAAAAAGAAATTTAAAACCTCCAACAGAGTTAGCACCTAATGAAAAGAAAATGGTGCAGGTGCAATTTTTAATTAATGCTGATGGATCTGTAACTAATATACAAATTGTACAATCTGCAGGTGCTACGTTTGATAAGGAGGCATTAAGGGTATTAAAACGAATGCCCTATTGGAAGCCTGGCATAGAAAACGGGCGTGCTAAAAATTCGATCGTAACACAATCCATCACTTTTTTTAGGACCGACTCGTCAGCAGGATTATAACTTATAATTTGTTTCAAAGGAGATAAATATCAGTTTCCGGAAGACCTGGCGGATTTATTAAGAGCGGATAAGTATTCGTTATTTTTTTTCAGGTCATTATTTAATTTTTCCAGCAATACATTCCTTGCCTCAGACTTTTGCAGGTCAGATCTTAACTTTTGCACTATTGCTTTATTTTCGGGAGGAGTGGCATTATTGTTCTTTTGATTTTGCAATGCCACTATGCGTGTTTCAAGTTCTCTGATCTTAGTTTCTTTATCGTTTAACGCATTGGTATACTGAAATTTTAATTGTTCTGTTGTGGCAGATAACTCTGTTGCCTGGTTGTCGGATGCTGCAGTATTTTTTTTATTAGTTTGAAGAACGATCAATTCTTTTTCAAGTTCAGTTATCCTGGTTTGCTTATCAAGGTTAAGCTTTTCTGATTGCTCTAACTTAATTTGTAACGCAGGATTCTCTGCCACTTGCTTTGCAATTGACGGGTTTGCAGCTACTGCTTTATTATCAGCTTTACCCGTATACCTGCCCTTAAAAGGAGGTAAGGTTATATCAGAAAAAGAAACAAGGGTTGCTGCTACCAATAAAAAAATAAGTACCTGTAAAACAATGAATTTTATTTTTGTTGATGATTCTACAATCACTTTTACTGTTTTCATAAGTTCTTTTTTATAATTTATAATTTGCTTCAGTTGTTATTTTCATCTTCTTTATAATTTGCCAACCTTACCCGTTCAACCATTATTATCGCATGGTTTTTTACATTCATTTCTTCCAGGTTCGCCTCAGGGTTTAGCTGCCTTTTTTGTAAACCCCAAAATGTTACATGATAAAATTTCCACCCAAAAAGTTGCCGGTCTTCATCTAATAATTCAACTCTTAATTTATTATTATTACGTTGGATCAAAAGAAAATGGTTGAAAAAATCGCCAATACTTTTATCTAAAGGGGCATGAGATCTGAAAATCTTCTTATGCCTATCATTTGCGTTAGGTGAGAAATTGATCTTCAGCGCTAACCCTCCAAAAAAGATAAATGTTTTCTCCTGGGTTTCTGGAACAGGTTTGGTCCACACGCCGTACTCCAATTCTGAAAAATCTTTTAAAGCCAACCAGGAGCTTTTAATTATGTTTGGAAGTAAGAAAGCGCATGCGCTTCCAAAAGCTATCAGTAATATGTCCGGCTGTAGTATATAATACAGAATAGATAATGCCAGGCATATTAACACGCAGAGCTTTAATGTAAAATTTAAATAATTTATTTCATCATTTTTTGATGCGTTGTACAGTGTAAATTTTGAAGCATAAATAAAACCTGCCGTGAAGAATACTAACATCTGTAATAGCTTAATCCATTCTAATGGCAACCCGATTTCATAACCTAAGAATGGAACACAACCTATAATACAAGAAACTACAAGAATAAATAAAGCATACTTAGCTTTAATTGCCCGAATGGGGAGTACTTTTTTATGCGAGTGTTTCATTGAAATTACAGACAACATAGATTTTTTTCGTGTAGAGGTATTGTACATCAAAATTATGTGCCAGGTTTACTGTTATTTTATAGGGTTAATACGGTACTCCAAACGCAATAAATGTAGGAATTTTGCAGGGCTTTTGCTAACAATACATTTAATTTTTACCATACCGCCAACAAGTATTATCTTATTCATAAGAATGAACAGTGGGCTGGACTATGCATTATTATCCGCCACTAAGCACAAAAAGATTGGAATATGAACCTGAAACATTTTAAAGTTTATACAAAAGGAGACATACTTTCTTTAACGCGGTTAAGAAGGTATGAAACCAAGTTGGGAGAGCGTATACAAACCTTAAAAGGCGGTATACCCCTCACGGATGCTTTTATGCAATTACAATCAAAATATGTTATTGTTGGCATCCCGGAGGATATTGGCGTACTTGCTAACGGTGGCATTGGCGGAGCAAGCACAGCATGGCTTTCATTCCTGCAATCATTTTTAAATATTCAAAGCAATGATTTTTTTGAAGGAGGTGAAATTGCTGTTCTTGGTTGTTTCGATTTTGGAGATATTCAATATGTAATTGACCGGAATGCCTACGATGTAAATGAAAAAATTGAAGCCTACAGGCATGCAGTGAATGCAATTGACGATGAAGTAGAAGAATTAATAAAAGCTATTGTGGTGGCCGGCAAAATTCCGGTTGTTATTGGGGGAGGACACAATAATGCATATCCTTTAATTAAAGGAACTGCAAAAGGCTTACTACAGTCCCAGAAAATTCCGTTAGCACAAATAAATTGTATTAATGTTGATGCACATAGTGAGTACCGTCCCGCAGAAGGCCGTCATAGTGGTAACGCTTTTCGTTATGCTGAGGATGATGGGTTTTTGCAGAAGTACTGTGTGGTGGGATTGCATGAAAACTATTTACCGCAAAATGTTTGGATGGATATTGTCAACAATCCTTTTATTGATATGATTACTTACGAGGATATTTTTATTCATGAAAAAAGAACTTTCCGCCAGGCAGTGTCACATGCTATAGATTTTACAGAGGATAATTATACAGGTATAGAATTGGCCCTTGATACCATAGAGAATATCTTAACCACAGCTGTTAAACCCGGAGGTATTACAGTGCAACATGCCAGACAATATTTAAATCTATCCGCTGCTCATGCAAAGGTTTCGTATTTGCATATTTGCGACGGGGCGGCTCAGCTAAGCACAGGCCAAACCAATGAATCTGTCGGTAAAACAATAAGCTTGTTGGTAAGTGATTTTGTAAAAATGCACATTTCAATTAAAGCATAATTCCTGGTTTGGTATCACTCCCTATTAAACTCTTTGCCAACCTATGGCTTACTTTAGCTGCCTCATTTATTTTTTTCTGTTTCAACAGCGATTGTTCTAACCCATATAACGACCATATATTATCAGCGTTTACTTTCAAATCACTTTCGAAAATATTTTGTGCCTCTCCATATTTTTTTGCCGCCAGATAAGCTGTGCCCAGGTATTGTTTGGGGCTCAGCATCCAATCCCTCGGTTCATTATAAGTCATGTTGTCTTCTAATTCTGCTGCTTTTGTAAGATGTGTAATTGCATCAGCCAATTTGTTTTGCTTTTGTTTTATAAATCCCGTTAACATTTCTTCGGCGCACTTACCCCCTTCAAGTGCTGGTGAAAAAGGTTTTATAGGAACAGCAAGCCCTTTATTTTTTAATAACCCTTTCAGTTGCATTTTTTCTTTTTCAGCATGCCGGTCTATTTTGAAGTCGCAGCCGTCATCACCGCATTGATCTTCGTTGGGCAAGTGCTGGAAATCCGCGCGCGAACCGCAACCGGCAAAGCGATC
>JAYULK010000018.1:0-18613 GCA_043763635.1 Chitinophagaceae bacterium
CAGCATCAGTGTAAATTTTATTTCGCAAAGCAAATCCATCAAGCTTGGGCATATTTATATCTGACAATATAAGGAAGGGTACAATATCTGTTCTATTTAAAAAGTCAAGAGCTTTTTGTCCGTCCAGAAAAAATATAATTTCGTTTGAATAATTCAGTTTTTTAAAAACTTCTTGTAGCATTTCCTGGTCATCCGAATCATCTTCTATAACTATTACAGGTCCGTTTCTATTCATTTTTTATTTATTTAGTACAAGGTAAAGCAATCGAAAGGATGATTTGACTAGTCTCAAGGCAAGTATGCTGAAAGTTATACCGCTTTTATTCCTGTAGCTGCAAAGCGCTAATGGCTTCAAATTCATCATAAAATTTTACGCTCAACTTTTCAAATATTTTAAAGTATTTCATATAAGTAGCGTGATGATTTTTGTCAGGCTTGTAAGGGTCGGGCAAAGACACATTTTTAGCAGCTTCTTCAAGGCTGGCAAACTGGCCCATTTCTGTAGCTGTTAATAAAAAGGTACCCAGCCCAATGCTATCAGAATTAGCCTTTGTACTAACTGGTTTATTAAAAATATCTGAAATCATTTGTGCCCAAAAACTGGTACATGCGTAGCTGCCGTTTACAGAAAGGCTATCAATTTTTCTATGTTCCTCCAGTATTTTTCCAATGCTGTAGATTTCATATAGTATTCCTTCAATAGTAGCTCTTATAAAATGTGGCCGCTCATGTTTAATATGCAAACCAAAATAAGCGCCCCTTGCATTTGCATTCCATATAGGCGCTCTCTCGCCTAATAGATACGGAAGGAACAGGAGTCCATCAGACCCTGCCGGAACCCTGGATGCTTCTTTTATCAACTGGTCAATGCAATTTTCTAAATCAAAAGCATTTTCAAAATCACCGAATTGTTTGGCAAACCATTCAAAAATAACGCCCCCGTTATTAGTGGGGCCGCCCGATACATAAAAATTTTCTGTAAGTAAATAATTAAAGAACCGTTGTTGTTTATCCTGAATCATTTTTTTTCCCACAACTCTTACAGCCCCGCTCTGTTCAATAGTAACGGTAGCTTTTCCTTCTCCCCAAACACCTGCGCCTAAAGTAGCCAGGCAGCCATCGCTTGCACCTACTATAATTTTTGTTTTAGCCGGAAGTCCTAATGAACGCTCATACTCTTTTCTTATTTTTATTATGCTATGAAAAACCGGCACTGCCTCCGGAAGTTTGTCATGAGTAATACCCGCATAATCTAAGGCGTTACTATCCCATTTCAACTGGTGGATATCAAACAAACCGGTGGCCGACGCCAGGCTGTAATCAATTAATACCTCACCGGTAAGTTGCTGTATCACATAACTTTTAATGGATAAAAACCTGGCAGTTTTTTTAAAGCGTTCTTTATCATTTTGTTTTAACCAGCTTATTTTTATCAAGGGCGACATGGGGTGAATGGGAGTGCCGGTAGTATCATAAATTTTGTTCCCCAGTGCCGAGCCTTTTAAATCTTGCGCAATTTGCTGGCCCCGGTTGTCTGACCATGTAATGGCATTGCCAAGAGGCACGCCGTTTTTGTTAACCGGCAAAACGCTATGCATGGCAGCGCTAAAACTAATAGCTGATACTGTAAAATTTTTGGGATGAATCTTTTCGGTTAAAAAGTTTTTCAATACATATAATACTGTAATGAAAACCTGTTCCGGATCTTGTTCACTATAATCACGTTGTGTATGAAAGGTAGGATAGGAGCCTTTCATAGAGCTAATGATAGTACCCTGCATATCGAAGGCGAAAATTCTAACAGCATTGGTACCAATATCTATTGTAATGACGCAGTCCATAAAAAAGATTAACTGATTGAAGAATTATTTTTTCGAAACTGGCTTGGTGTATAGCCGGTTAGCTTTTTAAATGTTGTTGAAAAATGTTGTGATGAATAAAAGCCTACATCCAGCGCTATGTCGGTAAGGTTTATATTCTCCTGTTTCAAAAGTTTTATAGCTTCCGAAATACGAATATTAATCAGGTAATGCAACGGCGGAAAGCCTGTATATTTTTTTACTTTTTCACTAAATGCTGTAGTGCCTAATCCAACCATGGCGGCCATTTCCTCAACGGTCCACTGGTGCGGTAAATTTTGCCTGAGCGCTTGTTCTAATTTCATAAAAGTCTGAGGAAAATCTCTCCTTGAATTATTTTGTTTCGATAACTGGCGTACAATTAAGATAAGTAAGTAATCAAGTAAATGGTTTACCCGTGTAGCAAAGCCAATTTCCTGAGTTGTTATTTCGTTCTGTATGGCAAAAATTACATCTCCGGCTTCTTTTATACTTGATAGAACAGGAATTGTATTTAGCTGCAGCACCTTAGCCATTGTCCTTTTTTCTGTTTCAGATAAATGGCTCCATCTACCAAAATCTATTTTATTGTCTTTTGCAGTTATTTCTATTCTCAAATTCAGCCAACATATAGTGCCGATATCTAAAAACTCTTTTGTACCCCCAAAAGATTGCTGGGGCAATATAAGGGCGACATCACCAGGGAAAAGCTGGTACGTATTACCATCTATGAGCCAATCATGCTTACCCTCCAAAATGTAATAAAAGCGAACGCTATCGCTTGTTTCAGTTCTTAAAGAATTCAATTGAACTGAATTCATTTTTTTAGCTCCAAGCTCAAGTATGTGGGGGAATATTTTTAGTTCAGCAGATATTTCCTGTTGCAGCAAAAACTGATTCATTCAGCTTATTAATTTTCTTATTATCCCAGCAGTTACAATAATAATTTTTGAAGCAGGGTAATGAATAATTGATACAGAAAGGTATACAATGATTTGTATAAAATTCAACACCGTGTTTTTTTGGAAGTTTTAATATACTTGTTTAAATACTTTCAATTTTTATTACTATCCAATACTTCCTGCGAAGGCCAATATTTTACATTAAAACGACTTGCCATTTATGAGAAAAAAATCTCCGCTGGTTTTAATACCAGCCTTGAGCAAATTGCTCATTTCTTTATCATTAATTGTTTTCTTTTCTTTTGCAGCTTCTTCACAAACCGTAAGCGGAACCGTTACAGATGGAAATAATAAGCCTCTTGCAGGAGTAACGGTGCAAGTAAAGAACACGCCTAAAGCCACAGTAACCGACAATGCTGGCCTGTTTCAAATTAATGCTGGTGGTACCGATGTATTAGTATTAAGTTCTGTAGGTTATGCCTCTCAGGAAATAATAATAAGCGGCAGAAACTCAATAACCATTAGCCTTTCGGAAGGCAGCCGCACTATGGATGAAGTGGTGGTTACTGCCTTAGGCATATCTAAAGAAAAAAGAAGCCTGGGCTATGCTACCACCAAGGTGAACCCTGAAGAGCTTACCATCAACCGTACCCCCAATCTGATGAATGCCTTGCAAGGGAAGATTGCGGGTGTGCAAATCAGCTCTCCGAGTACGGGTCCCGGGGGAAGCTCTAAAATTAGAATACGTGGCCAGTTTTCTATGACCGGTGGAAACTCACCGCTGATCGTTATTAATGGCGTACCTGTAGATAACACCAATTTCGGAGCAAACATAGGTCTCAATTCCAACTCTTCTGATAACCAAAACAGGGGTACCCGGGGTGGTGGGGTAACTTCGGATGGCGGTGATGCCTTTCAGAGCATTAATCCCGATGATATAGAAAGCATGACTGTATTAAAAGGAGCACCTGCAGCTGCCTTATACGGTTATCGTGCAGCCGGGGGTGTTATTATGATCACTACTAAATCACGAGGAACTAGTAAGGGCATTGGTGTAACGTATAATATGAATTATGCAAATGAAGAACCCCTTGATTTTACAGATTATCAATATGAATATGGTCAGGGCGAGTTGGGTAAACGTCCTACGTCTACAAACCCTAATACCGGTCAATGGTCCTTTGGCGAAAAGTTTCAACCCGGTATGCGGCAGGTTTTATTTAATGGTCTTGACCTTCCTTACGAACCGCAACGTGGCATTATAAAAAAATTCTACCGGAATGGACAAAACATGACTAATACTATTTCACTTAGTGCTAATGGTGAAAAAGGAGGATTGAATCTTTCTTTAGGAAATATGGATAGTAAAGGAATTACGCCTAATAATAAATTTAACCGGCGTACAATAAATCTTGGCTTCTCTTACGACTTATCCGACAAACTTAGTTTTGCCGGTAACGTCAACTATTCCAATGAGTACAACAAAAACCCACCTAATGTGGGAAACCAGGATAATACTATACCTGTTGTATTATATAATATGGCAAATTCAATGCCTTTAGATGTATTGGAAGCGAATAAATATAACGCTCAAGGCAACGAATATCAGTATTCACGATTTAGGAATCGCACCAATCCTTATTGGGTATTGGCAGAACAATTTAATAATGTTCGCCGCGACAGGCTTTTTGGAAATGTTTCTTTAAAATATAATATCCTTCCCTGGATATACATACAAGGACGTGTAGGGCAGGATTTTTATACCCGTGACCAGGATTATAATAATTTCCCTACAGGACAAGCATCCCGGCCGCCAGCTCCTGCAGGTTTTGTAAATGGCATATATACACAGGAAGCTATGCGGTTCCGGGAATTAAATACGGACATACTTGTATCTGCAACCAAACAATTTGGTGATATTGGCGTAAATCTTACTGCTGGTGGAAACCAGCAACGAAACCGTTTGGATGTAAATAATGTACAGGTGGAGGATTTTGTAGTACGGGGGCTTTACACAGTGATGAATGGAAGAGCCAAAGATCCAACATATCTTTTGGACGAAAGACAAGTAAACTCAGTTTATGGATCTGCCGAAGTTTCTTATAAACGTATGTTTTATTTGAATGGAACTGTGAGGAATGACTGGTTTTCTGTTTTGACTGCAAATAATAGAAGTATTCTCTACCCATCTGTATCGGCCAGCTATGTATTTTCCGAAAACTTTCAACCAGCCTGGTTGTCATTTGGAAAGTTTAGAATAGGGTATGCTGAGGCAGGAAGTAGTGGAGGGTTAGGTGCATATTCTAACGAATTGTATTATAGCATCAATGGCAATTTATTTAATGGCCAGCCATTGGGTAGCATTAGTGGAAGCAGCGTGCCTAATTCAAATCTTATACCCATGCGTATCACTGAAAAAGAAGCAGGGTTAGAACTTAAAATGTTTAAAAATAGAGTGGGTCTTGATTTTTCTGTTTATGAAAAAATAACTACTGATCAAATAGTGGCAATTCAGATTTCTGATGCATCTGGATTTGAAAGTACAAGTATTAATAGTGGTAAAAGCAGAGGGCGGGGATTTGAAGCTTTATTAAGTTTAACTCCCGTTGAAACAAAAAATTTCGGATGGGATTTTATTGCCAATACTTCCTATAATATAACGAAGGTTTTAAAAATCATCACAGATAAGCCTGGTGAATCCATTACAGTAGGAACACATGCTTTTAACGGGGAACTAAGGCAGGTGGTAGGTAAAGAAATGGGACAAATAGCCGGATTTGGGTATAGACGAGATGCGGCGGGGAATAAAATGTTCAATGCAGGTAGCGGGGTGGCTGAAAGAACAGCGGCCCAGATTTTATTTGGAAGTGCACTTCCAAAATGGGTTGGCGGTTTTACCAATACTATTCGTTACAAGGGAATCACTCTTTCTTTCCTAATAGATTATAAGCTTGGGGGCAAGATGCTTTCGGGCACCAACTTTAATGCCTACAGGCATGGTCTCCATAAGGTAACTCTTGGAGGAAGAGAAGGAGGAATTATTGGGGATGGTGTGAGTGTTGATAAAGATTATAATGTAATTGGTAAAAATACAAAAGTAGCTAATGTACAAGACTACTGGTCTGTAGTGCGTTCAGCAGGTCTTGTTGAACCTGTTATTTATAATGCGGGTTTCTGGAAGTTGCGCCAGTTATCACTTGGTTATGATTTTACAAAATATGTACCCCAGGGCTGGCCTGTTAAAGGAGTTCGGTTAAATCTTACAGCAAATAATATATGGCTTATTAAGAAATGGGTAGATAATATTGATCCTGATGGTTTTGGATATACATCGGATGCTGTAATTGGCATGGAATCAACAAGCCTCCCAACTACCAGATCAATAGGATTCAATTTAAACGTTAGATTTTAATTCAACTATTATGAAAAAAATACTTAACTATAGTATACTGGCTGTTTTATTTATAACAGCCTCATGCGACAAAGGGTTTGATGAACTGAATAAAAATAAAATCCTTCCTACAGCGATCGACCCTGTTTTTCAATTAAACAGCGCTATTTCTAATTCCTCTTTTCCCGGGGGCATCTTGTTTTATGAATTGGGAATTGTTCAGCAGATCATTACCCCCAATTCAGGGGTGCTAACAGGGGCTAATTTTAATCAGGATAACAGGGACGCCACGCAAAGTAACTGGCAAAATTATTACCGCAATGTTATCAAGAATACTAAAGATGTAATCAGCAAGACTAAAGATTTACCTGATAGGAGCAATTTAATGAACATGGCAAGAATTATCCAGGCACATGCATTTATGATCTTAACTGATACTTATGGAAATATTCCTTACGAACAAGCAGGGGCCGGATTTTTAGACAATACCTATTTCCCTGTTTATGATGCGCAACAGTCTATTTACCCAAAAATAATACAAGAACTTAAAGACGCATCGGCAGCACTGAATGCAACCGGTAAGATAGAAACAGCAGATATAATGTATGGGGGAGTGATAGCGCAATGGAAAAAATTTGGAAATTCTCTTTTGCTGCGAGCAGGAATGAGGCTAAGCAAAATAGACGCGGTATTAGGCAAGCAAACTGTGCTTGCTGCATTTCAAGGCGGACTTATTACCTCTAATGCAGACAATGCTTTTATAAAACAAAATGATAATTATACTCAGGGAGTTGGAAACCTGTTAAATGGGGGAGAAAGTGGTAATTTTTACCTCGCAGAGCCTTTTGTTAATTATCTAAAAAATACAAATGATCCACGCCTGGCTGCTATTGCAGTAA
This sequence comes from Chitinophagaceae bacterium, assembly GCA_043763635.1. Taxonomy (GTDB): domain Bacteria; phylum Bacteroidota; class Bacteroidia; order Chitinophagales; family Chitinophagaceae; genus Flavisolibacter. Next base: position 7,031 of record JAYULK010000018.1, read on the forward strand.
GGTATAAAGGTGCTAAATCCGGCGGCGATCAGATCACAGCAATTGCTGGTTCAGCTACTGTAATTGTTACAAGAAATCCTGCTGAGCAATTTGGTATGCCGATAGGGAAGGATAACAATACAGCAAAGGCAGCAGCAATAGCATCCGGATTAGCGGATTTTTATGAATATAGCCAGGTAGACAGAACACGCATGGCGAAAAGAACCGCCCCTGTTTTTTTAGTAACAGCTGCTCAAACCAATTTACTACTTGCAGAAGCGAAGTTTAGAGATTGGATAACTCCGGCAACTACCGCGGATGAATTTTATAAAGCAGGAATAAGGGCACACATGGAGCAATTGAAAGATTATGATGCTGCTTCTGCAGTGCCTCCAGCTAGCATTCAAACCTACTTAGATAATAACCCCCTGGACCTTTCAAAAGCTCTAGAGCAAATCAATACACAGTATTGGATTGCCTCTTTCCTGAATGGTCCTGAAGCCTGGTCTAATTTCCGAAGAAGCGGTTTTCCTGCATTAACGCCAAATCCTTTTGCCGGAAGCAGTGTACCGGGAGCATTTATTAGAAGGCTTACATACCCCAATTCAGAAATATCTATAAATAGGGTCAATATAGATGCAGCAATTGCCAGTATGGGACCAGATAATCTTGCAACAAGAGTTTGGTGGGATAAATAAAATTCTCCGGCATAAATATTCAAAAGACCTCTTGTTTCTACAACAGGTCTTTCTTTTTACTTTTTTACTTTTAAATTAGACAATCACTGTATTTCTACAAATTATAAAGCCACTTGCTATTAATATTTACTTTCCTGCACTTGCTATTTTAAGAGTATGAATTATTACCTCGGCATTGATATCGGCACTACATCAGCTAAGGCAGTTGCTTTTTCCGAATCAGGAGAGGTATTAGCTTTTTATTCTTCTACTTATAAAATGTATCATCCGCATCCAAGCTGGAGTGAACATGATCCTGAGGAAGTTCTTGGTGCAGTTATCAGCAGCAGCAATAAAGTGATTCTATCCCTTCCTTCTCATACTCTAAAATTTGTAGCCTTTAGCGCTGCAATGCATGGCTTACTGGTAATAGATAAAAATAATCTTCCGCTTACTAACTGTATTATATGGGCAGATAACAGAGCGGGAGAAATAGCTGAGGAGTTGAAAAGCTCTGAGTTGGGTAAAGAACTTTACCATATTTCGGGTGTGCCTGTTCATGCTATGTCGCCACTTTGCAAATTGATGTGGCTTAAAGAAAATGAGCCCCTTATTTTTAGGCAGGCGCACAAGTTTATCAGTATAAAGGAGTACATATACTATAAAGTTTTTAACGAGTATTTGGTAGATACATCTATTGCTTCAACAACAGGGCTGCTTAATTTAAAAACTTTAAAATGGGATGAGAATGTCCTTCATTTCCTGGAGATCACCTCTGCTCATTTATCAAAAGTCGTATCATCCAAAGACAGACGTATTTATAAAAAAAATGAAGTTTCTGGTCAGGCGCAGCAATGGCTCATTCCTGATGGAACATCTTTTATAATTGGAGGGAGTGATGGCGCTTTGGCCAATTTAGGCACAGGGGCAGTTTGTAAAAATTCAATGGCCATTTCTATAGGTACAAGCGGTGCAGCAAGGGTAGTGGTGGATGAAGCTGAGACCGATGAAGCCATGCGAACTTTTTGTTACCATATAAAGGATGAATACTACATCATTGGCGGGCCCAGTAATAATGGGGCCATTGTGTTAGAATGGCTTAAGAATAATTTATTGGAAACAAACGAAAGTTTTGAAGAGCTTTTTGAAAGAGCTGCTACTGTAAATGCCGGCAGTGATGATCTCATTTTTATACCCTACATTTTAGGTGAAAGGGCGCCTGTTTGGAATTCAAAAGCAAGAGGCGTATTCTTTGGTTTGAACATCAACCACACCAAATCTCATTTAATACGTGCCTGTATGGAAGGTATAATTTACTCCATGTACAGCATTGCGAAAATTTTATTGGAGGAAAGAGAAATCGAAGAAATTCATGCAACAGGCGGCTTTGTTAACAGCCCTTTATGGTTGCAAATGCTGGCAGATGTATGCAATATAAAAGTTGTAGTGTCGGGCGCTGTAGAGAGTTCGGCTTTGGGCGCTGTTATCGTTGGTATGGAAGCTATGGAAATAGAACCTTTTGGCAGGAAAGAAATTTTATCGGCTTACAAACCCAATTTGCTGCACAATGAAATATACACAAAGGGCTTTGAACGTTTTGAACGTATATATGAATCCTTAAAAAATGAAGTCGCGGAAGAAGTAATTCCCTTGCTTCAGGTCTAACGTAAATAAATAGATTAATTCTTAAACAACTAACCATATGAACAAGAAAGTTGCTCTCCTTGCACTCTTCTTTTTTGCTTTTGCAATTGTAAATGCCCAGCGTCTTGCACCTACTCCTGACCAAATCATATCTTATACTTCCACCTATAAGGGAGAGCGTTCAGCTGACGGCAGGCCTAAGGTATCAGATATAATTATTGAGCGGTTAAAAAACTGTACGCTGGAACAAGTATGGGCTTATATGGACCGCAAAGGTTATCGCCACCAAATCGAAAAAGACTGGATTGTTCTAAACCCCGGAGAAACAATGACCGGACGGGCCGTTACTGCACAATTTATGCCTGCAAGGCCAGACCTTGATACTTTGGTAAAAGCCTGGGGCAAAGCAGAGGGGCGGTCGCAAAAAGGAGGAATAAATATATGGCCGATAGATATTTTAACCAAAGGCGATATTTATGTGGCAGATGGTTTTGGCAAAGTGAAGGATGGCACTTTAATAGGATCAAGTCTTGGAAATTCTATCTATAGTAAAACAGGAAACGGCGTCATATTTAATGGTTCTGTAAGAGATATGCAGGAGTTAAAGGATACGAAAGGTTTCAACGCCTGGGTTAAAGGGCATCATCCTTCTTATATAAAAGATATGACCCCTACTTCCATAAATGCACCTATACGCATAGGCGATGCCACAGTATTTCCTGGTGATGTAATTTTTGCAAATGAGTATGGTGTTGCTTTCATTCCTGCTCATTTGGTTGAAGCGCTTGTAAAAGCTTCTGAGCTAACCGGGCTTAGAGATGAATTTGAAAGATATCTTTTGCAACAAAATAAATATCCCTCAGGCGAAATTCATGGCGATTGGTCTGATAAGATCAGGGCTGAGTTTAGAACGTGGGTAGGTAAGTATCCAAAGAAATTGGCAGTGTCGCAAAAAGAAATTGATGAGTATTTAAACAAGCAGGATGATTAACAAGAAGTTTTGTAAAAAGAATTATAATTGATTTCATCCCTGTTATAATAGTTAATAATAAGCATAACACTATGCATTTTAGATAAAAGCGTCCAACAAAATATAATGAAGATTCATAAGTCTATAATACCAATGCTGCTGATTTGCCTTACAACTTTAAATGTATCGGCCCAAACCATTTCAAAAGAAGAGTTAACCTTTCTAACATCAGAATGGAAGGGGGAGAGATTTGCCGATGGCCGCCCAAAAATTGCTGATAATTTACTGGAAAGAGCAAAGCGCATTTATATTGATGATGCTTGGACTGTATTAAAAAATGAAGGCTACACCAATCAGTTTGAAGGTGGCTGGAAGATGGTAAACGACTCTACCCCTGTAGTAGGCCGTGCTGTTACCGCTATGTTTATGCCCAGCCGGCCCGATGTTGAAAAAAATATAAAGGACAGAGGTATTACGCAACAGGGCAGAAAAGGAAATACTAATTCATGGCCAATAGAAATACTTCAAAAGGGTGATGTGTACGTGGCCGATGGCTTTGGCAAAGTAGGAGGAGGAACCTTAATGGGCTCTACATTGGCAAATGCCATTTACAGCAAAACAGGCAATGGTGTAGTATTTAATGGCGCTGCAAGAGACCTGCAGGAAATAAAAAATATAAAAGGCTTTAATGCTTTTGTAAGAGACTTTCATCCTTCTTTTCTTGAAGAAATGGTGTTAATGGGTTTAAATGCCCCGGTGCGTATTGGTAACGTAATGGTATTGCCCGGCGACCTTGTTATTGCACAAAGAGAGGGGATTCTTTTTGTGCCTGCTCACCTGGCGGAACAGGTGATTAGCGTTGCTGAATTTGTAATCAGAAAAGATCAGTTCGGTTTTGAAAGGGTACGCTCCGGCCGATACTCAACTGGTCAGATAGACAGCCAATGGACAGACGAAATTAAAACTGATTTTCTTAAATGGCTGGAACAACATCCTGAATTAGGAAAAATGACAAAGGCTGAACTTGACAAAGTAATGAGTAAAAGAACCTGGTAGACAACAAATTTTTAAACACGATTTGCTATATAAATAAAACAAACATTATGACTCCTTCGCAAAAATTCCTTGCAAAGCTTGGCTTGAAAGATCCTGATCCTATAGAAGAGCCCTTTAGTAAAGAGATGCCTCCTGATGATGTTGCTGAAAACCCCCGCCGTTCATTTCTAAAAAAATCTGCCTTGGGTGGTATTGCCTTAGGTGGTGCATTTATGTTCTCTCCTATAGAAGATGTGATTGCGCAAAGCACACAGAAGGTAAGCCGCTTTGGAGCGCCATCTGATCTTAAAATAACGGACATGCGTTATGCTACCACAACAGTGCTTGGCCGCACATCTATTATTCGTATTGATACAAACCAGGGTATTTATGGTTTAGGCGAAGTAAGAGATGGTGCCGATGTACGTTATGCCTTAATGTTGAAAAGCCGCCTGCTCGGACAAAACCCATGCAACGTAGAACAGATATTTAAATCTATCAAACAATTTGGTGGGCCTAGCCGCCAGGCCGGTGGAGTATGCGGTGTGGAAATGGCACTATGGGATATTTGCGGTAAAGCATATAATGTTCCGGCGTGGCAATTGCTCGGTGGGCGCTATCGTGATAAGATAAGGTTGTATGCAGACACACCTGAAGCAGGTTCTCCTGAAGAGCAAAAGAAGTTGATGAACTACCGTATAAAAGACCAGGGGTATACGTGGTTAAAAATGGATCTTGGCATTGGTGAAGTACTAAATACTCCGGGAGCATTGGTAAATGCTGAATTCTGGAAAAACGAAAGGGGTACTTTAGGGCAATGGTCTAATCAGAATAATTACATGTCTTACGGTAATACAAGGCACCCCTTTACTCAAATTCAAATTACCGATAAAGGTCTTGACGAATTAGCTAAGCTGGTAGAAACTGTAAGAGGAATGTTAGGTTATGATGTTCCCCTGTCAACTGATCACTACGGTCATTTTGATTTAAATAATGGTATAAGATTAGGCAAGGCTGTTGAAAAATACAGATTGGCGTGGATGGAAGATGTGGTGCCATGGGATTACACAGAGCAATGGAAAAAATTGTCTGATGCTTTGGAAACGCCCATGCTTACCGGGGAAGACATTTATTTGCTTTCCGGCTTTAAGCCTTTGATTGACTCCCGTGCTGTGGATATTGTTCATCCCGATCTTGCTTCGTCAGGAGGGTTACTGGAAACCAAGCGCATTGGCGACTATGCTGAAGAATATGGCATTGCAATGGCCCTGCACCAGGCAGGCACGCCAGTTTCTTTTATGGCAAACGTTCACTCTGCTGCAGCCACGCAAAACTTTTTAGCATTGGAACATCATTCCATAGATTTGCCATGGTGGGAAAGCCTGGTAAAAACTACCGACGGCAGAAAGCTAATTACAAAAGGATACGCCAACCTGCCACTTACCGCCCCAGGGCTTGGTATTGAGCTGAATGACGATGTAGTGAAACAACATCTTCATGCCACTGATAAAAGCTTCTTTGCACCTACACCGGAATGGAATGATAAGCGTTCGCATGACAGGATATTCAGTTAATTAAGCACAACTATTACAAATGCCCGATGAAAGCGAACTTTTGTCGGGCATTTATTTAGCAAGTAAGATTTTGAATGAAGTCCCCTTACATAATCTACTTATTTTTATTTCTTAAACGAGTTTAACCAATGAGCACAACGATAGCCCCATTACGATGGTACCGCCTCATTCCTGTGGTCTTCATTACCTATAGCCTTGCTTATCTTGACCGGGCTAATTTCGGTTTTGCGGCAGCTGGAGAAATGGCTAAGGACTTAAACATTACAGCGTCAACATCATCATTATTAGGCTCTCTTTTTTTCCTTGGTTATTTCTTTTTCCAAATTCCCGGCGGTCACTATGCTGCAAAGAAAAGTGCCAAGAGATTAATATTCTGGTCGCTGATAGCATGGGGATCCCTGGCTGCAGCTACCGGACTCGTAAGCAACATAACGCTGCTCATTGTTATACGATTTATGCTGGGCGTAGTAGAAAGTGCTGTTATGCCGTCTTTGCTTATTTTATTAAGCAGGTGGTTTACAAAATCAGAACGGTCAAGAGCCAATACATTCCTGATCCTGGGCAACCCGGCCACTGTACTTTGGATGTCTATCCTATCAGGCTACCTTGTAAATGCAGTAGGTTGGCGTTGGATGTTTATATGGGAAGGCCTTCCCGCTGTTATCTGGGCTTTCTTTTGGTGGAGGCTTGTAGATGACAGACCAAGGGATGCAAAATGGTTAACACAAAAAGAAAAAGATGATTTTGAAGAGCAATTAGAAAAGGAACAGGAAGGCATAAAACCGGTAAAGAATTATGCGTCTGCTTTTAAATCCAGAGCGGTTATTCTCTTATGCCTCCAATTTGGCTTTTGGGGTATTGGAGTAAATGGTTTTGTAATGTGGCTTCCTTCTATTATTAAAGCAGCGCCTGGTATTAGTATGGTTACAACAGGCTGGCTTTCTTCGGTGCCTTACCTGTTTGCTATTCTGGGTATGCTCACCACTTCTTATTTTTCTGATAAAATTTTAAAGCGAAAAATATTCGTTTGGCCTTTACTGATAATTGCTGCGGTAGCGTTCTATTGCTCTTATCTTATTGGTACCACTAATTTCTGGCTGTCTTTTGCCTTGCTGATTATTGCAGGCACAACGATGTATGCTCCTTACGGTCCCTTCTTTGCTATCATCCCAGAAATATTGCCCGCAAATGTTGTTGGGGGAGCCATGGCATTGATCAATAGCTTTGGTGCTTTAGGATCCTTTGCAGGAGCTTATTTTGTGGGCCATCTTAATGCAAGCACCGGCGGCTTTGGTGCTTCTTATATTTTTATGGCGGGATCGGTTTTGTTATCCGCTATTCTTACCTTATTTGCCGTTAAAAAAGAAGAGCCCAAAACACAACTTTTTGCTAAGGCTGTTGCATGATTAAATCAGAAGTAAGCCCCCTTAAACAACATCCTGAAACATTAAAATATAGATGACTTTGCCGACACTGCCCTTCGCTTTGGTAAGCACATTGTAAGGTATTCCATGCCTACAGGAAAACTGAATAAATCCGTTCTGAAAAGAGTATTTAGCGCAACGTTGCGAAGCCCCCGATCAATCCCGACGGGATGATAAAATTATAAATACTCCCGAAGGATGAAATGATTATAGCAATGGCAAACCCAAATCAATAAACCCCGAAAGGTGACAGATATTTCACCCATCGGGTTTGAAATTCTATTTATACATCGGCTCTATAATCTTACCTCCCCTTTGGGGTTTAAAATAATACTATGGCAGGTACATTTCACAAATTTATATTCAATATGTTTTTGCTGTTAAAGGCAGAGATAAACTATTGCAAAAACCCTGGAGGGATAAGTGTTTAATACATAGCAGGCATAATTAAAGGGGAAAACCAAAAACCAATATTGTCAATGGTGTTTCGGACCATGTTCATGTTTTCGTAGGATTGAAACCTTCAATGAGTATATCTGATTTAGTTCGTGATATTAAAAACAATTCTTCCAATTTTATCTATGAGCAAAAATTTCTAAAAGAGAAATTTGCCTGGCAAGAAGGGTATGGCGCTTTTTCTTATGCTCATTCTCAAATTGATAATGTTTACCAGTACATGCCAATCAGGAAATACATCATAACAAGAAAACCTTTAAAGAGGAGTACATAGATTTTCTTAAAAATTTGAATTTGATTACAACGAAAAATATTTATTTGAATGGAATGATTATAGAAAAGAAATTAATCAACATTAAACCCCGAAGGTGAAAATATTATGGAAAAGCTTTCTTACCAGGGTTTATTCTTCTTATTTTTTGGAAACAACACTACCGCAATAGCCGTAGCCACTACAGCGGTTACCACTACCTTTTTAATTAACCCATTTCTATTGTACTTCCACTCTGCCTGCCATCCTTTTTCGGCAAAAATATTAGGTACATGACCGTGTTTTAAATCATCAATGATCCCTTCTATTACACCTACCCGGTCTGCCAATACAAGTGGTACCCAATGTGCATACGTTGATTCACTATGTTTAAACGCATAGCGACGAATTATGCCGCTTAAACCGCTAGGCGGGGTAGATGTGCCAAATACACTTGTAACATCAGGCCTTTCAATTGAGTGAAGTACTTCTACTGTAACAGGTTGTTGCGGAGGTCTTTCATAATTCAAACGTTCGTAATCGGCACCGTTCCAATTTTTAATGGGGTATGTAGGGTTATTATGAGGATCTGCATCATGACCCCACCCCGGTATATCCTTTGGCGAGTTTGCAATCTGCCTGTCTATATCAGAGTCTACTTTGGTAGGTGTTTTAATTTTAATTTCCATAATATTTATTTATGCCGCGTATGCGGATGGAGGAATAAGAACAGGTTTAATACAGTTGTCATGCTTCGCCGAAAAGATATGATACCCTTCAGCAACTTCTTCCAAAGGAATGCGGTGCGAGATGATTCCCTTAGGATTTAACCTTCCGGACATGACATGATCTATAAGACGGGGCAAAAGGCGTTTTACAGAAGCCTGGTTGGCGCGGATGGTAAGTCCTTTGTTTACCACATTACCAATTGGAATAAGTGTATCAAGCGGTCCGTATACACCAACAATAGAAACTACACCGCTCTTTTTTACAGAATTAATAGCCCAGTGTAACGCAGTAGCAGAGCCTCCGGTAAGCGGTAACTTACGGCCTAGAAGTGTTTGCATCGTATCTCCCGCAGCTTCACAACCTACAGCATCAATGCAAACATCAGCACCAAGCCCACCCGTGGCCTTCTTAAGAAACACAACGGGATCATCCATTTCTTTGAAATTATAAGCTTCACACTGCGCATAATTTCTAACAAAATCAAGGCGGTAATCTATATGATCAATTACAATAACACGGCCGGCACCAAATAGCCATGCGCAACGTGCTGCCATAATGCCAACCGGGCCGGCACCAAATACAACTACTGTATCTCCTTTTTGAATGCCTCCCATTTCTGCAGCCTGATAACCTGTAGGCACCACATCTGTCAATAAAACGGCATCATCAAGATCCATTCCTTCAGGAATAATTGTAGGGCCAACATTAGCATAAGGTACCCTCACGTATTCTGCCTGCCCACCATCATAACCACCTGCAGTATGGGAGTAACCAAATATTCCACCTACTGCTGTTGCCTGCGGGTTTGACTCATGGCAATTACCAAAAAGTTGTTGCTGGCAAAATGGGCAGGCACCACATGCTATGTTGAAAGGCACCATTACATGGTCACCAACTTTTAAGTTGGTAACGCAGGTTCCTAACTCTTCTACCACACCTGTAAATTCATGTCCAAAGGTCATCCCAACACGTGTGTCGGGAACAAGCCCATGGTAAAGATGTAGATCAGAGCCGCAAATACAAGATCTTGTAACCCGCACAATAGCATCCTGTGGATGTTTTATTTCAGGCATTGGCCGGTTTCTATCTGCTCTTACTCTAAAAGGCCCCCGAAAGTTCATTGCTAACATAGATTGCTCCTTTCTTTTTATTTTTCTACTACCATTATTTCATAAACGCTCAATTCTTATTGCAGCAGTAAGGCATAATATCATGAGCGCTTCTGCAGTAATAATTTTCATAAAAAGCGTGCCATTACACCAGCGTAATAAAAGTATTATTAAGTGCTGAGCCTGATTAATTGTATAGTGATGAGCATGCATTTACTTCATAACTTCAAATTCTTAACGTAAGGTCATGAATATATCACGCAGGAAGTTTATAAAAGATAGTTTTGGAACTGTTGTATTGATCAGCGTTGGCAATTCTTTACAATCATTTCTGCCAAAAGACTTTTTGCTTCCGAAAAAAGCTGATATACTCCTTCGTTTTGCTACAGCATCAGATGGGCATTACGGCCAGCCCGGTACGGAGTATGCTTTTCATCATACCAAAATGGTTGGCTGGTTAAATGAAGAGCGTAAAGGCAGGGGGTTGGACTTTACAGTAATTAATGGTGATTTATTTCATGATGATCCTGTACATCTTACGGAGGTAAAAGTAGCATGGGATAAATTGAAAATGCCTTATTATGTAACGCACGGCAATCATGATATGATTGATGAAGTTAACTGGCAGAAAACATGGGGAATTCCATTTGATCATGCGTATGAAAAAGAAGATGTTGGATGTATTCTACTAAATACTGCAGATACTGCGGGCAAGTACACAGGCCCTGATGTTGTAAAAACAAAAGAACTATTGGATAATTATAGTGGAAAAGATAAAGTGTTTGTTTTTATGCATATAACTCCGGTAAAATGGACCACCCACGGAATTGATCGTCCGGATATTGCAGCACTTTTCAGCAACCAAAAAAACCTTAAGGCTATATTTCATGGCCATGATCATGACAATGATGGGATGCAGGAAAAAGACGGCAAGTATTATTTTTGGGATGCCCATATTGCAGGTAATTGGGGTACGGCATACAAAGGCTATAGAATAGTAGAAGTTTTAAAAGATGGCACTACTCTTATCTACCAGATGAACCCTTCAACAGGTGAACAGGTTAATACGAATACTATTCACTGATTCAATATTTTTCTTTTTGCCTGCAACAGATCCACCTTGCTTTTATATGCATTATCTCGTTACGAGCGAGTATAACTCAACTGCTTTAATTCCTTACATACATTGAAGTTTCTTTAACAAAGCAGATCAAACTTCTTCTTGAGTTTGACACTTAATTTTCTAAATTCTTCTACAACTGAGTATTGGCGTGGGGTGCTGTTGGTTTTAGAAAAAAATGTAGTGAGCCAACATTTATGCACATGCGATATTTTTATCTTGTTGGCATATAGTTTTGTGGTATGCCATTTTTACGGGTTGAGAAAAAGAGTTCAGGCACTTACCTGCGTATACTGGAAAGCTATCGCGATAGCGAGGGTAAATCAACCAACCGTATTTTATACTCCCTGGGCAAGGTGGAAGATTATACTCCGGAACAATTGCTCAAAATAGGCATCAGGTTATTTGAGTTGGGAGGCGGTGAAGTAAAAACCTTGTTGCAAGGAGAGTTAAAGGAATTGGGCAGGTTCAATTATGGTTATCAGCAAGTGTATGGCAAAGTCTTGCAACATTATGGGCTGGATGATGTTTTCAGAAGGATAGCGAAAAAAAGCAAGCTGCAGTTTAGTTTGTACAACAGCATTTTCTTAATGTTGCTGGAACGCCTGGCAGACCC
>JAYULK010000019.1:0-18284 GCA_043763635.1 Chitinophagaceae bacterium
AAACGAAGACAATGGTATGAGGGCTTATTTAGAGCGGTAGAAAATGCAAAACTGCCACTAAGTCTTACAGGCTAAGCCTACTGAAGAATCTGGGTTAAAAATCCACAAGCGTACAATGCCCCTATTAAAAAAGCCCCAGCTTTACTGAGGCTTATATTAATAGTTGTGCACTTACTACAAAGGATCTGTTGTGTTTACAGTTCCCCTGCCTCTGCCAGCTATAAGGCTGATAAGAAAAAGAACAATAAATATTACAAATAAAATTTTAGCAATACCTGCTGCACCTGCTGCAAGTCCGCCAAATCCAAAAATTGCTGCTATAATAGCTATTACTAAAAATATAACTGTCCACCGTAGCATAACTTTAAGTTTTAAGTGATTAATAGATATAAACAGACAGAAAGCATGCCAAGACAAACCGGGGAATTTATTTTTACATTTTGAAGGGGGGGTGCATCAACTTGAAAGCGCCTTACATGTAGCCTGCTATAAATTATGCACTGTAGTTCCGGTTGCGCCAGGCATTAAAATAGAATCTCATTGCCTCTTCATTTTCTACATTTTGCAGTATCAATTATAAAAATCTTTATTACTGCTTTATATTATCTATCCCCTCCCTTCTCACCGTATTAAAATAAGCGTTCCAGTTGCTTTAATATTATTTCCCTTGCTTTCCACTACGTACACATAAGCCCCGCTTTGTTGCATCTGCCCGTTAAACTTTCCATCCCACGGCTTATTTTCTTTTACTGTATGAAATACCAGCTGGCCATAACGGTTAAATATCTTCACATCAATATCGGTAAGCGAATTGAAATATGGAACTAACCATACATCGTTGATGCCATCTCCATCCGGTGTAAAAGCATTAGGAATATATAGTTTGTCAACTACCTGCACCAACAATTCATCCTCGTTAATACACCCCATAGAAGATGTTGCAACTAATTTGTATAAAATCTCATTTAAAGGTGTTGTTTTCGGATTGATTATAGCAGGGTTGTCAAGATAAGTGGCAGGGGTCCACAACACTTTAATATCAGTACCTGTAGCAGTAGCTTTTAAGGTAACCGAAGTTCCTTTTAAAACTGTAAGATCGTTACCGGCATTTATAACCGGCTGAGGATATACAATTATCTTTTGTAGTCCTGTATCTAAGCATCCCACATTGGTAGTGTAGGTATACTTGATGGTATGCTCGCCTGGCGAAGCTGCAGCGGGAGTGAATAAACCCGTTACATCAATCCCGTCTCCGGTAAATTGTCCGTTGCCGGTAATGCCTGTCACTTCGTTGGCGGTTATTTTATATGCCAGCGCTTCCTCACACACGCCATTAACAGGTAGAAAAGATACTTGAGGGCTGGCATTTACTGTAATAGGTTGCATTGATTCGTTCACGCAATTAATACCGGAGTAAGCGCGGTAGCGTATAACATAAGAAGCAGCATTTGCATTGGCCTGTGCCGCATACCGGAATATGTATTTTTTTCCCGGTGAAGGATTATTATCCAATGTTGTTGCAGCAGGGTTATTCTGATCCCAGAATATTTCAACCTTTGTTACAGAACCAAAATCAACAGTAGAATTATTAGTTATTGATACTTCCTCATTGCTACAAAGCTTGCTGCTATTGCCCACAGTAAAATCTGCTTTTGGCAATGATCCATTCACCGTAAAAATTTTTGCCGTGTCGTTCATGCAGCCATTTACAGTGGTTACGGTGAGCCTTACATTATAATTGCCTATGGAAGAATATTTATGTTGCGGATCTTTCAAAACTGACGTGTTTAAGGTACCCCCTGCAGGATCGCCAAAGTTCCATAAATAAGAAAACGGTTGTTGGCTATTATCACTCACCCTGGATGAATCTATAAATGAAGCATAAGGATCTGCAAGGCAAATTTCAGGGAGCACAAAATTTGCTGTTGGTAATTGATGGATACGCAGGTTTTTAATGGCCGTATCGCTTTTACAACCTTTATCTGTTTCCACTATTAACTTAACCGGATAGTCTCCTTCGGAAGCAAAACTGTGGGACGTATTTTTTTCTGCAGCACTTGCACCATCTCCAAAGTTCCAGTTCCATTTAGTAATAGTTTGGCCCACCACCGTAGAGGCATCAGCAAATGCCACGGCTAATTTTTGGCATCCTGATGCAGGCATGGTAAAGCCCGCTACAGGCTTATTATATAATACGGGCGTTGTTGAATCTATGGCTCTGCAGCCATAAATGTTGGCGGCTGTAAAGTAAAACTTTGCAGCATTCCCCAATGATGACTTTGTTAAAATAGCTTCATAAGCACCTACATTGTTGTCTACTGTTTCATTATAAATGACGGCCCCGCCTAGTCCTGGCCCCGACCAACTATAAGTACCGGGAGCGGCATTGTAAATGACCTTACCTGCTATTTTAAGGCTACCGCCTTCGCATTGAGGTCCATCATTTGTGAGCACAATGGAAGGATTAGAACGAACATTTATAGTAATAATACTTGAGGCAATACGGCAGCTTGAAATACCAAGGTTGCCTGCATTAGCCACGGTTAAACGGTATTGGTAAGTTCCCCTTGAAGTTGGAAGACGTTGATAGGCATCTGTATTAGCGCCAGGTATATCCTGCCAGGTGCCATTTGTATTTGTCTGCCATTGATAAGCCGGAGCATTATAGCCAGCCGAAATAGCAGATTTAAAATTAAAAGCTTCCGTATTGCCATCACATATATTTACCTCCCTGGCAACGCCATCAATAGCTGCCGTAACCAATGGGCCGCAAGGACGAAAAGTAATATCATCTAACGCAAGATCATTACCACCTCCGCCAGGTGCATTATTTCTTATACGAAGCACCACTTCAAATACATCAGCAGGAGTATTAAAATAAAACCCGTACTGCTTCCATTGTGGCTGGCCCGTTACAACATCTATATCTCCTGTATTAAATGTTTGTAAAACAGTGCCGTCGGCTTTTTCAATGCTGAATGTAATATTTGGCCTGATGCCACCTGTACGAATGAGTACATTATTGATCCAGGCTGCAAATTCGTAAGTGGTTCCGCCACAAAGATCTTTTACCGTACCGAGGTAAAAATCACTTGGTTCAAAGGATGCGTTAACTAACATGAAATAACCATTGCCATCACCTGTATGGTCTGTTATAGTATGCCAGGCATTGTTAAAACAACCTGAGGTACTGTTTCGGATAGTGTATGCCCCATCCTGGGGGCAATCAGTTCTAATAAACCTGTAATTTGTCGCGGCTGCATCCAGGGGTTCTCCGGGATTATCTCCTGAACCGAAAGTAATATTCACCACCGGATCGCCTAAACTGCCCTGGCATAATTGGGCACAAACAGGAAGAGAAAAAGACACAAGAAAGAGCAGGAAAAAAAATAATCTTAAATCAGGCACGAAGCAATATTTTTTGTCAACTCAAATTTACAATCACTCCTATTACATACGGAAGAAGGCTGTAAAATGTAAAGCATAAATATAGGCTATCTATGCAAGGTTATTTGAGGATTAATCTTTAGGAAATAATGTTTTGTCAATACCGGGAAGGAGGCGTAGAGCATTTTTGTAATATACTTTTTTCAAAATCCCGTCGCTCAAGCCCATGCCATACATACTCCAGAAAGCATGGTATTTTTTATGGTATGGAAAATATTCGTCTTTTGTTTGAAGCACTCTAAAATAAGTGGTGTATTCTTCGGGCACCCAACTATCCTTGCCAAATAAAATCCTATCCTGGTATTTTACAAAAAAATTATTAGCGGCAATGGGTTGCCGGCCAAGTTCAGCTATTACAGCGCCAAACTCCACGTATAAATTCTTCATATTATTCATTAAAGAACTAAGTTTTGCCAGATCGTTAGCATACCACCCAAAATGGGCTGCAATAAAAATTGTTTTTGAATGTTTCTGAAACATCCGGTGTTGTTCCTCTATTAATTGCTCCCACGGTGCAGGGTCTGTATCGCTTCTTTTTCTACCGGGTCTTGTTGTTAATTCCAGCCATCGTTCATTGTTATTATCCAATGGTTCCCAAAATTGTTTTGGGTCAGCGGTATGTATCAGTACGGGTATATTCAACTTCCCGCACTTACGCCATATAGCATCCAGCCGTTCATCATCCACCGCTACTCTTTTACCTTCGTTATCCTTTACAGAAATGCCAAGGGTTTTAAAAATCTTTAAACCCATAGCTCCGTTTTTTACATCTTGCTCCAAAGTTTTCACAGTCTTTTCTGTCCAGGCTTTTTCGCCGATACCCGTAAAGTTGATATTAGCAAAAACAACAAAGCGCTTTGGCGCTGTTCCTTTAATGTTGTCAACAGATTTCTTCAAATTATCTCCGGATGAACCGCTAAGGTTTACCATTACAGCCATGTTTAGCGTGTCCATAACCTTCACTAATGCAGTAAGGCTCTGAGGCGACATATTGTTCTGATGATTGTGAATATCAATAAAAGGGAATTTAGCGCTGGTAACCACATGCTGTGGCACAACTAAAGAAGACGGTGGATTATAAGTTTCAAAATCAATTGATGATTTAGTTTGCACCCAAACGATAGTCGCTGAAAGAAAAGAAATAAGTAAAAGAAAAAATCTATTCATGGTAGGAGTTAAAAATGGAAGATTATCTGGTTGTGGGTTTTAAATGTATAACGGTTTATTTTGCCACCAAGGCACCAGAGGGGTGAAAGAAAAACAAAGCTTTAAATGCTTTGTGATACTTACTGTCTTTGTGCCTTCGTGGCGATGACTAACCACAACTGGCTATTGTTGTAAAAATTAGGTTACAAATTACTTACTTCATCTGTCAGTTTTCAACAAATGAATTTGTATAAAACGATTACCTACAATTTCAAATCTATTTTTTTTCCTTTTTCTACTGCCATATATATGGCATCAATAATTTTTAAATCTTTCAATGCCTCCTCGCCGTCAACCGGCACAATGGGTTTTTTACCTTCCAGAATAATGCCTGCCATTTCATCCATTTGCACGGTTTGATGCATTACATGAGGATGAGTTAACGCTCTTTTATTTGTTCTTCCTTTTATTGGGCCATACCCGGTAGATGGTTGCATTTCAGCAAAACCTTTTTCGCCATTCAAAAAAAACCGGTCAAGATTGCCCATGGAATAAGTTGACAAGCAAGAGGCTACTGCCCCACCTGGAAACCCCAGTTGAAATTGAATAGTTTCATCTACACCTTCCTTAAATTTTTCCTTATCAGTTTTTGTTTCCTGAGCTGTTACCCATACAGGCTCTTCTCCTACCATATAACGTGCACCGTTGATTGCATAGATGCCGATATCCATCAACGAGCCGCCGCCGGCCAATTTTTTATTTAAGCGCCATTGAGCAGGGTCGCCGATTTTAAAGCCACAAAGTCCCTGAAAGAACATTATTTTTCCGAATTCACCTTCGTTTCTAAGCTTTATGATCTCCAGTGTTGTTGGTTCAAAATGCATGCGGTATCCTACCAGCAATTTTACTTTTGCTTTTTTGCAGGCGTCAATTAGGTCTTGCCCCTCTTTGGCATTGAGGGCCATTGGTTTTTCACAAATAACATGTTTGCCTGCTTTCGCTACCCGGATGGCTTGTTCGCGGTGAAGCCCGTTAGGTGTAATGATATACACCGCATCAATATCGGGGTTGTTTTTTATGTTATCGAAATTTTCGTAGCTATAGCAATTCTTATCGGGGATATGATACTTTGCCTGCCAGCTTTTTATCTTGGAAGGGGTGCCACTTATAACGCCTGCTAATTTGGCCCTGGTGCAAGCCTCCATAGCCTCCGCTACTCTTGCTCCATAACTACCAAGGCCAAGAATAGCAACCCTTAAAACAGGGCCTTGATAAGGTAAGCTGGATGCATCTTTAAGACTTAGAGAAGCACAGGTTGGTAAAAATGGCAGGGCCATAATGGGGGCGGTAAGCTTTTGCAAAAAGTCGCGACGGGAACTCATATTGAATGTTTTATTAGTTAAAGGAAATTATTCTTAAAGTTCGATAAATAAACATAGCACTATTTGCCTGTTATCGCCATCATTCCAGATAATTTTGGGACATAGGTGTACACGTTGTTACTTTCGAAGGGAATAAATTGATCAGGATTTTTTTATCTCGTTATTGTGATGCGCACATTGGTGGGATTTGGTTATGATGCTTTTAAAAAGATAACCTATTCTAATGAGGGCTGCATTCATTGCTCCTTTATTAATAGCTCCAGATAGTTTATTAGGTTTGTTGTTATAAAAATTTTGCATGAAAAATATATCGGTTATTGGTGCGGGAACTATGGGCAATGGCATTGCACACCTCTTCGCTCAAAATGGATTTAATGTGTCACTTGTTGATGTTTCAAAAGAAAGGCTGGATAATGCTGTGGCTACAATTGCAAAAAACCTCGACAGGCAGCTTTCAAAAGGCACTATTGATGCATTTGTTAAAGAAAAAACCTTAGCTAGTATTGTTAGCTTTACCTCTATTGATGAAGGCGTAAAAGAGGCCGAACTTGTTGTAGAAGCCGCAACCGAACATACAGATCTAAAACTGGAAATTTTTAAGCAGCTTCAGAAGCATGCACCCCCATCCTGCATACTGGCCAGCAATACATCTTCTATATCTATTACTCAAATTGCTTCTGTTACAAATCGTCCGCAGCAGGTAATAGGCATGCATTTTATGAATCCTGTGCCTGTAATGAAACTGGTTGAAGTAATTAATGGCTATGCCACACAAACGGATGTAACCAACCTTATCGTTGCATTAAGCAAGCGGCTTGGTAAGATACCCTGTGTAGTAAACGATTATCCTGGTTTTATTGCTAACCGTATTTTAATGCCCATGATCAATGAAGCAATCTATGCATTATATGAAAGCGTTGCAGGCGTGGAGGAAATTGATACAGTAATGAAGCTGGGAATGGCGCACCCGATGGGGCCTTTGCAATTAGCCGATTTTATTGGCCTTGATGTTTGTGTAAACATTTTAAAAGTATTACACAATGGCTTTGGCAATTCGAAATATGCACCCTGCCCGCTTTTAGCAAACATGGTAGCTGCGGGCAAACTGGGCGTTAAAACCGGTGAAGGGTTTTACACATATACAGCAGGTAGCAAGGATATAGTAGTGAGCGACAGGTTCAGGTAAAATTATAAGTGGCAATAACTTTTTATAATGAAAACAATTTATACTGTTTATTGTGCCTTCACACAAGTTCTGTATTTTGTTCAGCGAAGTTGCCATTGAAGATCAGATCATTTAAAGCTTTCATCACCACATGATACTGTTAACCGTTTTTTTCTGTATTGTTCTCCTCATTGTTTTAATAAGCTGGGGAAAAATAAATCCTTTTCTATCTTTTTTAATTGTATCTATTATTGCAGGACTATTATTGGGGATACCGGTAAATAAAATTGCTACGTCTATCCAAAAAGGAATTGGTGATACTGTAGGTTCCCTGTTAATTATCATTGTTCTTGGCGCCATGTTGGGAAAGCTGGTAGCAGAAAGCGGTGCAGCGCAAAAAATAGCTTCTGTTTTAATGAAGTCTTTCGGTACAAAAAACATGCAGTGGGCTTTAGTGGCTACAGGTTTTATTGTGGGCATTCCTCTATTTTACCAGGTAGGTTTTGTGCTGCTGATACCCTTAATCTTTTCTGTTGTTTATCAATATAAATTACCGGCAGTATATATTGGATTACCAACACTTGCGGCCTTATCTGTTACGCATGGCTTTCTACCACCCCACCCTGCGCCTACTGCTTTGGTAGGGCAGTTTAATGCAAATCTTGGGCAAACCTTAGTATATGGTTTATTGATTGCGATACCTGCCATTATTATTGGCGGGCCTTTGTTTTCTAAAACATTAAAGAAAATTAAAAGCAATCCACTGGAAACATTTCAACCCACAGAAATAAAAGAAGACCGTTTGCCCGGAACATTCGCAAGCTTTTTGGTAACCTTATTTCCTGTGGCGCTGCTAATGATCACCACGCTTCTAATGTATTTTAATTTTCAAAACGAGTTTTTTGTACAAACTATTAATTTCCTAAATACTCCTGCTATTGTAATGTTACTGGCAGTAGGGGTTGCTACTTATTATATCGGTGTAAAAACTGGTAAAAGCATAAAAGAAATAATGAGCATTTACGAAGCAGCAGTAAAAGATATAGCTATGATATTGTTGATTGTTGGGGCTGCAGGCGCTTTGAAACAAATATTAGCGGAAAGTGGCGTTGACAAAGTAATCGGCGAACAATTACAAACCCTGCATCTGCATCCATTGGTGCTGGGGTGGCTAATTGCAGCCATCATTAGGGCATGCCTGGGATCGGCTACCATTGCGGGTTTAACGGCTGCCGGGATACTGGCCCCGCTAATAGTTCAAACAGGAGTTAATCCCAACTTAATGGTGCTTTCTGTAGGTGCAGGCAGCCTTGCTTTCTCGCATGTGAACGACACGGCTTTCTGGATGTTCAAAGAATATTTCAACCTAAGCTTAAAAGACACTTTTCGTTCCTGGTCTGCCATGGAAACAATTGTTGCTTTTTGTGGTTTAATGGGCGTGTTGCTGCTGGATTTGATCGTTTAAATATGCTTCCGGAAAAGAAGCTATTGATGTAGGCAATAGACTATAAAAAAAATTTAGCAGTTATCAGCTCATTTCAATACCTATTTTCTTCATTAAAATAGAAGCATTCAAACTGGTACAAACACCTTCCTTTAATTTATAATCAAAGTATAGCTCCTCTCCTTCTACCTGTACATCAAAATGATAGTTCTCTATGGCAGAGGGATACGTTTCTTCGAGAGTGGACAAGGCTACATCATGAGTTGCAATTACGGCTACTGCTTTTTGTTTAATAAGCTGACGTATCAATGCTTCAGAGCCTGTATGACGATCTAATGAATTAGTGCCTCTTAATATTTCATCAAGCAAAATAAATATGTGCTCGTGCCGGTTTACTGCTTCAATAATTGTTTTTAGTTTTTTTAATTCCGCATAAAAAGTTGACGTGTTTTCTGCAAGATTATCTGAAATACGCATGCTGCTCATGAGGTGTACAGGAGAAATGGTTAATGAAGCAGCACAAACCGGCGCACCCATTTGAGCAAGTATAATATTTACACCAAGGCTTCTTAAAAAAGTGCTTTTGCCTGCCATGTTTGAACCTGTTACAAGTGCAACTTTGCCCTCTCCTCTTAGTGTAAAACCGCTGCTCACTCTTTGTGCTGAAGGCAGTAAAGGATGGCCAATATTTTCACCCTCCAACGTAAAATGTTGTTCTGCCAGTTTAGGAAATACCCATGTTGGTTGATTAAAATGAAGTGTGGATAAACTGGTTAATACTTCAAATTGCGCAATGAGCTCATACCACTTCGATAGCTTTTCTTTATTCTTTACCCGCCACTTGTTCAGATGCATCATCTGCCTGACATCCCAAAGCAAAAAGCTATTTAAAAAAATAAACACAAATATGTTTAGCCTGAGATCAAACCGGTTCAGAATTTGTTTTAATGCATTTATCTGATCCGATGCTTTTGAACCTTCCACCTTAACTGATTCCTGTAAACGGTTTAATAATGAAGCAGAGAATTTTTTTTCTTCAATCCACTTTATTAACTGATGCACGGTTTGAATTTCTTCTACCATTCCGCTTAAGTAGGCATAAGCTTTCATTGCTTTCTTACTCAGGCTTCCGGAAAAAATAAAATACAATAAAAAAATGCCGGTAAATAAAGCTCCGGGGATATAGCCAAGCAAGGTGAGAACGGCAGTAGATACTGTTATTAAAGAATACAAAGGCACTACCCATTTCCATGAAGGGCTGCTAAAATATTGTTCCGGCTGTTGCAACCATTTCTGTGTTTTTTGCTGGGTAGCTAATTGCACCGGTGCTTGTAAAGAATAAGCCTGTAATTGTTGCCGCCACTGCAGTAAAAGAGCCAGCTCTTTAATAGCTTCATGCCGTTCTTTTACTTCAATTGCCGAAATAGATTGAAGAAGGTCATGAGCCAGTAAGCGGCGCCCCTGTTGGCTATTGCACCGCTGTACATATTGATACAAAGAATAGTTGCCTAAAATGTCAAGGTCATTTGCATAATCATGTACAGAAGGCGCAAGGTCAGCACCATTGTAACGGTTGCTGTAATCACCAGATAAAATTGCTACCTCTTCTTCATTAACAGCAAGCAGCTTCTTAGCATTTTTTAATTTTTTATTATTATCTGCATCAGTAGATACAACAAATAAAAAAATGCCAATTCCCAATAATACCACTATCCATCCCGCCCCCAGGCTAAATGCAAAAAACCTGAACGCCAATACTATTGTAATTAAAATAATAACCAGCCGCAGCCAGCCTAGCCTCGTTTGCTTTTTAGTGAGTGCAGCCAGTTCGCTCTCTCTTTTTTCCTTTTCTGTTTTGTATATAAGTTCCGGTGAATGATGCTCCATAAAAGCTGTTAAGGTAAGATGAAAAGACTTATGCACATATCATCTTAAGTTTTTCCTATCCCTCTTATTGTAAACTGCCGGGCACTTTAATAATTATATAAGATAAGCTTAAGCACAATCTCATACATGACAAGCAAAAGTTTGTATGGGTTGAAGCAGCTTTATTGTTGTTGATTGTAAAGTCTCGGGTTTATTGCTACTGTAACCTTACACCAACTAATATAATAGTTTATAGCTGGCCTTATTATATGGTCAACTGCAGTTTCTGTACCGCCACTCACTGCTCATGCCGGGCCTTACACGGCAGCTTGCTGTGTACGCAATAGTCAGGAAAAAATACCTGGAAAAAAACCTGTCACAGATCTACAAACCTCTTTCTTTATAATACATTCCGGTTTTTAACCATCCGGTTATTTATTGCTTCTACTTTATACCCTTTCTTGCGCAATAAATTGATTACACCTTTTTCACCCGGCAAATGTCCGGCGCCAACAGCCATAACAATTGATTCAGTTGGTAAAATCTGCTCCAGTTTTTTTACCCAATTACTATTGCGGTTATACAATAAAAGATCTGCAAAATTTTCAACGCCAAATTCTTCTTTGCTGATTAGTTTTTCCAATTTTGAAAGCTCCTGGTTTCGATATGCTGAAGCCATTTCCTCGTATTCTTTATTGGCCTTATCACCTTGTTTTGTATCGCTTATAAAATCAACTAATTGCTTTGCCTGAACCCCGTAAGGAATGCTGTCAAATATACTAAGCTGGTAAGTCATCGTTTCCATACCCTTAATTTCTTTATCATTCTTCTTTGCCTGCTCCATGATTAATTGTTCCATTGATATAGGATTGTCACAATCGAATGATGTTTGCATAATCATAGATGCAGCCAGCATTGGTTTATACGTTTCAAGCATGGAAAACGGAATCAGGCTTTTTTTACTGTTGAAGTAATCCTTGACTTTATCATAATCGGCAGCGCTAACTAAATCCGATAAAGTAGTATCGTTGCGCATCTTCATTTTTTGCATAGCCTGCATCATTTCAAACATATTATCCATATCCAGCTCCAGGTATACTTTATCAGATTGGCTGATGGCAACTTTTAGGCTGTCGCTGATTTGAATATCATCTGCACAAAGCAAATGAATGGTTCCAAACAGATAAGATGGTTGAGTGATGTTTTTACCGCTAATCCGGTAAAGGAGACTATTGTCGCCAGACGATTGCGAAGAAGCCGATATTCCGGCTGTTGCACAGGCCAAAAGCCACAGGTATATTTTTTTCATACAAAACAGTTACGTATTAAAAAGTGTAAAAAGCTTGCCAGTTAGGAGAGTTGGCAGTTAGCAGTTGGCAGTAGCAATATAATTGTCAATCCTTCCTCAGTGTTGATTACTTACTTTATATCTTCTATACACGCTATTCAACAAAAGGCGGTCAACTATAAACTACAAACCACAAACTATAAACTCACCGCCGCTTCTTCGCCATACATCTGGCCCTTAAATTTTAAAGAAGGGGAAGGAAGAAAATTTCCCAATCCTAAACTAGCCCATTTATCATCAACGGATTTTATAGTTGCATCATCTGCCACAATAATATTAGGCCAGTCGCGATGAAAATTATCCAACTCTTTTGTTTTCCTTGTCCCATCTAACCCCATACAGGCAAAGCTTTTAGAAGGGTCAACAATAGAAGGTCTTTGGGTTAAAGTAGAATCTCTTTTAGGATCAAGATTATTGCAAAACCTCCATAGCGCCACTGGTAGATCATTTGCGTTAACAGTGTGTTCCACATACAAAATCAGCTTAATGCCCTCCACATCTGGTAATGAAGTAATGCTTTGATGTAGTTCCCGAATATGTCCACTTCTAGCTTTTTCAACTGAAAGAATAAGCACAGGAATATTATCGCTGAGTAAAGAATCATTTACAGATTTAATTTCCGGAAACCTTTCCATCCACTCCAATTTCCATTGCCTATTGTCAATTGTCAATTGTCCTTCATCCGTTTCTTCTTCATACTTTGATGTGCCATCAATGCACATTTTTCCACCAAAGCCAAGCTTACTGCAACTATGGTCCAATACATCCATCGGGCCCTGTGAGAAATTTATATCTGTTGCGGGATTAAGGTTCTTAAAAACATATTGGGCAAGTGCTTTATAATTTTGAATCCTTACGCCTTCATCTGCTATCACCAATATTTTATTAAACATCATTTGCCCCGCACCCCACATTGCATTCATTACTTTTTGTCCCTGGCCTGCATAATCTTTTTTTATCTGTGTTATTACCAAATTATGAAATACGCCTTCTACCGGCATATCCATGTCCACAATTTCTGGTATCATGGTCATCTTCATTGGAGCCAAAAAAATACGTTCCGTTGCCTTACCAAGCCATGCATCTTCCTGCGGAGGTATGCCTACAATGGTAGCAGGATAGATTGCATTTTTCTTATGCGTGATGCAGGTAATGTGAAAACGAGGATACCAATCAGGCAACGAGTAGTAACCAGTATGATCTCCAAAAGGCCCTTCCCATATCAGTTCATCAGAGGGGTCAACATAACCCTCAATTACAAAATCTGCATCAACAGGCACTTCTACTTCAGGTTGTGTGATACACTTAACAAGTTCAACTTTTTTCTTTCGTAAAAAACCAGCAAGCATGTATTCATCAACGTTTTCAGGCAAAGGTGCTGTAGCAGAATATGCATAAACAGGGTCGCCGCCTAGGGCTACTGCCACCGGCATTTTTTTGCCAAGCTTTTTATACTCATTAAAATGCTTTGCTGAAACCTTATGCTTATGCCAGTGCATGCCCGTTAATTGCGGCCCAAATACCTGCATGCGGTACATGCCTACATTTCTGGAATTGGTTGCTGGATCTTTAGTATGAATAACAGGCAGGGTAACAAAAGGACCACCATCTTTAGGCCAGCAAGTAATAACCGGAAGTTTAGTTATATCCGCATCCTGCCCCTGTAAAATTACCTGCTGGCATTCTCCCCTGCCACTTACTACTTTCGGCATCCAGCTTGCAAACTGGCCAAGCTTAGGAAGCATTTTTAATTTATCTAAAATGTTTTCTTTGGGTGCGGAAAGCATTTGAAAAAGACTTTCAATTTCTTTCGCTACATCATCCAGCTTATTGACATTTAAAGCAAGGCACATTCTTTTTTCGCTACCATAAGCATTCATTAATACCGGGAAACTGTAACCAGTATTTTCGAATAAAAGCGCTTTGCCACCCCCTGGAGTTTTGCTGATACGGTCGGTTATTTCTGCAATTTCTAAAATCGGATTTACGTATTCCTTTATGCGAAGTAGTTCACCTTCTTTTTCGAGCAGATCTATAAATTGCTGAAGATTTGTGTATGCCATAGTTGAATAACACAAAAGTAGTTCAACCGGTTGTGAAGAAAATAATTTTACATGGGTACTTTAGGACAGCCATACTTTCCTTTGCCTCCACCGCCGCCGCCAAACAAACCTCCGCTTCCAAGGCGGTAACTAAGAGTGATGCCAGTAAGGTAATACCAATCTTTTTGTTCCGCTCCACCTCTTTGAGAACCTTTTAAAGGATATGCTGGATTGCCGCCTGCTACTTCATCACCCCGGTAGGCTAACTGCGCAGCAAGATCTCCTCTTTCAGCCCTAAGATCATTTTCATCGGCATAATTAGAACTCACGTCATCAAGATGATCGGTAAATAGCTTACGCCATCCGGTTTCAATCCCTATTCTAAGATTATCATTTATAGCAAATTTTACCCCGGCACCAAATGGAATTGCAAATTGGGTTAATGAATAAGGCCTGCTATCCGGGTATTGAGATAAACCTTGCCCTTCTGTGCTTAAAGTTCTAAGGAAGATTTTTTCTTTATCTGTTGTGAGCACATAAGGATTATAATGATACACAGCCAAACCGCCGAATACATAAGGCGACCATTTTTTATTTTCGAAATTAAAAGTATAAAATTCGCCTCCTACATGAAATTCTAAAACGTTCGATTCGAAACTTAGGTTACGTAGTTTAAGATCATCTTTAGCATTGTATTTGTCGCTTCCCGCAATTTGTGCAAAAGTTAATCCTGCACGTAGCATTACCCTTTCCTTTATCTCATATTCTCCTGTGATGCCCGCTGAAAATCTAGTTAATTTTGGAATATACAGACCATCAACAAGATCTCCCTGGTAATTACCCGTACCGGCAAAAACACCAAGATGAACCTGAGCGAAACATATTGTATTAATGAAAAAAAGAAGGATTAGTAATGAAAGCTTCGGCATACGGGTAATTTATTAATGAGATACAAATTTGGGACCGTGAGAAATCAAAGATATTTGCTTTCAAAAGAACTTTGGACATTTTGTATAACGAGGGCTGCGGCCACTTTGTTTCATCAACCCGGAAAATTTATTTTTTAGACAGTTAAGCTTTATTTCGGCATTTATTCCAACAAAATAATACCAGTCAGCTTCGGTAGGCGTACCTCTTTGTTCGCCATCAGGAGGGTAAGGGCTGCCATTAAATTCATCGGTTCTATAAGCTACATCTACAGCCCGCTGGCCTTTTGCAGCCAGAAGTTTATTTTGATCTATATAATTTGTGCTTACATCGTCAAGGTAATCCGTAAAAGTTTTACGCTGGCTAAATTCCAATGAAAGGCTGGTGCAATTTGATACTGCAAAGCGAAGCCCGCCACCAAAAGCGAGGGTAAATTGCGTTAGCTTATATTCTTTCCAGTCGGGATAATCAGGCAGTCCTTGACCTTCTGTACTTAGCGGCTTTAAGTAAACTTTTTCGCCTTCATAATCTGCATACGAATTGAAATGAAATGCTGCTCCGCCGCCGTAGATATATGGAGTAAATTTTTTAGTTGTAATATCTAAAAAGTCTACTTCTATTACGCCATAAACTTCTTTAATGCCAGATGCAAAACTTAGATTCCTGAATTTAAGGTCTTCCCTGTTATATTTATCTGCTGCTTCAACTTTGCCAATAAGCACCCCGGTTTTTAAGGAAACCCACCTGTTTAGCGGCTTACGAATGTTTAAGGATAAAACAAGGTTAGAATGTTGTAAAGTAAAACTGTTAGGCTTGAGATCGCCCTGGTAATTCATGGCTCCGGCAAATAAGCCTATTGTAGTGGCAGGATCAAATTCATCCTGGGATGAAGCGAATAAGAAAATAAAACCTGTGGTTAATAATAGGAATGTTTTTTTCAAGGATATTCGACTTTAGGTCGCAAATGTAGGATATATGATAGAGTAGCTACATAGCCCCATTGTATAACTGCCATTTGGTTAGGATAATTTTTGATGAAGGCCAATATACTTTATCCCCAGCCCCGGATCGTTTGAAGTGATCACTTTGCCATTTTCATAACTCAATCCTGTGGCAAGATCTTCCTGCAACAGCAAAGGACCATCAGCATCTACGTAATCAATAAGTGGCATTAAATGCGCTATAGCAGCAGAACCAATAGTTGATTCATTCATGCTGCCAACCATAACCTTCATATTTAATGTTCGGGCCTTTTCAATCATGCGTAATGCCGGCGTAATGCCACTGCATTTTGTAAGTTTTATATTAATGCCATGAAAATGATTGAAGCACTTATCAACGTCAGTTTCAAACACGCAACTTTCATCGGCAATCAAGGGAAGTGGCGATTGTTCATACAACCATTTCATACCCTCCCAATCATCTTTGGCAAGCGGTTGTTCTATAAACTCTACTCCTAAATCTTTCAATGCAAATATCTTTTGCAGCGCTTCATCTTTCGTCCAGCTTGCATTTGCATCAATTCTAAAAATGGAATCTGTATGTTTTCTCAGCGCTTCAACAATTTCAATATCGTTGTCTGTACCTAACTTAATTTTATAGATAGGCCAAGGTTTCTCTTTCATCTTTTCAATCATCTTTGGTATATCATCAATACCTATCGTAAAATTGCTCAAAGGATTTAAATCAATGTTTTTTTGCCAGATTTCTTTCAGGCTTTTATTTTTCATTTTTCCATAAAGATCCCATCCTGCGATATCAAGTGCACATACTAAAAATGGATTTAAAGGGAAAAGGTGATGCAGGTAATGCCAGTACCGGTCAGGTTCCGTGAAGGCAAATTTTTCAACATATAGCTTTTTTCTTTGCAGGTCCTGGAGCATTTGTTCTACCGTGATGTTGTAATAAGAAATTGCCGGTGCTTCTCCATAACCAATATGCCCCAGGTGCTCCAAAGAAACAACCAATGTAGGCTGGTGGGTTTTTGTACCTCTTGAAATAGTAAAGGGATGCTTAAACTTAAGATCAAAAGAATAATGCTGCAGCTTCATAAATACAATGATAAACAACCATTGCGAATTAGCAATCAGAAGCAATATTTTATAAGTAATCTTAGTTAAATGTATAAAGCACTTTAAATAATTGCATTCGCGTTCTCTGCTTTCCATTGATTTTGCCCAAGCCCTGCAAAAACATGGCGTTCGCTATGATAAGATGATCTTACCAATGGACCACTTTCTACATAGTCTAAACCAAGTGTATAACCATAGTCGCGGTATTCCTTAAATTCATCAGGATGAACAAACCGATGAACCGATAAATGTTTTTTTGTAGGCTGAAGGTATTGGCCGATAGTGACTACATCGCAACCTGTATTATATAGGTCTTCTAAGGTCTGAAACACTTCTTCCTTCTTTTCACCCAGCCCAAGCATGATACCGCTTTTTGTACGCATGCCGCCTTCCTTTAAGGTTTTAATTACTTCCATGCTGCGCCAATACTTTGCCTGTATGCGCACTTGGCGTGTAAGACGCTCCACCGTTTCTATATTATGAGAAACAACTTCAGGAGCAGCTTCTATAATTCGTTGAATGTTTTCTTTCTGTCCTTTAAAATCCGGTATCAATGTTTCCAATGTCGTGCCTGCATTTAACGATTTTACTGCTTTTATTGTATTGAACCAAATGATTGACCCGCCATCTTTAATCTCATCACGATCAACAGATGTAATAACCGCATGCTTTACTTTCATCAAGTGAATTGCTTCTGCAACTCTTTGAGGCTCGTCCCAGTCAAGTGCATCGGGCCTGCCTGTTGCTACTGCACAAAAACCACAACTGCGGGTGCAGGTATTTCCTAAGATCATGAAAGTAGCAGTACCTGCTCCCCAGCATTCGCCCATATTAGGGCAATTGCCACTCTCACAAATGGTATGAAGCTTATGCGTATCAACTAAATTGCGAACATTTTTATAGCTCTCTCCAATTGGCAATTTTACCCGAAGCCAGTCAGGTTTTTTAGGCCTGCTTTCTGCCAAAAGATCAGTTTTTACTGGAGTGCAGGAACTTATTTCTAACATATTGTTTATGTTGTAGCATTAAAGGCTAAACGAATTGGTAGAAAGTTGCGCAACGCCCTGAACGTACAAGAGTGCGACGCAACAGAAGCCGAATAGAATTACCATAGCCGGCTACCTATTTTCTTTGACTAAAAGGCAAAAATAACTGTATTATTTGCGGCTCCCAAAAACAACTGCAACGTGTCCCTGAAAAAAAAGTTGGCGGGGTTTGGAGTAAACCATCTGTTCTATCTTTTTAGAGTAAAAATCAACAGACATACCTATTTCAATGGCGGTAATAGACTCATTATAACTACCGAAATCAAAGCGCAGGGCTGTTTTGGCAAATAGGCCCGGAATAACTTTTACTTCGCTCCATCCTTTGCCCAATCCAGCGCTGGAATAAACATCATCAACAAATGCAGCGCTATCAGCAGGAGTATATTTTATGGTACGCTG
>JAYULK010000020.1:0-18152 GCA_043763635.1 Chitinophagaceae bacterium
ATAACTTTTTGCTTATGCCTGTCTTGTCTATCAGTTGCTTTATCTCTTTCATGCCGCCCCAGGGCGTTACCAGTTTATCGGTGTACTCATGCTTCATACACAAATTTATAAATAAGGCAAATTGACAGAAAATTTTCAATTGCAGAATCTGGGTTTAATAACGGGTCAGCGTTTATAATCTCCTGCACTTTGTCTTTAAGCAAGGCTTTGTTCTTTTTTAAAACAGCTACTTGTTTTTCCAGCATTTTTTCAATGTCCTTATCCCTGAACATGCCGTGCTGCAAGGCATGCAACTGATTGGACAGTGCTATTGATTGCTCGCTAAGATTTTGAATCTGCCTTGTAACCAGTCGCAGCATATAAATATTATCAGACAGGGGCTGCCATTTAATGCACTGTTGCTCACAAGCCATTTGTGCCAGGCCCCTTGCATCAATGCGATCAGTTTTTGATTTTAAACCAAGAGACTCTTTATACTTTTTGGCTTTGTTGGGCAGCACAACAGAAAGATCGCATTGTTTGCCGTGCAGGTACCATGCAAGCTGCTCATAATACACACCCGTTGCTTCCATTAAATAAACAGCAGGCAAGGGTAACTTCATATTTTTACTACACCATGCATAGAAGAGGTCAAAACCTTTTTTGTCATTACGAAAGCTGTTACGTGATTTAATAACAACTTGTTGTTTGAGATCAATCACACTAAGACAGACATCAAAGTTTTCCATGGCCATATCAATGCCGATACCATACTTTAAAAGATCCATAACTGAACTTTTTTAAAGGTGAAAAAATAATGATCAACTATTTCTTCTGGCAGCCTTCTCTCATATTTTATTCAAGGTTATCACAACTGAGCTGATACCTTTAAGTACTGTTCAGGCTAAGGGAAGAAAAAGCAATCAAGGGAAGCCTTGCGCTCAACATAGCTATGCTTGTTTTGTATGCGTACTGGTTACTTAATTGCTTTGTTGACTTTATGAAAATTAATATTTTGCAATGATATGAGTACGCCAAGCTGCAAAGCCGGACGGCATACTTGCGCTAGGGTGGGGGGCGTTTGGAAAATCAGCTTAAACATCACTTCTCCTGATAATTTCTTTACCTGTGTATCAACTTTTGTCTCGACTGCCAAATCCCTGAACGTATTTGCCGGGATTAGCCCTAGTAGTTCATTTACAGTCATTCACAAAATTAGCTATTAAGGTTTCGAACACTTATGGTTAAAAACTCAGGACAGCGGGTCGTTTATAATTTATAGAATACTACGGATAGCAGGGGGGCACCTTAGTTATTACCTGCCGTTTTTTTCTTCAAGTTCTAACAAATATTTTTTTCGCCAAAGTCCGCCACCGTAACCTGTCAATTGTCCGTCTGAACCAATAACTCGGTGGCACGGAACTAAAATAGATATTCTGTTCATTCCATTTGCATTGGCAATCGCTCTCACACTTTCAGGGCTGCCAATTGTTATCGCTTGCTCTTTATACGATTTTGTTTGTCCATAAGGAATGAGTTGCAATGCAGTCCAAACTTTATTTTGAAAGTCGGAACCTGGTGTATGTAGTGGAACAGAAAATTCTATTCTTTTGCCGTTAAAATATTCTTGTAATTCGATTTCTAATGTGTCAAAATGTTTGTTATTGCCTTGAATAATTGTTGCATTTAAAAGCTTAGCTATAGACTTTAATTCCGTTTCTAACATTTTTCTGTCGGTAAATTCTAATAGACAAATTCCTTGATTGGTCGCACAAACAAGCATTGTTCCTTATAGTGTTTCCAGTCGTTTGAGGTCGATAATATTTTGCTGTTTTCCGTTCTTTGGGGACACGCCAAAAATGGTTTTAAAACTGTCGCCAAAACCACTTAAGGATTCAAAACCTGTGTCAAAAGCAGTATGCGTAATACTTTCGCCATTTTGTATTTTTTTAAATGCCGAGTTGATTCTAAACATTCTTTGATAAGCTTGAAAGGTAATTCCGTGGTTTTTTAAAAACCATCTTCTTATTTGGCTTGGTTCAATACCTTTTTGCTTTAGGTCGTAATCTTTGAATTTTAAAGTCGGATTTTCTGAAAGTTCATCAATGATTTTCTGAAATTCAATTGGTGTATGATTTATCGTTTTTAAAGGATTACAAACTTTACAAGCTCTGTAACCTTTGAGAATGCACTCCTTTGAAGTTTTCAGAAATTCAACATTTTCTAATTTGGGTTTTCGGGCTGTGCAAGAGGGTCGGCAAAAAATGCCTGTAGTTCTAACTGCCGTAAAAAAACACACCTTTAAACGAAGTGTCTTTTTCAACAATTGCTTTGTACATTATCTCAGCCGTCAATTCCATTATTAAAACAAGCATTAAAAGATTGCTCAACCAAAATTTTCGTTGTCATATTTTCCAATGATGTATAGGCATAACCATTTAAAAAATTGCCCATACTTATTCTTTTTACTCCAAGTTTTTCAAGCGTATCAAAATTGGGCAATTCTGGCATACACATTACATTTAGCGGTAATTTAGTTTGCAAAACAATTGTGGCAATATCACTTTCTTTTGTGATACACGGTAAGAATATTCCGTCTGCACCTGATTGTTCATAATTCTTAATGCTTTCCGTTGCAACTTGCATCGTATTTGAAATATTCAAAAGAAAAGCATCACACCTTACATTGATAAAAATTGAAATTCCTTGTTGTTTTAAGATGCTATTTACTTCTTGTAAAAGCTGAGAAAATTGAAGGTTGTCTTTAAGTTTTCGTATCCCATCTTCAATAAAACTATCTTCAATATTTATTCCCACAACGCCTAATTTTTCTAATGTAATGATGTTGTTAGCAATTTCTGTCGCAGTGTTTCCATAACCAAATTCGATGTCCACAGTTAGAGGAAGTGGAACACTTTTACTAATTCTCTCAACTATAAATAATAAATCCGAAAAAGGCATTTGTTCTCCATCTTCGTAACCTAGCGAATGGGCAATTGCGGCACTTGAAGTTCCGATTGCTTGAAAGTTTAATTTTTCAAAAACTTTTGCACTTTGCACATTCCAAACATTGCCAATAATCAAAGGAAGTGTCTGATGATGTAGTTCTTTAAATTTCAAATATTCTGTCATAACTTTATTTTTTGTGTAAAGTTACTTTTCGTTTGAGCTGTCATACAACCGTAAAATTGACAAGTATTTTATTTTGTTGGGAAATAGCCGTTAAAGACCCGTGACTTAACGTATTTAGGAGCCAAAAAGCGCCGTTAAGTGCTGTTCGATCGGCGTTAGGACACGGACAATTCCCATTTGCCTGCACACAAACGGCGATGGACGCAAACAAATCACTTTGGCCCGCACACAAACGGCGTTTGGATGCAAACAAATCGCGTTAGGACGCAGACAATTCCCATTTGTCTGCACACAAATGGGGTTTGGACGCAAACAAATCACGTTGGCCCGCACACAAATCGCATTTGTCTGCAGACAAATGGCGTTTGGACGCAGACAAATCGCTTTTGAAGGCAAATAAATCGCGTTAGGAAGCACACAAAAAGCGTTAGGAGGCGTTCCATTTTGAGACTGCAAAAATTATACTTTTTGGGGTTGAGTAGTGAAGGTCGTATACTTATGTCTCATCCCATACTTCCTTTAGCAATTGAGATAAGTTGAGAGTTCTAATTTATCACTGTCCGTCTTTTACCCACCTTCCATGATCGGGCACTGCTACTTCCTTCCAATTACTGATCAATTTTTCCAAACCTTCCATAGCGCTTCGCCTTCCATGGCAGTTCCATGCCTTGGTATAACTGCCAGGGGGCTTAACGCTGCCAGGCGTAGCACAGATTCGTAAGCCGCTTTGCAATCTGTGGTTAAGAAACGGGAGGGCCACATACTTCTTTTTGTTGTACCAATACTTTATACATTGAGTGCTGCTTTACTGTAATAAAAGCATCTGCTGATATAATTAATCTGTCACTCTCTCTATAAAGTGCAATCTGACCGGGAGAATGCCCTGGAACATGTATCCATTTCCAACTTGGTAGAAAAGGTAGAGTGCCGTCTGGTTCAATAAAGTTTAATGCTTCTTATATTAATTGGTTCATTTGGATATAGTGAAGAAATCTTTGCCAGCATGCCCCCTAACCGATGTGTCGGGTTCCGGATAAGCCCGTGCACCGATTAAAAAGGTTGTTCAAAAGGGATGAGCATATACGGCCACGCTCCATTTTAAAATGAGGTCTACAATGCTTCCCACGTGATCGAAATGCCCCTGTGTAAGTATTATTGCCTGCGGTGGTTTATTTATGCCAAATCTTTCTTCTGCTACTTTTATAATTTCATCACCCGACTTCGGCATTCCTGCATCTACCAGCACCCAATCACTTCCGGGCGTTCCGATCATCACCAGGTTCACAATCTGGTTGGTATAATATGCCACATCAGGCGCTACTTCTCTTAGCTTACCACTGCTTACAGAAGTCATAGGTATCCTTGTTGTCTTTGCTTTGTTCCATATTATTCATTTTTAAAATTTGCTATAAACTGAAAAGAAAAGCTTGCTCTAAAAATTTCGTTTTAAGCAATTAAGCCAGTGGACCTAAAACTGAGGTTTTTTGTATAAAACTTTTGTCCATAAACTTCATCTTTGTTTCTGCCTGTCTTTCTTCTTCAAGCGTTAACCGCAAACGTTTGGCAATGCCCTCATATCCTAATGCCTGGGCTGCCTCTGCAACAGGTTCATAAGCAGCTATTTCATATTGTTCTATTTTTTCAGCGCCCCTTATAATTGCTTTATCCGAAGCATCAATATTTGTTTCTACTGCTATTGCTTTTTCGCCCTCCTCTAAAATCATTTTCAGATCTTTATTTTCCTCTCCCTGCGGGTTTATTCCCAACAGCTTGCATATAGCTTCAATAGCTACTTTGTGCTTATCGGTTTCTGCAAGGTGGTGTGCTAATGATTTTTTCAATCCCAGCAGGTGCGCCTTTTCTATCATAACAGGCATAGCTTCCACCAGCATGTTTTCTGCACTCCACAATTCTTGTAATTGTTTATAAAATATATCAGTAGTGTTTGTTGAGTTCATAATTAAAAGTTTAGCATAGGGTTTTTAAAGTATAAATTAAGTCTGTAGCTCTTCCTGATTTAGATACTTAATAATGCAGTTATCAAAGTCATTTGCTTTTTTTTCATGCAGTAGAAGAAGTGAACTTTATCTTGCAAACTGCAGGCTGATAACTGTCAACTTAAGTTGAGCAACCATGTCCATTGACATTGACAATTAATGTTTATCTATCCATATCGGGTTTCAACACCACTTTTACGCAGTCATCTGTTTTATTTTTAAACATGTCATAAGCTTCCGATGCCTGGCTTAAGGGAAGCCTATGGGTGATAATATCATCCAATACTACTTTTCCGCTTCGTACTAATTCAAAACACTGGTCAATGTATACATGCGTCTGGGCCTGTCCAAACTGCATGATCAAACCTTTGTCAAAAATGCGGTGAATAGGAAAATTATCATAAGGACTAGCATACACGCCAACAACTGAAATGGTGCCACTACGACGAACTGCTTCGGTGCACATTTCAATCACTTTAGCGGTTCCTTTCTCGACATTTAAAACAGCTTTCGCTTTTTCTAAAAAAGTACGGTTGGCTTCCATACCTACAGCATCAATAGCTACATCTGCACCACGGCCATCTGTCATGTCGTAAATTTTTTCCCGCAGATACTCGTCGTTCGAATCAAGGGTTTCCACCTTATTTACATTTCTTGCTTTTGCTAATCTGTATTCCAATGGATCTACTGCAATTACACGTTTAGCGCCATTTAACCAGGCTGCTTTTTGAGCCATTAAACCAACAGGCCCGCTGCCAAAAATCACTACGTTATCACCGCCTTTTACCTTGCCCCATTTTACGGCACTCCAACCTGTAGGAAAAATATCCGTAAGAAATACAACCTGCTCATCTGTTAGTTCATTAGGAATGATCTTGGGGCCTGCATTTGCAAAAGGTACACGTACATACTCTGCCTGCCCTCCATTATAGCCACCGTACAAATCTGTATAACCAAACATACCGCCGCCTTTACCTTTTAAAAGATCACCCTGCGGGCCATATTGTTCAGGATTAGAATGCTCACAGTTAGGATGATAGCCCTGTTGGCAAAAAAAGCATTGGCCACAAGCAATGGTGAAGGGAACTACCACACGATCACCTTTTTTTACCCTTGTTACCTGTGGGCCTACCTCTTCAACAATACCCATAAACTCATGCCCCAAAACCTGGTCTCTAAGCTGCGGAACAAAGCCATTGTAAATGTGTAGATCAGAACCGCAAATTGCTGTTGTAGTCACTTTCAGAATTATATCTTCGGGATGTTCAATCCTGGAGTCTTCTACATTGTCTACACTGATATCGCCCATCTTGTGAAATACTGCTGCCTTCATGTTACTGTTTTAAGATTTGTTATCAATAAAAGTTTTTTGTGTTAGTATTTGTAATAATGTTTTCATTATTATTTATGCCGGTTTGCCAGTTGGATTTCTTTATTTCGATTGTATACTAGAGATAAACATTATTAAATCATAACTTAAAAGACTATGCCACGTGTCAATAGCTATTATTCAATAGCGTAAGGAGATTATGTAACTAACATTACTCATTGTATGAGTTGTTTTGTAGAAGCTCAGCAGAAATTGCATAACTCATCAACTTTATAAAAGGCTTAAAGATGAGTTTTTTGGAGCGGGTAAAAGTTTTCTTTGCAGCAGGTCGGTTTGTTGCTGTAATGATTTATTTCGGAAAGAGGTAAAGAACATCGAAGCAGGAAATTTATAACTTCATGATCTCTATAAATTATGAAGACGCTTTCTATTGCCGTTTCAATTTTATTACTTACTACCTGCGTTTATTCACAGAAGTTAAGTCAGGTTAGTTTTCAGAATGGCGCAACTCTTTCTTTCTTTTGCATCCTTACCGATCAGAATGTGCAAATACGTATTTCAGAAGATGGAAAGGTATTGGAGTGGGGAACGGAAGTAATGTCGGACCGGTCTAACTATTATGCTCCAAAGCTTCAGCCCTTTATGGCAAGGACAGAGTATTACGGTGCTGAATCAGATTCTGTTTTTAAAGGCAAGGTAAAAAGCATTGGCAGTGCTTTTATTACTTATTATGGCTCTAATGAAACAATACACAAACGAGGCAAACTAAAATCAATTGGTACGCAGCAGTTTGATTATTATTCTAATTATGATGAGAAAACGATGCAAGGCAAATTAAAACTTGCGGGCACACTTTCTTTAGAGTATTACCGGCCTTATGAAAATGAATCGTTTCGCGGAAAGCTAAAATCTATCGGCAGTATGGCTATCACTTACTATTCTGCTTTTGATGATAAGTACAATACAGGGAAAATTAAAAGCATTGCTTCGGTGCCTTACTCCTGGTACTCTAACTACGATGGTTACTCAAGAGGTGGGTTAAAAACAAATAATTACAGGCAGGTTATAGGAGGCATTTCGTTTATTTTACGCTAAAAGAATTTATAAAGCGCTACTTCAACAAGTCTTTATAACTGATCAACATAATTCCTTTTTTTCGAATCAGTGCTTTTACATCTGCATCAATCCATGTATCTGTTACTCCTTGCCGGTCATTGGCTACTGTTTCATAGCCATTATGATTAATCGCTTTTAATTCAGGCGTATTCAACCCCGGATGATCTACAAAAAGATAGGTGTTTCCGGGTTGCAATTGTTCCAGCATTTTAAGAAAGCTTTTCTTTTTCTCTTTTGCAGTTTTTGAAGGCCCCTCGTACCGGGCATCTTTTACACCAAATTCAGAAGGTTCTATATGAAGGCTATATTCTTTAGCCAGTTTTTTTGCCAGCGCCTTCACATCATCATTTATACTTGTGCAACCCATGTGGCCTGATATATGACTTAAGCGGGGAATGTTTTTTTTGCCCAATTCAATTTGTGCCCGCCACTCTTTTTCAATGTCTTCTATTTTCCATTGGTTTTGAAGTAATGCCCTGTGTGGATAATTTTTATTGGGCCATATCATCGGGTAGAAATATCCATTGCTGTCTCTAAGGCTTTTAGCTTCCGTTAAAGGCCGCCATTTTATATTGTCCCATTCACTGGTTAATACTAAATGAATGCCTACATCAACTGCTGCATTCTCTTCAAGCAATTTAACTGCTTCAGGAAACCAGGCAGAAGGAACAATCACTTCGATAGAAGTTTCAATACCTTCTTTATAAGCTTTAATGATGGCTTCGTTTCCACTATGAGAAAATCCCATGTCATCTCCACGCACAATTAAACGTATAGGCTCTTTTTGAGCATTTACATTAGTTACAATTAGCAATAGAAACAGCCAATGGATTTTTTTTGATAGCATACACTGTATTTGAGATCAACAAAAATGAATGTCCAACTTATAAGTCGTTGCGCTGCTTCTGTTTTTACTGCGTTGCTTTTATTTCTTTTTTAAAGTCTTTAGGTACTCCAATAAATTCGCCAGGTCCTGTAATGACATGCTTTCATGCAAGCCTTCAGGCATCATAGAAACTTTTAAATCTTTCATTGCTTTTATGTCACTTGTTTTTATCTTTTGGCTTGCGCCTCCGGGTAATCTTAAGTCAACATCAGATTCTGTTTTGCTTCTAATAATGCCTGACATTGCAGAACCATCTTTAAGTTTTATTTCCCAGCTTTCGTAACCGAAACTAATGCCTTTGGAAGGATGAACTATTGATTCGAGCAAACCCTCCTTAGGATACTTAGTACCAATCTCGGTTAGGTTAGGTCCAAAATCAAGACCTTCTTTATTTACCTGGTGACAAACAGAACAAGTATTTAAAAAAACTTTTTTGCCTTCGGCAGCATTTGCTTTTAAAGCTGATAGATCAGCGATTACAGGTTCTTTCTTAGTGGTATTCGCTGGTGCATTTGGCAAGTAACTGGAAGCTTCTGTCCTGATTGCTTTGCGCCATGAATCCTGAACACTTGCTACTGCATCCGGAATTAAAACCGTGGGTACTTTTTTTGTTTTTAATAATGTCAAAACAAGATCTTCTCCGCTACCACTTTCGCCAATTTTTCCTGCTGCCTGTTTGCGAAGTGCAAGCGGATATTTTGGAGATAGAACAATTGTCTGCAGGATGTTTACAGACTCTTTACTTCCAACTTTACCTAAAGAAGTAAGCAAGGCATTTGACCTGGCCGAGTCTTTCTCATTTAATACCTTCCATACCATTGAAGCGCCGCCGGCTTTTAATAAAACATCTGCTGCATTTCTGCCTTCAGGTTTGTTAGATTGATTAATAGCCATTAGCAGCAATTCTTTGTTTTCCGATTTTAATTCATACTTCCTTACAAGGTCAATATATTCAGAAGTGCCGGCAACATTTTTTAGTAATTCTTTTAAAGCTTTTTGTGCAATTGGCGAATTTTTTACTGATTTAATATCAAGATGCTGCAATGCAAGTTTATTGATGGAAGTATCGTTGGCACTATTACTTTTTATAATTCCTAATAACAGCGCTGATTTTGCAGGTCCGGTATTAAAATCAAAAGCACGAAAATACTTTAGCCTGCTAAGCAAGGGAGTGCTTTCCTCTGTAGCCATTTTTGCAATGTAAGGGACGGCCTCTTCGGTACGGGCACGCCACACTACGTCTCTAAAGGCTGCGTTTTGCAATGGATCTTTTACTTTCGAAACGAAGGCGTTGAAAAATTTATCCCACTGTTTATCTGCACCTATTCCTAATGCCTCCAGGTACCATCTGTCTTTGCCATCATAACTTGTAGCCAAAGCGCTCCAGATTTCTGCAGCTTCGGCAGATTTATTATGATGCAGGCTTAAGGCGCATTCCCTTCTTACCTGCACGTCCGGATCATTTGATAGCTGTCGGATGAGAGCGATGGGATCACTGTCTAATTCTCTCGCCGCCCTCAGTGCCATTACCTTAAAGTCAGGATTATTTTGTTGCGCAGCTTGCTGAATGTATTTTTCCGCATTGCCGCCTTTCATTTTTTGAAGCACCCAAAATGCTCTTGCACGCATTTTTGGATTATCAGAAGAAGCCCATAATTTTTCAAGATCAGGCACTGCATTTTCTCCCATTGTTTGCAATGCTGTAAATGCCTTATAACGCGTAGATAAGTTGGGGCTCTGTAACGCCTGTATAGCCCCTGCAGGCGTTGTATAATTTGCTGCAGGAACAACGTATTTCGATCCCGCCGGAGCTACTCTGTAAATTCTTCCTTTTGTTTGATCTCCTGCCTGGTGGCCACCTACACCCGGATCGTACCAATCTGCTATTATTAAAGAACCATCAGGAGCTACACAAACATCTGCGGGCCGGAACCATTGGTCTTTTTCTCCTTTTAAAATATTTATTACTTCTGCCGAATACCCGGCGCCATTCTTTTTAACAGGGTAGGAGCGAACCACGTTGGGGCCGGCATCTGTATGTATCATCTGGTTATGAAACTCCTGCGGTAACAATGTGCCTTCATAAACAATCATTCCTGTAGGCGAGCCGGCCATTGTTTGCAATAAATTGGGAACAACGCCGGGGTCGTTTAAATGCCAGTGACGCAACGGAATTGAATCTTCAAGATTGGTACGCTTTTGCTGCCAGCTTGCATTGGTCATTTCATCTTTATACCCATAATTGCCATGTGGCATCACATAATTTATTCTCACTCCACGATTTCCATCATCATCATTATCGCTTTGCCACAAACTGCCATAGCTATCCACTGCTACTTCAAACGGATTACGAAAATTTTGTCCCAACACTTCAACTTTAGATCCATCAGGGTTGCAACGCAATACCATTCCCTGCTTGTATTTTTTGGGTGTTATTTCCTCTCCATCCTGGTCAAGAACTGTTTTGCCATTTTTATCTTTCAGCGTTTCTCCTTCATTGCCTAAATTAAAATATAGCTTTCCATCAGGACCAAAACTAAAGGAATGAGCGCCATGGTCATGTTGTTCGCCACCTATGCCTTGAAACATAATTTCTTTTCTGTCTGCTTTATCATCGCCATTATCATCATAAAAAGACCAGATGTAAGGACTTTGAGATATAATAACTCTGTTTCCAAGGACGCAAACACCCAGAGGGGCATTTATTTCCGGGCCCTGGTAAAACACTTTAGATGTATCAATAACTCCATCAAGGTTTGTATCCTCTAAAATAACTATCCGGTCGCCTTCGGCATTAGTGGGGTTGCCACTAATATCTGGCCGGTAGTTATATGCTTCTGTTACCCAAATCCTTCCACGATCATCTACATCTATGTTAGTAGGATTTTTTAACATAGGCTCTGTTGCCATTGTACTTACCTGCAAACCCTCAAAGGCTACTAGTCCTTTTAAGGCATTTGATGACTCATGTTTTTGTTCTTCTGTCAAAGTATCAGATTGACTATTGACGATCTGCTCCGGATTGCCATTTGATTTGCAGGAAACGTTGATGATAGCCGCAATGGTAAGAGCAGCGATTAATGTTCTTTTATACATAAAAAGAAAAGAGGTTTTTGTTTGAAGAGTGCTCAATCTAAAAAAAATCTTTTGAAGTTCTTTTAAGTTTATTCAGATTGTTTTAAAAGAAGTTGTAACAGATAGGGTTAAATAATAATAATACGCCAAATGCAACAGTTCATTTATCCTATACTTAAAGCAATAACGCTGCGATAAAGTAAGTTTTTATATCATTCCTGATGAAAGATTAATACCTGCCCGCAAGCAAAGAAGATTTATATTTTTGCTTTTGCAAAAGATATTTTTCTTATTTGGTTTATGCTACATTTATTTTATGAAACAAATATTTTTTTTCTTTTCCCTACTCATTATGGCTTCTTGTTCGTCAACAAAAAAGGGTAGCGATACAAAAGGATGGATTTCGTTATTTGACGGCAAGACGCTAACCAACTGGAGAGCCAGCGAAAATCCTTCTACTTTTTCTGTGGAGAATGGTACAATAGCAGTACATGGTGCAAGAGCCCATTTATTTTATGAAGGCCCTGTGATGAACCATGACTTCGGGAACTTTGAATTTAAAGCCCGGGTAATGACAACTGCTGGCTCAAATTCCGGCATTTTTATTCATACTGCCTACCAGAACAATGGCTGGCCCGCTAAAGGCTATGAAATACAGGTAAATAATTCGCATACAGACTGGAGAAGAACGGGCAGCCTGTATGCCATAGACGATGTAAGAGAGGTATATGTAAAAGATAATGAATGGTATACTGAGTATATCAAGGTTCAGGATAAAAGGGTAATTATAAAGATCAATGATAAAACAGTAGTTGATTATACTGAGCCTGAAGGAGTGGAAAAAACCGCTGACAGAGCTTTAAAACATTTGTCTTCCGGTACGTTTGCATTACAAGGCCACGACCCAGAAAGCAAAGTATATTTTAAAGAAGTAATGGTAAGGCCATTGCCATAAACAATGTTGATCAGGAGAGGCAAAAATTATAAGTTTCAACTCAAAATTATAAACCGCTATTATTAAACATCATTATAAAATGGAAATAAATAATTCAAGACGTAGTTTTTTAAAGACATCCGCAACAATAGCTGCAGGCTCAATGCTGATTCCTGCATTTGCTGAACCTGGTAAAGCAAAAAAAGTTGGCTTGCAACTTTATTCTGTAAGAAATGAAATGCTGAAGGATGCTGTTGGCACTTTAACCAGGCTGGCAAAGATTGGATATAAAGAATTGGAGTCTGCAAGAAGTGATAAAGGAAATTATTATGGCCTTACAGCTAAAGAAATAAAAAAGATAACGAAAGACCTGGGAATGAAACTGGTAAGCGGGCATGTTCATATTAATGAACACTGGCAAAAATCTATTGATGATGCAGTGGAAGCCGGACAGGATTACCTGATTTGTTCCTCAATGCCATCCAAAGGTCAAACCATTGAAAACTATCAAAAGACCGCTGATATTTTTTCAAAGGCTGGTGAAGATTGTGCCAAAGCAAAACTGCAATTTGGCTATCATAATCACGATTATGAATTTGAGAAAGTAGGGGATAAAGTTTTGTATGATGTATTGCTGGAAAGAACGGATCCGAAATTTGTAAAGATGGAGTTAGACCTTGGTTGGGTGGTAGTAACAGGCAACGATCCTATTGCTTATTTCAAAAAATACCCCAATCGTTTTCCTCTTTGGCATTTGAAAGATATGAATGCTGTAAAAAAGCAAAGTACAGAATTTGGAAAAGGAGTAATGGATATCAAAGCAATGATGCAAAGTGCAAAGATGTCAGG
The DNA here is from genome assembly GCA_043763635.1 of Chitinophagaceae bacterium. Lineage (GTDB taxonomy): Bacteria > Bacteroidota > Bacteroidia > Chitinophagales > Chitinophagaceae > Flavisolibacter. The sequence continues at coordinate 13,299 of JAYULK010000020.1, forward strand.
CATGAAACATTTTTTTGTAGAGCAGGAAGAATATACAAATACAGCATTTGAAAGTATTGAGCAAGATTATAAGTACCTTAAAAATTTAGTTTTTTAATTTGCTTTAACCTTGTTGTGTTCTCTTAAAGAGAGATGTAAGTGTTCATGCACAAAATTATTCGATATTGAATTGTTTTAGCAGTAGATGCATTCATCATTAAATAAAAGATCCCCTCTTTTGGAAGGGATCAATTTTTTATAAGGCGTTTGGTGATTCAGTTTTATATGTTTCATCGGACAACGGACGCCTGGATTTTCAGAGGATTGGTTTGGGTTTGTTTCTTAGGAATTGGAAAAAAAGAAGTTGACTGATATTGGACTGTTTGTGTGGTTTTCTTAGGATTGAATAGTTTGGTTTTTTTTTCGGACTTTGGATTGGTTTGTCTTTCTTCAGGATATTGGTTTGATTGATAACGTACCAATCAACTTCTGATACAAACTTACATCCTATAAGCTTCTTTGTCAATTGGAACAATACCCTATTTTACATTTAGGGTAATTACTTATGGCTTAGTATAATTACCATATTAAAGGGGTGTTGAATACTAAATTGGCAAATTAATAATCATAAGAGCTCAATAATTTAGGTAACACTGAGCTACCAATTTCCTTTGCCTTACAAGGAGGCTGAAAATATATTTATAACACGAAGTATAATTCTAAAAAATTACCTTTACTCTGTTCTAAAAATTGCGAACCAGGGTTAAAGTCAACTGGCTGAATAATATAAGTTTGCACTCAGCAGATATCGAATAAAACTTTGGTTCTTTTATAAAAAAAGAAACGATGCTTTCACGCAAAGGCCATAAAAAATATAGTATAATACTTGCTTTAATTGCGGTAGTAATAATTTTTGTTTTTAGTACCCGGCGTGAGGCTGTTGACTTCAGCACACAGGTAAAACCTATTCTCAATAATAAATGTATTTCTTGCCACGGAGGTGTCAAAAAACAAGCTGGCTTTAGCTTGCTTTTTCGTTCGGAGGCATTAGCGGAAACAGAATCTGGTAAGCCTGCCATTGTACCTGGCGATCCCGGTAGAAGTGAAATGATACGCCGCCTTCATCTGAAAGATCCGGAAGAGCGTATGCCTTATAAAAAAGAACCGCTTAGTGAGGCAGAGATAGATATACTTACCCGCTGGATAAAGCAGGGCGCAAAATGGGGCGAGCATTGGGCTTATGTTCCTGTTAATGAAGTAGAAGTTCCAAAACCGAAGTCTTCATTTTTGGGTTTAATACCTGCAGACAAGTGGGATTGGGTAAAGAATGATATTGACTATTTTGTTTATGATAAGCTGCAGACGATGGAGCTCAAGCCATCTGTTGATGCAGATAAGGCAACCTTATTAAGAAGAGTTAGTCTTGATCTTACCGGCTTACCTGCGTCCCCTTCCCTTGCCAATGGATTTATTAAAAGCAATGATCCTAAAGCTTATGAAGTATTAGTCGATTCACTGTTGGCATCACCACATTTTGGAGAAAGATGGACGGCCTTATGGATGGATATTTCCCGTTATGCCGATTCTAAAGGTTACGAAAAAGATGATAAAAGAAATATCTGGCGCTACCGCGACTGGCTGATAAAAGCATTCAATGAAGACAAGCCGTATGATCAATTTCTGACTGAACAATTAGCAGGTGATCTTTTGCCTGATGCAACTGATGAACAAATTCTCGCTACTGCTTTTCATCGCAACACCCTAACCAACGATGAAGGGGGAACAGATAATGAAGAGTTTAGGACAGCAGCGGTTATGGACAGGGTAAGCAGTACCTGGGAAGGTTTATTGAGTACCACGTTTGCCTGCGTACAGTGCCACAGCCATCCTTACGATCCATTTAAACATGAGGAATACTATAAGTTCATGGCTTTTTTTAATAATAGTCGTGATGAAGATACCCAGGCAGATTATCCATTGCTTAGGCATTATGATACTGCAGACAGCTTAAAGCGTTTGTCTATAGTAAATTGGCTAAGTTCAAATGGTTATAATAAAGAAGGGCAAATGGCTGATCTTTTTTTACGTACCTGGCAGCCAGCTTATAACTCGCTGGTAACCGACAGCTTTAAAAATGCTTCTTTAAACGATACAAAATGGCTGGTGATGCGGCAGAACAGCACAGCCCGTTTAAAGCATGTAACGCTTGATGAAAAAACGGAACTTATTTACCGCCACCAGGTTTATGTTCCGGGTGGGCAATGGACAATACACCTTGATAGACATGATGGCCCGGTTTTAAAAACAATAATTCCCACACAACCTGCTGACTCAAAAGGATGGATCATATCGAAAGTTGACCTGCCCCCGGTAAGTGGCGTGCATGATCTCTATTTCTCCTATCAGAACCCAGCACTAAAAGGTCCGGATCAGAACGGTGTACAATTCGACTGGTTTTATTTTACACAACCATTGCCCGGAAAAGGAAAACCCGGCTATGACAGCACAGCAAAACACTTTTGGGAACTTGCCACAAAGGGTGTTCCCACAACCCCGGTTATGCTCGATAATCCAGCGGATATGACCCGCGGCACTTATGTATTCGATAGAGGTAACTGGCTTGTAAAAGGAAAAGAGGTACAACCTGATATTCCTGCTTCATTGGGAGGCTTGCCCCAGGGAGCACCCCGTAATCGTTTAGGATTAGCTATTTGGCTGACAGATAAAAGAAACCCGCTCACAGCACGTACGATGGTTAATCGCTTATGGGAGCAATTGCTTGGCACGGGCCTCGTAGAAACGCTTGAGGATATGGGTACACAGGGGGCCGAACCTTCACATGTTGCCTTGCTGGATCATTTATCTTATAAGTTCATGAATGAGTATAACTGGAGTGTAAAGAAATTATTACGGGAAATAATCTTATCGGCTACTTACCGGCAAGATTCTAAAGTGAGCAAAGAAGGACTTGAAAAAGATCCTTTCAACAAATATTATGCACGTGGTGCAAGGGTGCGTTTATCTGCAGAGCAAATCCGGGATCAGGCTTTAGCAGTAAGCGGCTTATTAAGTTCTAAAATTTATGGTGAGAGTGTAATGCCCTGGCAACCTTTGGGTATATGGATGTCGCCATATAGCGGTTATTCATGGAAAAAAAGTGAAGGAGAAGATCAGTATAGAAGGGCTATCTATACATTTTGGAAACGCACAGCTCCCTATCCTTCAATGATTGCATTTGATGGGGTGGGACGTGAAATTTGTATGCCAAGAAGAATCCGCACGAATACTCCATTGCAGGCTTTAACTACGTTGAATGATTCTGTTTATTTAGAGGCAAGCAGGCACCTGGCGTTTCGTATGCAAAAAGAGGCAGGCACCAGAAACAATATAAAAGAATTTATTGCAAAGGGATATCAGGTGATGATGTATAAAACTATTTCGCCGGCTAAATCAAAAGCCCTGGAAGACTTATATGCGAAAGCTTACGCTTCTCTGAAAAGCGATAAGGATAAAACTTGCGAACTGATTGGTGTGAATGATGAACATAATAATCCGGAAACGGCAGCGCTTGTTGTTGTATCTAATGCGATGCTTAATTTAGATGAGATGATCACTAAGAATTAGAAAATTAAATCATGACACAAAAAGATTTAAACACGCAACGCTTGGTAAGGGAAGCTGAAGAAGCTACAACCCGTCTTCATACGCGTAAGCATTTTTTAAAAGAATGTGCTTTCGGTTTTGGCGGACTGGCACTCGGTTCTTTTTTGCAATCATGCGGCACGGGTTCTACTAAATCCACCACTACAACTTTATTTGACCCGGCACACCCACTTGCTCCAAAGCTCCCACATTTTCCAGGCCGTGCAAAAAGCGTTATTTACCTGCACATGGCAGGAGCTCCTTCTCAACTTGAGTTATTTGATTATAAACCTGAATTGCAGAAACTTAATGGGCAGGATTGTCCGGCATCGTTATTAGACGGTAAGCGCTTTGCATTTATACGGGGCGTACCCAAGATGCTTGGCCCGCAAGCCAACTTTGCGCAACGTGGACAAAGCGGTGCATGGATAAGTGATTTTCTTCCACATCTCTCTACAGTTGCTGATGAAATTTCGTTTTTAAAATCAGTAAGCACCGATCAATTTAATCATGCGCCGGCACAGCTGCTGATGCATACCGGAAGTGCCCGTTTAGGAAGGCCAAGCATGGGTTCATGGGCAACTTATGGATTAGGAACGGAAAACCAGAATTTACCTGGCTATGTGGTGCTTACTTCAGGCGGTAAATTTCCTGATGCCGGTAAAAGCGTGTGGGGCAGCGGGTTTCTGCCATCGGTTTACCAGGGCGTGCAGTGTCGTAGCGAAGGCGATCCGGTTCTTTTCATTAATGACCCAAAAGGTATGGACCGTAACCTGCGCAAAGCGTCTATTGACGCCATTAATAAAGTGAATGAAGAATCGTATAAGGAATACAACGACCCTGAAATTTTATCCCGCATAGCGCAATACGAGATGGCTTATAAAATGCAGATTTCTGTGCCGGAAGTAATGAACATTAGCGATGAGCCTCAGTACATTCATGATATGTATGGCACTAAACCCGGCGAGGCACGCTTTGCAAATAATGTGTTGCTTGCCAGAAAGCTTGTGGAGAAAGGAGTACGTTTTGTACAGTTGTTTGATTGGGGGTGGGATATGCATGGCACTAGTGCTGGCGAGGCTGTTGACGAAGGATTGGTTAATAAATGCAGACAAACAGACAAGGCAGTAACCGCACTCATTCTGGACTTAAAGCAAAGAGGTTTGCTTGATGAAACCTTAATTGTTTGGGGTGGCGAATTTGGCCGTACACCCATGATGGAAAACAGGGAAG
>JAYULK010000021.1:0-4712 GCA_043763635.1 Chitinophagaceae bacterium
TCTTTTTCTTTTTGTTGGGTAATGTCCCAGTTAATCCCAACAAGCCGTATAGCGTTTCCACGATTATCATATTCAATTATTCCCGTACCCTTTATATAATGAACAGATAAATCGCCCCATATAATTCTGAATTCTGAAGCATATTCCTTTCTTTTATCAGTGATGGCAGTTTGTATTACTTCATTAACCCTATCCACATCTTCCGGATGCAGCCGGGAGAGCCATCCCTGGTAAACTGATCCCAATTGCGAATCATCAATGTTATAAAGTTTGTACATTCCATTATCCCATACGAGGTGATCATTTTTAAAATCCCAATCCCAAATACCCATACCGGTGCTTTGAGTTGCCAATTGTAAACGGTTGGCAAGGTTTTTTAATTCGTCGTTTATTTTTTTGCGCTCAGTAATATCATGCACCGATCCAACAAGCATCGTACAGTTATTTTTTTCGTCTAGTACAGGCGATATAGTTACAAAACCGGTTTTTATTCCCGAAGGAAAAACGGTCACCTCTTCCCAGCTTACAGGAACTTTTAAGGTGATTGCTTCATTGTATTTTTTTAGCACCAACTGTAAGGAAGGCGATGGTATAACCTCGTGTACATATTTATCTATTACCTGTTCTTCATTAAGGCCTGTTGTTTTTAAAAAGGTGGAGTTTACAGAAATAAATTTAAACCGGTTCCCATCTTCCATACTTAACATAAAGAAACTATCGGATACCGTATTGTAAATAACATTCAGCTGCCGCTCATTATTCTTTATGTCTTCTTCTGTTTTTTTGCGCTCCGTAACATCTTCCAGGGTCATACAAATACCTGATGTTAATCCTTGGCTGATAACAGTAGGACTTAGTTTTAAATTAAAAGTCTTTTCAGATCCGTCTTGCTGCAGGTAAACGGTTTCACATTGTATTTTTTCTCCCTTTAGTGATTTTTCAATTTTTGCTTTCAACTCATGTCGGCGTTGCTCAGGTATACTTTTTAGCAGGATTTCGTTTTTTTCTAATTCGCAACCAAAACACATCATGCTGTAGTATCGGGTAAGGTCGTTCAGTTCGAGTATTATGCCTTCCTTGTCAAGTAGCAGCAGCCCCACTGGTGAGCTGTCAAAAATGGTTCGTAGCCGGGTTTCTGATTGGTTTAATTCAGTACGGAAGAGTTGTACCTCTTTTTCGTTCTGCCGTTTTAAATAAACTTTTTCTATGGCAATTGGAAGCCGTTGCAAATTTGTTTTGAGCAAATAATCATCCACCCCTGTTTGCATCATATCAACAGCAAACTCTTCTGATACGGCTCCTGTAACAAGAATAAAGGAAAGATCAGGATTTTTTTCTTTGCAAATGGCATAGGCCATTTTTGAATTGAAGGCAGGTAGTGAATGATCGCAAAGAATAAGATCAGGAACAAATTCTTCTAAGCTCTTGTGAACTTCTTCTTCATTTCCGGCCAATCGATACTCAAAACTTAAACCTGATTTTTGTAAGGTCCGTTTGATGAGATCAGCGTCTGTTTTTGAATCTTCAATATGCAGGATACGGTGTTGTTGCATGGCATTATTTTATTTCTGTTGGTTGATCATAGACCAGTATAAACCAAGTTGTGAAACTGTCTTTACAAAATCTTCAAACGTTAAAGGTTTTACTACATAACTGTTTACACCCAATTTGTAACATTCGTCCAGGTCGCTTTCTTCTTTAGATGAGGTAAGCATTATAATGGGAATATTTTTTGTTTGCTCATTGGATTTCAGTTGCGCTAAAACCTGGATGCCGTTCACTTTCGGCATTTTAAGATCGAGCAATATGATTCTGGGTATTGCTTCCATACCATTTGCGGCTGAATAAGATGCTTCAAAAAAATCCAATGCTTCCTGCCCGTCTTGTAAATGAACAATTTTGTTGGTCACATTATTTTTCTTTAATGCCCGCATAATTAAATCGGCATCGCTTTTATTATCCTCCACTAAAATGATTTCCATAGATTGATTCATACTACAATGTTTTAATTGATTGTGAAATAAAATACTGCTCCTTCATGTACTTTCCCTTCTGCCCAAATTTCGCCGCCGAATTTTGTAACGATCCGATGTACAATGGCAAGCCCTACACCGTTGCCTTCAAAATCACTCTCCGCATGCAGCCGTTGAAATACGCCAAATAGTTTGTCTGCAAACCGCATATCGAATCCTGCACCGTTATCTTTTACAACAAAGCAGGTTTTGCCATTTTTTTCCGCAGCAGAAATTTCTATTACGGGTGCTGTTTTTTTACCCGAATATTTTAGCGCATTAGAAACGAGGTTGAACATCACCTGGTACATCAATGTATAGTCAGTTGCTACAACCGGTAAGGTGCCCACTGCTATTTTTGCATGATGTGGAAACGCAACGCTTACCTCTCGTAGCACAGCCTCCGTTAATTCGTTCATGTTTACATCGGTCTTTGCTATTTCTTTGCGACCAAGCTTGGAAAAAGCAAGCAACTCATCAATGAGGTTGCCCATTTTCTGTCCATTGTATCTTATGCTCTCAATTATGCTTATACCATCCTCATCTATCTTATGAGCATAATCTTCCAGTAATATTTGTGCATAGCTGTTAACGGCACGCAACGGCGATCTCAGATCATGTGAAACAGAATACGTAAATGCTTCCAGTTCTTTATTTATAGTTTGATACTCCTTGGCACGCAGCAGCACCTGCTCTTCTGCGTTTTTACGTTCATTAATGTCAACCCTTAATGCTGCGTATTTAAATGGTTTACCTTGCTCATCACAAAAGGGAACAATGGTTATATCAACCCAATAGAAACTACCATCTTTTGCCTTGTTTTTAATTTCGTTCCTCCATATTTTGCCTGAACCAATGGTTTCCCACAAATCACGAAAAAATGCTTTGGAATGATGGCCCGAATTGATGATGCGGTGATCCTGTCCCAGCAACTCCTCCCTGCTGTATTTTGAAATTTTACAAAAATTATCGTTTACATGTTCAATGATGCCATTTTGATCGGTAATGGAAACAATGCTGGATTGATCTAAGGCATATTTAAAATCTTGAATTTCCTTCTGGCTGGCTAGTAAGTCATTTTGAATACTTAGTAATTCGTATTCTGATTTGTTTAATTTAACGGCACTGTAGTAAAAAGCAAAGGCAATAATTAAAATAATTAAAATAGTGTAAAGTGCTACGCCATGGCGATTGTCATACAGGCCATTCAGTTCGCCTTCTAAACGTAACCGCCCAAAAAATAAGATAAGAAAAATCATGAGTGGAAAAACAGTTCTGAACAAGCTGCCCCCCATGGTATTAACGGTAATGGCTTTCATTATTCCAAACTCCGGATTTATAAACAGCAAAGCTATCACTAATATAAAAAAAGAAACGGCGCTTAAAAAGGACATATTACCAAAGTAAGAATTGCCAGCTACATTTATGGCGCCAAACAGGTAGCCAATTAAAGTTAGAAATGCATAAAACCCTACTGCAATTGCCAGCCATTGATAAAGCCTTGCGCTCTCTTTACTAATCGGTGTCAACAACATAGAAAACCCGATAAGCATAAAACAAACCGCACTCTCCAGGGTGGACATCATCCGGTAAAATATTCCTCCGCTGTCACCATCACCATTTTTTTCAGCAGCATAAGCAGGTACCTTGGGTGCGTATTGAAATATTGCTATTGCTGCAACAATAATGATGAGTAAAGACATGCAAAAGATTAACCCTTTTTCAATCTTTGAGGGAGCAGCACGGTTTAATAAAATGATGGATATGCCACACAACACAAAAGAAAAGGCCGAGTTAAGTCTCATGTTTTCCTCGTTGAAGTAAAATGTGCTTTTGAGAGAACTATTATTCATCCACTGAATAATTGCTAATACGCCTGAGCATATTATAATGATGCCAAGCAGCAGCGATACTTTTTTTAATTTTTGAGTAAGCAGCAAGGATTCATATGCGCTCAAAATCATCATTGGTAATTATACTTTAAGTTTAATGTTTACCCCACAATCCAACATTCAGGAAGCATTGAAAAAATAAGCACAAACAGCTTTGGATTTTGCAATAGGGGATGTTGCACATCTTGGCTGTTCGTGCTATTATTATTGGTTCTTCATAGGTACCATTACTAGTGGTTCTTTTATTTTGGCTTCAATGGCATTGATATGTTCAGGTATTTTTTCAAATTCAAGAAACTTATCTAAAAAAATGGTTGCGCCGAGTTGCTTGCATTCTTCTATCATAGTATTATTCATGTAAATAGATAAAATGATAATGCTCGTGTTGTACCCTGTTTTTTTTATTGCCCTCAATAATTCCATCGATTGATCGCCAGGTAAATTCATACCCAGCAAAACTGTCGAAGGCTTACTTTCTGTAAATAATTGTAAAGCATTATCATAATTCTTGGCAGTGTAAATAATGGCATTACTAGTTTTGAAAGTGATGATATCACTTAACCTTGCTAATATTCCTGCCGAGCTGTCTGCAATTAGTACATTCATCTACTTTGTATGTAAACAAAGTATCATTAAAAAGGGAAAGAAAAGAATAGCAGTTGATATATTGCTAGGGTAGGGTGATAGGCATACTTGCCGGTAGTCATATTACTACTATCTAGTTAGAGAGCTCGGCAGGAATATTAGCAAGGTTAAGTGATATCATCACTTTCAAAACTAGTAATGCCATTATTTACACTGCCAAGAA
>JAYULK010000022.1:0-66762 GCA_043763635.1 Chitinophagaceae bacterium
TTTCTACCGAATTCATAAATAATATTCTGATTGCGTTCTCCGGCACCACCGAGTATAGCACCCATTTTCAATGATGCCCCCAACAACACAGAAGTTTTCAGGTTGATCATCTTTATATATTCTTCGAAGCCAACATTATTAAGTTTTTCAAAATCCATATCTAACTGCTGACCTTCGCAAACTTCTTTGGCAGTATTATTAAACAACTTAATAATTGGTGATAAATATTTTGGTGATATTTTATTTAAATATTCATAAGCTGCAATCAACATTACATCACCGGAAAGGAGTGCTGTACTGATGCCATATTTTTCATGAACAGTTTGCTTATTCCTTCTAAGCGGAGCCGCATCCATAATATCATCATGAATAAGGGTGAAGTTGTGAAACAGTTCAATGGCAGAGGCAACATGCCAGGCATCTTTATTAATATCGTCAAAAAGTTCATTGCCCATTAAACACAATACAGGCCTTACCCTTTTGCCCCCAAGGCTTAAAAAGTACCGGTTAGGATCGTAAAGAGAAGAGGGCTGCGCCGGAAAATGTTCTTGTTGAAAATGTTTTCCAAACTGTAATGATAACTCTTCAAATGTGTGCATGTTATTCTGAAGCTTTTTTCTTTTTTCGTTTGGGTTTATCATGCACAGTTACTGCTAACTCTTCTCGTGGTACTTCTACCGACGGACTTGATAATACCCATTCATAATCTAATTGGCGCTTGGTTAAGTTAGCTGCTACAATTTTAATTTTTACTTTATCCCCCATTCTAAACTTACGACCACTACGGGTACCTACAAGACAATAATCAGTATCAACCAATCTAAACTCATCATAATCTAACAAGCTATTTATACTAACTAAACCTTCGCATTTGTGTTCAACAGTTTCTACCCAAAAGCCAAAAGCAGCTACACCACTAATAACGCCTTCAAACTCTTCTCCCAGAAAGTCTTTCATATACTCAACCTGCTTGTATTTGTTAGCAGCACGTTCGCAATCCATAGCAGCACGTTCTCTTTCACTGCAATGCTTACATTTTTGATCAAGCTTTTTATCAATCTGGATGTTTTTAGAGAGTATTTCTTCCAGTATTCTATGTGCAAGAATATCCGGGTAGCGTCGAATCGGCGATGTGAAATGACAATAGTTTTCGAAGCCCAATCCATAATGCCCAATGTTTTCCGTTGTATAAACAGCCTTGGCCATGGTGCGAATACCTAACTGCTCTAATACATGTTGTTCCGGTTTTCCTACTACTTCTTTCAACATGGTGTTGAAGGATTCAGCAATATTTTCAGGCGATGAAGTGTCGAACTTATGACCAAACTTGCGGGCAAATGCTACAAAGGGTAAAAGCTTTTCCTGAGTTGGAAGATCATGCACACGGTATGGAAATGGAATGTCCTTTTTATTGAGTTTTACTTTTGAAACATTTTCAGCCACAACTTTATTGGCCAGTAGCATAAATTCTTCAATCAATTGGTGAGCCTCTTTGCTTTCTTTAACTACAATTCCTATTGGCTTGCCTTTTTCATCTAACTTAAACCTTACCTCCTGCGATGAAAAATTTATAGCCCCACTATCAAAACGTTTTTTTCGTAGGCGTTGTGCAATAGTATTCAACAGTAAAATTTCATCGCTATATAAACCAGTTTCTTTTTCTATTATTTCCTGCACTTCTTCATAACTAAATCTATGATCTGAATGGATTGCTGTTCTTCCTAACCAATACTGTTTTACCTGGCCTTTGGGCGTCATTTGAAAAACGGCTGAAAAAGTAAGCTTGTCTTCTTTGGGACGAAGGGAACATAATACATTAGAGATATGTTCAGGCAACATAGGGTTTACACGGTCAGGTAAATAAACAGAAGTGGCTTTTGAATATGCCACTTCATCTAATGCAGTGCCGGGCAAAACATAATGACTTACATCTGCTATATGCACTCCTATTTCATAATTACCATTTTTTAAAACACGAATAGATAATGCATCATCAAAATCTTTGGCATCAACGGGATCAATGGTAAACGTTAGTATGTTACGAAAGTCTTTACGCTTACTTATTTCCTTTTCTGATATAGTATCCGGAATACGTGCTGCTTCTTCCAGGGCTTCATCAGGAAACACCAAAGGAAATCCATTCTCTAAAAGAATTTCCTTCATTGCTACATCGTTTGAATCTTCATTTAATACAGATACAACTTCACCTTCCGGCCTTTTACCCGAACCCTGCTCCCAACCCACAATTTTCACTACCACTCTATCCATTTCAGTAGCGCCATTAAAACTTTTTTCCGGTACATATATGTCCGGAATTTTTTTATCGGAATCAGCAACAAAAAAAGCAAATCCTTTATTCATTTGAAGACGACCGATAAACTCGGTTTGTTTTCTTTCCAGTACGGCTGTAATGACACCTTGTATACGTTTACCCTGCCGTTGTGTATTTAAACTTACACGTACTGTATCGCCATGTAATGCCGTATTGAAATCATTAGGGCGTACAAGAACATCGGTTTCCAGGTTTTGGATAACTACAAAACCCATCCCCGACCGGGTAATTTCTAATTTTCCTTTGTACTCGTTCTCCACCTCGCCTTTATCCTTACGCTGTTTTTTTTCGTTTTTCCTACCCATGTATATTAAACTGGTTTTTTGAAATTTTCAATAAAAGAAATGATTGTGTCATTGAAAAGACCTCCTTCATTAAATAGAAATTTGTGTTCAATCGGAACAACATAAAAAGGCATGCCATTGATCTCCTGCTCAAATTTCTGGAGCCGCATAGCATCTTTTTCAGTTGTGAGTATCATTTTATTTTTTGATTCAATCCCCTCGAATCGTTTTTTTATATCCTTCCAATCATCTATGGAAAAAATATGATGATCGCTAAAATGCATCATATAATATGTATGAATTCTTTCTTCTAAATATTTTTTTAATGGTTTTGGATTGGCAATTCCGGTAACCAATAACACCTCGGTTTCTTCATCAATATAGCCAAAACTATTCTTAGTAATATGATAAGCTGTCCCGTAAGATATAGCAGCAAAAAAAACCTGTTGGTGCGGTAGGGGATTAATCTCTTTTATAATGGCGTTCTTTTCATCTTCGCTCAAGTCGTTTTTGCATTTTGTAACAACTATAGTGTCAGCTCTTTTATAGCTGCTTCGTTCATCTCTTAAATCGCCTGTGGGTAAATAAAAGTCCCTGGTAAATAAATTTTCACAGTCAGTCAAAATTATATTGAAGCCTGCTCTGATGGCACGATGTTGAAAAGCATCATCAAGAATAATCAGTTCTGTCTCTGGCTTATCATGCAGCAGTTGTGGAATAGCAACTATTCTCTCTTCTCCAACTGCAATGGGCACATCAGGAAATTTTCTATGAAACTGCATAGGCTCATCACCAATATCAATAGCCGTTGTATTTTCAGAGGCCAATGCATAACCTTTTGTTTTGCGCTTGTACCCCCGGCTTAGTGTAGCCACTTTAAAATTATTTTTTAAATGAAGAACGAGGTATTCAACCATGGGCGACTTTCCTGTTCCTCCAACTGAGAGGTTGCCAACACATATTACAGGCAATCCAAAAGAAGCGGATTTAAAAAATCCTTTATTGTATAGCCCGTTTCTTAGCCAAACGACCATGCCATATATCAATGAGAAAGGGAGAAAAAGAATGCGAAAAGATTTTAAAAACCAATTAGAAAACATAGGCCTTTTGCGGGGTAATACAATAATTTAAAGGTACATCAAAATCATTCGCATCTTCTATAACAGGTAACGCATCAAAGTAAGACAAGCCTACTCTAATACAATCATCTTTGCACTTTTCTAAAAAACGATCATAAAAACCTTTCCCATATCCTACCCTATTACCCTGTTGGTCAAACGCAAGTAATGGCAAAAGTATGAGGTCTATTTCCGATGGATTTAAAGCCTCACACTTAACAGGTTCAGGAATATCCCAGGCATTGTTTTGAAAAACATCATCCTCATTGCATATTATTGCGTCCATTGTGTTCGTTGCAAAGTTGGTTTTTGGATATGCCACGTGAAGACCGGGATTAATGAATTGCAAATAGCGGGTAAGATGAAAAGTATCAATTTCATTATACCCTTCAATAGGGTAAAAGCTAAGAACCACCGAAACAAAGGGAAGGTTTATTTTTTGAAATTGTATCAATAGCAAGTCATCAAACTTTAATCTCTCAAGAGCAGAAAGGGCTGATCTTTTTTTTCTATAAAGTTCCCTTGCATCTTTTTTCAACATTACTATTTTGTTGTAGCAAACTGGTTTACAAAAAAAGAAAAAGTCGTAGTGCCATAGTTTCGTTGCATTTTATAAAATGGCAGTTGCTCATAATTATTCCGGGGCGTATGTTCTAATACAAACCATCCATCTTCTTTCAACATCTGCTTTTCAAATACCAGTTTTGGAAGTTCATCTATAGTAGTTAAAGCATAAGGCGGGCCGGCAAAAATAAAATCAAACTGTTCGCTGGATTGCTCTATAAATCTAAACACATCGGACTTAATTACTTTAATGTCGTTAAGTTTTAAATCTGTCGAATTTTGCTTTATAAACTCAAACATCTTGTTGTCTTTTTCAACAATCGTTATATCTACTACTCCCCTTGATGCAAGCTCATAACTAATATTGCCGGTTCCACCAAAAAGATCCAATGTTTTAAGTTCTTCGAAATCCAAATGATTCTGCAGGATGTTGAACAAGCCTTCTTTAGCGATATCGGTAGTAGGCCGTGTATATGGCATATTGGCCGGGGGATTAAATCGTCGTCCCCCAAGAGAACCACTTATAATACGCATGACGCTAACGTATTTATAGAGGTAAAATAATGCTTTGGGTGCTCGCTTTCGGGCAGTCTTAAAAAAGAATTATTAGCGAAATGTAGATTCAAAAAATAGTTATGAAGCTGTTTGTACAAAGCAGAGTTTTGTTCGATAAACCCGGATATAATTACTTGTGTGTCCTCTTGTTCAAGATTAAATTCAAGGCAAATTTTTAAGAGGTAATACACAACATCCATGGGTGATGTATAGGTATACGTTTGCACTAGTTGTACCTGCTGGTTCTTCTTTACAATTACACGGAATTGGTTATGTACAAAATAAACCGCCACCTGCTGTTCTGATGCAAAACCATTAAAAATTTTTAATAATGGTGTATAAACGTGCATAAAAACAGCATCGGGAAATGTTTGTTGAAGCTGATTATGAAGCGACGATGCAATAGCATAAGAATTTATTATTTGCCACTCCGCAATATGATCCTGTAAACAAATAGAATCGTTTAATTGATAAGCTGTTTTGATTAAATCATGGTTCTGAAAAAGTTTTGCTGGTACCAGTAAGGCTTCGGGAAAAGCCGCAGAAATAAATACTTTTTCAAAGTTTGAAGCTCCTCCTTTCAAACTGTTGCAAGTTTCAAGTACGCTTTCTTCAATACCAATAAGATTGAAAGTATATACACGAATAGCTTTTATAGTTTTTTCCTTGTTATCAACTATTGATGCAGAAAGGTATGTTTCTCCAATTTCTAAAAATAATATCGAAGGCTCATTGCTGGTAATAGGTCCTATTTCGAAAAGCGTTTTCAATATTTGTAGTTAGAGTCTGCAAAATACGTATTTCAGAAGAAGCTAAAAACTCTTATTACTTAAACTCCTTAGTATAAGATATGCCGACTGATCCGGTAAAATTTGTTATAGGTGGATTTATTTTTTTGATGGAGATAGAAATGCTTTTGATTTCAGTAAAGCTTTCATGTATTACATCACATATTTCCATAGCACAGGTTTCCAATAAAAATTTATGCTTAGAAAAAACCTCTTCTACCAATCTGTATATCTCAACATAATTAACTGTTTCCTCCATGGATGTAATAACGTGCTTAGGTGCTTTATAACCAACAGCCAAATCAATTTCAAATTGATTGCCAACTTTACGTTCTTCGGCATACATGCCATGCTCAGCAAAGAAACGTAAACCTTTAAGTTCAATAGTCATCCAGCCAGCCATAAAAAACTACGTTGTTGATTAAAAAAGAGTGAGCCATTTAAAGATCCAACATGATTATTGATTCTGTCTTAAGATTAATGATACCCTTTTTCTGACAAATACCTTTCTGCATCCAGTGCTGCCATGCAACCACTACCTGCCGCAGTTACGGCCTGCCTGTAAATTTTATCTTGTACATCCCCCGATGCAAAAACCCCTTCAACGTTTGTTTTGGATGTGCCGGGAACCGCATTTATATATCCTGCTTCGTCCATGTTAAGCCATTCTTTAAATATTTCTGAATTAGGGTTATGACCTATAGCGACAAAAAAACCTTTTATCGGAATAGTTGTTAGCTCATTCGTTTTATTATTTCTGATGCGCACTGCTTCAACAACTTTATCCCCGATAATCTCATCTGTCTCAGTGTTCCAGTAAATCTTTATGTTGGCTGTTTTTTTTACACGTTCCTGCATTACCTTACTTGCACGCATTTCTTCTTTTCGAATGAACATGTGCACAGTGGCACAAAGCTTAGATAAATAAAGTGCTTCTTCTGCAGCCGTATCTCCTGCCCCCACTATAGCTACCTCTTTTCCTTTAAAAAAAAACCCATCGCAAACTGCACAGGCACTTACGCCATAGCCGTTTAAACGTTGTTCGCTTTCAATGCCCAGCCATTTTGCGGATGCACCAGTGGCAATAATAACAGAGTAAGCTTCTATTTCTTTTTCCTCATCTATCCACACTTTGTAAGGTTGCGATGAAAAATCGACTTTTGTAGCCAATCCATATCTCAAATCGGCACCCATTCTACTAGCTTGTTTCTCAAAATGAATCATCAATTCAGGGCCCTGGATACCTTCAGCAAACCCCGGATAGTTTTCCACTTCTGTTGTTATAGTTAATTGTCCCCCCGGCTGTATGCCCTGGTAAAGTACGGGTTTCATATTTGCACGTGCTGCGTAGATGGCTGCTGTATATCCGGCTGGACCTGATCCTATAATTAAACAATTAATTCTTTCTATCTCGTTTTTTTCCATTCTATCATTAAAAATTATGTATGCGAAATTAAGAGGTAATGGAAGATAAGTTATCCTAAGAAATTCACACTATTTAGGAATGGTAAGTGTATGGTATTGGCAACCATATCCTCCAAAGTAACCCAAAGCGCCATTACTTATATTGCTCAACACTTTTACCGGGGTGGCAAAAGGATTTCCTATGGAGCTGTAACTGTATTCCATAGTCCTCCAAAATTCATAATTGGACTTACTAATATTGCACAACTTCATTGTAACAGTATCACCCCTTTTAAACATTCTGTCATCGTCTTTAACATTGCTGTTTCTATCAAATCCAGGATCTACTGGTAACTCGTATGTGGTACCATCAATAACTAAATCGTCAAAAACTGAAGTAAAAGGCGGATAAAAAGGCTCTCTATTTCTTTTAGTGAAATATCGAATATAGTCACCAAAGCCAGGAGGGTCTGTCGCTCTAACCACAATTACAACTTTGGATGAATCTTCCTGCGCCTGCGCTTTACGCCACCAAATAGAGTCCACTTTTTTGGTAAGATTTGGAATAACTGTTGATGCAGTATATACCTTTCCTTCAACGCTAATGTTTATGTTATACATTTGATTTAATTCTCCTAAAAAAGCATTTACAAGATTTGAAGAGTCTATGGAATAATAATATATTTTATCCCCATTCGCATTCAATTGCCGGGAGTATTCTTTAAGCTTTTGAGTTTGGGTGCCATTTGAAACCATGATATCTGCCGCATGCACAAAGCTATTTGCAAGAATTTGTGGATTGATAGTTGAAAAATAATCTATTGATCTGGACAGAAAAACAATAGGCCCCTTGCCATTTTCGATCGTCGCATCCACTACTAATTTATCTGTCGTATCGTCTAATTTAAATTCTATCTTTTTTTCACAAGCAGTAAAAGCGGCAACAATCCCAATTAATAAATAAAAAACTTTGTTCATAATGTGTGGCAAAGGTATAAAAACAAACAGCCCTGATCTTACGATCAGAGCTGTTAAAAAACCCATCATTAATTTTATCCCAGATATGCCTTTAAAGCATTGCTGTAGCGTGCCTTTTGTAATCTCTTAATTGCTCTTTCTTTAATCTGGCGGATTCTTTCTTTAGTGAGATCATACTTTTGACCTATTTGCTCAATCGTAGTACCATTCTCACCATCCAAACCAAAATAGGCATTTACAATTTCAGCTTCTCTTGGGCTTAAAGATTTCAATACACGACGAATCTCCGCTCTTAAAGAATCCTTCATCACATCCTCGTCAGTGTCATCGCTTCCTTCAAGCAAATCACCCATAGCCACATCTTCTGCCTCATGCACAGGTGCATCTAACGATGTATGACGCGTATTGCTTTGAAAAATATTGTTGATCTCTGTTTCACTCATTTCTAATATTTCTGCAAGCTCTTCTGTACTAGGCTCCCTTTCATGTTCTTGCTCAAATGCCATATAGGCTTTATTGGCTTTATTGTAAGTACCAATTTTATTTTGCGGCAAACGCACCAAACGGCCTTGTTCTGCTAAAGCTTGTAAAATAGATTGACGAATCCACCAAACTGCATAAGAGATAAACTTAAAACCTTTGGTTTCATCAAAACGTTGCGCAGCTTTAATTAAGCCTAAGTTACCCTCATTAATTAAATCACTAAGTGATAAACCCTGGTGCTGATACTGCTTGGCAACCGATACTACAAAACGAAGGTTTGCCTGCACCAACTTATCCAAAGCTCTTTGGTCACCCATTTTGATTTTTTGAGCCAGGGTAGTTTCCTCTTCGGGAGTGATCATCGGAATTTTGGAAATCTCCTGAAGATACTTCTCCACGGCCTGCGAATCCCTGTTCGTAATCTGGGTGGCTATTTTAAGCTGCCTCATAATTAATACTGATTGTTTTATTGAAGAAAAATGATATAAGAAATGCAGGATATTGCAAGTGATGGTTATCCGTTGGAACTGTATGCAAAACTAACTTGCAATCCTCAAACCTCATAATTGTTTGTAATAATTCTTATGTGCAAAAACTATACTAAAGATGAATTTGGCCAGATACAGATGGGTTAAGGTTTTCAGAAGATTAACTAAAGGGCTTTGAAAAAAATTTATACTAATTTTTGGTTGGCCCGGTATTTTGTATAAAGAAAAATCCAAATAAGGGTGCCTGTAATTATAAGCCCTAACGATAATACTTCAGCTTGAGTTGGATGCATTCCAAAAATTTCCATCCGGTTATTTACCCTGATCTTTTCAATTAGAAAACGCTCCAACCCATTTAGAATTAAATACAAAGCAAAGAGAACACCTGCGGGCCTCATTTTTTTTCTTAAAAACCATAAAACTAAAAAGAGCATAAAACACGCTATTGTTTCGTAAAAAGGCGTTGGGTAAACCGGTTGTGGTAATTGCATGCAATATTTACCAACACATCCTGGAATAGGTACTCCTGCTTCTATAACATTGTTTGGATATTTAAATGACCACATCCAATCTGGTAACCAGGAAATTGAATTTGGCGTGAGGTGCTCAATACCCCAATCTCCATCTCCGGACACCTGGCAGCCAATTCTGCCTATTGCATAAGCCAGCATAAGAGGTGGCGCAATGGCATCGGCCAGATGGCGAACCGGAATTTTATGTTTTCTGGCATAAATAATTATAGCAATTGTTGCACAAATCAATCCGCCGTAGAAAGTTAAACCTCCTCCCGAAAAAATATAAGCGGCCGGATACTTAAGAAAATCGCTCCAGTTTTCAAAAATATCAAACAGCTTGGCACCTAATAAACCAAAGATTAAGGCAAGAATTGTTATTTCTCCTACCCTGTCATGTGGCCAGATACGAACTACCCTTTTTTCAGGTTTATCTAACTTTTGCTTTTTTTTCTCTTGCCACTTCATGAAAGCAAACAATATTCCTAAGCCGATGCCAGCTGGCCAGCTTCCCATTGTAGAAAAAATAAATGTTTGCGGGTCTTGTGTAGCTTCTGAACTTAAAAAAAACAACGCAAGAATTTTATACCCAAGAATAAACCCAAGTAAAAAGTTTAAGCCTATATCACTCCAGTTAGCTGGCTCACCAACAACTACGTTACTTTCCGTAGGCTGCAATAATCCAAGCTTGCTTTTTCTTTTTAGCTCACTTGCCAAAACGGTGGCAGAAACCAAGAAAGCTATAGCTACAAAAAAGCCAAAGGAATTTATAAAACGCAAAGGAGAAAAGTCAATCCCAAACAAATCCTTAAAAGCGTAATAAAGGTTTGGATACATAAGCAGTATAAAAAGGAGGCAATGTAGTGTAAAAAAAAGAAGATATAAAAATGCCCCCATTTTAAGGAAGCATTAAAAATTAATTGCAGTATTGATCAAAAGCATTAATTAGATTACTCGCAATCATTTGTGCCGGGCGCCCTTCGATTTGGTGACGTTCAATAAAATGAACTAATTCTCCATCTTTAAATAAAGCAATGGCAGGCGAAGACGGTGGATAAGGCATTAAATGCTGACGCAACGTTTGAATAGCTTCTAAGTCAAAACCCGCAAAGCTCGTAACTAAATGGTCAGGTTTTTTTGTTGCATTTGCAACTGCCATTAACACTCCTGGCCGTGCAGTACCCGCTGAGCAACCACATACGGAGTTGATCATGATTAGCGTAGTGCCAGCTTCTTTTAATTGCGCTTCTACATCTTGTTTGTTTATTAACTCCTTAAATCCCTGCTCGGTTAGCTCTTCCTTCATCGGTTGTACTATTTCTTCTGGATACATAATGTTTGAAATTTGAAAGCAAAGGTAAGAACTGAAAGAATAGCAATTGCTTATACAAACATCTGTCAGTATTACATTAAAAATTTAGAATTTTAAGTCATTATGACCAACACGTAGCCTTGGTATATGCTTTGAAAAGATCGCTATTATTTACCTCAAAAATAAAATTATATGGAAACTTTAAAATTCAAAATTTTCCGGTATCAAAGTCTTTTAACAATTTGATGGATGACTTTTTTACTCAATTTCCATCTTTATACCGTGATGATTTCACCAATGAACACAACCAATCTATTCCTGTAAATGTTAAGGAAATAGAAAATGGCTACGAAATAGAAATAATAGCGCCTGGTTTTAGTAAAGAAGATTTAAAAGTGAATGTTGAGAAAACCCAATTAGTTATTTCGGCTGAAAAAAAGCAGGAAGAAAATAAGACAGAAAAAGTTGTTCGAAGGGAGTATAAATTTCAGTCGTTCAAACGCACATTTCATCTGGATGAAAGGATAGATAAAGAAAAGATAGAAGGAAAATATGAAAACGGTGTTCTAAGATTAAACCTTCACATTAAGCAAGATGTCAAAACAGCGCCTAAACAAATTACAATACAGTAACTTTTTCTCATAAGCAGTTGGTTTTGGTTTAAACCCCGTCGTTTCTACGAGGGGGTTTCTTTTTAGATGCTTAATATTGCACACCATTTAATGTTATATACCTATGATCAGAAAAATATCAATTATATGCATTTATTCTTTTTTTTGTTTGTGGGGATACTCTCAGGAAAAAGATTCTCTTCAAATAAATCCCCCGCCTGACTCTACCCAAATCTATCATCCTGATTCTACCCTACGTATTATAAACCTTAATCCTTTTTTTACACTTCATGTTGATTCTTCATTAAGCTATCAACTGCAGATTAATAAAGACCAAAACAATTATTTCTGGTATCTTAAAAATTCTCCTATTGGATTAAGGATGAATAAAGACAATGGCCAGTTAAGCTTCAGGGCAGAAAAGTCTTATTTTCAATCCGGAAGATTGAAATATGATGTTAATTACAAAGTGCAATTGGGCGTGCAAAATCTTAATGACCCGGCAGAGAGAATTGACACAAATTTTACCATAGTATTTTACAATACGGAAATTATTCCCACACGGGTAAAACCCAATGTTAGCGGCACCATTTACATTGACGAAGGAGAATCTTTGAATATAAAAATCCTTTGTGAAAATGGCAGCTTTCCTTTTGAAAATATAATAACACTTGCAAGCCGACCTATTGTTGGATATAAAGATGTAAGAAAATGTGAGGACATCTTTACATGGAGCCCTGCCTATGATTTTGTAAAAGAATCGGATTCTGCCAGGGTAAAAATTGTGAATTTAAGTTTTATTGGTACAACCAAATTCCAGGTCAAGGACACGGCTAACGTGAGGCTTGTGGTTAGAGATGCATTAAATTATCCACTGGCAAAAGAAGAATATAAACAGGTTGTAAAAAATATGGAACGCTATATTCTACAGCTTAAGTACACTTTTCTTCAATTAGATAAAAAATTAAAGAAAACCAAAACTGTTCGTACCACTTTTGATCTGACTTCGGCAACTACTTCACTAACGGGAACTATATTGTCTACTTCAAGCAGCGAGCAGACACGAAACAATGGAAAGATATTACCAAGCATTGGTCTTGCCATGGTTCCCATCAAAGAAGCCTCAGCTCCAAATAAATCAGTAGATCAAAATCAAGCCTCTTCTATCCGTAGTTCCATCAAAAGATTAGATTATATGCTTCGCGATAATATGCTTGTGGGAGAGCCCGACTGGGAAATAACTAAGAAAACAAATAAGCTTAAAGATGAGTTAAAGCAAATCCAAATGCAATTAATTGAAGTGCCCATTGAATTAACCAATGAATTTACGGAGGAAGAATTAAACCGCTATTTTAATAGCCCTAAAGTGAACAAAAAGTATCGTTTAAAAACCAAATAATTATAGCTCAGACACGTTATTATCCATTAAACGTTAATAAGAAGTAATAACTCTTCCTATAAGTTTTCTTTAAGAGTATTTGGATATTGATTTGCATTTTACATACAAATACTTTTAAAATGAAAAATTTCAGTTTATTTCAAATGGTAGGTCTCCTTACAATGGTGATTACTATTGCGAGCTGTGGTTTTACTCAACCTGTTTACGACGAAGATTATTCAGATAGAGGCACAATGCGCAGACAAGTATATGATGATCCATATTACAATAATAACAGAACAACAGTAGTACGTGATCCTTATACGGGACAATATTATGAAGTTAGACCTGTAGGCTCTGATGTTTATTATCCTGGTGCTTCAGTATATGGTAATGGCTATCCTTCCCGCAGAGCTGCATATCCTTCGAGAAATTCGAGAGTTTACAGCGATAGAAACAATAGCCGGAATAGTAATAACAATACTTACAACAGAAACACTAATACTTCAACCCAGAATACCAGACCTCAAGAGCAAGCTCCTGCCAGCAATAGTGGCTCAAGGAAGATTGATGAGGCAAGGGATGTGATTAATGGAAGAAGTAATTAATAATGAGGACTTAAAGTAAAAATCCCGCCTGGTGCGGGATTTTTATTAGCGTATATAGCCTAATATTTTCAACATGCTTTGTGCGCTTTGCTCCTTAGCATATACCCAGTCTACCAATTTTCCGTTTTTATCTTTTTCCACTATAATATGTTTGGGAGAGGGAATAAGACAATGTTTAATTCCCCCATACCCGCTTATCTGATCCTGGTAGGCTCCAGTATGAAAAAACCCAACATATAAAGGCTCGTCTCCACCGGTAGTTTTTGGAAGGAATACTTCATTAATATGTTCTTCGGAATCATAATAATCATGGCTGTCGCAAGTAATACCGCCAAGCACAACTCGCTGGTACTCCTCCTCCCATTTATTAATTGGAAGCATTAAGAACCTTTCTCCTATTCCCCAGGTGTCTGGCAAAGTGGTAATAAAAGAGGAATCAATCATGTACCAAATCTCTCTCTCGTTTTGTGTTTTTTGAGCAATAACACTATAAATGTGCGCCATGCTCTCTCCCACGGTATAACTGCCAAACTCAGTAAATATGTGCGGCATAGGCACCTTGTTTTTTTTGCATGCGGTTTTAATGTTACCAACTATTTCATTAATCATGAATTGGTAATCATATTCAAAGCCGAGTGAATGTTTGATAGGAAAACCTCCACCAATATTTATAGAATCTAATTCGGGACAAATCTTTTTTAACTGACAATAGAGATTAATAATCTTGTTTAATTCAGACCAATAATAGATATCGTCTTTAATGCCTTTGTTTAAAAAAATATGAAGCATTTTCAAGTGAAACTTATCTTCATATCCTTCAATATTATCTACATAAAACTCAAGGATGTCTTTGGCCCTTATTCCTAACCTGGAAGTATAAAATGGAAAGTTTGGTTCTTCTTCTGCGGCTACTCTTATTCCTAATTTAAAAGGCGTTTGTTTTACAGAACGCTTGTAGGCATTTAACTCTTCTTTATTATCTAATACAGGTATTACATTTTTAAAGCCGCTATTAATTAGTTGTGCAATACGCCTGGTATAGCCTTTTTGTTTAAAGCCATTGCATATAATGTAAATGTCTTTATTAATCTTCCTTCTTTCATAAAGCTTTTTGATGATCTCCAGATCATAGGCATAAGATGTTTCCAAATGAATATCATGATTTAAAGCCTCTTGTACTATGAAAGAAAAATGTGAACTCTTGGTACAGTAGCAGTAAAAATATTTGCCTTCGTACTTATGCTTTTTCAAAGCATTGGCAAACATTTGTTTTGCTTTATTTATCTGCATACCAATCTTAGGCAGATAGGTAAGTTTTAATGGCGTTCCATACTTATCTATCAACGCTTTTATATCTAAACCATTAAATTGAAGGTATCCATCCTTAACTAACAAACCTTCCTGTGGAAAATCAAATGTTTGTTCGACAAGGCTGTGGTAAGTATTATTCATTGAAATATAATGGATTGTTCATTGAACATTTTTGTTCTGCACAAAAGTATAGGTTCCACCCATACAAAAAGAAGCCGGATACAAAAAATGTATCCGGCTTAATTTTATCGCCAGGTAGTCTATTTAACCTGTGCTACCAAACCTTTAAAAGACTCCGGACTATTCATTGCGAGGTCAGCCAGTATTTTACGGTCTATAGTAATTCCTTTTTGATTGAGCAAATTAATAAACTGAGAATAGGTTAATCCTTCTTCGCGAACGGCAGCATTAATACGTGCTATCCACAAACGACGATATTCTCTTTTCTTTAATTTACGACCTACGTACATATAGGTCATACCTTTTTCTACTACGTTTTTGGCAACGGTATAAACGTTTTTACGTTTGCCATAAAAGCCTTTAGCTTGTTTTAAAATTCTTTTTCTGCGTGCCCTTGAGGCAACTGCATTTTTTGAACGTGGCATATCTAATGAGTTTTAATTTTTAAATGTTTAGTTTAAAGAAAGGTTCAAGAGGTTAGTAACAAGGAAGTAACAAGAGTTCACAAACTAAGCTCCTTGCTCCTTGTAGCTTACATTACTTTAGCCTTAATAAACGCATTACAAAATCCATATTTGGTTTTGCAACAACGCCATCGAGCCTCATTTTACGCTTACGTTTTGTAGATTTTTTTGTCAGAATGTGACGCTTAAAAGATTTCTGGTGAGTGATTTTTCCAGTACCGGTTACTTTAAAGCGCTTTTTGGCACTGGAGTTTGTTTTAACTTTTGGCATTTGAAATGCAGTTTCAATTACACCCTTGAGGCGTTCCCCACCGGGGGACTCTTATGGGGCCTCTTTAGGCAATGGCCGTTTTTAACGGGTGGCGAAGGTAAAGGATTAATGGAGAATGAGAAAATGGAAATTCAGGAAGGCTGTTAAAAGCTGTTGGTATTAGGTAACTGTGTTTGTTTAGTATTACAGTTTGGCAATTTATTCCAAAATAAGTGAAGCTGCCTTGATTAGACAGCTTCACTTATTTTGGAAATGTTTCATTAGTCAACTTTGGTAACCTTCACCACATTGGTAGGAAGGTGTAAGCGAACAGGAGTACTTCCTGTATTAACTACTAAATCTCCGCTTTTTAAAAATCCTCTTTCTTTTAAAATATTGATCTGGTCTAATACAATATCATCAAGACTTTCTTCTTCATCATAATAAAAAGCACGAACCCCCCAGCTTAAGCTAAGCTGGTTAACCAAAGACCTTTGTTTTGTAAAAATGTATAATGGCGATTTAGGCCGGTAGCTGCTTAATATAAAAGCTGTGTAGCCGCTTTGCGTCATACCTACCAAAGCCTCTGCCTCCACATCTTTAGCAATTTTGCATGCATTGTAGCATATAGCATCGCTTAGAAAAGACGGTGATTTAGTTTGTGGCTTTAAATCCTCTTCCCGGTTATAACGGTATTCTGTTTTTTCTACTTCCTGAATAATTTTTTTCATTGTTGCAACTACCAATGCGGGGTGGTTGCCTGTGGCAGTTTCTGCACTCAGCATTACTGCATCTGCTCCTTCCAATACTGCATTCGCTACATCAGAAATTTCGCTGCGGTTAGGTTTTATGTGATCAATCATGCTTTCCATCATTTGCGTAGCTACAATTACAGGCTTGGCCCTGTGGATGCTTTTACGAATAATTTCACGCTGCGCCATAGGCACTTTCTCAACCGGCAATTCAACGCCAAGATCGCCACGGGCTACCATCACAGCATCTGATTCAATAATAATATTCCTAAGGTCAACTAATGCAGAAGGCATTTCAATTTTTGCAATAACTTTTGTATTGCTGCTTTTTTCCGCCAGCCTTTTCTTCAAATCTATAATATCTTCTGCCTGCCGCACAAATGAAAGTGCTACCCAGTCAAGTTGTTTTTCAATAATAAACTCGAGGTCAATAATATCCTTTTCCGTCATAGCCGGTAATGATATTTTGGTATCTGGAAGATTTACTCCTTTTTTTGGAAGCAATGTACCTCCATAAGTTACAGCTACTTTTACATCACCTGTAGCAGTTATTTCCACCACTACAACTTCCAGCTTACCATCATCAATTAAAATTTTATTACCTATTACTACATCTTTATGCAGGTTAGGATATGAGACGTATATTCTTTCTTTATTGCCAAGCACTTTTTCTTTTGATGTAAAGCACAAAATATCGCCCGGCACTATTTCAAGCTTACCATTCTCCAGGTCTCCCACTCTTAGTTTAGGACCTTGTAAATCGCCTAATATTGAAATGTTGTAAGGTTCAGTTTTATTTATATTCCTGATGTGGTCAATTACCAGGGCTTTATCTTCATGCGTACCATGAGAAAAGTTCAAACGAAAAACATTAACCCCGGCTTGCACCAGTTCAAGAAGCTTATCATAAGTATTGCAGGCAGGTCCTACAGTAGCAACAATTTTTGTACGATGAAATGTGTGTTCAATACCCGCTTCCTTATCCATTTCTTTATGCAGGTATTTTTCGATGTTTTTAGACATAATTATAATTCGTTAAATGCTTAATAATAGATGAGTTTTTGGGCAAGACAATATCCTTTTGCAAGTAAGAGATGTAGATTTAGCTGGCTAATATTTTTACGATTTTCATCCACTCTTCACTAATTTTTCCTTTCCTTTTTCCAACTGATTCAAGCGGTACATAATTCATGCGGTTATTTTGAATACCCACAAAAACATTATGTCTTCCTTCTACCAATGATTCAACAGCATGATATCCCATCCGGCTTGCTATTAAACGATCAAGACAGGAAGGTGAGCCACCACGTTGTATATGTCCAAGTATACATACCCTTGCATCAATATGTGGCAGGCGGTCTTTAATAATTTTAGCTACTTCATTTCCCCCGCCAAACTCATCGCCCTCTGCTACTACAATAATATTCACGAGTTTTTTTCTTCTTTCTTTTTCCTGCAAAGAAGAAATTACTCCTTCAATATCTGTTTTACGTTCAGGAATTAATATACTTTCAGCACCTGTGGCAATACCACTATGTAAGGCAATATAACCTGCATCACGGCCCATCACTTCTACTATAAATAGCCTGTCATGTGCATCTGCCGTATCTCTTATTTTATCTATAGCTTCAACAGCGGTGTTTACTGCCGTGTCAAAACCAATTGTAAAGTCTGTACCTACTATATCTTTATCTATTGTGCCTGCAATGCCTATACAAGGAATGTCATATTCTTTTGTAAGCATTGTTGCACCTTTAAAAGACCCGTCTCCGCCAATAATTACCAGCCCGTCAATACCTCTTTTCTTTAAAACTTCATACCCTTTTTTTCTTCCTTCAGGCTGATAAAATTCTTTACAACGTGCCGTTTTTAAAATGGTGCCACCCCGCTGAATTATATTGGCTACTGAGCGGGATTCCATTTTTATAATGTCATCCTCAATTAATCCCTGGTATCCTCTCATAATCCCAAATACCTCAAGCCCATGATAAAGACCGGTTCTAACAACTGCTCTTACTGCTGCGTTCATTCCCGGCGAATCTCCGCCCGAGGTTAATACAGCAATACGCTTAACTTTTTTTTGCATTTCTTAAATAATTTCTGGCAGCAACGTTATTTGGCGCTTACTTTTTTGGTTTTGGCGTGCCAAAAATAAGGTTTTGTTACAACTAAGTGTTGGCTATATCCAAGCTATGATCAGATAGGACTTTATATACATACATATTTCCATAGTGTAGGCTTCCTGCAATAATAATTTTTCTGTTGCTACCATTTATGCATTATTGATTAGGTAAGTTTTTAATTGAGATGACCTTAGTTCATCAATAATACATTTACGCTTCTTTGTAATACATTAAAAGCAATCTCGGCCATTAGGTTCTCTCTATCCAGGGTTGGATTTACCTCCGTAATTTCGAAGCAGCACACTTTTCTATTCTGCATTAATTTACTTACGAGGTCTTCCGCTTCTCTTTCCTTTAATCCATTGCCAACAGGCGTGCCCGTGCCCTTGCTTATGGATGAATCAAGGCAATCAACATCAAACGAAATGTATATATCCGTGCAATGGTTTAAATATTTCGTTACCTGTCTTATGATCTGCTCCACACCCTTATTACGAAGCTCTTTTGTTGAATAAACTTTAATACCATATTTGTCTATGAGATTTTTTTCTTCTTTTTCAAAATCCCTAAGGGATATCAACACAACATCTTCAGGTAGGATTTTAGGGCAGATGCCACCCACGTTTTTTAACTCATTCCATTGTTTTATTGTTTCACTATCTAACTCATGAACTGCCGATGCTGCATTGTCTTCATTGAGTGAGGCGGCTAGTGGCATGCCGTGCAGGTTTCCAGAGGGTGTTGTATAAGGTGTGTGGATATCGGCATGAGCATCAATCCATATTACACCCAGTTTACTATCGGGCTTTGCCATTTTAATACCAGTAATAGTGCCGCCTGCAATACTATGGTCGCCACTTAATACCACTGGAAAAAAATTATTCTTTAAAGTAGCGGCCACTGCTTTACCCACCTTTTCATACATGCTTATTGCGCCTTTTATGCGCTTTGCATACGGCGATTCAATTGGCTCATACAATAATTTATTTTCCACAGGTACTTTTTCAGAAGGAAAGTGTATAAAAAAATTACTCATAAAATCCAGGGCAGCTATCTTAATGGCATCTACTCCTAAACTGGCTCCCCGTGTGCCGGCGCCAATTTCTGAGGGGACTTCTATAAGCTTAATATTTTTCATTTGGTTTCTTTACCTGACTATTCTTCAAATTTAAGTAAAGGACTTAATGTGAGAGAATTCTGATGAATGTATGAGAGAGGGCTTTGATAAATGAGGAAATGTTTATACCACATACTTAGAAGCACTATAAAATTATTTCTACTGCAATACGCAAGAGAAATAGGTATATAATTTTATTGCTAAAAATATGCTGTGTACAAAACGTGAATAAACAGCCTCTGCCACAGCGTTAAAAGAACTTCGTTTGCCTTCATTCTGTTTATATTTGTCCGTTCTAAAATAGGGAAAAATTGAGATTAAAATCATTAGAAATCAAGGGGTTCAAGAGTTTTGCTGATAAAACAGTAGTAAGCTTTGACGAAAATATTACGGGCATCGTGGGGCCGAATGGTTGTGGCAAAAGTAATATTGTAGATAGCATTAGATGGGTGATAGGAGAACAAAAAATTAGTCATTTAAGATCTGAAAATCTTGATAGCCTGGTTTTTAATGGCTCTAAAACCCGCAGTGCGAGTGGCCTTGCCGAGGTGAGTCTTACTTTTGAAAATACAAGAAACTTATTGCCTACAGAATTTAGCACAGTTACTATAACCCGTAAATTTTATAAAAGCGGCGAAAGCGAGTACCGGTTGAATGATGTGCAGTGCCGTTTAAAAGATATTCAGAATCTTTTTATGGACACGGGGATCTCTACTGATAGCTACGCTATTATTGAGTTAGGCATGGTGGACGATCTGATTAAAGACAAAGAAAACAGCCGTCGAAGAATGTTGGAACAAGCGGCCGGAATTTCCATTTATAAAACTCGAAAAAAAGAGGCAAAACAAAAGCTTGATGCCACAGAACAGGATCTTGCCAGAATTGAGGACTTGCTTTTTGAAATCAATAACCAATTAAAAGCACTGGAAAACCAGGCAAAAAAAGCCCAGAAATATTACGAGATAAAAAAGGAATACAGAGAGGTTACCATTGAATTAGCTAAAGCTGCGCTTGAGGGATTTAATATCACGTTTAAATCGCTTAATGAGCAGCACGAAAATGAAACCGATAAACGAGTAGCTCTTGAAGCAGAAATAGCAACAAAGGATGCAGCATTAGAAGGTGAAAAGATTGGGTTCATAGAAAAAGAAAAAGAACTGCATGGCTTACAACACCAATTTAATGAGTTGGTTCAGCAGGTGCGTACAAAAGAAAACGAAAAAAACCTGGCTAGCCAACGCCTGGAATATTTAAAGGAAAGAGAAACAAACCTTACCGAATTTTTAAATAAAGCAGAAGGACAAATTACAGGTATTGATGAAAGCATTGCGTTCACTCAAGCACAGGTTACGGAAGAAGAGGAAGCTTTTAAGTTACTAACGCTTCAGGTTGATGCGCTGCGTTTTGAAGTGGATGCAAAACGCAAAGTAGTTGATGAAAACCGGTCTCATTTAAATAACCTCCGCAACGCATACCAACAGGTGCAACGCAGTCAGTTTGATGCAGAAAAAAAAGTGGCTGTTGCCGACACTTCTATTCAAAACATTCAACGCACCGTTCACCAGATTGAAGAAGAGCAGGCACAACGTAATGAACAAGTGCAGCAGTTAGAGCAGGAATTAATATCAAAACAAAAGCAAACATCTGAAAAGCAATCTACACTTGAAGAATTGCAGGAACAGCACAATAGAACGAAAGAACTGATTTTGCAAACGCAATCAGCTTTAGAAGGTTTGCGAATGAAGCTTGCAGAAGAAAGCCGTAAACTGGATTCCCGAAAGAATGAGTACGCCTTATTAAAAAGCCTGATTGACAAAATGGAAGGCTACCCGGAAAGTGTAAAGTTTTTACACAACAATGAAGGATGGAATCATACGGCTCCCATTCTTTCTGATATAATTTATGTGAAAGAAGAGTACCGTGCTGCGGTTGAAAATGTGCTGGAACCTTACCTTAACTATTATGTAGTAAATAATCTAGCAGAGGGTTTGCAGGCTGTTCATCTGCTGGATGAAAATAAAAAAGGAAAAGCAAATTTCTTTTTGCTTGATAAAGTAAATGCTGATAGTTCGTTTAAAAACAATCACCAGCCGGAAGGTACGATGCGGGCTATGGAAGTTATTGAAGTTGATGAGCAATATAGAAAATTAGCAGAGCAATTATTAGGCAATGTTTTTATTGCAGATGATGAAGCTGCGTTGGAAAACAGCAATGGATCGGTTATACTGGAAAAGCATGGAAAATATGTTAAGGGGCATTATACCTTATCAGGTGGAAGTGTTGGTTTGTTCGAGGGGAAAAAAATTGGCCGTGTAAAAAATCTTGAAAAACTTCATGAACAGATTGTAGCGCAACAGGCTATTGTAGACGATTATAATGCACAAATTCAATCCAGGCATTCGGAAGTAATGGAATACAATTCCAATCTTAAAGAAAATATTATCCGCGAATCTGAAAGGGAGATTCAGCAATTAAATAACCAGTTATTTGGCTTGCAGAATAAGATGGAAAATCTTCATCATGGGCAAGGCCAGTCACGCCGCAGGCTTGAAGATTTAAATGAACAATTAGAGCAAAACCAATCTTCTATTGGTACTGTTCGGAAAGACCTCACCTCGCTCAGCGAACAATTGAGGAACTACACTTTACAACTACAAGAGGCTGAAACAGGTTATAGAAACCTTGAGTTAAGTTACAATGAAGTAAATAACCAATATAATAATTTAAATCTTCAGGTTGCCCGCCAGCAAAGTAAGATCACTGCTCTAAAGCAGGAATTACAGTTTAAAACAAACCAGATTAATGAATTGAAAATACAGGTTCAAACTAATACACAGCAACTGGAAGAAACTTCAGGCAGCATAAAACAATCCACAGAAAATGTGACGCTGGTTGAAGAAACTTTGTTTGAATTAATGAGGCGGAAAGAAGAAGAAGAGCAAATACTGAACGGAGCTGACCAGGCATATTATAATATTCGTAACCAGTTAACAGCTAAAGAAAGCGAGCTGCGTCATAAGGTAAAGGAAAAGGAATTGGTGGAGCATCTTCTGTCGGAAATTAAGGATAAGTTGAATGATGTAAAACTCCAGTTAGCCGGTATGAAGGAAAGGTTGAATGTCGAATTCAGAATTAACCTTGAAGACATTCTTGATGAAGCACGTACAGGAGAAGTTCCGGTTGAAGAGTTACAGGAGAAGTCTGATAGAATGAAAAAAAGATTGGAAAATCTTGGCGAGATCAATCCTACTGCCATTGAAGCTTTTGAAGAAATGAAAAAGCGTTATGATTTTATAGTGGAGCAAAAAGACGATTTGGTAAATGCAAAACAAAGCCTTTTGCAAACCATTGCTGAAGTTGAAACAACAGCTAACCAAAAGTTTCTTCACACTTTTAACCAGGTTCGTGAAAATTTTCAGAAGGTGTTTAAGGCATTGTTTACCGAAGATGATCAATGCGATCTGGTATTGGAAAATCCGGACAACCTTGCTGAAACAAGCATTGATATAGTGGCCAAACCAAAAGGCAAAAGGCCAAGCAGCATCAACCAGTTAAGCGGGGGAGAACGTACCTTGACCGCAACGGCTATGTTGTTTGCTATTTACCTGATTAAACCAGCCCCCTTTTGTATACTTGATGAGGTAGATGCTCCATTGGACGATGCCAACGTAGGCAAGTTCACAAAAATGATTCGGGAGTTTAGCGAAAACTCGCAGTTCATTATTGTAACCCATAATAAAACTACTATGAGCACCGTAGATGTTATATATGGTGTAACCATGCAGGAAGCCGGCGTAAGCAAACTGGTGCCAGTAGATTTTAGAAGCCTTGCTACCACTAATTAATACGTTAGCGTAAAGCCACTTTTGCCAAATCCAGAACGCAAACAGCCTAACCTTTTTAGTAACTTCGGACTAGAATCTATTAGCTATGTTATACGGACAAATAAGTATTGATCCTGAAATCATGAGTGGTGCACCTGTATTTGCAGGAACAAGAGTTCCTATACAAAATTTATTTGATTACCTGGAAGGAGGAGAAGACCTTGCTGAGTTTTTAGACGACTTCCCATCAGTATCAAAAGAAGCGGCATTAGCAGTTTTGGAAATGGCAAAGAAGTCATTGACTTCTGAAAAAATGTTGCATGAAAATTTTGCTTGATGAAAGTTTGCCCCGGAGGCTTTGCAATGATTTTGGAATCGAGCATGAAGTTTCAACAGTTCGCGATCAAGGTTGGCTAGGAAAGAAAAATGGCGAACTTTTACTTCTTATGATCAAAGCAAAGTTTGACTTGTTCATAACACCTGATCGTAACTTAAGATATCAACAGAATTTGAAAAGTTTACCATTAACAATTATCATTCTATGTGCTAAGGATAATCGTAGAGATACATTAAAGATGCTTATTCCTAAAATATTTCAAATGCTTAAGGAGAACCATGAATTGAGTGTAGTTGAAATATCCTAATAAAAATCATCGCCTTTTGCTAACACAGTTATTTGCAAAATTTGGGCAGCAGATATTGACTGAAAAAAATATCTTTATCAAAAAAAATTGGGGCTGAACATTTTTTTTTCAATGCCCTGACTGCGCTTGATTGAAGTCTGCTAATCGTATGTTTAATAGATAGATGGGCACAACGGTTTAGGGCTTGTCGTTGTAGAGGGGAAATCAGGGAACGTCAGCCCAACTTCTGCAATAAGAAAAATTGAAATACAATACTTGAGCCTTTATTCTTGAGCCCCTATAACGCCACCCTGTAAGCAGCAGCCTTGGTCAGGAGGCATAGTTAGTCAAACCATTTTTTGCCGTTGTCCAAACGAACAAAAAAGTCGGTAAACGAACTGCCAATGTCAATGTGATATTTTTGGTCCAAGTCTATAAATGGTGAAAGCACAATTCTATAATTTTTGTTGTTCATAAATTCGATTGCAATAAACTCACTACTTGGATTGTTCCCAATACCCAATGTCCATGGAAGGTTGTCAAATATGCCTGTGTCCGTGTTTCTATATAACAGATCGTCAATGTCCCAAAGGTTAACAAGTTCAGGTCCTACAAATTCTTCATTCTGTTCATAATTGTCAAGGTAAAATTTATAGTCGTCAGGAAGTGGAAACCCAATTCGATTTTCTATTTCTTCAAATTTCGTAATTGGTTGTATTGCCCGCTTAGGAAAATTGTACTTTGTCAATATGGTTTCAAGTTCGGTCATTTAAAGCTTCGTCGATATATTTGTCACTAAGTTCGGTCTGTCCGTAAGGTTGCTGCTTACAGGCTTTTTCAAGTCCATTGACCTCGTGCGCTGGCACTTACAGAAAGATCGGAAAACTGACCCGCCAGGTATTTATAATAGGCAGTGATGGCGATCATCCCGGCATTGTCAGTACAATATTGAAAAGGAGGAATGTAGGTATTCCATCCATTTAGGTGTCCTGCATCCTGAACTGCAGATCTTAAACAACCATTGGCAGATACACCACCAGCAAGACAAACTTCTCTAATGCCTGTTTGCAAAGCAGCTTTCTTTAATTTGTTTATTAAGATGGTAACGATCCTATTCTGGATGGAAGCACAAATATCTTTTAGATTTTCATCAACAAAATTTGGATTGAGCTTTTTCTGTTTTTGTAAAAAATATAGAATAGATGTTTTTACTCCGCTAAAGCTAAAGTTTAATCCTTCAATCTGTGGCTCAGTAAAAGGAAAACGTTTTGAATCTCCATCCTTTCCGAATTTTTCTATGAGTGGTCCTCCCGGATAGGGCAGCCCCAATAGTTTGGCTGATTTATCGAACGCTTCTCCTGCGGCATCGTCAAGCGTTTCACCAATTATTTCCATCCTGGTAGGACTATCTGCTAACACTATCTGCGTATGTCCGCCGCTAACCGTAAGGCATAAAAAAGGAAAGACAGGTTTGCGATCTTCAATAAGGTTGGCAAGAACATGTGCCTGCATATGGTGTACGGCTATAAGCGGTTTATCTAGCGCCAAAGCCATTGATTTGGCAAATTGGCTACCAACTAGTAAAGAGCCAATTAATCCCGGGGCTTGCGTAAAAGCAATTGCATCTACATCCTGTAATTTGATTCCTGATTTTTTTATAGCGCTATCAACCACAGGAATAATATTTTGAATATGAGCCCGGCTAGCCAGTTCGGGTACTACGCCGCCATATTTTTCATGTATTGTTTGATTGGCAATTTCATTAGAAAGTATTTTACCGTTAATGCATACGGACGCGGAAGTTTCATCGCAGGAAGATTCAATGGCGAGTATGGTAATATTCTCCGGAGCCTTAAACACCTTGTTTGCTTCGACTTTATTTTTCTTATCCTCAATCATTCTTTTGTAAAAAAAAGCAAATGTAACGGGTTAATGAGGGATGAAGTGAAGTCTGCTATTGGAACGTTTCCTATTTGCTTCTGATCGCTACCACAGGATTCATTCTGGCTGCCTGCGATGCTGGAATGATGCCTGCTAAAACACCTACTATAATACAGATTCCAACGGCCATCACCATATTTGAAGTTGATATAAAAATTGGGAAATGAAAAAATATTGTAACAATTTTTGTAAGGATAAAAACCAGCAGCAAGCCAACCATCCCTCCAATAATACATAAGAATGCAGACTCTAATAAAAACTCTGTAAGTATAACGCCGCTCTTTGCTCCTATAGCTTTCTTTAATCCTATTTGGCCGGTACGCTCCTTAACTGTTACAAACATAATATTGGCTACGCCAAACATACCCACGATAAGTGAAAGCGCAGCAATGGCCCAGCCACCCTGGTTAATACCTACAAAAGCATCACTCATGGCATCGCTAAAATCATTAATATCATTTAAAGCAAAGTTTGCCTCTTGCGTAGGACTCAATTTTCTAATGGAACGCATCGAGCCTGTAAGGTCATCTTTTAATAGCTTGCTGGTAATTGCGTCATTTCCTTTTATTATTAATATAGGATCAGCCCTTCGTTCATCCATTATTGTACGGGCAAACTGGTAGCCTAAAAGAACTGCCTTGTCAAATTGCCATCCTCCTAATAACTGGGCGCCTTGTTTTTTTATGATGCCTATGATAAGTGCTTTTTTATTGCGTACGGAAACTGTTTTTCCCAGGGCTCTTTGTTCAGAGCCAAATAACTGCAGCGCTACATCATTCCCCATAATTACAACGTTTGATCCCTGCTCAAATTCAGCACCAGTCAGTGATCGGCCAAATTCAACATCTATTGGCTGTATATCGGAGAATTCTTCGGTTATTCCATAAATAACGCCGCCGCTAAGTACGTTCCCGGAAGCTTCAATATTATCATTGGCACTTATGATAAATGCTGCCGATTTTACGGAAGGTGTTCTTTCTTTTATTTCTGCCAGTTCAGAATACCGGGGTGACGGTCGTTTTACATATTTCCACCACGGATAGTCGGGGCCACCCATCGAATATTCCCACTTATCAATATAAATGGTATTAGTACCCAGCGATTTTATTTCTGATTGTATATTATACTCCAAGCTATTAACAGTGGCCAAAACGCCTATAATGCAGAAGATGCCAATAGTTACGCCGAACAGAGATAAAAAAGCTCTAAGCTTATTTTTCCATAGCTCGCCTAATGCCATTTTAAAACTACTTGTAACTATTTCAAGAATGCGGCGCATATAAACAAATGTACTTTATTGCAACTTGAATTATGGGCGGCAGTTCTGACAAATGCAAAAAAAACCCGGCTGTTTAGCCGGGTAAATTCTTAGATAAAAAATCTCTTCATACTCCATACCACAATATTCGTCATCATCTAAGAACTACGAAAAACTTCACGACAGTTTTAACTTAATGGTCCCTTCTTTTTTCAAAGTTTTCATCACTGCTAAGATTTTCGAATCCGTTATGTGTATCAGAATTTCCTTCTTTATAGGGTTTTCTTTTTTGTTCGTAATTCATTCCTTCAAAACCTAAGGCAGCCTGAGATTTGCCTCTACTTCCTGCAGAAATATTATGTGGTCTACCTTTCCTTTCCTCACCTCTCCTGGAATCCATACCAAACTGTTTCAATTATTATTGAAAAAATAATGCCGATAAGTATAAAGGCATAAAAAAAAAGATTAAGACCAGATGGGAAAAAAATGCAACATATCATACCACAAAATTACTAATGGGCTGTTAATGCACGCTTTATCGTTAGAAGGTTTGGTTTGCCATGGCTTCGGATGTGTGATAAATCACTGTCATTGTAAACACAAAAACTCCAGCCCAGATTTAACGCATATTGATAAAGCACATCATCCATCAGGTTTTTACATAATGCCAGAAGAATGTTTGTTCTTCAGTCGTTGTGTGCTGGTCCCTCTCCAATTTGTTGTAGTGGGACAGGGTGAGGTACCTCGAACTTTTATAAGGAGCATACAATATCAACCTACATTTGCACACGCAAAATTTGCTTGTCGACTTATTATTTTTTAATAAAAAAGCGACTAAAAAATATGCAATGAGATATAAAAACGAAATACAACGCCGCCGGACTTTTGCGATCATCTCCCATCCCGATGCCGGTAAAACTACACTAACAGAAAAATTTTTGCTATTTGGCGGGGCAATACAAGTTGCAGGAGCAGTAAAAAGCAATAAAATAAAAAAGCATGCTACCTCAGATTTCATGGAAATAGAACGGCAGAGAGGCATATCTGTAGCCACTTCTGTGATGAGCTTTGAGTACAACAATACACTTATTAATCTTTTAGATACGCCTGGTCACAAAGACTTTGCAGAAGATACTTATAGGACATTAACGGCTGTGGATAGTGTAATTCTTGTAATAGACAGCGTTAATGGTGTAGAAGAACAAACACGCCGGTTGATGCAGGTTTGCCGTATGCGCAAAACACCAGTAATTGTTTTTAT
The DNA here is from genome assembly GCA_043763635.1 of Chitinophagaceae bacterium. Taxonomy (GTDB): domain Bacteria; phylum Bacteroidota; class Bacteroidia; order Chitinophagales; family Chitinophagaceae; genus Flavisolibacter. The sequence goes on from JAYULK010000022.1 coordinate 28,520, forward strand.
TAATAAACTTGACCGTGATGGAAGGAACAGGTTTGACCTTTTGGAAGAAATTGAAAAAGAGCTTTCTATTTTTTTGCACCCGATGACATGGCCAATTAACAGTGGAAAAGATTTCAAGGGAGTATATGATTTACACCACCAAAGCATTCGTTTGTTTACGGCTAATACAAAGGCTACAGATGAGGACACTATTTCTATTTCAGACCTGTCTTCATCTTTATTGAATGAAAAACTTGGCGAAAAAGATGCGGATACTCTGCGGGAAGATGTAGAACTGGTATCGGGCGTATATGGAGAATTAGATGCAACTACCTACGTAAGCGGCGATGTAGCACCTGTATTTTTTGGAAGTGCTATCAACAATTTTGGCGTAAAAGAAATGCTTGATACTTTTATTCGCATTGCACCCACACCCCGAAGTAGAGAAACCACCGCGAGAGACCTTGATGTGTATGAAGATAAATTCAGCGGGTTTATTTTTAAAATCCATGCAAACCTCGATCCTAAGCACCGGGACAGGATTGCTTTCTTAAGAGTATGTTCCGGCAAATTTGAACGAAACAAATACTTTCACCACGTACGCCTTAGTAAAGATGTTCGTTTTAGTAATCCATACTCTTTTTTGGCAAGAGAAAAAAGTGTAGTGGAAGACGCATACCCCGGTGATGTGGTAGGATTGTTTGATACGGGAAACTTTAAAATAGGAGATACATTAACAGAAGGAGAGGATTTTTATTTTACAGGCATACCTTCCTTTTCTCCGGAAATTTTTAAAGAAGTGGTTAATAAAGACCCAATGAAAACTAAACAGTTGGAAAAAGGTATTATGCAGCTTACTGATGAAGGCGTGGCGCAATTATTTACACAGTTCGGAGGTAATAAGAAAATAATTGGCTGTGTGGGAGAACTTCAGTTTGAAGTAATTCAGTATCGCTTGCTACATGAATATGGTGCATCTGTTCAATTCAATTCTCTTCCCTTTTATAAAGCTTGCTGGATCACAAGCAGCGACCCCAAAAAATTACTGGATTTTACCCGTTTCAAGCAACCAAATATTGCAGAAGATAAAGATGGTCACCTGGTTTTTTTAGCACAAAGTGAATGGTTCCTGAATACTGAAAGAACAAACAATCCTGATATAGAATTTCATTTTACGAGTGAAATACATAAATGACATAATCGTACTTTTCCCTGTTACAATTATGCATATTAAAAACTTTTAATTCTAAATTTGCTTTATGGAAATTTTATTTTCTGAAGAATTTAGTGAAGGAAACTTAAAAGAACTTTTTACTGTTTTTCGGGTTAATAATAATTTATACCAGGCAAAATCTGACATGCAGGTTATTGTTTTATGGCAGGTAGATAGCAGATGGGAAGGCGTTTGCAGTACCTCCGATGCCAGCCTCATACAAACCATAGGTTCTTCCATTGACAAATTTTATAGCACGGGTATTCAATTTACCTGATGATTTTCAAGTGCAACTGCACTTAATAATTGGTTGAATTTTTGCTTCCTTCTGCAAACACTTGGGTAGCAACAAAAGGTTTGATAGGTTAACTCCTTAAAGAAAAAAAGGATTTAGCCGTTAGTTAACCTACAGCATTGAATTCTTATTTTTTAAACTTCCTGAACGTTTACCGCAATTGTTGCTGCCCGGCTTTAAGTAATGTAACGACTTATCATTATAAGAAGCTAAGTGCTTATTCCTGCGATGTTAGAAACTAAACATGGAAACGGAAATATAAATTATGAATCATTCAACTTTGCAAACACACATTTATGAAAAGGAAACAATATATTTTTTTGGCTGATGATAATGCGGATGACCAAACATTTATAAGAGATGCCTTTGCTTATATGCAAGCCGATGTAGAATTAAAAATTGCAGATAGCGGTAATGATTTATTGCATGACTTAAAGTTATTAAAGGATGATGCTCTTCCGGCGTTAATAGTGCTGGATTATAATATGCCGGAACTAAATGGAATAGAAGTATTACAAGAGCTAATGAAAGAAGCCCGCTATAATCATATTCCTACAATTCTTTTAAGCACTTCCATTTATAAAAAACATATTGAATACTGCATAAAAATGGGTGCTGGTGGTTATCTTATTAAGCCCGATAATTTTTTTGAATGGAAAATGCTTATTCAAAAAATGTTATCATACATTCCCGTACCTGATCAATAAATATCTAACCCAAGGTTCTTGTTCCACGAACCATACTTTAAAACTGCTGCGCAAATCCTCAAAATCAAAAGATCGTTTCTTCCACTTTCAAAGTAGGAAGCTGAGGAATATCTATACTCACATGGATCTTTCACCAATTGCAGTGTACTTGTAAAAGATTATTTGCCAAATCAAAGGAATATGATTAAGCATGATGACAAACCCATAGACATCAATCTTATTAGCGTTGAGTAGGCAAGGGAATGAATAATAATATCCTTATAGTGATCGGGAAACAAATTTCTACCATTGATTAATAGCAGCTGTCCAAAAAAAAGCTCACTTATTTTATGGAGGACTTACGTTTGTTCCAGCAAGCTTTTATCCATCCTTATAAGTATACTATGATAGTGATTCGTGACACACAAGCCATGGGTAACACAATAATTTTTGTAGCCATATTAATATCTATTATCCCGCTATAAACAATTGTGCATCGAAATGAGACCCGGAGAAGGTGGATAATTTTCGGTATTATTTCCCGGCCTTTTTTTGAGTAAGCAATGTCAAATACGCATTGGCTAGAGTATGGTTCGTGAGACAATAACCTAGTCGTTCAGTCTTGATAAGTTCTACCTACTAGAAGAACCTAACCTGTAATACGCAATAAAGAAAATTAGAAACCCTGGAATGGGCATATTGCACCGTACCTCTTACCTTAATTGTCTAAAACGAATTTTTGTAAGGCAACATTTTTCTTTTTTCAAATATCTGGAAGAGGCCATCATCTTAAAGTGTTATGCAAGGCAACCCATTCGGAACTCATTACACAGGTAAAACTAATTATGTGAGATTCAGTGCTGTTTTTATTCCTTTTTACCGCGGCACAGGTTAGTGCACAAAAAGAGGAAGTTCGCTTCTCAAAATTTTTACTGAAAGATGATCAATTCGAACCAGATTTTTCGCCAATGCCAACGATCCTAACAGCATTAACTCCTATACCATTTGGACCCTTCATCTGGATCAAGAGGAAATATTATGGTTAGGGACCGGGGGCAAAGTTCTCAATGCCCTCAACACAAAAACCGGTAAGATCATGAAGTATGTTCTCAACCACCTTTGTCTCTATATTTCTCAAGTGAATGTCATCTAATATCGCTTTATGTTTCACTTAATCTATCAAGGCAAGATCCAGCACCTGATTCATCGTTTTAGCATAATGAAATTTTACTCCTTTAATATATTCCGGATTAATGTCTTGCACATCTCTTTCATTTTGCCAGCAAAGAATTATTTCTTTTAACCCGGCACGTTTTGCTGCCAGTACTTTCTCCTTAATCCCTCCTACCGGCAACACTTGTCCCCGCAAGGTTATTTCACCAGTCATACCTAAGTAAGGCTTTACCTTTTTGCCGGTCATTGCAGACGCAAGCGCAGTCAACATTGTTACCCCCGCACTTGGCCCATCCTTGGGTACTGCCCCTTCCGGAACATGAATGTGCATCGTCTTTGTTTCAAATATTTTTGGGTCAATGCCATACCTTTTTGCATTAGAACTCAAGTATGAAAGAGCCGTTGTTGCGCTTTCTTTCATTACATTACCGAGGTTACCCGTTAATCGTAATTCTGATTTTCCTTCGCTTGAAGTGGCTTCAATAAAAAGAATATCTCCTCCTACATAGGTGTAAGCCAATCCTACCGCAACACCAGGCATATTAGCGGATTTGTACATTTCATTTGAATACCTTGAACGGCCTAATATCTTCTCTACATCTGCAACTGCCAGTAGTGATTTAATTTTTCCTTTTATTGCAAGTTGCTTTGCCAGGTTACGCATGATGGCAGCTAAATGCCTGTCCAATTCTCTTACACCACTTTCTCTTGTATAATCCTGTATGATCTTTTCAAGAACCCTATCGTTAATCTTAATGTTTGTTGATTTTAACCCATGGGCTTCCTGCTGTTTTGGAATAAGGTAACGCCTGGCAATTTCAATTTTCTCTTCCACTGCATACCCGCTTAATTCTATAATTTCAAGCCTGTCCCGTAAAGCAGGTTGTATATTTTGAAGATTATTGGCGGTGGCTATAAATAATACTTTGCTTAAATCATATTCCAACTCAAGGTAATTATCATAAAAGGAATTGTTTTGTTCCGGATCCAACACTTCGAGCAATGCACTGCTGGGATCACCCCTAAAATCGTTTCCTACTTTGTCTATTTCATCCAGTATCATTACAGGATTAGATGATTTTACTTTGCGGATAGATTGTATGATACGGCCTGGCATGGCGCCGATATAAGTTTTACGGTGACCACGTATTTCGCTTTCATCATGTATGCCTCCCAAGCTCAATCTTGCATATTTTCTGCCAATGGCATTAGCAATGCTTTTACCTAATGAAGTTTTGCCAATGCCAGGAGGACCATAAAAACAAAGTATCGGACTTTTCATATCCCCTTTCAATTTCAACACGGCTAAATACTCAAGAATACGTTCCTTTACTTTTTCCATTCCATAATGGTCAGCATCCAAAACTTTTTTTGCTTTTTTCAAATCATAAAAATCTTCTGTGTACTCTTGCCAGGGAAGATCAAGCATTAAGTCAAGGTGATTATAAACCACGGAATAATCGGGTGTACTTGGATGCATTCTTTCAAGCTTTTCTATGCCTTTCTGAAAAATTTCCTTTGCAGCCTCAGTAAGCTTTTTTGATTCTGCTTTCTTGCGCATTTCTTTCAACTCACGATCATTAGCATCACCCCCTAATTCTTCTTTAATGCTTTTTAATTGCTGTTGTAAAAAGTATTCACGCTGTTGTTTGTCAATCTCCGTTTTTGTTTTGTTTGTAACCTTATTCTTCAATTCTGCAAACTGTAATTCTTTTTGAAGTAATTGCATTAAAAGATCTGCCCGTTCTCTTATATCATCAATTTCGAGCAAAAGCTGTTTTTGCTTGATGTCGGCATTTAAATTACTGGAAACAAAATGTATAAGGAAAGAAGGACTTTCAATATTTCGAAGAATGATAGAGGCCTCGGTTGGTATATTTGGTGATAATTGAATGATTTCTGTAGCAAGGTCTTTTATGTTTGATACGTAAGCTTCAAAATCAGGATCCTTTGGCGCTTCTTTTTCTTCCAACACCTTAATCTTTGCCTTAAAATACGGTTCTTCAGAAGTTAATGCTTCCACAGAGAAACGGCCCTTACCTTGTATAATTATCGTTGTTCCTCCATCGGGCATTTTTATTTGCTTCACAATCTTTGCAACTGTTCCTATATTTTCCAGATCTGAAAATGCAGGATCTTCAACCGTGCTATCTTTTTGGGCAATTACGCCAATAAGTTTATTGCCTTTATACGCATCACTTACGGCTTTTATACTTTTATCCCTGCCAACAGTTATAGGCAAAACAACACCAGGAAATAAAACCGTATTCCGCAAAGGCAGCAGTGATAGCTCCTCCGGTATATTTATAATGTCTGCACCGTCTGCATCATTTTCATTTAAAGGAATAATGGGCATGAAATCCATTTCATCTTCAGGCTTCAAATTGATCTTCACTCGGCTTTTATTTATATACGTCAATGTGACAAAAATTAAGAAAGCTGCAAAAATAAAGCAGCTTTTGCTAAGTGGTCAATATTAATGCCGTTGTAAGAAAGAGGATAAATTGACAGACAAAAAAAATCCCTCATGCAAAGGGATTATAATAGAGGTGATTTTAAAAGTTACAATCCAATACCAACAGATAATTGAAAGCCCTGGTTTTTCCATTTATCCTGGTTATCAATTTCGCTTATATTATTAAGGCCAACTACATAACGGGCCGATGCAACAAATTTGGTAATCTTAAGTTGCACTCCTCCAACCATTGAAAAATCTCCTTTCTTAAAAGCCTGGCTCCCATTCTGCAAAAGATTTTCATTCTTATTAAGCAAAATACCAAATTGTGGACCTGCCTGTAGGCTTACAAAGTTGCCAATGAACTTGTAATTAAGTAAAACAGGAATGGCTATATAATCCAATTTTACATCTCCGTTTTTGAAAGAAGAAAAAGCATTAGAGGGAATTTGATTAACGCCTGTATCAACACGGCTTTGAGATTGTACATATAAAACTTCAGGCTGTAATGCAAACTTATTTCCCAAGCCAATAATAGCAAACCCGCCGGCTAAATAGCTTGTTTTGAATTCATCTTTAAAAGATTTGCCGTCAATTTTCGTAAGATTAGCCCCTACCTTGGCGCCAATGGAAAATTGAGCCATTGATGCCTGTGCTAAAAGTACACAGGCAATTAGAACATAGAATTTTGATTTCATAAAGAGGTATTTAATAATTTTTGCCAAGATTAATGCCAAGCGTTGAAATCTGATGTTAAAGAAAACACGAAAAATAAATCATCAAAAAAACAAACCTGTATTTACAGATAAAATAGTCGCAAAATTATCTTTTGATGCAGGTATATAATAATTGAAGACCACTTGTGGTTGAATAAAAAAATGACCGATGGATAGTTCAGATTTAAATGCTGCAGCAATAGAAAGCGCTTGAAATTTTAAACTTTCATCAAGGTTATAATTTTCAGATCCGTATTGCTCTTTTTTGTTGCCGATAATATGCGGAAGAAAGGTATTAGTAGTTTGGTTAAAACCAAATTTTTGTGTACCGCTTATAAAAATCAACTGTGGTGTAAATCGTAAAAAGTCTTTTGAAGTAAGAACATTAAGCCAGTAGAAATCATGCCTAACGGACACCAGCAAGTTAAAATCGTTAACCTTTTCCGTTGTGCTTGTTTGTGTATTTCCAATGTACTCAATCCTCTTTTTCTTTCGAAGGGCTGTTATCACTTCTTCCCGCTCTTCAAAAGACTCTTTCGTGCCCCAGCCATAACTTGCAGAAACGGATGGCTTAAACCAAAGGTTGCGATAGGTAAAATATGCAGACAATTCATTCTTTAATGGTGATGTATAAAATAGCAGAGAATCTTTTGTAAAGAAATGTGTTGCAGACACGCCGCCTACATAGTTCATGTTTTTTAAATAGTCGTAAGAAAGCGTACCAGAGTATTGGTAAGGAGTGAGCTTATTGTTATTATGCAAGATGTTAGCAACACCCGTAATGCCAAGCCCGAATTTAGAATAATAACCTAAGGATGGTGAGAGAACAAGTTGTCTTTTACTTTTTAACTCAGTTCCCGCACCTAAGCCGTAATCAAAAAAATTGCTGCCAGCTCCTACATTAATTACAGCATAGCTTCTGGGTTTTAATAATGAATCTAAAAAATCATCTAATTCATTAAACATTTCATCATAATCAATAACAGCATTCAGCGCAGAATCTTTTGAAGCAGGAGCTTTTTGCGCCCAGCTAATTTTACAAAGCAGTATGATGGATAATAAAATAATCAACTTCTTTTTCATAGCACATGTTTCAAATTCTTTCAAAAGATAGTGATCTTGCAGACAGGGCAAATAGCCCCTGATTTAATGTTTTCACAACCTTTAATTTAATCAGGTTAATTCTATCAACGTGATCTCTGGCAGAATGCCTACCCTGCCTGGATAACCAATAAACCCAAACCCCCTGTTCACATAAAGCTTTTGATGTTGCTCTTCATACAAACCGGCCCATTGCTTATAAACATACTGCACCGGGCTCCACTTAAACCAAGGTAACTCTACTCCAAATTGCATTCCATGTGTGTGTCCTGCCAGCATTAAATCAATATCTGTAAACTTTTTTATTACTTCTCCCTCCCAATGCGAAGGATCGTGGCTCAGTAAAATTTTAAAAGCTATCTCTTCAGTTCCCTGATAAGCTTTTGACAAACTTCCATAAGAATGAAACCTGGCTTTTGCGCTGATATTTTGTACGCCGATTATTGAAATTTTTTCTTCTCCTCTTGTAAGAATGACATTTTGATCTAATAATAATTTCCAGCCGAGTTTGCCATGAACAGCTTTAAGTTTATCCAGGTTTGCTTCTTTGTGCGCTGCACTTTCCCATTGTTCATAATCTCCATAATCATGATTACCCAGAGTTGAGTACACACCCATCGGAGCTTTCAACTGGCTGAAAATACTTATGTACTCGTCCATCTCATCGGCCCTGTTATTTACTAGATCGCCGGTGAAAAAGATGAGGTCGGGTTCTAGTGCTAAAATCTTATCTATTCCCTTCTGTACTCCAGCCTTATTATTAAAGCTTCCGCAATGAACGTCTGATATCTGAACAATTTTTAAATTTTTAAAAGCCTGGGGAAGAGAATTAAATTGTAAAGCCACGTTTCTAATATGATAATCGTATTTATTTGAAAATCCATATACAAGGCTACCTAAGATGCCTGTGCCCGCTGCTACTCCAACCCAACTTAAAAAAAGCGAACGGGAAATTCTTTCACCTTCCTGCATCTTCTCTCCTTCTGTATTAGAGAAAAAAACTTTGCCTGCTACCCACTGAAGTGCACGACGTATATCATCTATTAAAAGAAAAATAGCGGTAGCAAATTTGGCAAAAAAAACAGCCGCAATAAATGCAAAAACTATTGATCTTAATCCTTTAGAAAAATTATCAAGATTTAGAAAAGGAAGCAGTATAAAAATGAGTAACGCTATTATTGAGAGTGCCCAATACGAAATAAAAATGATGGATCTGATTTTTGGACCAGCAGAATGAGCCACCACCTTTATTGCCTGAAACACATAAAAATCCAGCAATATCATCAAACCAATAATAATGAACCAAAAAGGGGAATTGCGCATAAATTGTAGCTATAAGATTGCAAGTAAACAAAATTCTGTATAAGTAATCTATCTTTCGTGGCTACCTATTTTTGCCATGTGAAGCACGTATTTTTGCACAGTTGTTTATAAAACCCTGATTAGATGAAGCTTACTTATTATGGCCACTCCTGTTTTTCTGTAGAAATGCAGGGTAAAAAAATTGTTTTCGATCCATATATTACGCCTAATGAAATGGCAAATAATATTGACATCAATATAATAGAAGCGGATTTTATCTTAGTTAGTCATGGGCATATAGATCATATTGCCGACTGTGTAGCACTTGCCAAAAGGACGGAGGCAACAGTTGTTTGCAGTTGGGAAATTTCTGAATGGCTAGGTAAGCAAGGGGTAAAAAAAACACATCCAATGAATACGGGCGGCAAGTGGCTCTTTAATTTTGGAACAGTAAAATGTATTAATGCACTACACTCATCCAGTTTGCCTGATGGAAGCTATGGCGGAAATCCATTAGGTTTTATTCTTACGTCTGTCAACAAAAATTTTTATTATAGTGGCGATACGGCGCTAACGCTTGACATGCAGCTTATTCCACGTTGGGCAAATCTTGATTTTGCTGTTTTGCCCATTGGAGACAACTTTACTATGGATTATGCAGATGCCATTGAAGCGGCGAAAATGGTGAATGTAACATCGGTGCTTGGTGTGCATTATGATACATTTCCTTATATAAAAATTAACCATCAGCAAGTAAAACAGTCGTTTGCCGCCGAAGGCATTACTTTACATTTGCCAACAATCGGGCAAACCATTGAGCTGTAAAGTTTGGATTTATAAAATTGATCATAAACTATATTGAAACGTTGCCGAATAGAATTACAGAAAGATGCAGTGTGCGACGCAACAGTTGCGGAACAGACGTATAAAAGTTGATAACCAAAAAAAATAATCCTTCAGGGATGAATAATAATGGCGAGAATTATAGGTGTAGCTAATCAAAAAGGCGGAGTTGGAAAAACAACTACTGCAATTAACCTGGCAGCCAGCTTTGCTGTATTAGAATATAAAACCTTATTAATAGATGCAGATCCCCAGGCGAATAGTACAACAGGCGTAGGGTTTGATTTGCAAAATATTACACAGAGTTTATACGATTGCATGGTAAACAATGCAACAGCAGAAGATGTAACCTTAAAAACTGCAATCCCGCACTTATCCCTTATTCCTTCGCATATTGATTTGGTGGGTGCAGAAATAGAAATGATCAATTACCCAAACCGTGAATCTGTTTTAAAAAGATTGATACAATCAATAAAAGGCGACTATGATTTTATTGTAATTGACTGCTCACCGTCTTTGGGTTTGATAACGGTTAATGCAGTTACTGCGGCAGACTCTGTTATTGTACCGGTGCAATGCGAATTTTTTGCATTGGAGGGCTTGGGTAAACTATTGAATACTATTAAAATTGTTCAAAACCGCTTAAATACAAGCCTTGCTATTGAGGGTATTTTAATGACCATGTACGATGGAAGGTTACGCCTATGCAACCAGGTAGTAAATGAAGTACGCAGGCATTTTGAAGATTTGGTGTTTAATACAATTATTCATCGTAATGCAAAGCTGGCAGAAGCCCCAAGTGCAGGCAAGCCTGTAATTTTATACGATGCAAACAGCAAAGGCTCTATGAACTATCTTAACCTTGCTAAGGAAATTTTGCAGCGCAATAATTTAACTAAAATACCGCAGGAAGAGAGAACAATGGAATTGTAGATTTGCGATTGCAGATATAATTTCTCCTTCAATCTGAAATCAAAAATCTCTAATCTCAAATTAAATGTCTACCTCAAAACAAAATAATAAAGAACTGCTTGGTAAAGGAATCCGCTCCTTGTTGCAAAGTATTGACTCGGATCTAAAAAATCCTTCCGGACATTTAAAGGAATCGGCTGTTGAACAAGTTACAAGCGTAAACCGCATACCTGTAGACCAGATAGAACCTAACCCCAAACAACCAAGGAGAGATTTTGATGAGCAATCATTACAGGAGCTGGCTCAATCAATAAGGTTGCATGACATTATTCAACCTATAACTGTTACCAGGGTTGGAAACAGATTTCGCTTGATCTCCGGCGAACGGCGCTGGCGTGCAGCTAAAATAGCGGGATTAATAGATATTCCTGCTTACGTACGCCAGGCAAACGACCAGGAACTTCTTGAACTCGCTTTGCTTGAAAACCTGCAACGTGAAGACCTGAATGCAATGGAAATTGCACTGAGCTATAAACGCATGATGGAAGAGTTGGATCATACACAGGAGCAGGTGGCAGAACGAATGGGTAAGGACAGAAGTACGGTTACCAATTATATTCGTCTCTTGAAATTGCCGCCAGATATACAGGTATCTGTACGCAATGGCGAAATAAGCATGGGCCATGCAAGGGCGCTTGTAAACGTTGATACTATTGACAAACAACTATACATTTTTGATGAGATAAAGACGAAGGGTTTATCAGTACGGCAAACAGAAACCCTGGTACGTAATTTTTATAAGGATACGGGTGATAATAAAAAGCCTTCTGTCAACGATCTTCCACCTGCTTATAAAAAGGTTGAAGATAAACTGGCTTCACACTTTAGCACGAGAGTTAAAGTAAAGCATAGTAAAAATGGAAGCGGCCAAATAACCTTCGATTATTATTCACTGCAGGAGCTAAATAAATTATTGGATCAAATGAACGTAACCATTGAATAAGCTAACAAAACATATCATACAGGGGTTTTTATGCGGCCTCGCTATTATTTGTACGCATGCTTCATTTTCTCAACGCATTTTAGATTCCACGGGCCGTACCCTTATTGTTGATACCACTAAACGAGGAGTTCCAATTGATTCTTTAAGTAAAATAGCAGCTACAACACCTGATAAAAAAAAGATAGATTCTGTAAATAAAGTTCATTCTCCGCGGAAGGCTATTATTCGTTCAGCTATAATTCCCGGATGGGGTCAAATCTATAATGGAAAGTATTGGAAGCTGCCGATTGTATATGGAGCACTTGGCGTAACAGGATATGTTTTTCTTGACAATATCCAGGTTTATAAAGATTCCCGATTTTCCTACAAAGCAAAATACAAAGCCACGCCCCAGGGCGGGCTTGATTCTGTTGATTACAGAAAGATCAAGCCCGAATACATGCAGTATTCTCTTGAGGGATTACGAAATAATCGTAACCGGTTCCGGCAATACATAGATTACTCTGTGCTTTTATTTGTCTTTTTTTGGGGATTAAATGTTGTAGATGCTGCTGTGGACGGGCATTTAAAAGCATTTGATGTAAGCCCTGATCTTAGTTTGAGAATTAAAGGAGGCTACAGTGAAATGGCCGGCACAAAAGGAGTGAGTATTATTTTAGCATTTAAATAAAATACAACAATGCGTATTGCACTAATTGGTTATGGAAAGATGGGGCACATGATTGAGGAGATAGCGAAGGAAAGAGGGCACGAGGTAATACTTCGAATTAACATTGACAATACAGAAGATTTTACACAACAAAATATTTCCAAAGCGGATGTGGCTATTGAATTTACCGGGCCAACAAGTGCTTATGAAAATGTAAAAAAATGTATTGATTTAGGTGTACCAATAGTTAGCGGTTCAACAGGATGGAATGCAAAGCTGGAAGAAGTAAAAAAGTATGTGATAGAGAAGAATGGAAGTTTTTTGCATACCAGCAATTTTAGCATAGGGGTCAATATTTTTTTTGAAGTAAATAAATTGTTAGCCCGTTTGATGGCTACACAACCGGCTTATGAAGTGGAACTAAAAGAAATTCACCATACAGCTAAAGTTGATGCACCAAGCGGCACCGCTGTAAGCCTTGCAGAGCAAGTGTTAGCTCACCTTCCCAGAAAAACAAAATGGGTGAAGGATATGCCCGAAAAAAAGGAAGATCTATATATCTTAAGTGAACGCATTGATCCGGCAGCGGGAACTCACTTCATTAAGTACCGGTCCGAAATTGACGATATAGAAATTATTCATACAGCGCATAGCCGTAAAGGCTTTGCAATGGGCGCTGTATTGGCCGCAGAATATATTTACAATAAAAAAGGCATTTTTTCTATGCAGGAAGTTTTGGGGATAACTGTTGGCAATAAACAATAAGCATTTAGCAATAGAAAAAAACAAGTCGATCTATTCATTTTTTATTTATAGTTGAGCGATTATAATTGCCAATTTCTCATTGCGTTTATCTTTCTATGTTAGCAAATTTCCCAGCATATCTATTACCATTTTGGAAAGATCATACTCTTGTTTCCAATTCCAGTCTTTTCTGGCAACGCTATCATCAATACTTGCAGGCCAGCTTTTAGCAATAGCATCTCTATAATCTGGTTTGTACTCCATGCTAAACGAAGTAATGTATTTCTTTATCTCATTGCTGATTTCTGTTGGCGAAAAACTCATTGAAGAAATATTATAAGAAGTCCGGATGCTGATGCTATCCGAAGGCGCTTCCATCAATTCAATTGTAGAACGTATTGCATCTGGCATATACATCATCGGCAGATAAGTCGTTTCGTCTATATAACATTTATAAGAGCCATATTCCATAGCTTCATGAAATATTTCTATAGCATAATCTGTAGTGCCCCCGCCCGGAGGTGATTTATAGCTTATCAACCCAGGGTATCGAAGACTCCGCACATCAACGCCAAACTTATGACTGTAATAATTACACCAAAACTCACCTGCATATTTACTGATGCCATAAACTGTAATGGGTTCAATAATTGTTTGTTGCGGACAATCATTTTTTGGAGATGTAGGACCAAACACAGCAATGCTGCTTGGCCAGTAAACCTTGGCCAACTTTTCTTCACGGGCTATATCAAGTACGTTTAATAAGCTTTGCATATTTAAATGCCATGCAAGGGCGGGATTCTTTTCGCCTGTTGCGGATAAAATAGCAGCCAGTAAATAGATTTGTGTAACGCCCTGGCGTATCACCTGCACATGAAGCATTTCTTTATTCATCACGTCAAGGGCTACATAAGGACCTGTGTCTTTGAGCAATTCATTTTCTTCTCTTAAATCAGAAGCAATCACATTACTTGCTCCATAAATCTTTCTTAACGCAAGAGTAAGCTCCACTCCTATCTGGCCTGATGCACCTATCACCAATATTTTATCTTTCGCCATTGCAATTCATTAATTTTTCAAATGTAAGACTACTTGAGAGATGATAGATATTAGCGGGTGGTTGGCAGTTTATAGTTGGCAGGCACAGTTTGCTGCTCCACAAATGGGCATCAATCATCAATAAACGACCACCTGTTTACTGTAACTGCCAACTGCTAACTTTCTTATCTCCCCTTACCTTTGCCCCATGATTTCTTTTTTGAAAGAGTTGTTCAATGAACAACAGTACGATCCTGCAAACTTTTTTTTAATAGCCGGACCTTGTGTGGTAGAAAGTGAATATCTTGCTTTCGAGGTAGCACAAAAAGTGTCACTTATTTGCAAGAAACTTCATATCCCTTATATCTTCAAAGCCTCATATAAAAAGGCCAACCGCACAAGTGCTAATTCATTTACGGGTATGGGTGATGATGCCGGCCTTAATATTATAAAAAAAATTGGCTTAGAATTTAAATTGCCTACCACTACAGATATACACTCCGAAGCAGAGACTGCGTTAGCGGCACAATATGTAGATGTTTTACAAGTACCGGCATTCCTATGCAGGCAAACGGAATTATTGATTGCTGCTGGGAACACAGGTAAAATTGTAAATGTAAAAAAAGGTCAATTTTTAAGTGGCCCTTCTATGAAGTTTGCCGTTGAAAAAATTAATAACACGGGAAACGAAAAAGTGATACTTACGGAGAGAGGTACAACTTTCGGATACCAGGACCTGGTTGTTGATTATAGAAATATTCCCTTGATGCAGGAAAGGGGAACACCTGTTGTAATGGATTGCACACATAGCCTTCAGCAGCCTAACCAAACAGGTGGTATAACGGGGGGCAATCCACAGCTAATCGGTACTATTGCAAAGGCCGCCATTGCTACTGGCGCAGAAGGCTTGTTTATAGAAACACATCCCGACCCTTCCTGTGCAAAAAGCGATGGCGCTAACATGTTGCGTTTAGATTTACTTGAGGATTTACTGATACAATTGATACGGATAAGGAAGGCAGTTATCTAATATGTACTTCCTGAAAAATTACGGTAACAGGCTTGTGCGTATTCACAATTATGGATAGGAAGCTAAAATCGTGATGCGTCAAATTGGTATAATTTTTTGATGTTTTATTAAAATGATTTTTATGAAAGATTCAAGAAGTCAGAATAATATGCAAAACAACAGATGAAGAGTCATAAGCCAAGACCGGAAATAAGGGATAATCTTGACCACCGTGAAGGAGAAGAACAAATGGACAAAGGCAATGACACAACCCATAATAAAAAACAGACAAAAGAAGACCATTAAAAAAAGAAATGAACTGCTCCCGCAAAAAGCGGGAGTTTTTTTACTGTTATTAATTTGAGGTACTTAATAAAAATCCCGCCTAAGCGGGACTGGTTTTTCAATTACATAGTAAAAGCTGTAATTGAAAACAGATGCTTGTCAAAAGCTCTTAAAATTGCTACACATCTACTTTTTAAAATAATAATAATTATACCAACGGATTTGAATCTTAAAAATATATTTCCTGATAAATACATCATTTCAATCTCATCTAGTCATTAATAACAGCCTCCTTATATTTGTACCTATTCTAAAATTGCTCTATGGCTCAACAATACGAGGACTTTGATGCAAACCTGGCAGGTGAAGAAGGAAAGACTGAGGAAACAAAAACAAGGTGGTTTAGGAGAATTAAAAAAGGGATATTAACGCCGTCGTCTGAGAAAAAAGAAACGCCGGAAGGTATATGGACAAAGTGCCCCGAATGCAATTATATATGCACGGTAAACGATTTAAGAGAAGCGCTTTTTGTTTGTTCAAGTTGTAATTACCACCACCGTATTGGCAGCACAGAATATTACGACATCCTGTTTGATGATAAAGAATACGTTGAGCTTTTTGATAACATCCGCTCAAAAGATTTTTTACAATTTACCGACCTGAAACCTTACCAGCAAAGACTTGAAGAAACCTGGTCAAAATCAGATCTAAAAGATTCGATGCGGGTAGCACATGGAAAAGTGGAGGGGCATGAAATTGTTATCGCCTGTATGGATTTTGAATTTATTGGTGGATCATTAGGAAGTGTGATGGGTGAAAAATTTAGTCGTGCTGTAACATATTGCATCGAACACAGATTGCCTTACATGGTAATAAGTAAAAGCGGTGGAGCACGTATGATGGAAAGTGCATTTTCGTTAATGCAGCTAGCTAAAACAAGTGGCAAATTATCTGAACTTTCCGATGCCCAGCTTCCTTACATCTCTATGCTTACTGATCCTACGTTTGGTGGCATCTCCGCATCATTCGGAATGTTGGGAGATTTAAATATAGCAGAGCCTGGCGCTTTAATAGGTTTTGCAGGACCAAGAGTTATTAAAGAAACAATAAAAAAAGATTTGCCGCCCGGCTTTCAGAGAAGCGAATTTATTTTGGAGCACGGCTTTCTCGATTTTATAATAAACCGAAAAGAGCTGAAACAAAGGTTAGCTACGGTGCTTACACATTTTAAGAATTAGTTTATTATGGTTTGTTGTTAATAGCCTACTATGCTAAGTGAAATATAGCAACACACTACCCATAAATTAAAAATGGAAATTAAAAATCGTTCGGCTTATTTCGAATTTTTTATTGACGACAAATATGTTGCCGGTGTAATGCTGACAGGCACTGAAGTAAAATCACTCCGTTCTGGCAAGGCCAGCTTTAATGATGCCTATTGTTTGTTTAGCGATGGAGAACTTTATATAAAGTCTTTCCACATTGCTGAGTATACTTTTGGCACCATAAACAATCATAACCCGGTACAGGACCGCAAATTATTGCTGCATAAAAAAGAGCTAAAAAAAATTCAGACCAAAATAAAGGAGAAAGGATACACACTCATTCCTTTGCGTTTATTCTTCAACGAAAAAAACTTTGCGAAGATAGAAATCGGCCTGGCAAAGGGGAAAAAACTTCATGATAAACGGGAAACAATCAAGCAAAGAGATACTGACCGCGAAATAAAAAGATACGTCAAATAAATAAGTTTACCATTCGTTACCTAATTATGAAAAGATCAATCATCATTTTATTTTTTATCTTATCATCTATTGCAAATGCACAGGATGTTGTGGGATTTTGGTATGGCAATGCCAACGTAGAAAATGGAAGCTCTGCCAACAACTATCTTGTTGAACTCATTTTAAAACAAAATAAGACTAATGTTGAAGGCATTATTAATTACTATTTCAAAAATACTTTCAGAAGCTTTAAACTTAACGGACACTTCAATTCCAGCAATAGGGTATTGAATATTTATAGTGTTCCTGTTACATATTTTGCCTCTTCCAACACTATGGAAGTGGATTGTGTAATGGATTTTACCGCAATACTGAGGGTAGCGAAAACAGGCTCCACTTTAAATGGAAAATTTGCGGGGAAACCACAGTATAGAAACACGTGCCCGGAAATTATTTTTAATCTCCAGCTAAACAAAGAAGCAAAAAACCAGGACTCTATTTTAACTGCTCTTAGTCAGTATAAAGAAACCTACCAGGTATGGCGGCCTTCGGCAGTAGATACATTAGTGTCTGCTACTATCATTAACCGCCCGGTAATTAATTATGTGGTAGCTAAACAGTATAAAGAACGTGAGAATGTAGTTACTGAAGAAATAATTGTAGATGGAGATTCACTTCAAATAGACTTTTATGATAACGGTGAGGTTGATGGAGATTCGATATCTATTTTCTACAATAAAAACCTTGTGGCGTTTAACCGGGTGTTAAGCGCTAAAGCCATTCATTTTGAAATAGCATTGGATTCCTCAAAAACAGTGAATGAGATAAGCATGTTTGCAGATAACCTTGGCGCTATTCCGCCCAATACCGCTTTGATGCTTATATACGATGGAAAGAAAAGGCATGAAATAAGAATGACAAGCAGCCTGCAAAAGAATGCTTCTGTTTTAATACGAAGAAAGAAACAATAGCTTCTGCTATGAAAAAGGCCAGAAAAGGAGACACCGCTTAACCCCTAAATAATTTATTTAGAATGTAGTTCTCTTCCATTTAACAGTAACTGGTGATCCTTCAGCAATAATAACCGAGTGCGGTTGGTAATTACTTAAGAAAGAGAAATCGTTGCCATACAATGCCCTAAAGTCACAATGGATGGAATAGCTTATTACTTTATTTACCAACCATCTTGGATGATTTACTTTGTATTCCTGGGAGAGCTGATTATGTATTTTGGTATATCCGTAGTAATGTTCAAAAATGAATTCTTCTATACTTTCGGGTAACATCTCCTCACTTTCTTTAGTCGCATTTACGGCTATGTGATTCCATTCATTATTAATTTTCCATTCATACCTTATGCTTTTTGTGGCATTTGCAACTTCTATCAGGTTTTTTGTTGGAATAGCGATGTAGTGTTCTTTGTATAGCCTGTTGGCAAGCCACGCTACTAATTTATACGGAACTGTTTCATTAATAAATACCACACCTCTTTTTATTGTGTCTCCTTCAATTCTCTTTACATAAAACCTAAGATTAATTTCTTCAAACGTTCCTAAAAATGGTATGCGTATATCAAAAAGGCTGGTTTGTTTAAACATAAAACCAACAAGACTCACATAAGTTTTATTGTTGAAAAAATCTAATTCAACACCCTGTGGCAAATAAGGTGATAATACATGCGGATCTACCTCATAATTTGCCATGATTAAATTTTCCCAACGGGCAGATAAAAAAGTGTCTTTCATATTTTTTATTCGTGAGGCAGGCCATTAATAGGTTACCCTTTTATGGATGACATACCTCCGTCTACATGTATAATTTGTCCCGTTATCCAACTCGCATTTTCAGAAAGTAAAAACATAGCCATGTTGGCAATGTCTTGAGGAGTGCCAATTCTTTTTAAAGGATGCCTTTGAGCATTTACTTCAAGTTTTTGCTCTGTATTTAATAAAGAGGCTGCCAGGGGTGTATTGGTTAAGGATGGAGCAATACAATTAACTCTTATTTTCGGAGCCAATTCAGCAGCTAATGCTTTCGTTAATCCTTCAAGCGCACCTTTAGACGCTGCGACCTGCGTATGAAAGGGCAAACCGACTTGTACAGCAACTGTAGAAAATAAAATGATGGAACCATTTTCTCCTTTCTTTAATTTGGGCAAAGCCATTTGAGCAAGCTTTATAGCGCCAATAACCTGAAGTTTATAATCTGTTTCAAAATCGGCAGGCTTTATCCTTTCGAAAGCCCTGAGGTTAATGCTACCAGGACAATATACCAATCCTGCAAGTTCATCGGGTAAAAAATCCAAAGAAAAACTTTCTTCTAAAACATCCAAATGATGGTATTGTATTAGATGGTTTTCGACGACCGGTTTACTTTTATTAAAAGTGGCAGTTACCCGCTTGCCGGATTCGGCAAGCTGCGTTGCCAATTGTAGCCCGATACCACTTGAGCCCCCGATTATTAAATAATGCTGCATTGTGTTTCATATATTTTTAAAACAACAATAAATCCGGGCATTTGTTTACTTATCTACACAACATCAAGATATTGCGGCCACTTCTATTGATGAAATTTTGATAGGTAGTTGGATACACATCTATTAACGTTGCATACAAAAATTAAATTTTACCAATACCCCGTGTCGCAATTAAAATTTTTGATTTTTCATTTCTTTCAATGCCAATAAAAAGCCTGTTGCGAATAATAATGTGATGAACCCTGCGAAGTATGGTATTAAATCAGTCATTTTTCCTGTTGTTTAGAAGTTTTAAATAAATTCCGAAACCAAGTATTGATGGCACCCAAAGGCCAATAAATATGGCGGAATATACTTCTCCTCTGAAATACAATATTTCAGAAAAAATAAGTGAAAGAAATGCTGAGATAAATAATAATTTATCTGTTGTTGTAAACTTTTTAAACATGATTTAATTGAGTTTTAAATTTGTGAGACTAACAAAGCAATGTAAACATAAAACAAACGTATCGTTTTATCTTGAGTTCTGGCCTTGTTTCCATTTCCTGGCTTTGTGCCGGGTCGGACGACACGGCGTGCCTTACTTTAGGGTGTACATCTTCCAGTTCTTTGCAAATGCTATGCTTGTCTGTCTCTTAAAAACAGGCAGAGCTGTCTTGTCCTAAAATAGGTTTACACAAATGAATGTAAAAATGGACATAAGAAATCAATTCATTTCAAGGAGGCTTTACAGTCTTGAATTTCGTCATCGGGTTTGCAAAGATCACATTGAGGATGGGATCAAACTTGCAGATTTAGTTGGCAAACCTTAAGAAATGGATCAATTATAGTTAGCAAAAAAGAAAGACAGTAGTAATAAAGATGAAAAAAGGGCCTGCAAGGCTTCTTTTCGCTTTCTAAACCTATGGCTCTTCGTGCAACAGCATAACCCTAAAAAGATAAACTATTCAATAGCCTTACTAAGAAATACCTTAAGACAAAAAGAGCAATAGAAAGAAATCTCGAAATTATTGGCGAGGTTATGAGCAGGGTGCTCCCAAAAGACGACTCTATTCACTTTGCCAATTCCAGTAAAATTGTGGAGGCAAGGAATAGAATTATTCATGGATATGACACTGTTGCTGATGAAGTCTCACGGAATGCTCTTTGGGAAATGCACAAAGGTATTGTCTGAGTTTAGCTATTGCTGAAACGCAGCACTTATGGTTAGTTATCTATTGCCTTATATACTCCTTTGTAATTTTATAAAACAAGCCATTGGAAAGCTGGATCTGTTTTTCTGTTACGAACCTGTTTGATGTGAGTGCAGTAATAGTCTCAAATTCTGAAGACGAACCGTTCTGTATCAATTCAAGCACTATGCCTTCAAGATCCCACGTCCCCGGAGATGTATTGGAACAGGTAATTTTATAAGTGGCTGTAGCGCCCTGGTAAAACTCGTAACGGTTGTCTTTTGCACATTCAGACCAGGTGCTGTAAATATCCCTTTCCCTTACACCATCTCCATCCCAATCATATAATTTATCTGACTCAATTGCAGTCACCTTCCAATTACCAATGATCTGTGCTACAGAATATCCTTGCGGCAATGTATTTTTTTCAACCGTTATTTTTTTGCAGGCTATAGAAAAAATGATAACCCCGGCCAATAAAGAAAAACGAAACCTCATATTCCCGAAAAGTAAAAATTTAAGTTTGTATAATCAATTCTTTTGCCCCCTTTCATGTATTAACGCAGTTAAATTGTGGATATAAAGCTGTGCCAACTGCTAACTGCAAACAGAATGAATCATTATATCTTTTTATAAAACACAAGCTTTAGGTATTGGCATTTCTTAACTTAGAGCGCTACTTCTTTTGAAGTTCTTTGTAGTAGGCTATTTCCATTTTGAATAATAACGTTGAAACATAAGCTTGTTTACAGTTCACAAACTTGTTATTTATTTAATGGTACAGACTTTGATTTACCGAATTGAACTTTTGGATTTGCATTACGTAATAAATACTATGAAATTATTATTCCTTCTACTTTTAAGCAGCATAACTGCTTTATCAGTTTATACGCAAAACAGCAACCTGACTATTAATTTGAATGGCAACCGCAATAAGAATATTGATATAGATGGCAAAACTTATACACTCTCCGCAAACGGTGGCGCAGCATCAAATAAAAGAACTATAACAATTAGCGATCTGATGCATGGGCAACACACACTTGCATTGGTTGGCAGTAACGCAAATGCATCAAGAAGCAATTCTACCACCATTACCTTACGCACAGGTTATGATCTGGTAGTAACTATTAATCCAAATGGTGGTGTGCAAACGAAAGAAGTAAAAGCAAGAAACCGTAATACCAACACAGCACAATATAATGCTCCAATGTCTGATGCAAATTACCAGGTGGTGTATCAGGATATAAAAAAACAATGGAGCAATAGTGCAAGAATGGCGGCAGTAGCGGATATGTTTTCTACTAACACCAATTATTTTACCACTTCGCAAGCCGCCCAATTAATACAATTAATAAATGGTGAAAACAACAGGCTTAGTCTTGCAAAAGCATCTTACCGCGGAATAACTGACCCTGTAAATTTCCTGCAGGTAAGCAGTTTATTCAATAATAACACAAGTAAAAATGAATTGCTGGTTTATGTAGATGCCTATAATTCCAACAATACAAATTCATCTGTTTACACAAACAATTCCAGCTCAAACAATAAGGCCAATAAAACTCCAATGTCTGCAACCAATTATAATGTGCTCTATCAGCAGATTCAAAACCAGTGGCAGGCAGGGGCAAAAATGACTGCGCTAACCAGCGCCTTTGTAAACGGTAACAACTTTTTTACTACAGCCCAGGCAAGAAAACTTATTCAACTGGTTGATTCTGAAAACAGCCGGCATGCTTTGGCAAAGTCATCTTATAGAAGCATCACTGATCCTTTAAACTTTACGCAGTTGTATGATGTACTTAGCTATCAAACAAGCAGAGATGATTTAACCGCTTATGTAAACTCGTATAACAATAGTAACGGCAATTATAACAATGGCGCTGCCACAAAATAATACATATAAAACCGCCATGTCTGATGCAAACTTTACAGCAAATTATAATAATGTAAAAAAGTAGTGGTTGCCAGGTGCAAAAATGTCGGCATTGACAAACATTTTTTCAAACACAGGTAATTTTTTTACCACCTACCAGGCAAAGCAACTAATTCAACTGGTAAGTGACGAAGCCAACAGGCTGCAACTTGGTAAAGCATCTTATAAAACAATCACCGCCACGGCCAACTTTACACAATTATATGATGTGCTTACAACACAAGCCAGCAAGGATGAATTGGCCCTATATGTAAGAAATTATTTGCCCTGAGTTATTGCAGAAGTATGGGCTATACATTTTAAAACAACTCAGATTGTTTTGCCCCTTCTTTTAGTTCCCAATCCATCACGAGGCTTTTATTAAAATCTACCAGCTTGGCGCCTACGGCCTTCCAGCCCATAATTTCTACCATCCTGGCTAGCTTAAATTTAGCTTTGCGCACCTGGTCGCCCTTGCCGGATTGAACAACAAGAATTGGTTCTTCCTCTGTGCTTACCGCTTCTAAAAGATTCCCTTTCCCTTCCTTTATAAACATAAACCTGGTACGCAGGGTATTGGTTTCAATTTTGAAACGCTTTACATTATACTGCAGTTTATCATGGTCCAAATAAACGGCTGTGATGATTCTTTCTGCATCAAACTTTTCAATCATCATTACTTCTTCAGGGTCAAACTTCTGGGTCATCTCCTGGTCTGTAATTTCATAAGTTCCATCGGTGTATATAACCAGCAGCCGGTCGTCAGCATCAAAATCACCAAGGCTCATTCCCTTTCCATCATGATTTAATCTGCCAAACTTATCATCAAACCAAAGCTTAATACTCCCTAGGGTAGCAACACCAGCCTCTTTAAATTTCACGGCCCGTATCGGATACTTAGTTACCTGGTTGCCAATACTGCTACGGCTCTTAATCTCCTGTTCTTCAAAATAAAATTCAAACTCTTTGTTTCGTGCGGTGCAATTTGGACTAAGAATGATACGCACTACTTCAGCTTCACCGTTGGGGTTAACTGAAAAATAATGTACCCTGCTTTTGTCTGAACTCTTAGTGAGATCATAGTCCTTATCACGGGTTATGCCTGTTACATTAAACCGTTTGGCAAAGGCTGTTCCGCTTGCACCATCAGTATAAATCATATTATACGTGGTACGTTCATCATTCTTTCTAAAAACAGCGGCATGCAAAATATCTTTACCAATGAAAGCCTTATCCTGCACTTTCACCACCTTCATAATACCCCGTTTGGTAAACACAATTATATCATCCAGGTCAGAACATTCAGCAATCAGTTCATCTTTTTTTAAACTTATTCCAATAAAACCTTCATCGCGATTCATGTATACTCTTGTGTTGGCAATGGCTACATGCTTTGCTTCAATTACTTCAAATACCTTTATTTCCGTTTTTCGTTCGCGTCCCTTACCATATTTTTTTAATAAATTCTCAAACCAGGCAATTGCATAATCGTTCAGGTTTTGAAGATCAAATTTCACTTGTTTGATATCCGCCTCTAATCCTTTTAACTGGTTATTCAATTCATCTATATCCAAACGATAGATACGACGTACGGGCTTCTCTGTAAGTTTTAAAATATCTTCTTTGGTGATTTCTCTTTTCAATTGTTTTACAAAAGGAAGGAATGCTTTCCCTATAGCTTCTATTACTTTATCCCATGTTTCATATTTCTTCTCTAATTCTTTATATATTTTTTCTTCAAAAAAGATTCTTTCCAAAGAAGTATAATGCCATTTCTCCTGAAGTTCGCTAAGCCTGATCTCTAATTCTTTTTGCAATAGATCTTTGGTCTTGTCTGCCGATACCCGTAGCAATTCATGCACACTTACAAAATGCGGTTTGTTATCAATAATCACGCACGTATTAGGTGCTATTGATATTTCGCAATCAGTAAACTTGTATAAAGCATCAATGGTAATATCTGATGAAATGCCTGGGGCGAGATCTACAACCAATTCTACATCAGCCGCGGTGTTGTCGGTAACTTTTCTGATTTTGATCTTTCCTCCATCATTAGCCTTTACTATAGAATCTATCAGTTGAGTAGTGGTTACGCCATAAGGAACGCTTTTGATAGACAAGGTTTTTTTATCTATCTCCTCAATATGTGCTCTTACTTTTACACGGCCTCCTCTCCTTCCCTCATTATAATCCGTCACATCAACCATAGCGCCTGTAAAAAAATCCGGAAAGAGATCAAACTTTTTGCCTTTTAAATATTTAATACTGGCTCCAATTAATTCAACAAAATTATGTGGTAGAATTTTAGTGGCTAATCCCACTGCAATACCTTCTGCACCTTGCGCAAGCACCAAAGGAAATTTTACAGGAAGGGTAATTGGTTCATTCTTTCGTCCATCGTAGCTTAACTGCCAGCGTGTGGTTTTGGGATTAAACAAAACTTCTAATGCAAACTTGCTTAGGCGGGCTTCTATATACCGTGAAGCCGCTGCATCATCCCCCGTGCGTACATCACCCCAATTACCCTGGGTATCAATTAAAAGATCTTTCTGACCTATGTTCACAAGCGCATCACCAATAGATGCATCGCCATGCGGATGGTATTGCATAGACTGGCCAATGATGTTGGCTACCTTATTAAAACGGCCATCATCCATTTCTTTCATGGCATGAAGAATACGGCGCTGCACTGGCTTTAAGCCATCTTCTATAGCAGGTACGGCACGTTCCAGGATTACATAAGACGCATAATCGAGAAACCAGGTTTTATACTGGCCATTAACCCCATGATCATTATTTACAAACTCGAAGTTTTTATTTTTAGTAGTGCTCATTTAATATTGGATCTATTTTATTTTTTTGCCTCTTGGCTTCTGTCCGTTTTGGTATAAAACCATCTCAGTTACTTTTCCTACGCTGTCTTTTATAAATTCTACCTGCGCATCAACCACTTTCAAAAAGAAAAAGTTTTCTTTTTCTGCATATACATTAAACTTGGGTTGTCCTGTAGCCTGTGCAACCAGCGCATCTTTTTCAATGGAAACTGTAATGATAAAATTGGGTGCCAATTCATAATCTCCAACATATTGTTGCAAAGTGCTCACATCTACTTTTATCTCTTTTCTTTCACCAGGAATTTCATACGGCTTGCCAAAAGCAATTGCAGCAAGGCTATTAGAAATAGTACTTAAAGATCCTGCTGAACTGTTATCAAGCATGATCACAACAAGTTCTTCTTTCGGGAAACGCATGAGGTACGATGTAAAACCATGAATACCGCCGCCATGGGAGGTGCGCAGCTTGCCAAAAGCAGAATCAATGCCCCATCCGTATCCATAATTATTTTTAAAAGGGATGAATACTTTTTTCCAGGCGTCCTGCTTTAGAATTTTATCTGTGTAAATCGCTCTTTCCCATTTATACAAATCACCCACTGTAGAATATAAAGCCCCGGCAGAATAAGTAATAGTCGAATCAACAATTGGTGACGGAACTGAACCATCATTACTTAATGAAAAATACCCGGTAGATTTTTGAGCGTTTTTCAAATTAGTAAAATCAAAACCACTGCTCGACATACCCAATGGGTACAAAATCCGTTCACGCATAGCAAGCTCGTAAGGCTTTTTTGTAACCTTTGCTATAATATAACCGAGTAGCGAATAGCCGGAATTACTATAGTTCCATTTTGTTCCAGGCTCAAAGTCTAAAGGCCTGTTTTTAAAAGTTGCGATCACCTGCTTTTCTGAAAAATGTTTTGCGACGTCATTTTTCATCAGGCTCGTGTCATTTGTGTAATTGTAAATGCCTGAAGTATGTGTTAACAGGTTTTCTATTGTTATCTTTTCGCCATTCGGAAAATCAGGATAATACTTACTCAACTTATCTTTTAGGGATAGCTTTCTTTCCACCTGCAGTTGCATAATAATAGCTGCAGTGAATTGTTTAGTAACAGAACCAATCTGGAAAATATCATTTATTTCATGTGTTGCCTTAGATGCACCATCACGTAAGCCAAACGCTTTTTCGAAAATGATGTTTCCTTTTTGCGCCACCAATACCGTTCCGTTGAACTTGCCGGCTTTAGCATAAGCACTTACCAGTTCATCCATCTTATGGTTCAGGCTTTGAGCATTGCTTCCATACACGATGAATAAAAGCAATAAAGAAGAAAAAATTGATTTCATTTCTTAAAAGGTTAATTATTATCTGCCTGGAGCACTTCTACGCTATGGGGTGTTTTTAACCGTACTTCAAATTCTTTCCATCCTTTGGAAGGATCTCCATTTATTTCAACCATTTCATTCACTGCTAATTCTTTCATTCGCCAAAGAAGAAATACATCGCCGGTTTTAATCTTCATCTTCCCAAGTATATTAGCCATAGCACGATTACCTTTTTGCCATTCTGTTACCAGGTTAGTAAGGATGTCATTATCATAATAATCTGCTTTTTGGCTTCCTATTTTTTTGCCTCCTTCCAGGATACGTATCATAGCATCTTCATCGCAAAGTCGTTTCCATTCGTCAGGGTCTACTTCAAATTCACTTAGTGTAACGGCCCTGTTTAATTTTTTTGCTTTCAAAAACTCTTTGGGCTGAATTTCGTGTAGCGCAGTCGGGAAAAAGATGTTGCCTTTTTCATTAATGAACGGAAGGTTGTTTAAATACAAAACAAAAATCCGTCCCTGGTAATTTTTCAGGCTGCTTATTAACCAATAATAGCCACAAACATCATGAGCATTTTGTCCCATCCATATCCATACTACTTCTTTATCATTTTTGTCCAGCTCTCTTATAAGCTGATGCACCGTTAGCCTGTCATCAACCATGTTTGTAGTATCACCATAAGGAGAGGCTTCCAGTAAAGTTTTCCACCATTGTTTTCTTTCTCCCCATCCATCTTCTTTATCAAGGCCATCAATATTTCCAACGGCATAGTCATCTTTTATTTGCAGAACCGGGCCTTGCAAAGCATCATCCATTTCTATGGCCTTTTGTAATACTTCTACATCCTGTTGCTGAAAAACAATGTGTATCATAATATGATTGCGGATTTAAGATTGCAGAATTACGTTACATTATTTTCACTGCAACAAACAAATAATTGTTGGCAGCGCCTATTACTTCATACTTCACGTAAAATGATTCTGTAAAAATCTTGAAAGCTAAAAACTCGTGTTGCGGCACGGCAAATTCATCAAACAATAATATATCGCCTGGCTTTAATACACGGTATAGTTGCGACAATACAAAAATGGTAGAACTAAATAAGTCAGCATCTAAATGAATGACCTTCCTGTTTCTATTGTCATACTTTTCGAGGAAAGGAATCAGGCTGTCCTGGAACAGTCCTTTATAAAACGATGCCCTGCTGTCGGTAATTTGCAATGACTCCATTTCGTAAGCCATTGAACCTTTTGCAAAAGCACCCCATTTTTCAGGAAGTCCTTCAAAAGTATCAAAGCCAAAAAACCTTGAAGATTCGTTTTTATTATGCTGAAGCCACCATTTAAAAGAGTTGCCACCGGCCACACCAAATTCTAAATAATCTAAAGGTTGGTTGGATAAGGCTTCCTGCGCATCTACTGCTTCATACAATTTTAGTCTTCGCTCATAGTCCCATTCTTCCTGGTAAAAATCGTTGTATCCTTTTACCGGATGGTCTACCCGCCATTTTGAAAGCTGTGACATATAAACACCATTAAGCAAACCCGCATCAAATGGTTGCACAGCATGATGAAGGTTCCACTTCATGAACATGGACTTTGCCTTTCTTATAACATCTAATTTAGTCAAGTGATTCTTTTTATTGAAGTGCTTCAATTGTATCAAGCTCAAACCTAAGATTATTAATAATAAACTCCTGGCGCTCCTGAGTGTTTTTCCCCATATAATATTCAAGAAGGTGTTGAATATGATCGCCGTGATCAAGAATTACAGGTTGCAATCTTATATCCTCATTAATGAAACCTGCAAATTCATCCGGGCTAATTTCTCCCAATCCTTTAAAGCGGGTTATCTCTGGCTTAGTGCCTAATTTTTTTACCGCAGCCTGCCTTTCCTGCTCCGAATAGCAATAGATAGTTTCCTGTTTATTGCGTACCCGGAACAACGGCGTATCCAAAATATGAATATGCCCTTTCTTAACAAGGTCAGGAAAAAATTGAAGAAAGAAAGTCATGATCAATAATCGAATATGCATACCATCTACATCTGCATCAGTAGCAATAACCACACGGTTAAAGCGCAAACCTTCCAATCCTTCCTCAATATTTAAAGCATGCTGCAGCAAATTCAATTCTTCGTTTTCATACACCACTTTTTTACTCATGCCAAAGCAATTAAGAGGCTTACCACGTAAGCTAAAGACTGCCTGTGTATTTACGTCTCTCGACTTTGTAATAGACCCGCTGGCAGAATCGCCTTCTGTAATAAAAATGGTTGATTCGCTTTGTAAAGCAAAAAACACTTCCTTGCCTTTTGATGGTGGTTCATCGTTTAGATGCACCTTACAATCACGCAATTTTTTGTTATGGAGGTTGGCTTTTTTAGCACGTTCATTTGCCAGTTTTTTAATGCCTGCTAATTCTTTTCGCTCTCGTTCGCTTTGCTCAATACGTTTTTTTAAAGCATCTGCAGTTGCACTGTTCTTATGTAAAAAGTTATCCAGTTCTCGGGCAAGAAATTCAAAAATAAACTGGCGCATAGTTGAGCCACCTTCTTCTACATTTAATGAACCTAGCTTTGTTTTTGTTTGCGATTCAAAAACTGGTTCTACAATTCGTACTGACACCGCAGCCACTATGCTTTGCCGCACATCAGCTGCATCATAATCTTTTTTAAAAAAATCACGGATCACTTTTACATAGGCTTCTCTGAAAGCTGCCTGGTGCGTACCACCTTGAGTGGTATGTTGTCCATTTACGAAACTGTAATAATCTTCGCCATAATCATTGTTATGGGTAAATGCTACTTCAATATCATCGCCTTTTAAATGAATGATAGGATAACGACGCTCATCAGCATTTACTTCCCTATCCAAAAGATCAAACAAACCGTTTTTGCTTACAAAACTTTTCCCATTAAATATAATGCGGAGTCCGGCATTTAGAAAGCAATAATTCCAGATCTGCTTTTCGAGGTATTCGCTTAAATAATGAAAGTTTTTAAAAATAGATTCATCCGGTATAAAAGTTACAAGCGTACCATTATCTTCTGTTGTTTTGGCTTCCTTATGTTCTTTTATTAAAACACCTTTCTCAAATTCAGCTTCTTTAATTTTTCCTTCTCTTACAGAAGAAACTTTAAAGTAATGACTAAGCGCATTCACCGCTTTTGTACCTACACCATTTAAGCCTACACTTTTTTGAAAAGCCTTGCTATCATACTTAGCCCCTGTATTTATCTTACTTACTACATCTACCACTTTGCCCAGCGGAATGCCCCGGCCATAGTCTCTTACCGTAACCACTTTTTCTTTGATAGCAATTTCTACGGATTTGCCATGCCCCATCGTGTATTCATCAATACAATTATCAATCACTTCTTTTATCAAAACATAAATGCCATCATCAGGACTGCTGCCATCGCCTAGCTTGCCAATATACATACCAGGCCGCAAACGAATATGCTCTCTCCAGTCCAAACTTCTTATACTGTCTTCGGTGTACTCAAAAATATTCTTCTTTGTTTCTGCCATAAGGATTTCGATTCCTGAAAATTTAAAAAAATAATGCTTCCAGCTTTAGTATTTCTAATTATTCTGATTGCAAGTTAACCCCGGACTTCAATTCGGGATTAACTTTTACGGTTGCAAGAAAATCAGCAATTCAAAGCGCAATATAATAAAAAGAAGCTCTGCATTTGCTAATAATTTTAGCCGTATTTTCTTTCGTTGCTACTAATTTGCATGTACAATTTATTGTAAATCATTATCGAAAATGTTTATTATTTATTTACATCCGATAACGGTAAGTAAACTTTCGAAACCATTAATTTTGATTTCTTGCTTCGGTCTGCAACCCTGCCGTAGCTACCAAAAACACTGCACTTACCCATTAATTCTATTATTTGCTTGTCTTAACATTAACCGAAAAGGAGGAGTGTATGTATTTGTATGGATTGTTGGAACCAGGATGTTATTACCTGGTTCAAGAGAAAAAAGAATCGCCGCTAACGTTGATTAAAGTAACCATTGAGTCAGATCATTGCATGTATGTTTTTTGTTTTAATGACGAGCTCACCACCGCCTGGAAGCGTAAAGATGATACCTTGTTTGATATTATAGAGTGCCTTAGCGATAAGGTGGTGGAAAAATGGGAAAAAGAATATTATAATAACGAAGATGCTTATTCCGGAGATGATGATGAGTAGGTATTATATTAAGGGGCATTCATAGTTTCATAAGTGATAGGCTTAATTTTAATTCTTAAATCATTTGTATGCGGGTTGGCAAGCCTTTAATATTGGTTTTTTATTTCTCTTTTTTAGTATTTAATGGCTTCAGTCAAAAAAATTTACCGACCGATTATTTGTCCAAGGAATTTCATAAAGGAAGGCGTGAAGGAGGCAGGGCACTAATGCCTGACAATGCCGTAATGGTAGTATTTGCAGCACCACCCCGCACATTTTCCAACGATGCAGAATATGTGTATCATCAAAATCCGGATCTCTATTACTTTACGGGTTACCTGGAGCCTAATGCGGTCTTATTAATTTTTAAAAACGCACAAACAGCAACAGACGGTCATTCCTTTACAGAATTATTCTTTGTACAAAAACGAGATGCATTACGGGAACAATGGACCGGAAGAAGGCTTGGCACCCAAGGTGTAAAAGATAGATTAGGAATTAGCGATGTTTTTGAAGGAACAGCTTTTAGCACTTATCCTATTTCATATAAGAGCTTCAGCAAGATTCTATTTAGCCTGCCTACAGGTTTAAAGGAAGTGGCTGACGATAATGGTTCGCTTACTGACCTTGTTAAGACGTTTCGTGAAAAAGCAAGCATTAATGCAACTTACAATGAAGCATTGGAAGATGACCTGCTTCGTTTTGAGCAAAGAGGTATGATAAGCTTTGCGACGCTTCATGAAAATATAAAACGAAAAAGTGAACAGGAAGCTTACCATGCTAATGCACTCATAGCAGACATATTGTCCATCAAAGACACAAACGCTGTTAAGGCAGTACAAGAAAAAATCAGGAGCTATATCAGTGCACAGCGATTGAGTTCCAATTTATTTAAAAAAATTACAGGTCAGTTGCGGGAAATAAAAACGGAAGAAGAGTTAGCATTGCTTAGAAGAGCGATTGACATTTCATGTGTAGGTCATAACGAAGCCATTAAAGCAATTCGGCCTGGTATGTCGGAAAGGGAAATACAAGGCATACAGGAGTTTGTACATAAAAAATATGGAGCAGAAAAAGTTGGATATAGTTCTATTGTGGGTTCGGGCGACAATGGCTGTATTCTGCATTATATAGAAAATGCACGTACCCAGGTGGGTATTGATATGTTGGTAATGGATATTGGTGCTGAATACCACGGTTACACCGCAGATGTTACCCGTTCGGTACCTGCCAATGGTAAGTTTTCTGCGGAACAAAAAGCCATCTATCAATTGGTATATGACGCACAGGAAGCTGCATTCAAAATATTGAAAGAAGGTACTACGTGGGCAGCCGCAAGCAAAGCAGCAAGAGACGTCATAGCCACTGGCCTATTAAAACTGGGAATCATAAAAACCAAGGATGAGGTCAACAAATATTACCCCCACGGTCTTTCACACCACATAGGTCTTGATGTGCACGACCGCGGATCCACAGATACCTTGCGTAAAGGCATGGTTATAACAATTGAGCCTGGAATCTATATTGCCTCTGGTAGCCCTTGCGATAAAAAGTGGTGGGGCATTGGCGTACGTATTGAAGACAATGTATTGATACGAAAAGATGACTTTGAATTATTAACTACCCTATCACCCCGCTCCATTGAAGGTGTTGAAAAACTAATGGCTCAAAAAAGCAGGTTGGATAACTTTATATTACCACAGCTGCCTGCTGCTAAAAAAGCTTTTTGAGAATAAAAAAAGCACAAGGCTTAAAAAAAATGAATAAGCGCACTAAAAAAATCTTATCTAAGCTCCAAACGAAATTGCTGTGTCATGAACCCGTAGTATTCTGCTTTTCGATTTACATAGTCTCCTGCAAAAACAATACTTCCCGATAAACCGTCTGCACTTAGCCAGCTGGAAGGCATTTGAGGAAGATAGCAGGTATGGTCGGTTCCACCCCATTTTTTGTCGTTATGAAATATAGCCCACGGCCCCCATGGGTTACGGCTTTCATACAATTGCATTTCAGATTCATAATTCCACTTTCTTGTTTCTTCTTTTGGCGAATTTTCTCGGTGTGGTATTACATCACTTGATATACAAAGGATGTATCGGTTAAGGGGTTTATTATAAGTTATTGTTGGATGACCTACGTGGCCCGGATCAGAAAAGATTGGGCTTGCAGCATTTTCTTCAGCGGTCCAAAGCGGCTTGTTTGAATTAGTAGCCCCTCTGTAAAATTGCCACGCATTTCTGAAAATAATACTGTCCCGATGCACTCTTCCTAAAAACACATTATCGCCTGAAGCCCAGTTGCCATCGTTCGATATAGCATATACATAGGGATAAAGATCTTTTGGGATCTCTGTATTGCCAGGGCCAAAAGTTAAGAAAGCGGGAGCGCCGAATTTGGGACCAAAAAATTCAGGTGTATACTTGCCGGGTAAATTTGTCCATGTCTTTCCAAAATCTTTTGATTGAATTATTCCGGCAACTCCATAATTTTTTGAGAAACCATCTATAAAACCAACCTGCCCTCGTGTTTCCGGACTCATTTCATTCCACGGATGAAATTGCTTTAGCAGCTTAACCACAGTATCTCTATTAACAGGATGGGAAAGAATGTTCCAATCATAATCATAGATGCTTACATACAGGTTAGAATCTACAGCCACGGTACCACAAACATATCTTCTAACTAACTTGTCAGGAAGGTTAGCCCTAAAGTCATAAAATTGAAAGTCAGTAACCGTTTCAACCTTATGATTAGGAGGAACGCCTGTTGAACTTAAAACATGTGCATACCACCCCGGCCCGCCAAAATTTGCACCATCATCATCAGCAAAATATGTTTTACCATCAATGCCCCATGTCCACCAATGCATGTCGGTTCCAGTGCCCGGATACTTTGAAGGCTCGCTTTCCCAAACCAATCGTTTGATAAACTTACTTTGGGGATAAGGAATTGTACGATGCAGATCAAGGGCAAGCTTTTTTTGCGAGCAGGCAGCAAAGAGCAAAAAGCATAGCACGGGTATTTTTGAAAGTCTCATTAGAATAAATTAAGGATGTGTTTAAGTGCAATTATAAGTAAATAGCTGCTGACTACGTGCATGTAGTATAAGGGACAGGAATGAAGAATGAGATTTTTCAGGTATCCTATTTATAATTTGTTATTCGTTTTTTCCCCCTAACATCGGCACAAAACTAAACCGGTCAAACGCCTCTTCCTTTAATGTGCCATCCTGCAGTTTGGTTATTCGTTTCATAGTTTGTAATTCACCATCTACAACTGGTATAACCATCATGCCGCCAGGCTTTAATTGATCTACTAATTTTTTCGGAATATCTGGTGCTGCTGCCGTAATAATTACTTTATCAAATGGTCCATAGGTTGGCAATCCTTCATACCCATCTCCGTAAAAAAATTTGATGTTTGGATATTTTTTTATGTAACCAAATTGTTTATTGTGCTCGAACAATTTTTTTTGTCTTTCAATAGTGAAAACCTGGGCACCCATTTCTGCTAAAACTGAAGCCTGGTAAGCGCTACCGGTTCCAATCTCTAATACTTTATTAAAGGGTTTAATAGAAAGTAATTGTGTTTGATAGGCTACTGTATAAGGTTGAGAAATGGTTTGTCCTTCTGCAATAGGAAAGGCGCGGTCTTCATAAGCTACTTCGTCAAAAGCAGAATCTAGAAAGTAATGTCTTGGAATACTTTCAATAGCAAGAAGTACTTTTTCATCTGTGATGCCTTTGCTGCGTACAACATCAACTAACTTTTTTCGTAGCCCCTTATGGCGATAGCTATCTTCATACTTTCTCATAGCGCAAATATAACCGGCAAAAAAATCTGGCATTCCTTTTATGTATGTGCTATTTTTAAATAGTGATGAAACAGCACCTGATTTTGGCAGTGGCCTGGATTGCCTTTTGTTTTCTACACAGCCTGCTGGCGGATGTGGGAGTAAAGCAAAATTTGGCAAAAAGCCTTGGTAAAAGTTTTCGTTATTTCCGCCTGTATTATTCTCTGTTTGCGGCGATCACCTTTTTTATTGTGCTTATATACCAGGTGGGCATGAACAGCTTTTATCTTTTTCAGCCAAATAATATCAGCTATACCCTTGGCCTGGTTACGGCAATTGTTGGTTTAATAATTATGGCCGTTTGCATTAGAAAATATTTTGCCCAATTAAGTGGTTTGAAAACTTTGTTTATTGATGAGGTAAAAACAGGAAATGTATTAATCATTACAGGCATTCATCGCTTTGTAAGGCATCCCCTTTATGCAGGTACATTTATATTCATTTGGGGATTGTTTATTTTTGTTCCGTATTCCTCCTTACTAATCTCTAACTTTATCATTACTGTTTATACGCTTATAGGAATTGGGTTTGAAGAGAAAAAACTGATCAAAGAATTTGGAGATCAGTACCAGGAATATAAAAGGAAGGTGCCGATGATCCTGCCTTCCCGAAAGCCCTCACCAGATTAATACACCAACGCCAAAAACAACGTTTTCGCCGAGAAATATTTTCAGGCATAATGAAAGATTATTTCTTTGTGTTATCAAACATCATTAATAGTTCATCTAAGATATTAAGTCCATCCGCCTAAAGAGAAAAGGGTACCATCGTTGAGGTACCCTTTATTATTTACGGTAATAAATTATAACCGAATCAGGTTTATTGCAATGCTTGTTCTTCCTGCTAAATTTACAACTCCATTTCCCTAATAATCGTATCAATTTTTTGTTTCAATTCTATTTCTTTCGCCTCAAAATCTTCCAGCTTGTCAAGCTTTGTATTTACACTGAAGTAGAATTTAATTTTAGGCTCGGTACCGGAAGGGCGTGCACTAATTTTGCTTCCGTCCTCAGTTATAAATTGTAGCACATTTGACTGCGGCAAATCTATTGGGGATTGCTCATTAGTAGCGAGGTTTGTTGACGTACGCATTTCATAATCAAGCAAGGTTACAACTTTGCTTCCTGCCAGTATTTTTGGCGGATTGTTTCGAAACCTTTGCATCATGTCAGCAATCTGCTGCTGGCCATCACGGCCTTTTTTTGTAATGGAGATAAGATGTTCTTTATAAAAACCATAGTCAATATAAAGCTTTAATAATTTCTGAAACAAGTTACGGCCCTGGTGTTTTTCGTAAGCTGCCATTTCACACAAAATCGCCACTGCAGAAACTGCATCCTTATCCCGCAGCTTTGCTCCTACCAACAATCCATAGCTCTCCTCGCCTCCTATTACATAATGTTCTTTATCTTCTTTTTCTTTTATAAGCTCGGCTATCCATTTAAACCCTGTCAGCACATTGTAACAATTGATGTTATTCTTTATGGCAAAAGCATCAATCATATCGGTTGTTACAATGGTTTTTACCACCATATCATTTGGCTGGGCAATGCCTTTTTCTTTACGGCTTTCAATAAGGTAATTAAAAGCCAGCAAAGCAGTTTGGTTGCCATTTAAAAGAATCCATTTATTGTTATGGTCTTTTACCCCAATACCCACACGATCGGCATCAGGATCAGTTCCTAATAATATATCTGCGTCAATCTCCTGTGCCTTTTTAAGCCCAATGCTCATAGCCTCACTTTCTTCCGGGTTAGGATAAACAACCGTTGGAAAATTTCCATCAGGAACACTTTGTTCCTCCACAATTGTTACATTGGTAAACCCATAGTCTTTTAACGCCTGTGGTACAAGCTTAATGCCTGTGCCATGAATAGGAGTGTAAACAATTTTCAGGTCGGCTTCCATTTGAATCACTTCCGGATTCACACTAAGACCCTTCACCATTTTCAGGTAAGCTTCATCAACTTCTTTTCCAATGCTTTTTATATTAGGCTCATTGCCCGACCATTTCACTTCATCAACGCTGGCAATTTTTTCTACTTCGGCCATTACATTGGTGTCATGTGGTGGTACCAGTTGGCCCCCATCATCCCAATAGGCTTTATAACCATTGTACTCTTTCGGATTGTGCGATGCAGTACAAACAACGCCACCTTTGCAACCCAGGTAACGTATGGCAAAAGAAAGCTCGGGCGTCGGGCGCAGGTCTTCAAAAAGATAAGCCACGATGCCATTTGCCGCAAAAACATGGGCTGTTGTTTCCGCAAAAAACCTGCTGTTATTCCTGCTATCGTGGGCAATGGCTACTTTTATTTCCTCGCCACTAAAACTTTTTTTCAGGTAGTTAGCATAGCCTTGCGTGGCCATACCAATTGTATATTTATTTATCCTGTTGGTTCCAACGCCCATAATGCCACGAAGGCCCCCGGTACCAAACTCCAGGCTGCGATAAAAAGCATCTGTTAACTCCTCAGGATTATTAATTTGCAGTTCACGAATCTCATTTTTTGATTCATCATCAAAATTTCCGTTAAGCCAGGTATCTATTTTTTGTTGAATAGCTTCATCCATGTTTTCTTAGTTAAGATTTGAAGTTATGGAAATGGTTTTGTTGCCAAAATTAGGTCTCCGTATTTTTGAAAAGTGAAAATAGTTTCAACAACGGTTATTTTATTGTATTCTATATTTTGTTACGGACAAAAATCGGGGGAAAATAAGCGTCTGAAAGATTCAATTATTGTCACTAGTATTTGCACAACCAGTCGTCGACCAATTTCATACGATGAGTCTATAAATAATAAACGCCCGTGGCTGGTTTCAGGTGTTTCTGTTGCGGCCTATGGCACCTCACTTTTTGCCCTTAACCAAACCTGGTATAAGAACTATCCTAAAGCACCGTTTCACACCTACAATGATTCTGGCGAGTGGTTGCAGATAGATAAGATAGGGCATGCGTGGTCGGTATATAATTTAAGCCGTGCAAGTTCCCATGCATGGAGATGGGCAGGATTAAAGGAAAATAAAGCTGTTGCCCTTGGGAGCCTCAGTGGCTTTACCTATTTAACTGTAATTGAATTATTAGATGGTTACTCCGAAAAATGGGGATGGAGCTGGGCTGATATGGGTGCTAATTTTTCTGGCTCTGCCCTTTTTGCGCTTCAGCAAATTGGGTGGAAGGAGCAACGCATTCAATTTAAATTTTCTGCACACAAAAAGAATTATGATGCAGGCTTGACAAATCGTGCCGATGAACTTTTCGGCAAATCGCTGCCCGAGCGTTTGCTTAAAGATTATAATGGACAAACTTATTGGTTCAGCTTTAATCTTAAGTCGTTTTCAAAAA
>JAYULK010000023.1:0-4513 GCA_043763635.1 Chitinophagaceae bacterium
ATAACTTTTTGCTTATGCCTGTCTTGTCTATCAGTTGCTTTATCTCTTTCATGCCGCCCCAGGGCGTTACCAGTTTATCGGTGTACTCATGCTTCATACCCAAATTTATAAATAAGGCAAATTGACAGAAAATTTTCAATTGCAAAATCTGGGTTTATCATTAACGCGTTTAAAGATCAATGGTAAGATTATTCACTAAACCTTTTGTAATTGGAAAATATATAAATGTATTGTTAGTCTTGCGGCAGTTTCGAAGTAATTAGATGGATAACCAAAGCGAAGGGCAAGTAATGCAAAAAGTAAAAATTAATCAATGGACAATTCAAAAGAGAATACAGAGCCCTTGCCTATCTCGCTCTCTACCCAAATCTTTCCTTCCTGTGCCTCAACAAACTCTTTGGAAATGGCTAAACCTAAACCTGTGCCTTTTTCTTTTGAACCCGGAACCTGGAAGTATTTGTCAAACAGCCGGGGTAAGTATTCTTCGCTTATTCCCGGACCATAATCTTTAACTGAAAAAACCACATTACCGTTTTGTTTTGCTGCATTAACTTCTATAGAATTACTGGGGTATGAATACTTGATTGCGTTGGTTAAAAAATTGTTTAATACCCAGGTTGTTTTATCCGCATCAGCATCTATTAAAGGAAGGTCTTTGTCTGAAGTGTTTATAATCTTTAATTCTTTTTGTTTTGCATTGCCTGAAACTGCCTGGATAGCATTTTCTACTATGTTTATGGGATTTACTTTTTGAATATTTAACTGTATTCTGCCTGCTTCTACCTGCGACATATTTAATAACTCGCTTAATATTTTAAGCATCCGTTGATTATCGTCTTTCAGATTTGTTATCAGTTCTTTTTGCTCGGGAGTAAGTTTACTTACCCGTTCATCCTGTAATAATTTCAAACTAAAATCAGATGAAGCTAACGGCGTTTTTAGTTCGTGAGAAATTGTTGAGATAAAATTTGTTTTGGCCACGTCCAGTTCCTTGAATGACGTAATATTTATTAAAACAATCACTTTATTGTTTGCATCGCCCTGCTGTACTTCTATCACTTCTTTTACAAAATAGTTTTCCCTGTTCTCCACTACAATCTTAAAAGGGGTTGTGCTTTGGTTATCTATCACAAATGCAAACAGGTCGTTTTTAGTTTTCAATTCATCCACCGTTTTACCAACAACTTCTTCGGACCGTAAGCCTAACAACTGCAATGCCTGGTAGTTAGCAAACAGCACACTATTGTTTTTATCTACCCCAATGCTTGCATCTTTCAAACTATTAATAACCGCTTCTGCACGGCTCTTTTCAAACATTAATTTGTTGAGGTTGCTGCTTTCAAAATATTCAAGACGTGCAGCCATTTCATTAAAGGCATCCGCTAATTTTCCAAATTCATCTTTGTTATTAATGTGAATACGGTGCTTATAATTCTTGTTGGCAATCTCTTTTATTGCTTCGGATAACTTTCTGATAGGGTTGGTGACTACTGATGGGAAGTTTAGAATGAAAGTAAAGGCAATCAGAAATACCAGGCCTCCAAGAGTAATTATAATAGCGAGTGCATCTTCCGCCGTTTTCTCTGCTGTAGTGCTTTTGATTTGAATTGCCTGCATGTTTACAGACAGTATAGTTTGTAGCTGCTGTTCTATTGATTGCAGATTTTGTTTTGAAGTATCGCCGGTCTTTAGTTTTGTAAAGTTGCTCCTTAGATTATTTGTTGCCTCTCCTTCGCCTGGCTCTGTAATATTTGCCTCCTGATGCTTTAAGGCATCTTCAAACACTTTTATGGATTGAACATTATTGCCGGTAGCATTGACTAACTGCTGTTGCATTGTGTGGGAATAGGATAGACTTTCATAGTTATCCTGCAAAACCTTTTTACCCTCGGCTTTCAACTTTGCCATGTAGTAAATGCCTACCCCACCCGTTACCAATAATAAAAGGAATAGGAACAAGGTGCCAAGCCAAATCTTATTTTTAACGTTCAATGCCATGAGGGAAAATGTAAAATGCAAAAAGTAAAATTAGAAAAAACGTTACACCTCTATGCTGCATTATGAAAGTATAACAAGGTCAACATTATTTTTTGAAAGCGTCTTCAACAACTGGTTAAACACACTCGTTCTTAAAATGATCTGAAATAAGTTTAAATGCGGCTTACCTAAGCAGATTGTTGTTATTCCTTTTTCATTCACAGTATCAATAATGGCAGCGGCAATATTTTCTCCTTTCTTCTGAATTACCTCAGCACCCAACTCTGTTGCATTTTTAAAATTATTGATTAAATGCCTTTGTGTTGCTAAGGGAATTTTATCTGCTGCTTCTTTCGGTGGCTGAACATATAATACGTACCATTTACTGTTGTAGTAAGATGCAAGCCTTGCTGTTTTACGTATTATTCTTTGTCCAATTTCGTGGTTTGATGAAACACAAGCCAAAAAACGTTCGTGTCTGAAAGGAGTTTGTTTAGCCGTTATTTGGTGGTCAACTTTTCTTTCTACCTGCCCTGCAACTTCTTTTAATGCAAGCTCCCGGAGCTGTAATATCTTATCGGGCTGAAAAAAGTTTTGCAATGCCTGCTGCACTTTTGTGTGGTCATAAATCTTTCCGGCTTTTAATCGGGTGATAAGTTCATCAGCAGTAAGGTCAATGTTTACTACCTCATCTGCCATTTGCAACATTTTATCCGGTATCCTTTCCTTTACCTCAACTCCTGTTATCTCTTTTACATCTTCATTTATACTTTCGATGTGCTGAATGTTCACAGCCGATATTACATCTATCCCGGCTTCCAACACATCTAGTACATCTTGCCATCTTTTTTCATTCTTGCTGCCGGGAATGTTAGTATGTGCTAATTCATCTATAATCACTACTTCAGGGTGAAGCAACAATACTGCCTGTACATCTAACTCTTCTAATCGTTTGCCTTTGTAGAAAACCTCACGCCGTGGAATAATTGGCAGCCCTTCAATTAATGCCTGGGTTTCTTTTCTGTTATGCGTTTCTACATAAGCCACTTTAATATTTGTACCATGTTGCAGTAAGGCATGAGCCTCCTGCAACATGCGGTAGGTTTTACCTACGCCGGCACTCATGCCCAGGTATATCTTTAGCTTGCCCCCTGTGCTTTTGTGGTTCAGTTGTAAAAACTGTTGCACCCTTTTTTCTTTATCGTCGGTTTCGTTCATATTTAAAAGCTCAAAGCAAAAGCAGTGGTTATAAAAGAGTTTGTATTCTTCATTGCGTTTCCTTTTACAAAAATATTATCCTTGCTATTAAGCGACCTTGCTTCAACCCGGAATAACATATTAGAAGATGGGGTATAATCCATATTCAAAGAAACACCTGTTGTCTTAAACCCATTAGTAGTACCGGTTGAAATGATGACATCCTTTTCATCATTGTAATATTCACCCCTTGCGGCTAAAGAAACTTTTGGGCTAACATTTAATTTTGCAATAAGAACCGGTGTGTACCACGTGTTCATATTTGAATTAGTGCTACTCTTTTCTTCCTTACCAATGTCGAAGCCTGCTGTTATGCCAAATACATTGCTTAGCTGGAAGATGCCATAAATGTTGTGGTAATAACGCATTTGCCTTATGCTGTCGGGCTTATCAGTACCGATAAATGTGCTGTAATTTAAAGTTACTTTAGCTGTAGGCTTGTAGGTTATTTGCGTACCAAAACTCATGAGCGAATTGCCGTCAACACGTTTAATACGTTGCCAGCCGTTTAATGCAAGACCACTAAACACCCATTTATTATTATCGGTAGTAAATGTAAGTTTTGCGCCTGCTTCATAGTAAGGCGAGTTGTCTGCAACAATGCTACGGGTAAGTGTCCAGTTATCCTTTCCAATAGCGCTTTCAAAACCAATATGCGATGGAAAAATACCAGCATCAAGCCATAAATTTTTTTTGCCAATTTTAAAACCTGCATTCGCTTCATAAATGTTTTTTAGTACACCTGGCTCTGCTGCATAATTGGCATTCATGTAGGTGCCTGCTGCTATTGCAAGGTTGCCTCGTACTTTATCTGTAGTATAACTCCCTCTAATAAAACCGAGGTTAAGGTTAAACTCATTATGCCTGTTGTGGCTGTAAATAAAGCCGGGTCTGTTATTATCGG
The DNA here is from genome assembly GCA_043763635.1 of Chitinophagaceae bacterium. Lineage (GTDB taxonomy): Bacteria > Bacteroidota > Bacteroidia > Chitinophagales > Chitinophagaceae > Flavisolibacter. Next base: position 4,139 of record JAYULK010000023.1, read on the forward strand.
TAGGTTTATTAAAATCGTACGTGTAATAGCTTTCTATGTAACCACTAAAGGTGAAAGGATTTGGTGTATTAATAGTACTGTCTTGCGCTAATGCTACTGTGCTCATTAAAACTGTTGCGCTTAATAAAATCTTTTTCATTATCTTTTATTATGCTGTTGCTTATTTTAATTTATCTAATTCAATATTTAATTGCAACACATTTACACGTGATGTACCAAACATACCGAGCAATGGTTTTTCTGTTTGCTTATTTATCAATTGCTTAATCGTTTCCGCAGATATATTTCTTGCCTTGGAAACTCGGTCAACCTGCACAAGAGCACCCTGCGGAGAAACATGCGGATCTAAACCACTGCCCGAAGCCGTCACCAGTT
>JAYULK010000024.1:0-64525 GCA_043763635.1 Chitinophagaceae bacterium
GTGTTTCATTGATCGTTTGCATTACTGAAGGCATTCCCGTTCAGGATATGGTGAAAGTGAAAAACTTTTTATCCGGCAAGAACACGAGATTAATCGGGCCGAACTGTCCTGGCGTTATTACGGCTGATGAATGTAAAGTAGGTATTATGCCCGGCTTCGTTTTTAAAAAAGGCCGTATTGGTATTGTTTCAAAATCTGGAACACTTACTTATGAAGCCGCTGATCAGGTAGCAAAAGCTGGCCTGGGTATTTCAACAGCTATTGGCATTGGTGGTGACCCGATTATTGGTACACCTACCAAAGAAGCAGTGGAATTGTTTATGAATGATGATGAAACCGATGCAATTGTAATGATTGGTGAAATTGGTGGTGGTATGGAAGCAGAAGCTGCCAATTGGATAAAAGAAACGGGAAATAAAAAACCTGTTGTAGGCTTTATTGCTGGACAAACAGCGCCTCCAGGACGTAGAATGGGGCATGCTGGTGCTATTGTTGGAGGTGCAGACGATACTGCCGCCGCTAAAATGAAGATCATGGAAGAATGTGGAATCTATGTAGTATCTAGCCCTGCAGACATTGGAAAGACCATGGCCGAAATAATGAAAAATAAATAAAAATCTTTCTATAAAAGTGATGCCCTAACCGTAGTTAGGGCATCGTCGTATTCAGTAGTTACGAAATTACTATTTATTACCTCTAATGTATTGATCTAATTCATCCCTACTACTTTGAAAAGAAAACAAATCTTTTATTTGATAAATAATCTTTTGATCAACCGTATTACGGTAGGCCAATGTAGCTAATTCCAGCTTATCGCTTTCGAAAGAAAATAATTGGAGCGGTTACCTCTCCTATGGTGGGCTTAAAAATATTCTTGTTTAGACCAATTTAGCTATGTCCATTTTGATCTTGTAAAATCTTTCTGAAAATCTTTTGAGTACTAAGTTTATGCAATACCATAAGTTCGTGCATCAGGGTAGCATAAGATATCTGTTTATCCCTAATCATCACAATGAAATCAATTAACTATTTCCTCCTTTTCACAATTTTGATATTATGTACCTCAACCAGTTTTGCCCAGGTAATAAAAAATTATACTGCAGAATGGAAGAAGGTTGATGAACTGATTAATAAAAGGAATCTGCCAAAGTCTGCGCTTGAAGAGGTTAAGAAAATTTATGCTTTAGCCAAACGAGACAACCAGGATGCACAAATTGTAAAATCGTTAATCTATACGTTTGGCCTACAAAACGAAAACAGGGAGGATAACTTTGTGCAGGCTATTAAAGAACTTGAAAAGGAAATAGCCGCTAATAAAGAACCGGCAAAGTCCATTTTAAAAAGCCTCCAGGGTAATATATACTGGCAATACTTTCAAAGAAACCGCTGGAAATTTTATAACAGAACAAATACTACGGCTTTTGCAAAAGAAGAAATTGCAACTTGGTCTATTGATGATTTCCATAAAAAAATTTCAGACCTATACCTCCAATCTTTGCAGCAAGATGATCTGCTAAAAGCCACTAAAGTGGCGCCTTTTGCAGACATTATTACCAAAGGAAATGCCCGCCGCCTCAGGCCCACCCTGTACGATTTATTAGCACATAAAGCACTGGATTACTTTAAAAATGATGAAAGAGATTTGAAAAAACCGGCTTACTCTTTTGTAATAAATGAGCCAATAGCATATGACCCTGCTGCCAGGTTTGCAAGCCATAAGTTTATCACAAGGGATTCACTTTCACTACACCACAAGGCTCTTTTGATTTACCAGGAACTCATTCGTTTTCATTTAAACAATGGCAATAGAGAGGCCCTGATTGACATAGATATTCAGCGCCTGGAATTTATACATCAGCACTCTGTAGCAGAAGATAAAGGCAAATTGTATGCAGCAGCATTGGAGCATATTATTAATACCCAGAAGAATAATCCAGCGGCTACCCAGGCATCGTATCTGCTGGCGGTCTATCATGAGCAACTGGCGGCGCAGTATGATCCATTAAAGGATACGACTAATAGATATGGGAGAATAAAGGCAAAAAAAATTCTTGAAAAAGTGTTAGGCGATAGCGCCTTAAATCGGCAAGGTCCGGTCTTCTCAGAAGGATGGACAAATAGTTATAATCTATTAAATGAAATTAGAAGTAAGGACTTTTCTTTTGAGGTGGAAAAAGTAAACCTGCCTAACCAACCTTTTCGTTCGCTTATAAAATATAAGAACATTGATTTATTGCACCTGCGTTTAATTAAGGCAGATCAAGCTTTAATAGACCTGATGCAAAATGTTTATGACGAAAAACAATGGAACAAACTGTTACGAGCGACTACATTAAAAGAATGGCAACAACCCCTCCCAAAAACAGATGATCTTCAACAACACTCTGTTGAAATAAAAATAGATGCCCTACCGATAGGATCCTATATTCTTCTGGCAAGTTCCACTGAGGAATTAACCGCAAAAAAAACGGTGGCCGGTGTTACTCTTTTATATGTGTCCAACATCAGCTATGTCCACAAGCAACATAGATATTTCTTACTTCATCGTGAAACCGGCCAGCCACTGGCCGGAGCTAAAACACAACTATGGCAAAGCCGCTACGATTATAAAACTTCTAAAAACATAAAGGAACCAAAGGAAATATTTACTGCTAATGACAAAGGTTTCTTTGAGATAAAAAATCTGCCGGGCGATAATAATTACAATTATGGGTTAGAAGTTAATTATCAAAATGATCGTTTGTTTTTGCAAGAGGAACAGCACTACTACTATTATAATAAAACTAACCCGGTATCTGAAGAAGCATTTAAGGAAAGTGCAACAACATGTTTCTTGTTTACAGACCGCAGCATATACCGGCCAGGACAAATACTTTTCTACAAAGGAATTGTGTTAGCAGGTAAAAAAGATGGGTCCAAAGCGGTACGCCAAAATTATAAGACAACTATATTTTTCAACGATGTAAATGGAAAGAAAGTTGACTCCCTGGATGTTAGCACAAATGAGTATGGATCTTTTTCAGGGAAATTTAGCATCCCTCAAAACCTTTTAAATGGACAGTTTAGCCTCCAACTAAAAAACGGTGGAGGCTACACGGCTATAAGTGTTGAAGAATATAAGCGTCCTAAATTTTATGTGGAATATGATAAGATAAAAGCATCTTATAAAGTAGAAGATAGCATAACAGTAACAGGCAATGCAAAAACATATTCCGGAAGCCTTGTTGCCAATGCAAAAGTTTCTTACCGTGTAGTGCGCCAGCCTCGTTTTATATATCCATGGCTATTTAAGGGTTGGTGGCCAAATACATCTTCAATGGAAATAGCCAATGGCGAAGGAACCACTAATGCCGCTGGTCAGTTCACGATTCAATTTAAAGCCATCGCTGATAAAACAATTGATCGTAAACTAGAGCCTGTTTTCGACTACCAGGTGTTTGCTGATATTACTGATATAAATGGCGAAACAAGAAGCGCTTCCAATACAGTTTCCGCTGGTTATAAGTCGTTGCTATTAAACGTCAATTTAGAAGAGAGAATAAATAAGGATTCATTAAAAAACATATTCATTAGCACGCAAAACATGAATAGGGTTCATGCACCTGCCACTGTAACTGTTTCCATTTTTAAGTTAGTACCTGAACAACGACTGATCCGAAAAAGGTATTGGCAGCAACCTGACTTATTTATCGTCGACAAGAAAGAATTCATTCATTTTTTTCCAAATGATGAATATAAGGATGAGTCAGATTTTCATAACTGGGCTGCAGGAGATGTGGTGTATACAAAAACAGAGGATACTAAAGAGAATGGTTCTTTTGCTTTGGAAGCCAATAATGTGGTTCCGGGATTTTATAAAATAGAAATTACAACGAAAGACAAAGATGGGCAGCCCGTAAAGGACATCCGATTTATAGAACTGTTTGATCCCCTCAATAATGGCTTATTAAGAAGGGAGCATTTATGGGCAAAGGGAACTGATAAGACATTAGAACCCGGCACATCAGCCACTGTACAAGTAGGCTCGTCAGCCAATAATGTTTTCCTGATCCAGGAAATAAGCAAGCAAAAAGCTGATGAGAACAATGAGTTGAAAAGCGAGAATAGCTATACGTTCCTCACATTGAACAACGAAAAGAGAACGATTCAGCTTCCCGCAACTGAGGCAGACCGCGGTGGATATGGAGCAACTTTTTTCTATATAAAAAATAATCGTTTTTACCAGTTTACTGATGTAATCAATGTGCCATGGACCAACAAGGAGCTACAAATAGAACATGCAAGTTTCAGAGATAAAACCTTGCCTGGTAGCGAGGAGAAATGGAAGATAAAAATCAGTGGACAAAAAGGCGAAAAGCTTGCAGCAGAAATGTTGGCAAGTATGTATGATGCATCGCTTGATCAGTTTAAACCTCATGATTGGAACAAACCTTCTATATGGCCAACATATTCAATTTCAGTGTTGTGGACCGGAGGCCAAAACTTTTCATCAGCTCCTTCAATTAAAAAATGGGTATCAGACAATAATGATTATAAGAATTCAAATAAGCAATACGAATACCTTGACTTTGAACAACTAAATGGCAGACAGTTTGGAGATATGAGGCGAGTGCGACAAACTGCACCAGGAGCTCCAATGGCTGATGCATCCGTTTCTGCTGAATCGTTGGAAGAAATAGCTGTCAATGGGTATGGAACTCAAAAAAGCCGAACCGTTACGGGATCAGTAGCAGCTAATAAAATGAAGCCCCCCAGAGAAGTAGATGAAGGAAATAATGAAGTGACGTCAGTTCGTAGTAATACAAATATTGTTACACGTAAAAACTTCAATGAAACAGCTTTCTTTTTCCCCGACTTAAAAACAGATAAAGATGGCAATATTGAATTTTCTTTTACCATGCCTGAAGCCCTCACCTGGTGGAAACTGCAAACATTGGCACATACCAAAAACCTGGCTTTTGGCCTTTCTTCAAAAGAAGTGATTACGCAAAAAGAGTTGATGGTGCAACCCAATATGCCACGCTTCTTACGGGAAGGTGACCATATAGAATTAAGCGCCAAGATCGTAAACTTATCAGGCAAGGAAATGACAGGCCAGGCCGAACTGCAATTGTTAGACGCTACCACAAACCAACCGGTTGATGGCACATTTCAGAACATATTTCCCAACCAATACTTTACAGTAGCAGCAGGAGGCAGTGAAGCCATTAAGTTTCCTGTTGAAATTCCTTTCAATTTCAACAAAGCAATTGTTTGGCGCATTGTAGCAAAAGCGGGAAACTTTAGTGATGGGGAAGAAGCAATCCTTCCGGTGCTTACAAATAAAATGCTTGTAACGGAAACAATGCCGTTGCCGATGAGAGGATATGGATCAAAGAACTTTTCATTCGAAAAATTATTACGATCGAAAAAAAGTGAAAGCTTACAACATCATGGATTAACTATTGAGTATACATCCAACCCTGCATGGTACGTAGTGCAAGCAATCCCCTACCTGGTGGAGCCTTCTAATGAAAGTGTTGAACAGATGTGGAACCGCTATTATGCTACTACTTTGGCAACAAGCATTGTAAGTGCGGCACCACGTATTAAAAAGGTATTAGAGCAATGGACTTCCCCCCTCTCCTTGAGGAGAGGGGCCGGGGGTGAGGCAGACACCGCTGCTTTCCTTTCTAATCTGCAAAAAAATGAAGAACTAAAAGCACTTTTTTTACAAGAAACCCCATGGGTTGTTCAAGCCCAAACTGAAGCGCAGCAAAAGAAAAACATTGCCCTTTTGTTTGATATGGTACGTATGACTAAAGAACGCAAAGGAAATCTTGAACAATTGAAACAAATGCAAAGTGAAAACGGCGGCTTTGTTTGGTTTAAGGGTGGCCGTGACGACCGTTATATGACACAATACATTGTTACAGGTATTGGACGTTTAAAAAAATTAGGCGCAATCGGCAAAGACGAGGAAAAAGAAATAAATATTGTGTTGCAAAATGCATTATCATATTTAGACCGAAAGATTAAAGAAGATTATGACTTGCTGATAAAACATAAAGCGGATTTAAAACAACAGCAGACAGGATATACGCAAATACAGTATTTATATATGCGAAGCTTCTTTCCAGAACAAAAAATTCCTCAAGCATCGCAAGCAGCATTTAGATTTTATCAACAGCAGGCAAAACAATTCTGGATGAAGGCTAATAAGTATAGCCAGGGTATGACAGCAATAGCATTAAACAGAATTGGTGATAAACAAACACCGGCCGCTATTCTAAAATCGTTAAAAGAAACATCAATCACAGATGAAGAATTGGGAATGTATTGGAAGGATAATAATTATGGTTATGGATGGTTTTGGTGGCAGGCACCTATCGAAACACAGTCGCTTTTAATTGAGGCTTTTTCGGAGATATCTAAAGACAACAAAACAGTAGATGATTTAAGAACATGGCTGGTAAAAAACAAACAAACCAATAACTGGCGCACTACAAAAGCAACTGCAGACGCATGTTATGCTTTACTGTTGCAGGGAACAGAATGGTTGGCTAATGAACCTGTTGTTTCTATCAGGTTAGGAGCAACAACTGTTTCGAGCAATGATCAAAAAACCGAGGCAGGCACAGGATATTTCAAATTAAAAATTGATGGACCAAGTGTAAAACCTGAGATGGGAAATATAGAAGTTTTAGTAAAGAATGTTGCTGGCTCCTCCCCCCCGGGGAGGCCGGGAGGGACTGCTCCATCCTGGGGCGCTGTATATTGGCAATACTTTGAGGACCTTGATAAAATAACCCCTGTTTCAACGCCACTGCGGTTAAATAAGAAATTGTTTATTGAAAAAAATGGAGATCGTGGGCCAGCAATTAGTCCCGTTTTAGAAGGCACTAAATTAAAGGCAGGTGATAAACTAAAAGTGCGCATTGAGTTACGGGTAGATAGAGATATGGAGTATGTGCACATGAAAGACATGCGTGCCTCAGCTTTAGAGCCGACAAATGTATTAAGCGGTTATAAGTGGCAGGGCGGGTTGGGTTATTTTGAAAGTACAAAAGATGCCAGCACAAATTTTTTCTTTGATTATTTGCGCAAAGGAACATATGTATTTGAGTATCCCTTGTTCGTGACTCATACAGGAAATTTTAGCAATGGTGTTACCACAATTCAATGTATGTATGCCCCGGAGTTTAATGCCCATAGTGAAGGCGTGAGGATTAGTGTGGAGTAATGCAGCCCATCCCAACCTACCGAAGGGAAGGCCACCTGTGCACCAAGCTAGCTTAGGACGAAATTTATTATCCATAGCCTTGTTCACTCTTACAAACATTTAAAATAAGTTGCATTACAGGTTAGTGTGATGGTGGCCTTCCCCTCGGTAGGTTAGGATGGGCTGTATCTTTGTGCCCATGCACGTTGACGTACTCATTATTGGCCAGGGCATTAGTGGCACCATGCTGTCGTGGTTTTTACATAAGGCTGGAAAGTCTTTTATTGTTATTGATGAAGACAATAGCAATACAGCTTCGAAAGTTGCAGCCGGTATTATCAATCCTGTTACGGGAAGACGCTTTGTGTACACCTGGATGATTGACGAACTAATGCCTTTCGCTGAAACAACATACCAGCAGATGGGTCAGTTCTTAAATCAACAGTTGATTCAACAAAAAGACCTTATTGACTTTTTCCCATCGGCGCAAATGCTGGATGCTTTTGCTACAAGAGTAACAGAAAACGATACTTACCTCCGCTCCTATCCAAACCAAAATTATTTTAATAAATCTTTTAATTATGATTTTGGTTGCGGACAAATAAAACCATGTTATATAGCTGATATTAGCTTGCTACTTTCAAGCTGGAGGTCTTTTCTAAAAGAAAAAAATGCTTTACTAATTGAAAGTTTCAAAGTATCTGCTTTGAGCGTTAGAGACCACCAGGTTCATTATGAAAACGTTACTGCAGATAAAATAGTTTTCTGCGACGGCATAGCATCAATGAAGTATGAATGGTTCAACCTGCTTCCTTTTTCACCGAACAAAGGAGAAGTATTACTTATAGAAAGCACGGATTTAAATAGCGAACATATTTTTAAGAAAGGCTTTGTACTGGCCCCGCTTTTCGAAGAAAATATCTTTTGGGTTGGCTCTTCTTATCAATGGGAATTTGAACATGCAGGCACTACAACAGCATTTTTAACACATACAAAAGCGGCCCTGGATAATTGGCTGAAAGTGCCTTATAAAATTGTCGACCATAAAGCAGCGGTACGGCCGGCCACTTTAGAACGCCGCCCTTTCGTTGGTTTTCATCCTCTATATCCTTCGATAGGTATCTTAAATGGCATGGGCACTAAAGGCACTTCGCTGGCACCATTTTTTGCAAACCAGTTAGCACAAAACATATCTTTTGGCGCACCCATCATGCCTGAAGCTGATGTAAAAAGATTCAGCAATATCCTTTCCAAATAACTCTCACGGTTCTTTAAGAGTACAAACTACAGGCACAAGCCCCTCATGCTTATATTTGCCGGAATTTACATTAAACAATTATCATGTATCGTTCTCATACTTGTGGCGAATTACGATTGCACCATATAGGCACTAAAGTTACTTTGGCTGGTTGGGTGCAAACAGTCCGGAAGTTTGGCGCCATCACCTTTGTTGACCTGCGTGATCGCTATGGCATTACGCAACTTCTTATCGGTGAGCAATTAAATTCTTTGTTGGATGAAACACCTTTAGGTCGTGAGTTTGTTTTGCAGGTAAATGGAACGATCACTGAAAGAAGTAATAAAAACATACATATTCCAACGGGAGATATTGAGATAGCCGTTGAAAGCTTTACCATTTTAAATAAATCAGCAGTTCCGCCATTTACCATTCAAGATGATACTGATGGTGGTGATGATCTTCGCATGAAGTACCGCTACCTTGATCTACGGCGTAATGCTGTAAAGAAAAATATTGAATTGCGTTATGCTGTAAATCGTGCTACAAGAGACTACCTGCACCAGCAAAACTTTATGGATATTGAAACACCTTTTTTGATTAAATCAACTCCGGAAGGTGCAAGAGATTTTGTTGTTCCATCGCGAATGAATGCTGGGCAGTTTTATGCTTTGCCTCAATCACCACAAACTTTTAAGCAATTATTAATGGTGAGTGGTTATGATCGTTACTACCAGATAGTAAAATGTTTTAGGGATGAAGACCTGAGAGCAGATCGCCAGCCAGAGTTTACGCAGATAGATTGTGAGATGGCTTTTGTAGAGCAGGAAGATATTTTAAATATGTTTGAAGGCCTCATCAAGTATATTTTTAAAACGGTTAAAGGAATAGATTATACGGATACAATTGAACGCATGACCTGGGAAGAAGCCATGTGGCAATATGGCAATGACAAACCAGATATACGCTTCGGTATGAAGGTGGCCAACCTAAAAGTTCCCGCTACAGTATTTTATGAAAAGCAGGAAATAATACAGGACTCACCAATAGCAGGCGGCACGGGCTTTGGCGTATTTGATAATGCCGAAACAGTTGTGGCTATTGCTGTTCCTGGTGCGGCAGAATACACCCGCAAACAAATAGATGAACTAACCGATTGGGTAAAGCGTCCGCAAATAGGTATGCAGGGGCTGGTGACTATTAAATACAATAATGATGGCAGCCTAAAAAGCAGTGTAGATAAATTTTTTGGCGAAGAAAAATTAAAAGCAATCGCCGGTTATGTTGGAGCAAAACCAGGTGACCTCATACTGGTTTTAGCTGGCGCCGAAGAAAGAACCCGTAAGGCCATATCGGACTTGCGTTTAGAATTAGGCGAACGCCTCGGCTTTCGTAAAAAAGATGAATTTAAATTGCTTTGGGTGCTTGATTTTCCTTTGTTTGAATATGCAGAAGATGATAATCGCTGGGTTGCCCGTCATCATCCTTTTACCTCTCCAAAGCCTTCGCATATTGAGGTAATGATCAATAATAATCCTTTGATACAAAACGCTGCTGAATACCTGCAACATCCTTATGCCAACATTAAAGCGAATGCTTATGACATGGTATTAAATGGCAACGAAATTGGTGGTGGTTCTATTCGTATTTATCAAAGAGAGCTGCAGGAAAAAATGTTTGCAGCCTTAGGTATGAGCGATGAAGAAGCCTTGCATAAATTTGGCTTCCTCTTAGGCGCCTTTGAATACGGTGCACCGCCACATGGTGGTATTGCTTTTGGTTTTGACCGGCTATGTGCTATTCTTGGCGGCAGCGAAAGCATCCGTGATTTTATTGCTTTTCCGAAAAATAATAGCGGCAGAGATGTGATGCTTGATGCGCCATCAACCATTGATGAAAAGCAATTTGAAGAATTGAGCATTAAGTTGAATTTTAAGTAAGGAAATATAATTTTTTTATGCAAATTCACTACGATAGCAAAACAGACATTTGTATCTGCGCCTTGATCCAGCAGTACAAACAATGAGTAACAAGAGAGTTTCTGAAGATGTAGTGTTTAGATATTGGAGATAGTGATAAAATAGTAGGCATAGAAATTATGGATGCCTCAAAGCATGTTAATCTTGAACAACTCATGCCTGTCAAATTCCTGAAAGCGGGATTACAAGTTCAAAAAAAATTGCAAACTATTGTTACCTCAAGCATCATTGGTTATTAAAGCGCGGCGGTGGCCCATACTGATTTTATTCGCTATTGCTGGCTTGCCATTTTGCATTGCATACTTAATGAATCCTCAGGATAAAGCATTGCTCTATTTTGCATTTGGGGTGGCTTTCCTTTGCGTTTGTTTTGCATTAATCATAACAAGATTAAAAATATTTTTAGATAATGACCTATTGCGGATAGAAATGTTATTTAAAAAACAGGAGGTTTTCTGGAGAGATATTGTTGCATCTAAGTTAAGCTGGCAGATTGAAGGCGGTCATACAGCAAGTTTAAATTGGATGCTTCAAACGAAGAATGCAAAAATTGAAATTGGGTTAGGATACTATGCCAGAAAAGACATGAAAATTATTGCCCAGCAATTAATTGATAAAGCAAAAGAAGCAGAAATAGAAGATAAGATATACGCGATGGCAGAAGGAAGATTTCCATGGTATATTTTTTAAAAGAATTATTATTTATATCTAAACCCTTTAAGGGGTTATTAAATTAAATTTGATTATAGGCACATAATTACTATAGAAGCTGGCAAACGAAATGGTAAGCCTTGCATTAGAGGCATACGCATAACTGTTTACGATGTTTTGAGCTACCTGGCTTCAGGTATTACAGCCCACGAAATAATAAGCGACTTCCCAGAGCTAACCCTGGAAGATATTCATGCCTGCTTAAGTTATGCAGCAGATATAGATAAACATACACAGTTGTTGCAAACAGCATGAAGCTGCTAATTGATAACAATCTGTCTTATAAGCTGTCTCTTCCCCTGCAGGCTTTCTTCCCTGTCGTTGCTCATGTAACAATCAATCCTATTAAACGCTGATACGGATGGCAAAACACTTATGAAATTAAAAAGTTAGATTCCGTTTATTTTGAGGAAGAATAGTTTCAAAAGACTTATATCTCTTTATACTCTTAACATTATAGCGCTGCTTTAAGGCGCTCTTTACATTATTGGGTATAAGATTTGCCAAAAAAGGTTTATCCATGAGACATATACTCTACCTACTATTTTCAATGAATTTATTTACTTCTTGCCAAAAAGGCGTTGACGCTGCAACGGCAGTAAGCGCTCCAGATTATACGATTGCAGAAACAAAATTGAATGTGCCGTATGGTAAAGATTCTATGCAGCGCATGGATGTTTATTTGCCCGCTGGCCGCTCAGATAGTAATACCAAATCAATTATATTGATCCATGGCGGTGGTTGGAATGCCGGTAGCAAGCATGACTTTGCTTCGTATATTGACACGTTTAAAAAACGTTTGCCCGATTATGCCATCTTCAATATTGATTACCGTTTAGCTACCAGCAAAACAATATTTCCAACACAGGAAAACGATGTGAAGGCAGCCTTGGATTTTATAGCTGCTCATTCCCATAATTATGGAATCAATAAAAATGAGACAGCGCTTTTAGGCGCCTCTGCCGGGGCACACCTGGCATTACTGCAAGCTTATAAGTATACAGATGTTCCGGTAAAGGCTGTTGTAAATTTCTTCGCTCCCACTGATTTGACAATCATGTACAACCAGCCATGGCATTCAATGATCCCGTATTTATTACAAATGCTAACAGGTACAACACCTTCTCAAAACCCGGATGTTTATAAAAATTCAAGCCCTGTTAAATATGTAACAAAAAATAGCCCGCCTACTTTGATTCTGCATGGCGGAAGTGATGATATTGTTGCCCCTTCACAGTCTAAACTATTGGCAGCAAAGCTTAAAGGTGCAGGAGTAATACATGAATTAGTGATTTACCCCGGAGAAGGGCATGGTTGGTACGGATCAAATCTTACAAACTCTTTCATACGAATTGAAGCTTTTTTAAAGGCGGCAATGAAATAACGCTATATATAGATTATTTACATTTAGGCAATCCCCGGATAATTCCCTAAATTGAACCACTACGATTGCAGCCATATACATGGTTGCTTTTTTATTACTATACCTAAACAAAACTGCTTATGAGTTCAGAGGCATTGCTGCATGATTACATGATTCCATCGGGCATTTGGGATGAAATGAGCGATGAGCGCCAGGTTAGGGCTCATTATTCCAAAGTTTTTGAGGCCCTGCAGCAATTGGATGTTTCTGCACTACATCAGAAAGACAAATTAGCCGCAGAGTTATTCATGAACCAGGGTATCACCTTTACAGTGTATTCGGAAGAGGCGGGCATTGAACGAATTTTTCCGTTCGATATCATCCCACGCATTATTACGGGTGCAGAATGGGATAACATTGAAAAAGGAATTCAACAGCGATTAAAAGCGTTGAACCTTTTCTTAAAAGATATTTATAACGAGCAACTCATTATAAAAGATGAAATAATTCCTGCTGCGTTGATTGCTTCCTGCCCGCATTATACAAGAGAGGTATTCGGTATACAGGTGCCATACGATATTTATGTACATATCTCTGGCATTGATCTTATACGGGGTGAAGATGGGCAATTTTATGTATTGGAAGATAACCTCCGCACTCCATCTGGTGTTTCGTACATGCTTGAAAACCGCGAAGTAACCAAACGCATTTTTCCCGACCTGGTGGCCAATAACCGGGTGAGAAGGGTGAATAATTATCCATTGATGTTACACCAGATTTTACTGTCATTAACGCCGGCACAAATTTCCAATCCTACCGTAGTTTTGTTAACACCGGGTATATATAATTCCGCATACTATGAGCATACATTCTTAGCGAGGCAAATGGGCATCATGCTTGTAGAAGGAAGAGACCTTATAGTGGACAATCATAAGGTATATATGAAAACAACAAACGGACTGGAACAGGTTCACGTTATTTATCGGAGGCTTGATGATGAGTATCTTGATCCGCTTATGTTTAAACCAAACAGTTTACTGGGCATCCCCGGCTTGTTAAGCGCTTACCGTAAAGGCGCGGTAGCTATTGTAAACGCTGTGGGTAATGGTGTAGCTGATGACAAGGCGGTATATGCTTATGTACCTGCCATGATAAAATATTATTTAAATGAAGAAGCTATTCTACCCAATGTACCTACCTACCAGATGAGTGATAACGATGCAAAGGAATACGTGTTCAACAATATTAATAATATGGTTGTAAAAAGAACCAATCAATCCGGAGGCTATGGAATGATTATGGGTAATACTGTAAAAGAGGAGGAATGGGTGAAAGCAAAAGAAGAAATTCAAAATAATCCCCGCAGCTATATTGCACAGCCTATCATAAAATTATCTACTGTTCCTTGTTTTATTGATGGCAAGTTTCAGCCGCGACATGTAGATTTAAGGCCCTACGCATTATGCGGGCCCAATGGTGTGCAGATTGTGCCGGGGGGATTAACGAGAGTGGCCTTAAGAGAAGGATCGCTTGTGGTAAACTCATCGCAGGGCGGCGGTAGCAAAGACACCTGGGTGGTTGATTAATGCTGCCTTATATTCTAAAGTAAAAGTGTGCGACGCAACCATTGTTGATAGTAGTATGTAAGCTGATAAACTAAAAAATTCATTCTAATTTAATTATACATGCTGAGCCGGATTGCTGATTCTCTTTTTTGGATGAACCGTTATATGGAGCGGTCTGATGGGTTACTACGCTTGCTGCATGTGCATTACAGCTTGTCGCTGGATAAAGACATTAATGGAGCGCTAACCTGGAAGCCGGTACTGGAAATTTTTACACCAACAGAAACGGCACAAATAGCCTTGCTGGAAGATCATACAGAAGCAGTACTAAAAAGGATACTTGTTGATAGCACCAACCATAACTCCCTGAAGGCTTTGGTAAATAAAGCACGGGAAAATGCCAGGGGTGTACAAGATCATATAACCAAAGAAGTGTGGGAGGAAGTAAACCAGATGTACCACTTAGTTAATCAGCCAGGCTTATCAGCTAAATTAACCGGATATAAAGGACTGGAGGTGATTGATATTTTTAAACGTCATACTGTTTTATATACCGGCACGGTGGATATAACTATGTCGCGGGGTATGGGGTGGCGTTTTATGAACCTTGGAAAATATATTGAGCGTTGCCTGCAAACAATTGTTTATACAGAAAAGCAAATTGAGCTAATGAACATGAGCGAGAAGGACAGCAACGACATATTGCAGTGGCGGTATTTACTTCTTTCTTTATCCGGTTACGAGCAGCATTTAAAAACATACCGCACGGCAAATCATAATTACAACGCACTGCATCAGGTTTTATTAAATGAAAACTTTGCCCGGTCAGTCATCTATTCATTAAACCATATTGATGACTGCATTAAATACGTAACCTACAAAACAAGCGATGCGGACAGCACTGACCTCATTCGTGTTTTCGGTCAACTGCACAGTAAAGTAAAATTTTTAGACCGCAAGCAATTGGAGCTTGTTACCTTACAGCCCTTGCTTGCCGAAGTAAAAGCAGACCTGCTCACTTTTAGTATGAAATTAGGGCAACATTTTTTTGCATATTCATAATACAACATGCCAATATTTAAGATATACCACGTTACAAAATATAACTATAACAGGCCGGTAAAAGAGAGCGTTAACGAGATAAAAGTTTTTCCGTTTCAATGCCCTGAACAAGAAATATTGCAGCATGAACTTGTAATAACAAATCAGCCGCAGGTACAGGTATTTAGTGATTACTGGGGCAACAAAACCGGTGTTTTTAATGTTCTTTCCCTACATAAAGAGTTAGCGGTTGAAAGCAAACTAATTGTTCGTACAACGGCTTCTTCCCAATTAAAAATCAATTTTCATTCAGGCTTTGAAGAACTGGAAAAAGAAGTGAAGGGTGACTTACGAATGCTTGAAGTGGCCACAAAAGATAATATAGAATCGCAGCCGGAAATTGACGACATACTTCAAAGTATTTACCAGCCAGATAAAAGTGTAGCCTCGATAATTGAAAGCTGTTGTGAATATATTTTTAAACACTTCAAATACCTGAAAGGCATTACCGATATTGAAACTACGGTGGATGAAATATTGGTACACCGGTCGGGTGTATGCCAGGATTTTGCACATTTAATGTTACAGGTGCTTCGTACCATAAATATTCCCAGCAGGTATGTAAGCGGTTATATCTGTCCCAACAAAAATGGCATGCGTGGCGAAGGCGCAACACATGCGTGGGTAGAAGCCTGGGTACCAGGGTCGGGCTGGGCAGGCATTGATCCTACTAATAATGTTTGGGTAACCAACACCCATGTAAAGCTGGCAGTAGGCAGGCATTTTATGGATTGCAGTCCTGTAAAAGGAAGCTTTAGAGGTTTGGCACAACAAACCCTTTCGGTATATGTTTCTGTAGGCTATGAAGATGGGCAAATGTTTGAAGAAATAAATAATGTGCAGATGAGAGAACATGAGGCTAATACAAAAGCAATGGAAGAGGAATTTGCAGCACAGCAGTAAGTACAAACTCATATTAAATAGTAATTCAATAAATTAAAGAATGGCCCATTTCGAAGGTTCTATTAAAGAGTTTACAAAGTTTATAGGCGCTTATGCTAGGATAAAAGTGATGCATATTTCATCTATTTATAAGAAGCAGTTAGGTAAGTGTGAGGAATGCAATGATTCTTCTGCCCTAGATGCAGCTCATATCAAAGGAAAAGAAAGGTCTTTATTAATTGCGAACATATTGAGCCAATTTATTGAAGATGATATTGTTCGTATTGATTTAAACGAGTTTGAAGAGCGCTTCGTTAAATCACATTTGCCCATTGAATCAAGCATACGTATTCTTTGCAAAGCTTGTCATAGAAATTATGATAAAAAATTAGTTGAGCAGAGCACGCCTAAAGAACAGAAAGAAGAAAGCGAAAGCATAATGATAGAAAACTTCGTTAACAACCAAATGAACAAGACCCAAGCCTTAAAGATTGCCTACAGTAAGGGCCTGACAACCCTTACAAACGTAAACACCATCTTTTCTAATATCATTTCTGTACAAGCAGGGTGGTGGTTGCAACCCCGTAATGATAAATTTAAAACCATCCTGCACATTATACTAAGTGATAGCAGATCAAATCAGTTGTATATTTTTAAATTGCCAGCGAATACAATTGCAAATCCTGCAGATCATTTTAAACAAAGAAATGATAAGTTCAGAACGAATTGTTCAGATATCTATATACCAACATCGGGTACGACTTTCATGGAAAAAAATGGATTTAATTTTAGTCCATTTCTCATTGAAAACATAAGTTACACTACGTAGCCATTAAAAATCCTTTTTAGGTTTATTACTTTCCCTGAAACAGGTTGTATTTCATTATCAACTTAGAATAACGTTTTTTCCATTACCACAAATTCAACGTCCTGTTTGGGCAAACCAAATTTTGGATCATTTGAAGGAAAGGGTTTCTTTTCTCCTGTCAATTTATAACCCCTCCTTTCATACCACTGAATTAATTCCTGTCGCATTGAAATAACCGTCATTATTATAGCGCTGCATTCTTGTTGGTTAGAATATTCTTCAGAGGCCTGCAATAATTTTTTGCCTATGCCCCGCGCCTGCATTCGCGGTAATACCGTTAACATGCCGAGGTACATTTTTTCTCCTTGTTTTTGGAGGTTAACACAGCCAATAATTTTATTGTGACTGCTGTAAACTAGCAGCACCGATCCTTCCTTTTTTATTAGCTGATGAAGAGACTCTTCATCCGTACGCATACCCCCTAAAAGATCCGCTTCTGTTGTCCATCCTTTCTTTGAGCTTTCACCACGGTAAGCACTATTAATCAGTACGGATAAGGCACAAACATCAACTTCGTTTGCCTGCCTGATTACTTCTTCTGCTTCCATACTCAAACGCTACAACTATGTAGATGGATTAATAAACCCGGCCAATTAAATGGTTTTCTACAATCTTCTTTTTTATGTCAGCGGGGTTGATGATTCCTTGTTGTGCGTATACTATTTTACCACCGGGCTCTATCAGTATGGTATAAGGCAAGGCACCCTGCCACTTAGGATCAATCGCTTCAATTAGTTTGTACTTGTCATCAATACCAAATAAATAATTAGCGCCTGAAGCTTGTTTCTTTTTTAAAAAGCTTAATGCTTTTTCTTTATTGGACGGACTATCAGCACTAATGCTTACAAATTCAAAGTCGCGGCCACGATACATCCGGTTAATCTCCACGAATGAAGGAAACTCTTTTACACATGGGCCGCACCATGTAGCCCACACATTAATAAGGCGTAATTTATCAGACTTATTTTGAACTAATTCTTTGATACCTGTTTCATCTATTGTTTGCAGGCTTACCTCTTCCCCCGCCCACTCTTCCTCTGCTTTTTTCTGCCAATCTTTTTTCTCAGCCCATTTTACCGAACAACCAAATACCTTGGTAGTTTGTACGGCTACCTCTCTGTTTTGTAAAAGAGCATCTATGGCATTCCTTGTATCAAAGCTTTTCGGAGTAACGGTCGGCTTTTCCATATCATCAATTCGACCCTGGTAACGAAGCTTTCTGGCTTTATCAAAAATAAACACATGCGGTGTGGTACTTGGCCCGTATGCTTTAGACATAGCCTGGGTTGCACCATCGTATAGATATGGGAAATTAAATTTCTTTTGCCTGGCCCTTATTTTCATTTCTTCGAAACTATCTCCAAGGTCTGAATACCCTAATTCATCCAATCTAATAGAAAGAGGATCGTTGGGGGAGACACCAATAACAGCTACTCCTTTTTTTTTGTAATCAGCCGTTAACTGAATAATGCGATCTTCATAAGCTTGCGCTGTCGGACAATGGTTACATGTAAAAATAATAACGAGAATATTAGAAGCTTTGAAAGAAGATAAGTTATACATTTTACCATCCACACCCTTCAAATTAAAGTTGGGTGCTGTCGCTCCTATTGCAAGTGTTTTATGATCATCGGGCGGTGCAGCAATTAAAAGATTATTCGAAATGAAGAAAACAATGCAGAGCAGCATTAAGATGCGAATAATTCTTTTCATATAGCCATTTTTAAAGTAGAATTGATCATTAAAAATAGCCATTCATATTGATGACTCAATTTTGAGATGCCTTTATATTTTATACAACTAAAAATAAAATAAACCTTACCGGAGAAAACAATTAATCAAACAAGTCAGATGATAAGTAGCGATCACCTCTATCACATATAATGCATACAATGACGCCTTCTTTTAGTTCTTTTGATAACCCGATGGCTGCATGAACAGCACCACCACTGCTCATACCACTAAATATGGCTTCTTCCTTTGCCAGGCGTTTTGCCATAACCCTTGCGTCCTGCTCATCTAATTCAATTATTCTATCTACTCTCTTACGATCAAAAATTTTTGGAAGGTATGCTTCGGGCCATTTGCGTATACCAGGAATGCGTGAACCATCCGTTGGCTGGCATCCTATAATCTGCACATTGCTTTTTTGTTCTTTTAAAAAACGCGATACGCCCATGATGGTTCCGGTGGTGCCCATGGCAGAAACAAAATGTGTAATGGTTCCCTTTGTATCTCGCCATATTTCCGGCCCGGTGGTTTTATAATGCATCTGAGCATTATCAGGATTGCCAAACTGGTTTAAATTATAATAGCCGCCCTTTGCCATTTGAGCATTGGCATAATCTATGGCTCCTTCCATAGATTTTTCTTTAGGTGTTAAAATTACTTTAGCGCCGAAAGCTTCCATAGTAAGTATGCGTTCTTTTGTCGCATCTTCCGGCATTATTATCTCTATTTCTATTTTATAGAGATTAGCAATCATCGCAAGGGCAATACCCGTATTGCCGCTGGTTGCTTCTATCAGCTTGATGCCGGGTTTAATGTTTCCTCTTTCGATAGCGCCTTTTATCATGCCATAAGCAGCCCTGTCTTTTACGCTACCGCCTGGATTATTACCTTCCAGCTTTGCAAAAATGGTTACGTTTTTATTAAGCGGAATGTTAGTTAATTCAACCATCGGCGTATTGCCAACAAGATCCAGTATTCCAGCCATGTATTATTTGATTCTTAATTGAGACTGCAATTTCAATGATATAGTTCAAAAAATAAAATGTGCCACTTTTGTACCGGGATTTTTAACAACATCGTGACGAAGAGAAAAACCAAAAGCCCTTAAGGGCTTTGAAATTTATATGAGTTTACTCTAAGCAGCACTATTGAGCAATACAACCAAGCTAAGAGCACCGAACATTAGAAAAAATAGGATCATCAATAAGGAGGCTCCGGATCTAAATTTATCAAGGGGAGCATTTTCTGCTATACCAAGTCTTTTTAACACTGTTTTCATCTTCCAAGGTTTAGGAGTCATAGTATTAAAAACGTGCCAAAAACTTTGGAGACTTTATATCGTTACAACAAATGATACTTATAGAACTTTAATGGATTTGTTAGTGAATTAAAGTAACTGTACCTTTTCTAAAATAGGCCTTGTTATTATAATCAATGGCTTTTACCACCCATATAAACGTTTCTGTTCTTTGCACTTTACCCCCGATAGTTCCATCCCAGCCAATACCATTCACGGGAGTACTATATACGAGTTGGCCCCACCTATTGTAGATATTGAAATATTCTACAGCTTTCATTCCCACTACCACTGGTAATACTTTATCATTCTTACCATCTCCATTTGGTGTAAAAGCCGTAGGAACAAAAACTGAAGGCCCGGTAGAAAAAACCTTCACAACTATGCTGGCTGTTTCTACGCAACCCGCTTCATTAAAAACATTTACCCGGTAAAGATTGTCTTCCATAGCCGAAGAATAAGTAGCCACGGGATTCGGAATATTATCAGCTGAAAGTCCATACGTTGGCGACCATTTATATCGTACGCCACCTGTGGCATTTAACTGCAAAGGCTGACCAACAACTGCTGCTGTATCTCTTCCTGCAAAGGGGATTATAGGCGGCAATACCGTAACAACTATACTATCCTTTCCAGGTTTAGGACAACCTTTATTATCAAATGAGCTAAGTATGTAGGTAGTAGTTTGTAATGGGCGTGCAATAGGATTTATAGTAGATGACTTGCTTAATGAAGATGCTGGCGACCAACTTACAGAAGCGCCGTTAGTGGTACCAGATAACTGTACCGGGGCATTAAAACATATAACTGTATCAATACCTGCGGAGGCTTTAGGGTAAGGAACGGCAGTAACCACAACCTGGTCTTTTGCCACGCAGCCACCTATACGTGCTATTACCTCGTAAGATGTAGTAGCACTGGTTGTAGCAAATGGGTTCGGTATTTCTGAACTACCTACTTGCTCTGCAGGAACCCATGAATAAGCCAGGGCATCTGAGGTAAGCTTTAGCTGTATAACATCTCCCTGGCATATTGTAGTATCGTTCATAGCTTTTAATGAGACGCCATTTACTACTCTTATTTTTAACGAGTCGCGGTTGGTACATCCGTTATCATCAAGAGTTACAAAAAAGGTTGTTGTTGCGGGAGGTGTTGCAATTGGATTTGCTGTATTGCTATTAACTAGTATGGATAAAGGCGTCCAGCTAAAATCCCCTTTTCCTTCTGCCAATAATTGTACTTTATCATTAATACATATTAAACTATCCCTGAAAGGAAGAGTAAGCAAAGGCTTTTCAATAATGGAAACAATTTTAGTAAGCGTATCCTTACACCCTTTTGTAGTACCAATAATTAACTGTGCGTTTTTTGAACCTAACCCCGTGTACAGGAACCCTGGGTTCTGCAGGCTTGATTTATTTTCAGACCCGGTGCTTTCGCCAAAATCCCAACTAAGTAAATTTATCTGACCATACACCGTAGTTGATTTATTTATGAATTGCGTTGGCTTTTTAAAACAAATGCCATAGAAGTCAAACTCAGTTACCGTTCCAGGATAAACTCTTGCTACTGATTCCATAGAGTCACTGCACTCAAGACCTTTATTAATGGCTAATTTTATTTTATACAGACCTGTATCAGCAAATGTGTAGGTTAAAGCTGGATTAGTTTCCGTATAAACAGACACGCCTTTACTATTAATTAATTCCCAATTATAGGATTTAATCAAAGGGCTGGTGGAGTTGTTGTTGATGGAAAGTGTATTAGTTTTTTTACAAAGCAAATACTCTGGCAACAGAGATGCAGCAGCAATGGTGCAGGATGCAATGTTTAATTGCAGATCCTTCCTTTGGGTTGCTATAACCATCCCGTTCCGCACCTCCTGCACACAAACGGTTATCACATAAATACCTTCCCCTGGTGCAATGCCTTTTATTAATCCTGTTTTTGGATTAATACTAACATTACTGCCCAAAGGAGCATTACCGCTGTAGTCTGAACCATAAGGAACAGATAAATACGGAGGCGGGGCCGGAGGAGCTGCACTGGCGCCGCCTCCTGAGCCACCCAGAAAGGCATTACAAAGAGAGTAACGAAGCTCATCGCCATCATCATCCTGCGCTGCAAAGCTGTAACTAAATGAATTGTTAGCGCAAACAGCAACCATATCGCTGCCAATAAACCGGGCACTGGTGTTTTTTGCATCAGCATTTCCAGGAATTTCTGCCGCATAAGTAGCGCTTATGCTTCCATAATTATAAATAAGGTTATCAATACCCTGTACCCTGAAAGAGACCTGGCAGGTTATTGTATAACCATTGGAATTTGGAGGAAGTGAAACATCAAATTCATAAAACCCAACCTCGTAGCAAACATCAGGTGGATCGGTAATACATTTATTAGGATTTGTAAGGCTTAATTTTTCTGTATGCGATAAAGCTACAGTAATGTCTTGAATACGGTTGCCCGTTAGCCTGTCAAACACCCCTATAATTGATGGGTTTAGCAACTGCCTGTTGCTATAGCAATTCTTAAAAAGTTTTACAGTAACTACATATTGGTTTGATCCATTGGAAAAGCCTACCAGGCGATAATACATTTCGCCCCCTGTTATGTGGTCTGCCTTTGCCACAGTACTAAAGCCAATAGTAAATAAGATGAAAAGAAGAAATACTCGCATGATAAAAGGGTATTAGAAATAGGACGGATTTAATACCACTCTGGTTCTATAGCAAGCAAATCCATGAGGTATATGAATATACGATTATTATTCCACGGAGTTTGTTGGAAAAGTTTCAATTCAACCGACAATAAAATCTAAACATATACCTCATTTTTAAGATTGGTAAATGCAGCCGAACAAAAAAACTGTTGTTGTTTATTTGAATTGTTTAATTTTTGCGCTTAAATCAGTGTATGGAAAATAAGATACCGGCAGAACCGCAAAAAGACGAAGTATTCAAAGGGGAGATCAATAAGGTCTCTGATTTTAAATTTGAAGAAAAAGTGGTAAAGGTTTTTGATGATATGGTTAACCGTTCTGTTCCTTTTTATGAGGAGATGCAAAGGATGATCGGAGAGATAGCTGCAGACCATACCATACCCGGAACTGATGTGTACGACCTTGGATGTTCTACCGGCACAACAATGATACAGATGAACGAGCATGTAGATAAAGACATTCGTTTTATAGGGATTGATGCTGCGCCGGAAATGCTTACTAAATGCAGGCTAAAATTAGAAGAAGCGCATTTTACCCGTCCTTTCGATTTAAGAACTGGTGAATTAAATTCCAACGTTGAATTAAAAAATGCCTCAGTTGCTATTTTGTGCCTCACCTTACAGTTTGTGCGCCCTATAAACCGCGAGAAATTATTAAAGCAAATTCTGGATGGCCTTGTACCTGGAGGAGTTGTAATTCTGGTAGAAAAAGTTTTAGCTGAAGAAAGCACTTATAACAGGGATTTTATCAAATACTACTATAACATGAAGCGAAGAAACCTATACAGTGAAATGGAAATTTCACAAAAAAGAGAGGCGCTTGAAAATGTTCTTATTCCTTATAAGCTCTCCGAAAATATTATTATGCTTAAAGAAGCAGGCTTCGGGCATTGCGAAGTTTTTTTTAAATGGTATAACTTCTGCGGAATAATAGCAGAAAAAAAATAATTAGATGATTAAAATTGGCAATTTCTTTTTTAAGTACCGTAACCTTCTCTTTATTCTTTTATACCTCGCTTTATTTATTCCTTCTGCACCACTTTTTTCACCTGAAGTATTTGGGGAAACGTATTATTTATGGCCTGTTATCATTGGATTGGTTATAACTGTAACAGGACAATTAATTCGTGGCGCCACTATAGGTTTAGCCTATATCATCCGTGGTGGCAGAGATGGGAAAGTATATGCGGAGGAATTAGTAACAACAGGTATTTTTCATCATTGCCGCAATCCTTTGTATGTAGGAAATATTCTTATGCTTGTTGGCGTAGGCATATTATCCAACTCACTTATTTACCTCTGCATATTTATACCTTCTTTTCTTTTTATTTACCAGGCGATTGTTTTAGCAGAAGAAAATTTTTTACGCAATAAGTTTGGTGAAAAATTTATTGCCTATTGCAAAAAAGTAAATCGCTGGATACCAGGTTTAAAAGGAATAGGCGAAACGTTTAACGGTATGCATTTTAACTGGAAGAGATGGATACTGAAAGAGTATAATACACAGTATGTATGGCTAACAGGTATTACCCTTATTTTACTTTTGAAGTATGATGAGATTACTGGTTATGATACTGATACCCGAAACCTGTTATTGGTAATTATTTTACCACTTCTTTTATTTTTATATCTCCTGGTTAGGTATTTAAAAAAGTCAGGAAAGATGGTGGAGTAATTAATAAAATTATTTTAGAAAATTACCATCAAAAAGTTCCTGTCTCTCCTTGTGTTCTGTCTGGGCATCACTCTGATAATTTTACTTTTCACGGTTTAATCTTGCACTGACTTTTATGTATTCACACCAGCAAGCTTCGCAAATACAACAGGGATTTTGGACAACCTTCGGCCAATATATGAAGCCGGTGCTATCTTCTGAAGGCGAAAAAATTAATTGGATAAATTATAAAACAGGTGAGAAAGGAATCCATTTTCAAATGAAAGCCAATAATAAAGAAGCATCCATTTGTATTGAAATAACACATGAACAACAAGACGTGCGACAACTATATTTTAATCATTTCAAGCAACTAAAACAAATTCTTGATACTACTCTACAGGAGGAGTGGATATGGCAATTGCATGCTTTAGATGAACATGAAAAATTAATCAGTAAGATTGAAACTTCATTTCAAAACATAAACATTTTTAGCAAAGAAGACTGGCCGGCATTTATTTCCTTTTTTAAGCCACGCATAATAGCGTTAGATGCATTTTGGAATAATGTAAAATACAGTTTTGAAGTTTTGAAGTTTTGAAGTATTAACCTGGCTAACTCTAGTTATTTTCTTTTGCTCTATGGCAAATAATTTCAATCGAAAAACTAAAGGCAAGTGCAAAAGCAACTACCTGCCATATAGACTGACCTTTGGCAAGTGAAATAATAATCATAATAAAACAAAAAAGGCTCACCATTACAGTTAAGGCATTTTTTTCAGAGAAATACTTTTTCATCAATAGGTTTTTTAAAGGCTTGAATAAGCCTGCAAAATATTTCATCTCTATTTAGAAAACAATAAACTATCGGCCAAAGGGTTAAAAAGGGCGATTAAATTTTAGATACTTTCTCTTATAAGTAGTTCTGTCAAAAACACTATAAGGCTATTCCCCTATCTTCCATTAAACTTTTAAATGGACATTCAACTTTTAGCTGCACAATTATGTAAGCCTGATGGCGAGTATGGGAAAGAGGTTGGTGAAATGATGAACAAAGGAAATGAACACATAAACCTCTGGGCGATAGATGCATTAAAACTGCAACCTAATGACACATTGCTGGAAATTGGTATGGGCAATGGTTTTTTCGTAAAAGAAATATTGGCTAAGGATGGTTCAATAAGTTATAAGGGGTTTGATTATTCTGAACTTATGGTGAACGAAGCACTTGAACTTAATAAAGAATCTGTTGAAAAACAAAGGGCAGAGTTTAGGGCAGGTTCTGCAAACAAACTTCCTTACGCAGATCACTCTTTCTCTAAAATCCTTACTGTTAACACCATTTATTTTTGGAGGAATGCAAAAGAAGAATTATCAGAAATAAGACGTGTATTGAAAAGGGATGGCAGCTTTGTTATTGCTGTACGCACAAAGGATGCAATGAAGCAATTGCCATTTACTGAATTTGGATTTGTAAAATATGATAAGCAGCAATTAGAAACACTGCTAAAAGAAAATGGGTTTGATATTTTTGAAACCTATCAAAAAAATGAACCTGCGATAACAGTTAACGGTCATACAATGCAAATGGAAAATATCATTACCAGGTGCACTGTAAGTGTTCCTTATTAAGTGAATTAGATAAACTACTTAAGAAATTTTTTAGTTTAAACTACATAATAGTCAGTAGCCCTGACTAATTAACATGCTACTAATTTTAAGCTTAACCTGGGTGTAGGTCAGTAATTTACACATTGTCGTAACTCTCCTATTGGGTAAAAGCTAGGACTTTCAAAAATGCCGGACTAGTTTTGCTCTGCTCTTCACAACCAACGTACAAGTTCCGGATTGAGAAACCTAATCGTCCGCCCCCCGGAAACACCTTGTACCATCGCTCCAATATTCTTATGATCAACATGTAGCATTAATCCAAACCCTTCGGGTCGGCATTGTTTCACTAAAACATAAAACAATGTTGAAAAGAAAACTGATCAAAGCAGCTGTCGTTAGTCAAAGTTTATTATTGCTTGTACTTCCATGTGGTGGTAATGTAAAAGGGCAAACGCTACTAACAAAACACCACATTGCATCCGTAGCTTTCACAAACGCAAATTATTATGCGAATGTTTCCGACACCGGAAGTTTATTACCCTCATTCTTCGATTCTCTTACATCTACCAGCGAATACTCCGGTAAAATTGCAGTAGAAGCTCCCAAAATTTTATTACATCCAAAAGCAAAACAGTTTGTTGCCGGGTATTTAAAAACTAATGATGAAGCTTTAGTAAAAGTTAAAAAAAGAAGTGCTCCTGTTTTTAAGATCATTGAAACAATCTTTCGCCAACACAATCTGCCGGTTGAATTAAAATACCTTGCAGTAATTGAATCAGATTTAAAAACTTCAGCCGTGTCACCCGTTGGCGCTGTTGGTCCATGGCAGCTAATGCCTGGCACAGCCCGTGAACTTGGCTTAAAAGTTTCGGGTAAATATGATGAACGCAAACAGTATTACAAAAGCACTGTAGCTGTTGCGAAATACCTTAAAGATCTGTATAGAGCGTATGGAGATTGGCTCTTAGTGCTTGCAGCCTACAATGGCGGGCCCGGTACAGTAAACAAAGCAATTAAAAAATCGGGCAGCCGTAATTTTTGGCAACTTCAATATGCTCTTCCGGCAGAAACCAGGGGGCACGTAAAAAGATTTATTGGAGCTCACTATTATTTTCAGGATGGAGGAAGCGAAACAACTTTGACTAAAAATGAAGTAATAGCTTATAGAATAGCGATGCAGGAATTCTTCAAAAGCCAATCAGTTGAAGTAAATGAAGAAAGTATTCATTCAGATATAAAAGAAAAGAATGCAGAATTAGCTATAGCAAAGGGATCATTTTAATGTATCTGCAGCTCGTTTAAGTTGCATTTCAAACATAATAAAAGTCATCTTACAAGAGGTGACTTTTTGTTTATTCAAAGCATTTTAATCCACTTAAACAATCATTGCAACATTTTAGCAATATCTGAAACAGGTATGGTGTTCGCTAACTTTATCACCTGGTCTTGTGTAAGGCCTGGTGCTTTTAGGGTTATCAAAGAATTATTTAATGGTAACTGCAAATCGTAATTAATCGTATTGTTGCCCGCATCAACCTTGGTTATTAAACCCTTATACCCAGCTATCCTAACCACTTTGTTATCGCCGGTATTACCAATAAATGGCAATGACAATAGTGCATTAAGACTTGTGATCAAAGGAGAATTACTAATAATATCCATACTAATAATTTTTTCACCTGCTCCCCATTGGCGATGAATAATAACACCGACAAAACCAGAAGCGCCGGAAACATTATCAAGGGTAGCAACAGCACTTTGCTCCATCATTTTTTGCGGTAATAATTTTAATACTTCTTTGCCGGTAATCATATCTAATTCGTAAAGCATTTGCTGCATTGCAAAGCGTGAATCATCTAATTTATTCGCAGTATAAGCTGTACGTGCATCGCCTAATTGTTTTTTAAAATCGTTTTGCGCTGAGACCATAAGGCTGCAAAAAAAAGCTATAGAAAGTATGAATGTTTTTTTCATAACGTTAATTAAAGAATGAGATATTATTTTTCACCAAGTTGTTTTCTTATTTTATCTACATCAATTTGTTCAGCAGCCTTCATAAAATTCTGTTCATTTGCAAAGTTTACGCCTTCATAAATTAGCAAAGATGTTTGACCCAGAGGGGCACTCAACTTATAGCCACTGCCTTCATTGTATTCTATAACTGCCCTCAGTCCATTGATTTTTGTTTGCTTCCAATTTTGCTGCCCGCCTGTTGATTGAGCATATCCGCCGTTAGTAAAATATAAATTAATAGCCTGCAACCATACAGCATTGTTCGCTACAGAAAAGCGCAGTTGTTTGTCATCTTTTTTATATTCACGATAAATTGTAAGACCTGCCCAACCCCATCCTGTGCTTGTTACCTGGTCGGCAGAAACATTGTATAGCAATCCGCCAATAGTTTGTGGTAAAGATTTTAAAATAGCCTGGCCTATTTGCAGCTCCACTCCTAGCATAGCTTGTTGTATAGCATAACGGGCCTCGCTGTATTTACCGCCGCCAAAAGAAGCTTCAGCATTGGTTAAATTTTCTTTTACATCGGGCGGCGTTGATATTAAGCCAGCCCCTCCCTTATTTCTCGGGTTATTTTTCCCCGAAGAAGAGCCTCCTGCATTTCCGGGGCTAGTGCCTGTTTGTTGATTATTTACGCCAATCATTTCATCTGTTTTTTGATTAATCTTTCTATCAACAATTTTTTCAGCAGCAGCATTTGCTTTGTCTTTAAGCTTTTTCATTAACTGGGCACCGGAGAACAGAGGTGAAAAACACGCTAAAAGCAGCAGAGTTTTTAGACAGCGCATAATTTAATTTTTTAAAATAAAAAAAGAGGGTAAGGGTGGGTGTAGCTTTCTTAAAAAAGCAGTGAAACGGCATTTATAGGATAATGAAGAGAGAATAAAAATACGGATTAAAATAAAGTCTCCTGAGTTTTTCCGCAGATAATTAACGTAACTCAATACGACGAACCTGGGGTAAAAGATATTATGTAAACACTCTTTTTGTAAACTGCAAGCTATTACCGGGCTTCTCGGGTTAATAAATAATTATTCAGGCTTGCGGGGCAATGTAAACGAGAAAGTACTTCCCTTTCCGGGCTTACTTTCAATACGCATTTGTCCACCGTGTTTTGCTAAAAAATCCTTGCAGAGCATTAATCCTAAACCAGTGCCCGATTCAGAAGCGGTGCCATTGGTTGTGTAATAATTATTGTTCCGTATTTTTTCCATTGCTTCCGTGGTAATGCCTGTACCACTGTCCTGAACATATACCTCTACAAAAGAAGGATGTTCATTAACCCCCAATGAAATTTGTCCGTTTATGGGCGTGAACTTTATCGCATTTGAAAGAAGATTTCTTAACACCAGATTAATCATATCCTTATCTGCTGAAACAAAAACCGGCAAATTTATCTTATGCTCTACATAAATTTGTTTTGCATCAGCCTGCAGGCGCAACAACTTCATTACTTCATGTATTAGGTCTGACACATCTAAGGTTTGCGTATTTACCATGTCTGCATTCATTTGGGTTTTTGCCCATTGCAACAAATTTTCCATCAACCCAATTGTATAGTTCAAATCATTTACAACAAGAGGAACCATTTCCTTTAAATCTTTTTCGGGTAATCTGTGTTGTTGCACATTATAAAAAAGATTGCGCAATGCATACATTGGCGACTTAAGGTCGTGGGCAATAACAGAAAATAATTTATTTTTTAATGAGTTTAATTCTATTAATTCTTCTTTTTGTGTACTTAACAATTTTGCCTTTTCTTCTATTATAGTTTTTTGCGCCTGGTTCTCTTCAATCTTTGCATAGAGATCTTCGTTTTTTTCTAAAATGCTTGACTGGTAACCGGTATTCTCTTCTTTTATTAAGTAAAGCCCATAAAAAATAAACAAGATGGCCAGTACCTGATTAATAAGGTATACAGCCCAATTTGCATTGGCTAACTGGTATTGATAATTTGTACAAAATATGGTGAGTACGAAATAAGATACCATTGAAAAAGCTATAGAAAAAACCATGTATCCTATATCACGCAAAAAGAAAACAGAAAGAATGCCGTAAAGTATAAAATATAACTCAAGCCCAAGGTTAAGCCCGTTGAGGTATACAATGCAGGTAAAAAAAGGCTGCAAAATAAAGTAGGCCATCTGGGCGGTTTCATATCGTTTAGAATAGTTTAGCCCTAAAACCACCAAGCTTATAAATGCAGGAAAACAAGCTATAAACCATGCACCTGAAGCCAGCTTTTCATTGCCGAATAAACCAGCCATGGCAATGCTTATGCCTGTAAGCAGCTGAAAAAAATTGATAAGATTGAATATCCCTAATTTCCTTTTTTCGTAATCGTCTAAATACCCGGTGAAACCCAGGCATTTAATGTGGTGCAGGAGTTGCGCAGCTCTTTGCTGCAGTACAACAAGTCTAAATAAATAGAGAAATCTAAATTTTCCCGTTAAGGATTTTTTAGGATAAAAAATTTCCATAAGCCTTTCAGAATATAGGATGAGAAACTCAAAATAGAAATTTAAATTGGTAATCTCAAAACCTATACATCTTTATAGAAAGCTTTACGGAGCTCCGGAAATTTGCCCTGATTCGCAAATAAATAAAAATAATATGGAAGGCTCAATTACAAACAATGTTTGTATCGCTTTCGAAAAGCTAAGTAGAGCGAACGTATGGGTACCTTCCCATTTGCATCACTTCAATAATTTTAGAGGCATCTACTCCATATTTATTTATAATTTCCAGATACTCCTTTTTTGATAATTTCATTTTATCCATTAATATTCTGGCAGATTCTTTTTCAGTAGATAATGCAGCAATTTTTTCGTTGCGAAAATTTTTCATAGGAGTAAACTTATTGCGGATACATAAAGTTAAACCCGCAACAGTAGCTTCATAGTATATCATTACAAAAAAAATAAGGTTACATGGTTACACTTACAATATCTAAGCTTCTGATGCTGCAAGTTTTTAATCAGGATAATCGTTATAATTTTTTTACAGCGGTTTAAGGTTGTGACTGTTTTTTGAAATTTGATTGCAAGAGCCGTTAGTAATTATTTATTTATGGAAACCATTCCTTATACAAAAAAGGTATGCACTTAACCCTCTTTAAGGTTTAATACCTAA
Source organism: Chitinophagaceae bacterium (assembly GCA_043763635.1). Taxonomy (GTDB): domain Bacteria; phylum Bacteroidota; class Bacteroidia; order Chitinophagales; family Chitinophagaceae; genus Flavisolibacter. The sequence goes on from JAYULK010000024.1 coordinate 31,066, forward strand.
GGAGGAATTTGTGTATTGCATCCTAAGAGTAAATAAGATAAATTGCTATCCGGTTGCCTTATGCAGCAATTATCCTCATCCTAATAGAATGTCATTATGAAAAGCCATGATTATAATACTCAAGCCACCACGTGTAATGATTTAAAAGAGGTCTCTAAAAGAACAGTTCAGTTTATTTATACTGCTCTCTTTGTAGCCACTTTAATTATTCCATTTCGTCTATATTATGGTCACTATATAGCTGCTGCCCAGCTTTCGGGCTTTTGCATTTTCTTAGGCATCGTTTTATTATTAAATACAAGAAACATCCCTTCATTTACTAAAATTTTTACAATCGTAGGGGTCAATGCATTTCTGGTAGTTACTACTTTAACCGATGGTTTAAATATGGGTGGCTACCTATACTATTTCCCTTTCTTATTTGCATTACCTTTTTTAATTGAAAACCACCCAAATTATAGAAAAGAGGTATTCCTCTATTTTGCATTATCAGCAGCTTCAGTTAGCATTTGCTTTTTGTTTGGTGATGCCAGCTCTTCATGGCAAAGCATTTCAAACGATGCTTATAAAAATATGTTTATTTTAAATGTGGTGTGTGCTTTTCTGTTGAGCGCAGCGTTTACTTTTTGCAGTATATTTTTCGAACGTAAATATGCAAAGGCATTAACTGATGAAAAAAACAAAACCGAAGAAGCCTTAAAATCAAGAAGCCAGTTTCTTTCGCACATGGGCCACGAATTACGTACTCCCTTGAATGGTGTTATAGGCGCTACCAACTTGCTACTAAACCTGGAAACCAAACCAGAGCAGGATGAGTACATGAACATTATTAAGTATTGCTCCAACCACATGCTCGATCTTATTAACAACCTGTTAGATTACAATAAGATTGAAGCGGATAAGCTGGAAATACATTTAACAGAGCTGAATCTAAAATAGCTTCTGCATAATTCTCTTCTTCCTTTTCATAATAGGTTTGAAGAAAAAAAGATTGACCTGAAACTAGATATAGATGATGACTTGAATGAAAATGTTCTAATAGATGACATACGGCTAACGCAAATTTTAAACAACTTAATTTCAAATGCATTAAAGTTTACAGAGAAAGGTTATGTGCGCCTAAGCGCCTCGTGTGTAAACAAAACTAAGGACAAATTAGAGGTAATGTTTTCAGTTGAGGACACAGGCATAGGAATTAAAAAAGAAGATTATAAAAAGATATTTGAAAGCTTTGAACAAGTGTATTCGGAGAGCACGAGAAAATACCAGGGCACAGGCTTAGGACTGAGCATTTCACAACGCCTCATAAGATTAATGGAAAGTGAACTGAAAGTAGATAGCGAACCTGGCGTGGGAACTAAATTTCATTTTACAGCAAGCTTTAAGAAAGGTGGCGTAAACCCTCTACAAAAAGCAGGCACTAAAGTAGAGGGCGACTTGAAGGGGTTAAGAATATTGATTGCAGAAGACAATGTCATCAACATGCTGATTGCCACAAAAATGTTAGAAGACTGGAAAGTGAATTTTACAACTGCTGAAAATGGCAAGATAGCTTTAGAAGCTCTAAAGAGAGATGCGGCTTACAATCTTATTTTAATGGATCTGGAAATGCCTGAAATGGATGGATACACTGCAGTGAAAGAGATTACAAAATTATATCCCGATGTTCCAGTACTTGCGTTTACCGCAAACCTCGTAGACAATCAAATGTTTAATAACCTGAAACAACTTGGCTTTGTAGATGCTATGTTGAAACCATTCCAACCCATGGAACTCTTTTCAAAGATCAGGTATTATGCCAATTAGTTTAAACTACAATTACTTTAAAAGCCGTTTCAAAAGAACGGTTTTTTTATTTCCAATTCCATACAATCACCTGCCATTCGTCCATACTGTCTTTATAAGTATGAACAGTTTCGAACCCAATTCTTTTGTGAGCTTTTAAAGAGCGGTAGTTAGCAGTAGAAACTTCTGTCAGGATAAAATCAAACTGGTTTTTATAAACTTTTTTATGTTGTTCATATAATAGATCAAATACACCTTTACCACGATAGGCCTTAGCAATGCAAACTTGCCCCATAAAATAAAAGCTGTGAGACATAAGGGCCTTGTTTTGAAACTTAACCTCACCCAAATTTTCTATCATTGTAAATAGGTCCGCATGAAACTTACCTGCTTCTCTAAGTGTAGTTAGCGCATACCCTATAACGGCACTTCCCTCTTTAGCAATGATGCTTGGCGCTAAGGAATGCATTTTCTTTAGTAACTCTACCGAATAAAGCCAGCTAACAAAACCCTCCTTTTCTATTTGTTCCGCTGAAATATTCTGTTTTAGATTTTGCTGATTCATTTTATGAATTTGTTCCAATTCATCATTCGAACTAACAACGCCAGAATAAATCATACTCAAAATAACTACAATAGTATGATGCAACCTGTAGTTTCCGCATAAAAAAAATAGCCACGAATAAGGTGGCTACTTTTTTTTATGCGGGTTAAGTTAAACTGTATCAGGATCAGTATCGCTTTCTGTTCGTACCGATTTAGTAACTGTTACTTTATCTGTACGTGCAGCATCTGATGACGTAGTTCTGGAACTACTATTGCCTTTTAGCAAAGCAACTAATAACAAAATAAATAATGCAGCTCCAATAACCCATACCCAGGGAGATGCGTACCAATTTTCTGATTCGCTAACGCTGATCTTTGTGCTTGAAGAAGAAGTTGTACTGCTGGATCCACTACTATCCTGTGCCAACACAATCAATTGCATTAAACTAAAAAATAACAGGGCAAAGAAGTTTTTAATTCCGCCCGATTTAGTTACGCTTTTCATGTTTACTTTTTTTGGTTAAGAATGGTTTGATAAAACTAAAATTCATCATTGTACTTTCAACAATTGCGCCAAGGGCTAACCAGGATTTCTGTACCCAATATGCCTGATAATCAGCTATAAGATTGTCATTAAAAAATAATCACTCAAAACCACCTGTTTTTTCGCTTATCCCAGGTAGTAATTCCAATTTTAAATTGAACAGGATTTCTGAATTGGTTCGCCGCCGAGCCCACCACATAAATTCCCAATTTAAATTTATCCAGCGGGTTAAACGGAGATTGAAATGCTCGTTCTATGCCTGTAAACATTTCAGCGTACCTAAGTTTGCGCTCCTGTGCAAATAAAAAGCCTGCACCGCCTACTTCACGTAGCTGCAACTTTTTTAGTAAAGGAATTTTGTTGAGGAAAAGGCCATTGAACTCATGCACCAGGTGGCCCTCAAAAAAACGTTTAAAAACCGGGAAGGTAGAGTCCATTGCCTGGAAAGTACGATGTGGGTTCATAAACAATAAAGGATCTCCCCTGCGCTGAAACTGGTAGTCAATCAGCCGCAGATCGTTTGTGTTTGTAAAGCTTCCTGTCTTTATGCTATACTTCGAAACTCCAATTAAATTAAGATTAAGTTGTTGCTCCAAGCCAATTTCCAGGTAGTCAAAATCTACCTTACTCCCTATAATTCCCGGTATACCCTTTCTCCACTGAACATAAAATGTTGGCCACCTTGAGCCAAGAATTATTTTTTCTTTTGGCTCTCTAATAAAACGTTGTTTCGGTGTATACTGCAATCTCACTTTTCCATACGCAGCATTGTAAGGATCGAAAGGTACGGCAAGGTTATCTTTTAAGACATCTCCCAATACGCTGTCTACAACCTTACCAGTTTTATAATTACTTACAGATCTTCGAAATGCAATATCAAAATCTGTATAGAAGAACAACCCGTTTAACAGTTCCAGCCCATGCCCTATTCCTATTGAATTATTGAGGTAAATATTGTTTCGTTTGATCATATTGATCCACGCATCACCTTCATAAATATATTGGAAGTCGCGGCCAGCCGTTATACTAAAAGATCCACGGTTGAAAGGATTGTATAACCTGCTTACTGATACACTTCCATTAAAATCACTATTGCGTATACCATAACTAATGTTTGTTGAAAATGAAAAGTTCTTTCGGGAACGGTATGATTTAAAATGTGAGAGGGAGGCATTGATACGACTTCCTCCAAAAGCCACCGGCTGGTATAAAGAAATTGCAGATGGAAAATGCCAGTAACGATCCTTCTTGCGATTATAAAATGATTGACCAAAAACGCCTAATTTTTTCCAGGTAACCTTATTAATAATATCCTGGAGAGAGTCCAGATAATTGTCAGAATGTGTGGTCCTGTAGATACTATCCTGGTAGTGAATAAAACGCAGCTCTTTGTTGGACAAGGGCTCAGATCTAACAGTTTGCCAAAAGGTGCTGTCTTTTTCATAAGCCTGTTGGTTCGTGCTGCTAACCTCGGTTCCAAAATGGCCCTTATCAAATTGTTTATCTAATTCATAATCGCTAAAGCGTACAACTGTCTGCCCCGAAAACCTAACTTTGTTTCCTTTAGAATAGTAGGTAAACTGCTGCCGTGTAAGCATCCATGCCTGTTGTTGAATAAAATCATAATCCTGCTCAACTTCAAAATATTCATACTCCTGCAAATGATACCGTGGCAACTGATATTTTGCATGTAAAATAGCCCAGGTACTATCAGAAACAGTTAGTTCTCCTTCTACAGTAGCATTGGTAAGTTGCCGTGGTTTAAAAGAAATAGTATAAATTTTATGTTTGCCAAGCCGATCAATTTTAAGGGTTTTAAATTTATAAGCAACCAGGCCACTATAACTAACGGGAGATAAAAATGGGGTTGGAGAAATGGATGGAACTTTTACCAGGTTATTGTATAAACTAAAGTTTCCTTCAGTTGCAGACAGGAAAAATAGCTCCTTCGGATCATTTGTTTTTTTTACGCCAAGGCGCTGTTCCTTTATTCGTTGATCTGAAGCAAAATCCAAAGCAAGAAGAATTTCAGCCATTGCCATGTTCTCCAATTCTAGTTGCACACCCCGCCTTAAGGTATCCTTAGAAGATTTTTTTTTCTTAAAGCCTGAGTCTTGTTGCACAGCCTTTATATAAGCCCTGGAAGAGTAAGCGCCTGGTGCTGCAACGATGTTTTCTTTATTCCGAATCAGGTTACGCATTACCTCCTCTGCATTGTCTTTTAGCTTTGATTTTATAATTACTACATCAAGATCTTTGCTTTCTACTTCAAGAATTATGTTTTGAACATAATCTTTAGTGATGGCTAAGGGAATGACCTGGGTTTTATAGCCAATGATAGTTACTACTAGTTCATGATTACCAGCGGCTATGTTTAACTCATAGGAACCATCGTTTTTCGTAAGGGTTCCAAAGGAAGTTTCTTTTGTTTGAATGCTAACAAAACCCAGTGGTTCAAGTTTATTATTAGTAACCTTTCCGAACAGACGATAGTTTTGTGAATAAAGAGTTGATACAGTCAACAGAAAGTAAAAAAGGTAAACGCACTTTAGCATAAAAGCGAATGCTTATATGTAAAGTTGCAGTTATTTTAAAGTGCTTATAAACGAAGCGGATTCTTTTAAAAGACTTTAACAGCAAAAGATGTTATCAGAAAATTTAATAGAGCCTTATTGAGGTGCTGTCTGACAAAGTCCGGCCGCTCTTAAATGAAACAGTCACAACAAATTTATGTTGTCCTAGAAAAGGAGATATATTCTTAAACCTGAAATCCAATATATTATTGTTGATAATATTTTCCGGATTTACGTAATAAATACTCTCATCTATAGATTTGTATTGGAATGTTCCAGGGTTAAAAGACATGCTGCCGGGACGTGCCAAAAGATATTCGGCTATAGAGCTACCTGCTGGATGAGTGTTGTCAAAGCTGTTTTGCGTCTTTATCTCAATTGATGTTACAGAATCCTTGTTTAAGTAGTCGTCTCCACAGCTAAGAGCGTAGGTTGCATTAACTGCAAAATCATCAATGAAATGATAAGCCACTTTTTCATTGTCAAAACTGAGACGGAAGCCAAAGTTTTCTATTTTACTGGAATCTCCTATCAACAGAGATGGTGTATTGGTAGTAACATCAATATTAGTAACCATAGCTTTACTCCAGCGGAAGCTAAACCCTATGTCCTTACAGCAACTTACAAGAGTTCTGGTTAAGCTTACTAAAAGGAATATGATAATAATTTTACGCATAATAAACATTTGCTGCTAGCTGGCGCAATAGTTATTAACAAAAGGCATCCAACAACTACTTCTGAAGAAAAACTTTTACAGTTGTTTGCGGAAGCGTAGTAGTAGAAATGTTCGCCTCTAAGATAGAATAGCCATAAATGACATAGCCCTGGCTGTAATATTTTTCAATCTGCGAGTTATTTCGAAATAACTCTCCTCTCCTGCATGCTTGCGTTAATCCTTCCTCGCCAGATGCATTCGGAACTAAGATCGTTAGTTGCTTCTCCATAAAATTTACTTTTCCTGAGCAAGTGCTAATGTAAATTACACAAGTGTATTATCTAATTTACTATTATTAAAAGCTTCTAAAAAAATAAAATAAAACAGTATCCTCACCACCAGGCTTAATAAGGCATATATACCCCTGGAGTGAAGACATGAAAAAATATAAAAAATGGTTATTGTACAATATCCCAGGGATTTGGAGGGGCTGCGTCTTTCTTATCGTCTTCAGAATCTTCCGACGCATCTGGCAGCTCATCCGACAATTCGCCTTCATATTCTTGCTCATTTTCAAATTTACCAACTTCCACATTCATAATATCCTGGTCTGTAATCACATGGTTTTCGTCTTCCATGTGTTGGCGGACTATCTCCTCTGTTCCTTTTGTTTCCTCAGATCTATTACTTCCTGAAGGGCTTTGAGGTACTTGTTTGTTTGGCATAACTGTGTATTTAATTAATAGATAATGAAAAAGCTGTGCCATATTCTATCAGAATATCAAACACAAAAGGGGATCCTTACTTCTTCTAAGGTGCTTTTACTTTTTCAATGGTTATTCTGTTGCAGCCGGTCATTAAATTGTTCCGTGTATTTTTTTATTGTTTGTGATCCCTCTTCATTCATTTTTATATAGATAGATGTGCTGCCAATTAAATGGCCCGAATTTAAAAACATGACTTCGATATCTTCAGACAAAATGACCCATTCGTTATATGCTATAATTTCAAAAAGCTTCATTGCTTCAGCCACATCATCAGGAGTGTACAGCGGCTCATAAGATTTATCGTTACATGCTGCATACTTTTTATTGATGGATTCTGCCTCATACATCTGAATTTTGGCGCTATCCTCAAGAAGAAGTTATGCAGGAGCCTTCGTTGCATTAGTACAAAGTATTTTCCCTTAAAGCCTTCCTTTATAGATTTTGGAATAAGCCCGGATTGTATATCTCTTTCTACAATTTATAAAAGCCCAATTTTTTAAGCCTCTTTTTTGAATTCCTTATAAAGAGTTTCGGAAATATTTTTTTGCAGTTCTTTGTTAATGATTACCCCGGCCTTAGCGCCTTCCGCTGCAGCTACTACCACAAATTGCACATCCTGGTCCGCATCACCCGCCACATATAAACCGTCTGTACTTGTTTGCTGAAACCGATTCGTTATCACCACTCCTTTTTTATCCATTGTGCAGTCAAATGTTTGTATTATGTCACACTGTTGTACATATCCGTTTACAAAAAACAAAGCATCACAAAAATCTTCCCCACCTTTCTTAAAAATAATTTTTTGAAGTTGGTCACCATCGCCTTCTAAATGTTTAAATTCTTTGTTTACAACAGGAATTTCGTTTGCGTCAAGCTGTTTCTTTTCCTCTGGCTTCAACTTGTTTTTTCCATCAGTATAAAGTGTAACATCATTACTCCATGCTTTAAGAGAAAGCGCCAATTCAAAACCATTTTTATTACGGGCATATACACCAAGTTTTTTATCCTTTACTTCCCACCCGTCACAATAAGGACAATGAAATACTGATTTACCATACATCTCTTTAAACCCTGGTATTTCCGGTATTTTATCTGTAAGGCCCGAAGCAATCAATAGCTTTTTTGCATAGTAACTCTTGTTTTCGTCATCGCATACAACAAATATGTTCTTACTATTTTTTTTTGCTTTGACCACTTTTTTTTGAATCAGCACTACGCCATATTTAGCAATTTCGGGATAGCAAGTTTGCAAAAAATCATGAGGCAGGATGTCATCCCGTGTAAGATAATTATGCATGCCATGCGAACTTTTATTTCGTTGGTTACCCGTATCAAAAACAATCACTTTCCGTTTGCAACGCCCTAATACTACAGCCGCGTTTAATCCTGCAGGCCCTCCACCTACAATAATTACATCCTGAACATCCATACTATTTGTTTTTAATAATGATAATTTACAGAAACTAACTTAATGCCAGCCTTAAGTTAAGGATACTTCAATTATTTAACCGCAATTTGCATCATGGCCATAAAAGAATCTAATATTTCTGATACTATAAAGTGGATTGATTTACGGGAACCCACGATACAGGAAATTGAAGCTATAAGTACTGAGTATAACCTTCACTACCAACTGGTTCGTGATTGTATGGAGCCTAACCATTTACCTAAATACGATAATGTTGATGAAGTCAATTTTCTGATACTTAGATATTTCAGTCATGCTTTTGATAAAAAAATGGCTACCATACAAGAGCTGAGTAATAAGGTGGCTATTTTTTATTCAAACCATTTTTTGATAACCATTCATAAAGAAAACATCCAGTTTCTTGCTAACATTCAAAAAAACTACATTGATAAGGGAAAGTGTTCAAGCCCGGAGGAAGTAGTAACAAAAATTCTTTGGTATGCCCTGGAAACTTTTGATGATCCGGCCCAACGGCTCTCTGAGCAAATTGACTTTTTTGAAAATCTTATTCTTTTAAAAACGGTGTCTAATGAACAGGTAGAAGCGTTATACTATATCAAAAGGCAAGCTTCTATTTCAAACAAGATCTTAATGTTAATGGCTGAACCCATTAACCATATACGAACGATTCCGAAAGATGATCCATCATTACAAGATGTAAGAGACCAGCATCTGAAGATCATTACATTGTATACCCAAATACTTGATGAAGTAAATAATCTTATGGGGCTATATATGTCTTTTGCTGCTCAAAAAACAAATGATGTAATGAAAGTGCTCACCATTTTTTCTGTGTTTTTTATGCCCATTACTTTTATTGTTGGTGTCTATGGAATGAACTTTGAATTTATGCCGGAGTTAAGGCAAAAGTGGGGCTACCCCGGTGTGCTTATTTTAATGGCGGCTATTACAGCTTTTATTTACAAATGGTTTAAAAGAAAGAAATGGCTATAATCATTACCCCAAAATATTAGCTTATTGGGCTTTATTCTCAAATTCTTTCAAAAACCGCTATGGCGAAATTTGTTTCCAGGCATTGATCAATACATGCTGAAGCAAGTGGTGCTTTATACGAGGCACTTTACTAATACAAAAAAATATTTTCGGTAATGATCTGTTACAAAGAATACCGATGGATCCATCTCAATCCATATATCTCTATCATCGGCATGCACAGCAAGCGTTTCTCCCTCCTCCCGTATGCGGGCCAGCAATTTTTTCTTTACACGAAAAGCAGGGGTATGAAACAAATATACTCTTCAACTGCAGGCAAATGCAATACTGCCTTTTTTACCAACTGAAGGTTATGTAATATATCTGTACTAACTGCAGGTTAAAAATTATAAAGATAAAGGGCAATCCAAAAAAATCAACATCACTCCTTTACTGGTTGTTCTGCCAGTTCAACTGCCTCTTTCAATTCCTCCTTATCAGCCTTTGGTGCTTCCTGCATTTCTTTAAGTTCTTTATTAAGCATCAAATGTGTCAGCGTCGCAAAATGATCAGACCCATTTTTTGGCATACGCTGCATTGATATAAGTCCAAATTCTTCTGAGCAAAAAATATAATCCAGGGGATATCGGATAAGCCAGTGATGCGCAGAAAAAGTATTGTAAAAACCTCTACCCCGGCGTGGATCCAATAGTTCACTTGTTTTACGAAAAAGTTCTGTAGTATGGCTCCATGCCACATCATTCAAATCGCCAAAAACGATACAAGGTAGTTGGCAATCTTTTGCCAATAGAGCCACCATCATAAGCTCTTTATCTTTTGCGGTAGAATATAAACTTTCGCCTGGCACCGGTGGCTCGGGGTGCAAACCCCACACCTGCACTTTTTCCCGCGAGGGAAGCACAATAATTACCTCAATAGACGGCAGGTCATCTTTAACAAGGTACCTGATCTTTGCATCTTCAATGGGAAGACGGCTATAAAACAATAGCCCGTAAGTGTTCTCCTGGGGCGCTAATAAAGTATAGGGATAATCTTTCGCTAACTCTTTGGTAGCATTAGCCCATGCACTATTAGTTTCTAACAAAAATACAATGTCGGGGTTTGAAGTTCTTATTTGTTGCAGCATGGTGCTATACTGCGTGTTATCCTGAAGCACATTAGCAGAAAAAATCCTTAGTTCGTTCTCAGGGTTGTCTGACTTTACCCTTTTCATTTCTTTTTTCGAAAGTGTTGTGTATGGCCATATTTTATAAATCAAATAACCGAATGATAGAAATAAGGCAACCACTATTAGCTGGTAAAATATTTCTTTTACCGGAAAAAAAAACATCCAGCACGCTAACGTTATAGCTATTAATGCAAGCTTTTGCAAACGGGGATATTCCAGTATTTTAAATACCCAAAAATCATTTTTTATTAGGGATAGAAAAACGGAAAGAATTAATATGAGGCTGACAACAGCTAATAATATTTCCATGCTGTGTAAATATGCAAATAATAACTGTCAAATTGATCATGGTCTACGTTGTATTTTCTATTCTATAACCAATAGGTTTAAAAGAATAGTTATTCGACATTTCTGCAGAACAAGCTGTAAGGCCTACAATTAAATCCATACTAGCCTCCAACATTACGTAATCACCTGCCTTGCTTTTTGGCGGAAGCACTGACACCTTCCCGGAAGTCCCATCTACAGTAACATGCATAAAAATATTAAAGCTGATAGGAATATCATCGGGATCAATTTCATATTGCTTCAATGCCTCACATAAGTTGCCAAAACATCCTCTGTGAGGAGTAGCATGCCCGTAAATAATACGAAAAGTATCGGCACAGCACGGTGTTAATAAAAAATCATGTCGTCCTACAGTGTCTTTAATTATTTTGAACATGACATTGCTGCGATTGCTATAGAATGAATGTCCCTTGGTAAGGAAAATGGTCTCAGCATAATCTATCGTACGTCCTGATGATAAATACTCCTTTTTATCATGAAAGTTGTAGCATATAAAGTCAGCAACCTGTTCACCCTCTATATCTACTACTTTTAGGCGCTGGCCTTTTCTTAATATAAATGATACACCGCTACGGGGTGGAATGATGGTTAGGTGCTGCATGATTAATTTGTAAAGGACACTGCCAATCAGCTTCGTATTTTTGTCCGCTATATTGATAAACTTCTGACGTTTTTCCAAAATCATCAAGCATTGGATTCAGCGACCCTGAATATTCCATATCCCTCTTTCTTACAACAGCTTTCAATTTATTATACCTGTCATACTCTCTAAGTTTTTCAAACTCAGCATGGGGATTAAATACGATTGTGGGATAGGCGAATTGACGAGTTGGCCTGCTGCTACCAGGATGCAATCCAATAATAAAAAAAGCTTCCTCTTTGAGACTGTAACTAAATTTTGCAGATGAAGGGTCAGACGCTACCCGGTTATCGTACTTGTAATTTTTTGCATCAAGATTAGATAATGATTGGAGCCGTTGCCATAAGAATTTTTCGAACATTGCTTCGTTGTGTATCTGAGGCTCTTGAAAAATAATAGCTACACTATGAAACGGTTCAGTTGTGGTCCTGTAATCATCTACAAACAGGTAAAGAAAATCTAAAATAGCTTCGTCGTCTTTGGGGCAGGCCATGTGTTCTACTACCAGACATTTTATATGATTTTTTGTAAGCGCAGCCTTTGCTGCTACACAAGCAAAGTCCTTTTTTGCCAGAAAGGCATGGTATGCACCTATTATCCCCGCTTTTTCATTGTCCTCCATAAATAATAATTAAACACCTTAAGTAATTGGAAATTCACTATCCATTTTTTTAAGCATTCTAAAATGCTTCTTTGCTTCTTTTAAAAACTGCATGCCACGTTTGTTTTCCCAATAAGAAATGCCATTATCGTTATTATGTTTAGCAATTTTGTATAACACATTCCAGTGATGTAACACAATTTCATAAGCTTGCCAAAGTGTATTATTATTTCCATAAATGTGGTGAGGTTCTGCCCCGCAACCATTGAATTCAAGAATAGAAAAATTTTTCCCCTTTTTTAGCTCCTCAATAGAATTACATTTAATATCATACCGTCCATAATAAAAATGTTTAGTATAATGACTTAGCTGATCGAATACATTTGTGAGACTTTCATCTTTTTCATGCTCTAAACTTACTAACCTACCACCCCGGCTTAAGTTTAAAGCATAAGATAAAATATACGTTTTACCACAAGACAGAATATCGTTTAAATTGTCGGCATGCTTTAAACGCATCTCCTCAAGCCGGAACTGAATGCGGGGATAATCTTGAATTAGCTTCCATAAGCTGGACTGCCCATCACCAACCACTTCTAAAAATTCTTTTTTTAAAAACCCGGTAATGGTGCCTCTTTGTTCGTTAGGAAACCTGTAATAAAAAACGCTAACCTCCAATGAATAAGTAACAAGCTCTTGAATAAAATAATTTACGATCATTTTATTGTCATAGAGCCTTAGCTCTTCGGCATTATTAATTTTACGAAACATAAACCCCATCATGCCCACATCCGGCTTCACGGCAAAAGGATATCTAATACCACTCGTGATGATCAGTTCTTCTATCTTATTAAATGGAGAACCGGATAAAATAAAAATGCTTTTGGGATAACTACCCGAGGGCAATTGTTCATACATTTCTTTTTTGCTTTCACCTTCAAAACCTCCAAAAGTTAAAGTAGGGTTAGAAGGCGTAAAGAACCAAAGTGACCGCGACCGGAAACAATACCATAGCCATACAGGCATTATAGGAATGTATTTTATAAGGTAGGGCCACGTCTCCCAATGCATTAAGCGAAATAGAAATTTTTTTACGTTCATCCCCTCGAATAATTACTTATAGGAAAGGTCGAATAATTTTTGCTTATTGGAGCAACGCAGAATGTCTATATGCCGGTACGACTTTACTATCTGCCTAGCTTTGGCTGCGTTCAACTTATGGGGTTTAGTGCGAACCGAATCCTTGTTCTTAGGAACATTTAAAGACAATCTTAAAGACAAAGGGGATTTATCCTTTTAGAAGAGGCGTACTAGTCACACCCTATTCATAATCGGCAGCTTTGAGTGCTCTAAGAAAGCTTTCATAAGTTTCAGGCAGCTCATTTTTAAGTGATTGCGGTCCTAACCACTCACCGTTTATTGATTCAAATTTTATTTCCTTTCCTAACTCTTCTGTTTCATTAGGAGAAATGATCAATATTTTTGGATCAGTAGTAATGTCTTCACTTACTGTTGCACTATATTTTGTGCCTTTGTGTTCGAAATATATAGAGTTGGTTTGTTCCATTTTTATAAAGATAGCAATGGGCTATTAATTACAGATGCTGGTATTATATATTTTCAGAAATAAGAATCGTAGGTTTAGTTGGCCATGGTTTTTTGTTCTTTTTCAATACTCTTCATATTTCTTCCTCTTCTTCTTTCCTGCCTGTTGATCTTTTTTTGCTGCCTTTCAATGCGCTTTTGACTTTTATCAATTTTTCGTTGGTGTTTGCTGGCATCTTTCAGGTCGCCTTCAATTCGTTTTTGCGATTTCGCCATGGCCGCACTATCAGTTATTTGAGAATATGCTTTGGTGCTTACAAACAGAATACTTGCAAAGAAGATAATAATCAGATGCTTTCTCATATAATTGTTTTGAACTTGATATATATAGAAACTCGTGCCAGAAAGCTCCATAACCCTATTGATACTAAATGCTTTTATATTTTTTTTCAAGCTTTTTGGCTAAAGTGCAATATTAGTTTCTAATACATCTTCAGTATTGCTTTCTATATTTCCGGTTCTAATATTGTCCAACCTTGCTATTATCTTTTTGAAAATTAAACAGCCAATGTTTACCATACTTGTCTATAAGCGCACCAAACCTTCCACCCCAGGGCATGTCGGCCAGGGGTTCGGTTATTTCACCACCTTCGGACAATTTCGTGAAGAAAGTATTCAATTCGTTTTCGTTCTCGCAATCAATGCATAGCTGAACTGTATTGCCCTCCACTGGCATTTCCCTATTCATGTCTGAGGCCATGATAACCAGGTTGCCCAAAGTTAAAGAAGAGTGCAGGATGCTATCTTTCATTTCTACAGGCATTTGCGCTGCCATTTCAGGCATTTCTCCCACAGTTTGCACCACAAGTTCTCCACCCAAACAATCTTTGTAAAAATTCATTGCTTCGCGACAATTGTTTTGAAAATTTAAATAAGGATTTAAGCGTGCCATTGGTTATAGTTTTTAACCATAAAGATAACCAGAGTGCATAATTTATTTGTGTGTGATGGCGACAATAAGAGGGTATAATACGACAGGATTTTAGTTAAACATTCCTGTGACGGTTTGGTATGCGGAAATCTAAATGTACGTTTCGTACAAAATAAAGTTGCTCTATTCCGGCTTCTGGCAGGCATTGTAAAGAAATTAAGCCCTGTTCTATTAAAGCCCCTGGTAAAATCACCAGGCAATAAGAGTTGATAGAGTTAGTTCTGCAAATCAGTCGCAATACTCTTTAATTCGTTCATTCCTTTAAATCGCTCTCAAATTTTTAATTACACACCTTTTCATGCTTTTGGAAGAATTTCAACGGAGTAAAAACAAGAATTTAATAAATACATTATGAATAGCACTTTAAGAACATTAAGTTGCAACAATTAACCAGTGTTAGTTTATGCTTTGCAGTAGACACAACATAGTTATTTACTCCCTTGCAAATTTTTAAAAATTGATTATTATTACTTAATTAAGTTTTCTTGCGAACAGTGTAAAGTTCTATATAAAATGCATTTCTTCATTGCTTTATAATGTTCCCAACCTTTAATATTAAATCCTGAGACCCTTATTTTCTCCAAATGAATTTTCGACTTATCAATATAGATGAATGCGACATAGCATTCTATGAAACCGGCTCGGGTGATGCTTCAATTTTATTCTTGCATGGCAACTCTGAAAGTTCTGCGATTTTTTCAAACCAGTTTGATTCCGATTTAAGAGAAAAATTTCAGCTAATGGCCTTAGACCTACCGGGCCATGGAAATTCCCTGAGAGCAAAAAATGCTAAGTACGTTTACAATCTGCCTTACCTCCGGAACTTTGTAGGAAAGATTATTGAAACGATTGAAGGGCCACTAGTGATGGCAGGTAGTTCTTTTGGGGGTCATATCGCATTAGAACTTGCTCACCTTTATCCGAATTTGATAAGAGGTTTATTTTTGGATGGAACACCTCCGTTGTCTTCGGCAGCGGATTTTGGTGACGCCTTCTTACCCAGCCCGGCTTTGGGTTGTTTGTTTAAAGAAGATATAAGTGAAGCCGAATTGCATGAGCTGAGTGCTGCATGTATTATCAATCCAGATAAGTTTGATTTCTTCAAACAAATTGTACTGCAAGCGGATGGCCGTTTCCGCTCTTATATTTTTGAAAGTCTGGTAAATAATGAAATGATGGATGAAAAGATGCTAACCAGTAATGCTACTGTTCCGATTGCCGTACTTCATGGTGCATCTGATAATGTTGTAAACCTGGATTACTATAAAACAGTTTTCTATTCTACATTGTGGCGGAACAAAATCCATTTGGTACCAAACGCGGCGCACTTGCCCTGCCTTGAAAACGTAGAATTGTATAATAATCTATTAAATGATTTTGTAAAAGAAGTATGCCCAAAGCGTTTAAGATAAAACAAAGCAGGCAAAGCATTTTTGATTACTGGAGAGCACACGCAAACCCGGATTTGAGCCAGTACGCTTCACTATTGGCGGAACAACCAATATTGAATGCTGCAGGAGAACTTTTAAAAGGAACTGCTTTTGTTATTTTCAATCATGCCATTGGTACCTGGGAGTATGTAAGTGAAGAACTGGCAAACTTATCAGGCTATTCGGTAGCAAGACATCGCGAAGAAGGGTTTAATTTAACCTTTAAGTACACGCATCCTGATTATTCAGATTTTACATTTCAAGGATGCCATGCGCTCACTTTTGAATACTTATATAGCCTTCCGGCAGCGCAACGAAAAGATGTTTCTTTTACAAAGGACTTTCTATACTTAATCAATGAAAAAGAATATGTGCGGGTGTTACAAAAAGGCATGGTGCTGGAAATGAATGCCCAGGGTGGAATTGTAAAGACACTCCACCTAATATCTGTCATCTCTCACCTTAAGAAAAATAATTCTGCTAATTTAATTATTAAAACACCAGAAGGTGCGTTTACCATTTACAGTTATGATGCTGCGGTTAAAACAATAACGCTTTTAGGAACTTTAAATAAAAGAGAAAAGGAAATATTTGTTTTACTTGCAAGGGGTTTATCTACCAACAAAATTGCAGAACTTTTATTTCTTAGTAAGCATACTGTTGACACGCACCGCCGCAACTTGCTTAATAAATACAATTGTGTTAATACCACTGCTTTGGTTACTTATGCTAAATTGATTGGCTTTATTTAATTTTAAAAATATTGACATTATCAATATGTGCGCAAATATTTTGTTAGTGGAACTATTGTTCATTACTCCGACAGAATGAGAAACGGATAAAAATGCTGCCTCCATCACCAAAGGGTGCAAGGGCTACGCCAAAGAAAAAAGCTTTTTAAAAGGCGAATATTCTAAAATCTTAAAAGGACCAGAAATCATTATTGATTAGCGACAAAAAGACTGAAATAATTAGCAGAATACTGATATGCTAACCGATGGAACCATTTCCATAGATGTAAATATCCTGTTCATATGGGCAGTTCTATTCTTGACGCCTGAAGAATTCATTATCAAAATAATGTGATCGATGAGCAGAAGGGGCTTGCTTAAACTAAACCCAGATGTGCATTCATACATTTAAGAATAAAAAAATTCTAGCTATTCTTTGTGGGTGACTAATTTATACCTCGAGGCAGGATACGAAATAAAAGACAATTGCGTTGGGGTAATTCTTCCAGACTGTGCACCCATTCTAAAGATGTATGATGATCCAGATTTGTAAAGGCTCCAACCAACATCCACATTTGGTTTAGTTACATTTCCATCCTTATACCTTGCTTCCGTCCAGATGGCGCTTCCTCCGGCATAAACAGATATTTTATCTTCCTCAGCAAATGAGTAATTGCCATCGTTCAAATAATCATGATCCCAGGTATTTAGCCAAGATCCTAAAACTAGATTTTTGTAGTACGCAATTGAATCAACAGGGTCCACTCTTCCGTAGGCGGTCTTAGATTCATAAAATCCCTGCCTTGTTGCTTCTATCTTGTAAGAAAAATATACAATTTCGTTAGAGGTGTTATTGAATTTTACACTCTCACCATCTGTATCTGCAACTATTATTGCTGGCTTCGAAATCTCAGATATTTTCCACTCTTTCTTCGTAATATCTGCTACCAGAGTAATAGGTTCAGACGCTTCTTGGTATTCGGGAAAGGGAGGTAAAAACTCTAGTAAACTCCACCTAGTCCTTAGGCTGCTCATGTTTTCGATAAACCTGTTAACGTATTCATGTATATTTCCATCGTTTTCATTTAGAGTTCTGAAACTCGCCTGGATATTTAAATCTGTAAAAGTTTCATCTGGGAAGACCGTTACAAGGTTGTCAAATAAATTTTCATTCAAAACCCACCTCATTTGTAGATAATCACCAACATTCCTTTTGAACTCCCATATTTTAGTTCTTTCAGAGGCAAAATAAAGCCATAAGGCAGTGACGGTAGAGAGATTATAATCCTCCGGCAACCAATCTTTATATTTTAGCGTAATAGTTGCCTCATCGAGTGTGCTAATGAGATCAGGTAAAAGGTCGTCAAAGCTTTCGGCAATACAGGAGCCAAACTCCTTTAAGGGTGTCTTGGGACACTCAGATATGCGCCTTAACCCGATACTGGCATTAAGGTTTTTAGAAAGCTTATCATCAAAGGCCTTGAACCTATCCAAATTTGCCTGGTAAAATAAAGAAGTTAACCTTTTCTGTTTCGCCGTTAATGTGTTGTAATGATTAAAAACATTCACCTTGAATGTTTTTAAGTTATTTATATGTGCTGAGTCGCTAGGGGAAATAGTGCTTAAGGACGAAATGCGAGAATCGAATTGTTTAAAAACTGTAGAAGCTAATTCATCGGTATTCATTTCCGGCGTTTTAGAAACATTATACTTTATCGACGACGAGTCGAACTTTAATGTGTGCTCACCGGTTGCTACTTCGGGTACTAAAAATGCAATTGTGCTATCTGTATTTTTGATTAGCACAACGGGTATACTACCGAAGAAACCATTATACTTCTCGGACGGCGTCGATTTTGTTTTTAGAGTAATGGTTTCAAATGTGTTGACACTAATTTTTTCCGAAACAAACTTTACACTATTCGGATTATATATATCGGTTTCGTTGCCCGAATTGCCTTTCTTACACCCTAGCGTAGAACAAAAAATCAAGATAAAGGATAAAGAAAATAGCGAGGTTGAAATTTTCATATAGGTAGTCTAAGTTTCAATCAATAAGTTTTTCTATAAAAGTTTGCTTTCGGAATGGTCGAAGATCGTGAAAGAAAATTGTTATTGTCTTGTAAAGTAGTGTGTTAAAATAGAACTTGTAGCTATCATTGAGGTTACAGGAATTGATAGCCTTCCCGAAGTTTGTCCAGATGCTGTGAATCGATAACCATCAGTAGAATTACCAATTACGTTCCAAGAAGATTTTAAGGGTGGATCGTAATTAATGATAATACCGTTAGTTTGTTCATTTTTATAAACTAAATAAATATTATTGGGAGTGATACTAACATAATCAGTATAATATAATTTATTGCCAGGAACCGTATAAATCGGAACCACCCAATTTCCAATAATAGCTGCTTTATATATTGCAATTGAATCGTTGACAGTGGCATTTACTGTTTGCACCTTCTTGTTTTTATAAACTACATCAAATAAAATCTGCTGGCTGGTAGTTTCGGAGGTCGACAGTCTTAAAGAAAAATCATTGGCGTAGACGGTTTTAAAAATGGAAACATTTGGATTTGACTTGCTGCCGATCGTTACAAGATTATAATCTATGGGGATTGAACGACCATCTTCATTAACCAATTTAAAAGGCAATGCGGCATCATTAGTAAATGGAATAGGGTTTGGCAGAGTTGATCCTTCAGCAAAAACTACTTTGGGCTTGATATATTTGAGAGCAATTGGGCGGCGTTCAAAAGGTTTAAAATTATCTCCACTAAAAGCATAAACTGCTTCTAAAGAAGTAATGTTTTGATAATCAGGAATGGTTGTAGGGTCAAATTTAAATACAACCAACCCATTAACTGTGGAAGATGGTTTGGACAGAGAAGAAAATAAATTATTAGTTCCGGTTTGAAAAATATTCATATCAATAAATACCGGCTGTCTGGTATATGGAAGCCCGTTGCTTTTTTCAACCACCGTGAAAGTTATTTTTACTTCATTGTCTGTGACCTCATCATAATCCGTATCAGTTGCAAGTTCGAAAGGAACTAATGATACCTCAACTTTTTGGTCTTGTGGCAGGCTAAGAAGATTTTCCAATTCGTTTAATAACCCTTGAAGATCCACCTTAGAGAACTTAAGTTTATTAATAGACTCCGTTAGTGTTTTATTAATCTTGGCGCGGATTTCTAATAGCTTTTTAAGTTGCTCCAAATTTTTAATTTCTTCAATTTTTTGACCAACTTTTTCCTCTGCCGACTTAATTAGCTTTTCAACTTCTTCCATGATCGGACCAAATATCAAAAATATTTGTTGACAGTTAGCATGTGCAAGCATCTCATCTTGCCTCTTTTGCGGATCGTCTGTCGGTTCTGGCTCCGGACAATTATGGGATCTATCTCCTTCCATTATCCGAAAAGAGCTAAACTGGGAAGATACTTTTCCATCAACAATTAATGAGCTCTTTAAAGTTTTTGAAGTGTTCGTGACCCAATCCACATCCAATAGTGAGATAGTATATTTCGAACTGGAATAAAAATCGAGTTCAATGATAAAATTGCTTTTTTTATTGCCCGTCATGGTGTACATCCTACTCTTGGAAATCTCAGGGAAAATTTCAGTGACTAAAAATTCAGTGTTTCCTTTTGTCGAAAGTATTGTGGAGCTTATATATGCTAGTCGCCCGTTGCTATTTATCTTTCCGTAGGTAGCAAGCGTGTCACCATTGTAGGCTAATTTGGAGATAAGTTGGGATGCTGAGTTCGGGATTAGTTTTTGTTCATAGATTAAATTTCCGAACCCTGTTGCGATGCTATTGTTATACGATGCATCGGCTACAAGCTTTTGTGAAGCAATTTCGGCCTCACTTAAGCTTTTTTCTTTTTTACAACACACAACTAAAAATGAAAGTAATATGAACAGCAATTTGAAGCTAAAAGTTTTGAGGGACAGATACATAAGGAAGATTTTTTTTAGAAGAGGCGATGAAATTACAATGTAACGATAGAACAAACCATACCTACAAGTAGGTATTTTTTTAGTGAAGTCTGCATAGCATTAAGCCGCGACAAATTTGATTTCTTCTCAATTCATCCGCAAAAAATACCTACAAATAGGTATTGGTGATATGCTCTCCTTCATTGATATTTGACGCTCCTCATTAATTACCAACAATCAAACATCTGCCCCATGAAGCTTTTTCTGCTTTCCTTTCTTAGTTTTTATTTAATATCTGTTTCTGGTGCCCAAGACTTTCCTGGTTACCGTGCTGGTAACTATACTGGTGTAAACGGCGTATTCTTTAACCCCGCGAACATAGCTGACAGTCGCTACCGTTTTGATGTTAATTTGTTTTCTGTAAGCTCTCTTGTTGGCAACAACAAAGCCTCATTCAAATTGAAAAATATAACCGAGTCATTTGATTCCGACTCTTTGAAGCAACAATTTATAGGAAAAAATTCCGGGCCGTCTACCGGCATTATCAATTTAAATGTTCATGGGCCTTCTGTAATGTTTAATGCAGCTAAGGGTGCATTTGCCTTAACTACAAAGGTTCGTACTATGGCTAATTTAATAGATATAGATGGAGAGCTTATCAATCAATTATCTGAGGATGTTAATAATGACATAGCATACCCTTACGCAGTAAATTCTGGCGACAATATGCGTATTGCTGTCACTAGTTGGACAGAGTTTGGGCTAAGCTATGCAAGGGTTTTAAAAAATGAGGTTGCTCATTTTTTTAAGGGGGGCCTATCATTGAAATATCTTGCCGGCGTGGGCAATGGCTATATAGGTATGAGTAACATAAAGGGCACTTTAACGCAGGATGCAGCTCAAAACACTTATCTCACAAATGCCACAGGACGTATTAGTGCAGGATTTGGCGGACTAAACATTTCTGATTTGGAGCCAGGAGATTTAAAGATGGAAAGCACAGGATTTGGCGGAGATATTGGTTTTGTGTATGAGTGGCGGCCCGAAGGAGATTCTTACAAACTGGCTTCAGGTAACGAAATGCAGGATAGAAATAAATATAAGTTGAAAGTTGGTATAGCGCTATTAGATTTCGGGAAAATGAAATTCACCAAAGACGCACAACGTAGTGGAAGCTATGATTTAGGTATTACGGGGAATGAACGGCTGGACCTTGATGAATTAGGAGAAGAAGAGATTGATGATTACAATGCTTTCTTCAAAAGTAAACCGGAATTCTTTACGCCTGTACAAGGTAATAATGAAACACAATACAAGGTTTCCTTACCCACAACCTTGCAGATGGATGTTGATTATCATCTTCACCGCGGCTTTTATGCTTCCTTAGCTACGCAGTTATCACTTACCGGAAAAAATACAGAGGTATACAACAACTTATATTATAACTCCATCACACTTACCCCCCGATATGAAGGGAAAGCATTAGGATTTTACGTACCTGTAAGCTACAATCAGTTGGCTAAATTCAATGCAGGCATTTCACTTCGGGCAGGACCTTTCTTTGTAGGCTCAGGATCTATACTTACTGCTGCACTGGGCAGCAGCAAACAGGCAGATGTGCATATTGGTTTGCGTTTTGGCGGTTTAAAAAAAGATATTGAGAAGAAAGAAGAAAAAAAAGAACGGAAAGAAAATAAGAGGAAAGAACGAAAGTAAGAATGACTATTTTGCGACTGCCTATAAAAAATTTTTACTGAAACTAGCATTTACCAACTCCGACTCTATCATGATACGATTCCTTATAGCCCTTTCCACAATTGTTGCGTTAGGCTCTTGTAAAAAAGGTACTGGTGAACCAACTTCCAACCAACCTATTGCGCAAGAAAACTTAAAAGGAAAAGTAGTGCTGCCTGCGGGAACTTCACTTAACGTCAATACTTTGGCAGTAGCATCCTTTGAAAACACAGCAAAGATTAGTAATGGAGAGTTCCCGGCAGATACAAGTGAAAACAATTTTTCTTACCAATTTGTTCTCGATGATAGTGCAAACACTTTTTTGCTCCGATATAATTATCCAGGGCAAAAAGATTGGGACATAACGCCAAGGACAACGGCTCTTGCATTATTTATGAGTATGCCTTTAGTACAGACGCTAAAAAACGAATCTAAACTTGACTTAATTCCCAAAATAATGATGACCAGCGAATTTGGATCTCTTGAGACGGGAATCATTGCATTAATAAAAGCCAGTAAGAGCTTGACGGATAGTGTAAACGCACTCACCTTAGCCCCTCTACTAAATAACCTATTCAATAAGTCAAGAACACTACGCATAGCAAATGTTATGCAGGAACCGATTACTATCACGAAAGCAGGTAGGCTGATTGGTATAACTAATGCGGGAGTGTCCATAAACTACGCAGTCGGCCTTTATAAGGATGGAAAATTAGTAAGCCCAATAGAGATTGTAGGGGGTTATGATGTTTATCCAACTTCTATCACCGACGCCATCTCTCATCTCTATGCATTTGTCACTTCATCCACAACGGCGGAACCTTCTACAATTGTTTATGAACTAAAAGGAGATGGAAGATTTGAAATTAAAGCTAGGTCTGGAAAACCGGGACTAAACGACAATAGTGAGGAGGCTAAAAAAGCATTCAATTATAATGTAGTAAAAGGGGCGGTAACAATCATTTCAACATATGTCCCACTTAACAAACTTGGAAAACCCTGCCTGGATGCATATATCGGAAAACTGGCAAATTTGGTTGGCCTCGCATACTCTTTTACTAATATTGACGGAAAATCTGCTGCAACTGTTGCGAAAATAATAACTGATGTTGGGATATATGGCCTCTCGAGTAGTGTGGAGCTAATTAGCAATTGTAAAGGAAGCGTTGAAGACCTAAAATATTTTAAAGGCGTTGAAAAATATTTATTAGCTGTGAATATTATTGCTACTTATTTTACTACTAGAAATGTTTTGGATTTTGCAGAGCAAATGTATTATGCAAAACCAGCCATTGATACCTGCTTTAATGCTTCCGGTAATATGGTTAGCGTGTGTACAGGGTCATTCCATGAACCCTATTTGATAGCTTATAATGGAACTAAATGGCATCCTCCTTTCCTAGAGAGGTGCCAAGGTCTTAAGCAGGAAATTTGCGTAGAAGTAGGTGCAGCCGCAGGTAATTTTAGGTTAGAACATGAAGCGAGTGGGAGTACTATTGGAGATAAGATAATTGATACAAAGGATTGGCAGTTTACAATACTCAATCAAACAACAAATCATACTCATCTTCACATGACAAAGACTTCTAATTTTAGTTGCGAAGAAACTGCTTCATATAAGTATGACCATGGTAATTATGTGAGTACTTTACGTTTGTATGATAATAGTGGGAGGTTAATTGACACACAAGGGCCTTATGTTCCTAGTAGGATTTATAAACAAACACCATAAGAATTTCTTCATATTATAAATCACTGACATTTTGCATGGGAAATATATCTGCACGGTTATTACAGATGTGTATTTCTAACAACAAACAGTACTGCTATACCGAAAGGGAAAAAGGGAAGATTCGGCTTTACACTATGCTAAGGTTGCCTACAACTCAGTAAAGGATGCTTACTACTCATTCCACTCCATCCAGGGAAAATGCTTGGCCTTGCTTATGAAAGAGCGAAGACGATGGATAGCGGCAATAAATACCTGAAGATGCAGATTTGCAATGATATATAATCTAGGAATTTTTTAATGCCTAATCGAATATAGCCTGGCTCTTCCTTCCAGCCCATATGTTTTATGGCTCTCCGAACTGTAAGGGAATGGCTCCTCCTTAATTTTTTTACGCCGTTGTTGGTATGTGCATGGCCTTTGAGAACAGCCTACCAACAACAGCACCGTGGAGAAAAAAACAAATCACATCTCATTAGAAACTTTGGAACTGTTTGTCTTTTTATTATTAAAAGATTATGACTTCTGAATCTTTTACTTATAAACGATTTTGTTTTATTTACTGATAATAGAAACTCTGATTGAATCATCATTGTTGTTGGTTTTTCAAAAAAGGGAAGCAATCTCTTAGAAATGAATTCTTAAAACGCTATAACAAGAGGCAAAAAAAATTAACAATAGAAGGAAACTATTTATTTCAAGGCGTCGAAATAAATGAACTGCTTGGGAATATAATCCAGACTAAGTAACATAAACCTTTCTACCACTATTGAAAGATCGCTTCTTACCGTAAAGGACAAGCATAAAAAAGCCCGGATTAGACACTAGGCTAGCACATGGGCCAAGAGGAGCATTGGGGTCTATTACTCCTTCAATTCCGCCGCAATCCATCCTAATTCATTCCATTCTTTCAGGTCATTCTCAAAACCTTCTTTTTTCCTGTTCTTGAACGCCCCGGCTTTAAATGCTATAAAATAAATTACCAAGGTTATCAGTATACTCAAGCCGGTTTCAGCAAGTGCGGGCATTAACGCTTTGTGTTCAAGTTTCTTTGGTAAAAAGGAAAACGAAGTCAGCAATCCGGCAGATAAAATGAAGATTCCAAACCATCTTTCTATTTTTTTATTTTTTTCATATTCTTGGAGTGTTTTTGTAAGAAAATTTTCGAGGCTCATGCTATTGATATCAACATTAAAGCTTTGAAAACTTTTAATAAGCGCTACAATGGCCATGCACACCCCAATGACCAACATGCCATAGGGAAGGTATTGCACCCAATATTTAAAATCAAAAGGATTGCCCCACAAGATTGCAGTGAGAAAAACCAGGTTTAACATCATCGCCATTAGAAGAAGGGTATTGTTCCTCCTGATTTTTGACACCCTCGATTTTGATCTTTCTTTCAGCATGCTTTGTACTACGTGTTCATTCAGGCGTTCAGATGTTTCGAGTTTTTCATTTACCCGTTGCCATTCTGCTTTCATTTCTTCAATATTCATAACTCGTTTTTATAAGTTTAGTTAGCTTGTTTTTTATCCTGTTTAGGCGTACACCTACATTACTGTTAGAGATACCAATGATCTCACTTATTTCTTCATAAGTTTTTTCATCGAGGTAAAGCATAATGATGGCCTTTTCAATTTCTGTAAGTTTATCTATCGCCTGGTGTAGTGAAGTGCGTTTTTCTTTTTCATCTTCTCCCCCATACATATCAGGAATTTGAAATGCCAACGTAGTGAGAGACAGGCCTCCGTGTTTTGATTCTTTTCTAAAATTGGATATCGCGGTGTTAAGCGATATGCGGTAAATCCATGTGCTATAGGCAGACTGCCTTTTGAATGAAGGAAAAGATTTCCACAGTTGTAACACAACTTCCTGGAACAAGTCTTTACGATGTTCGGGGTCACGGCAGTAAAGGTTACAAACCTTATAGATCAATGCCCGATAATCGTTGATTAATTCTATGAACTCTTTTTCCATTCAAACTTTCCTGTTCCATCATTAGTCGCAGGCCAGATGAATTTCTTACATTTTTGTTGATTTATTATTGTAGCTGCAAACCAATTTTTTTGGTACCAGGCAGAAGTAATTCTATTTATCGTTCCTTGCAAAGTTTATCCCGCACTTGATGCCGGGCACTCTTGTACTGGCAATGTGGTGGAGCAAGAATTATTTGCATTACTAATGTCTACAGGAAAACAATCAGGTAACGGAACCGAAAGAAGTATGAAACAAACTTACAATTCATAAGAATAAAATGAGTCTCATTTTATTTCTGACCAGCATGTAAGTTTTTAATAACTCGTGCGACTAACTATTTAAATTTCTAAAGATGAAAGCTCTCATTATTATTATTCTTTTTTCATTAGTTGCCTGCAATAGAGAATCATCACCTGAAGGCAGATCACAAATAAGGGATGAAAACCTGCAGGCACAAATTGACTCTTTAAAGCATCAAAACACAATCATAATTGATCGAATAAACGTTATTCATGAAGAGTTGAAAACGTCAAAACATAAATGAAAAAGATTTTGAGGTACTGATACACACCTTCTATTAAAAAATGTATTGCATTTGTTTAAGTACGAAGTGGTTCATTGTCCGCATAGAAAGTAATACCGCTGAGGAT
Organism: Chitinophagaceae bacterium; assembly: GCA_043763635.1. GTDB lineage: Bacteria > Bacteroidota > Bacteroidia > Chitinophagales > Chitinophagaceae > Flavisolibacter. The sequence continues at coordinate 57,847 of JAYULK010000024.1, forward strand.
TATACAAACAATTATGAGTAATATCTGAATGCCAATGCTGAACGCTGAATGCACAACGCAAATACAGCAAAGCATTCTACATTCTTTTAGGATATGTACCTTAAAATAAGCTTTTAGTTTTGATGAACCAGATTGCCATCCTGATTACATGGCAACTTGTATCTTCGAACGATGCTTCATTTCCTCCAAAATATTATCCGGTTTTTAAACCAAAATAATATTAACTACATGCTTTCGGGAAGTGTTGCCATGAGTATTTATATTACTCCGAGAGCTACAAGAGATTTTGATTTTGTTGGTTCATTTACAACCAAGGGATGTTGACGCTTTTGTTGCTTATTTCAAGGAAGGGTACTATTGTAATAAAGATGCTGCCGTGGAGGCAATTAAGCATCACCGCATGTTCAGCATTATAGATCATGCTTCCGATTTAAAGCAGATTTTGTAATTCTCAAAAATGAACCCTTTCGTCAAACAGAATTTGACCGCCGCACGGAAACTGATTTTTTTGGGGTGCCTATTTTTATTGTTACAGCAGAAGACCTTTTATTATCGAAGCTAATTTGGATACAGCAGCTACAAAGTAATTTGCAAATGGAAGACATAAGAAACCTTAAAACTGTAGCCCATTTGGATTGGAGCTATATCAATCATGGATCAGCACGCTGAATTTAAATACCTTTCAATTGGTATAAATGACCGACACACCGCAACATATTAAAGACCTTCAGTTAAAAATTTGGCTTGCAAAACCTCCAATGGAAAGACTTAAACAATTTTTAATTGACAATGAGGCGTTATATAAATTCTGGGATAACGCTGGGAATTCAAAAGCTGAACGCTCCCTTTCTATAGCAGACATCCATCCTGGCAATACATAAGAAAAAACCCGCTAGTGCGGGTTTTTAAAAACTTCAATCTTGCTTGTTAATCAAAAGCTTTTTTTATGCTGTCGCCTATATCTTCAGCTTTATCTTTCACTTTTTCCCAAATGTTTTTGCCATCATCTGCTACGTCTTCAGCTTTATCTTCAATTCTGTCTCCGGCATAATCAGCCTTATCTTCCAGGCGGTCAGCGGCATTTTCCGCCTTGTTTCCCAGATGATCAGCGGTGTTTCTTGCACTGTCTCCCAAATCATCAACCGTGTTCTCTACCCTGTTACCAAATCTATTAGCGCCATCACTCACGTTTTCACCAAACTCACTTGCGGAATTTCCTGCCCTGTTCGCAAGATTATCAGCCCTATCGCCCAGGTTTGATGCACCCCTGGAAAGATCGTTGCCTAAATCATCTGACTGGTTTAAGTTATTGTCGTAATCATTGATCTGTGACATGTTTTTAATTTTAAAATTTGAAATAATAAGAACTTTCAATCTCAATATAAAATTGTGCAGGTTCTTTCCTGATGAGATAAAACAACCGTGCCAGACTTGGCGGCAAGCTATTTTGAAAGGTTTGGTCTTTTAGATTATGAATTTCAAATGAAATGAGGAGGTTAATGGTTAATTAAATCGTAAACGGAAACAGATTGCTGGTTGAGTGTCTTGATAAAAGATGATGTTTTATTTATCGCCCCAAACAACTTCATAAAGGTGCCGTCCAACTTCCAGTACTCCTCATATCGTTTGGGTGAAACCCCGGTAAAGTGGCTTGGAGAATACCAACGGGCGTAGGTTGAAGAGGTACTATAAATAAGGCAGAAGAGTATCCCTATAGTTGTGCAAGTAATTACTACAAACGTAAGAACATTGACATAATTGATATAGTTGTTGGTTTGCCTGTCCTGAATTACAAACCTGACAGCGAATTTAAAAGTTATGAAACACTACAAATACCAAGGCGCCAGAAAGGGAAAGGCTAACCCCTCCCTACTATTTATAAGTTAATCATCTATTCTATCATAAATGTTTCGAAGGTTGGTAACATCAGGCTTTATAAATCCGCCCAAAGGATAATCTAAATCCTTAATAACCTGCACCGTTAACACAACCATAAATACATAAATAAGCGGGACGAGGTAATGCCTCTTTTCGTAGAAACCATTAGTGAAGCCCACCAAACATCCTATCAACAGTGAAGCAATTGTTATCAGGAACATGATAAGAAATGGCGTTCGTTCGGAAAGAGCATAAAAATTATTATAAATCCTAACTGTCAATTCGTTAAGCCCCTTTTCCATTCTTTCAAGATTATCAAGGATGGCAGAATCCTTTTTTTGGAGTTTTAAATAATTATAAAATCCTTCCTGTATTTTCTCTTCTTTATTTAACCACTCTGTTTGTTTAACCTGTTGACTATAAAAGCCTATTTGCAAGCTTAAGTATTCCTTTATATATCCGTTCACGCTCTGTTGAATTTCAACCGGCATTTCTTTATTAAGCCTTAACATGGCCCCAACCAAATCGGCTTCTGCATGAATATTAGCAAGCCGTTTTTTGTATCCGTCATTTGCGGTTGAAAACGTAAAAGAAAGTATCAGTGCAAAAAAACCAATTATAGAACTTTCCATTCCCGAAACTGTCCATTTTCTGTTTCGTTTTACATAAAGCTTTTGAGCAATCACATACCCTATTATTACACTAAGCAAAACAAGAGTTGTGTAAACAATAGTAAACCAACGTGAATCCATGAAATTCTGCATCAAAAACTTTTTATATAGTAAACAACTATTTTTATTTTAAAGACTATCCACGATTGATTAAAAAAATTTTTGTTACCCATCTGAATTGCTACCGTCATTGTTTGTTGTGTCACACACTTGTACGTTCGGTAATTCTATGGAGCATATTGCAAAGGCGTTTCTATAAGCAAAAAGCTGACGAAAGTATAAACCAAATCATAACAGCCATTGTTACTTTCTTACAAAACGCATCACTGCAATATCTCCCATCATAAAATTAAGGGTATTGCCTCCACTTATGGTATAAGCGTTTACTGTCTTCAGCACTTCAATAAAAGATTGTTCTCCTTCGCCGGGACACATCATTTTAGTAAGGGCAAAAGGATTTGTAAAACTTATTTGATTGTGTTCGGTATTTAATATCCCTGTAAAAGAATTACAACTTGTGTTGCCGCTAAATTTATTGTTTGTTACATCAAAACTAATCGTCGGCTTTTTATCAGGATAGAGTCCATTAAAAGCAATCTTTCTTCCTGAAATATAATTCAATTCCCATGTGCCGTTTAACGCCGTGTTGTTTTCTACGTTTTGATGGCTGGGTAAATGCATTGGAAGTTTATTTGCCAGATACAAGTATGGAGCATGAAAGTGATTGATAAAAATACTATCCTTATTTTGTGGGTATAGCTTAAAATAAGCATCATCAGCAAGCAACACTATGGTGTTTCCGGTTCTTACGTAATGGTTGCTGTTATAATACTCCGGTGCCGAAAATTCTGGAAGCACTTTTTTTACAGTTTTAAATACATAGGTGCCCAAGTATTTCTGGTAGTTTTTTACGGCCCTCCTTGCTGGTTTGTCCAAACGGCCATAAGCATACGAAAGAGCCCATCGTTTTAATCCTTTCTGTTTTTTAATAAATGGTTTTGCATTGGCAAACGGATTGACAGTATTAAAATCATTTACTGTTTGAAGTGACAAAGGTGTTTCCGGAACCCAGTCGGCAGAATTTACAACGTTATAAGCCCACCCGCCCTGGGTCAGCCTTTCATACTCATAGGCAAAATATAAATTTCCAGGTTTAGGCCCTGCACTGCAATAAGTTTTAAAACGAATATCAGCAGGCAGACTGCCTTGCAGTTGCAGACTATATAAATAAGCGGTTAGCAAAAAAACAATCGCACCACCCTGACTGTGCCCCATGATGACAATATCTTTTATTCCATTCTTGTAACAAGAATCAATTTTAGGCAACATATCTTTTGCTAAATAGGCTGTGCTCAAAAGCCATCCAACATGTACCGCTGCTTTTGGGTGAGAGGATAATTCATAAGTAAAAGTTTCTTTATCACTAAGCTTCAACGCTCCTTTTGCAGGCACCATTGCTGCATAAAAATTACCCAGCCAGCTTACTGCATTTTTAGTTGTTCCCCTAACGCTTATAATGCCAAGACCTTCGCCAGTAGTCCATAAATCCCATCTGTTATCCAGCCCCATTACTGGCGAACGATAACTTAAATGAAAACGGGGTGAAGTAGGAAAGGCTGCCCTATATGCAGAATCATCAATCTGTGCAGATAATTTCATCAGGTCAATATATTCCTGTTTGTCAAAACCTGGCTGAAGTTTTTGTGCATTGGTCAGGTGGAAGAAAAAAACGAATAGTGAAAGGATGTACAATTTAAAATTCATATGTAAAATTATATGTAAAACAGAACCCTAATGTTATCAATTAAGTATTTCCTTAAACGAAGAACAGTTTTTTCCAGGAATTGCTAAAAAAGGGCCAGAGATACATTTAAGTAAAAGAGCTGCTATAGAAGGAAGCAATTATTATGTGTTCCTTATTATGCTTTTTTACGCCGTTGGCCCTGTGATAGACTTACCAACAAAGTTTGAAGCACAATAGCGATAGTGTTTGCAATGCTCTCCTGGAGTACAGACGTATCATAACATCTGTTTAACTTAAGCAGAAACCCTACCTTACTGTCTAATGTTTTGCACCATGATTTATTTCTTATCTGTTAGAAGCCTTTTATTTTGTATTTTATTTTTTGCTCTCTCTAACGCCTATGCACAAGAAGAAAAACCTTTCCGCATTGGCGTAGCCGGATTAACACATGATCATGTAAGCTGGATTTTTAACAGCGCTGAGAAAGGTGATTATGAAATAGCAGGGATAGCGGAACCTAATCAAGAAGTAGCATCCCGCTATGCAAAGCAATTTAATTTTCCATTGTCCAAAATTTATCCCACGCTTCGTGAAATGATTAAAGCAGAAAAGCCAGAAGCCGTTGCGGCTTTTAATTCCATCTTTGAACATTTGGAAGTGGTGGAGCAATGTGCCCCCATGGGAATTCATGTGATGGTGGAAAAGCCATTGGCTGTAAGCTATGCTCATGCAGTAAAAATGGAAGCCCTTGCCAGGAAACATGGCATTGTTCTAATCACGAATTACGAGACAACCTGGTACAGTAGCGTACACCAGGCCTATAAAATGATACATGATACATCCTCCATTGGGGCTATAAGAAAACTGGTAGTTCATGATGGGCATAAGGGCCCAAAAGAAATTGGCGTACGAAAAGAATTTTTGGAATGGCTGACCGACCCGATGAAAAATGGAGGCGGAGCTTTAATTGATTTTGGATGCTATGGTGCTGATTTGTCAAGCTGGTTAATGAAGGGCCAAAGGCCTGTCTCTGTAACTGCCGTTACCCAACAAATAAAACCCTCGGTATATCCAAAAGTAGATGATGAAGCAACCATTATATTAACCTACCCTTCTTCGCAAACCATTATTCAAGCCTCATGGAACTGGCCATTTTCACGCAAGGATTTGGAGGTGTATGGACAAAGCGGGACGATTATTGCTAAAGACCGGAATGCAATAAGTTATAGATTTAGTGAAAAAAGTAATGACTCCCTGGTGATTGTACCCGAAAGGAAAATTCCATATAATAATCCTTTTTCTTTCTTCAAAGCTGTCGTTCGAAAAAAGATAAAGATGGATGATAACGACCTCTCTGCGCTGCCGCTAAATATGATTGTTATGGAAATTTTAGAAGCAGCGAAAAGATCGGCAAAAGAAGGGAAAACTATTTATTTGAATACGGGCAGGTAGTTACCGGATTGCATTATTGAAAGCTAAAGAATATAAAACTTAATTCTGCTATTGGGAGATTGTTTCTTACCCTAAAGGACAAACAGAAAAACCGAATAACACGACCGATTATTTTCCACAAAAACCAGCGAATGCATAAGCGAATAGCGTCAGTAGCATTTTCTACCTTGTTGCCAGGATGATAGGCAGTGCTTCTTGCACTTTCTTCCAAATCATCAGCCGTTTTCTCAACGCTGTTCCAAACCTATTAGCGCTATCACTCACTTTATTACCAAAATCCTTTGCCGAATTCCTTGCCCTGTCTGCAAAATTATCAGCTCTATCTCTCAGGTTAGATGCGCCCCCTGGAAAGATCGTTGCCTAAATCATCAGCCCGGTTTAAGTTATCGTCGTAATCATTGATCTGTGACAAGTTCTAATTTTGAAATTTTAAATATTGAGAACTTTCAATCAATATAAAATTGCGCAGGTTCTTTCCTGATGAGATAAAACAACGTGCCAGCCTTGCTTGCCAATGATACAAACGGCAAAAGGTAACCGGGAGGTGGGTTGTGCATTGGCTGATGGTGGATGCCTCCTAATTCTATTACCCTAGCAAGAAAATCCAGGAATTCATGACGGACATTTACTTATGATAAATGGAAATAAGGTACGAATCCGAACAAAATAAATTCAGTATTGTTATGATTTCATAATAAGTTCATCTGTTACAATGAATAACGCGAAAATATTTTTTATGCAAAGGCACTTACTAAAAATTGTATTGTTTTTGTTTCTTTCATGTGAAGCATCGGCGCAGCAAAAAGGAGCTTTGAATGGCAACGTACGAGATGCGAGCAACGCTAAGCCAATCGAAGGGGCTACGATTAACATCGAACAATTAAATCAAAATTCTATTGCCGATACTTTAGGTAAGTATAATTTTACCAATTTG
>JAYULK010000025.1:0-16350 GCA_043763635.1 Chitinophagaceae bacterium
AAGCGGGATGCTCTATCCAACTGAGCTACCGAGCCGAAATATGTTTACGAACCAATGACCTTCCCGCTATTAAAGCGGGATGCTCTATCCAACTGAGCTACCGAGCCGAAATATGTTTACGAACCAAATGACCTTCCCGCCATTAAAGCGGGATGCTCTATCCAACTGAGCTACCGAGCCGAAATATGTTTAAAGAACCAATGACCTTCCCGCTACGAAGCGGGATGCTCTATCCAACTTAGCTACCGAGCCGAAATATGTTTAAGAACCAAATGACCTTCCCGCAACTGAACACCCTTCCATTGTTGGGCGGCAAATATAAAGAAACCCTTTCAAGATCAACCGGCTGCATCAATTAGTTTTTCAATGATCTTACCGGAAGCCTTATTTTTTAATATCAATTTTTTGGCTCCGTAATGTGTGGTTTCTTCTTTTACAAAATAATGTTCACTGTCGTATTCGTTTAAATGATTGTCTTTTCCTATACCTTCTTTCCCTCTCCATACATCCAACACCACAGGTTCCCATAATTTACTTTTGGCAGAACGATAAGCAGCATCTAATACAGCATTTACAACATACCCGTCGTAAAAAGTTTCTTTTGGTTCCTTACCTGCTTCCAGGGCATTAAACATATCCATAAACATGTGGTTGTAACCCAATTCATTTAATTCATCACCTACCGGAAAAAGCCAGCCAGTGTTAGTTTCTGCTTTTTCTGCTACATAATCAGCGCCCTTGCCGGTGGTAAACATTTCAAACCCTGTTCGCAAAAAATTATTAATCCAAATGGTGCCTTCCGATCCCATTACTTCATCTCTTAAATCAAGTCCGCCACGGAACGTCCAGCTTACTTCAAACTGCCCGATGGCACCATTCTCATATTTCACTAATCCTATAGCATGGTCTTCGGCATCAATAGGTTTTACCTGCGTATCTGCCCAGCACATTACCTCAATTGGTTTAATGTCTTTACCTATATATGATCGTGCTATTTCCACACAATGGCAACCAAGGTCTAGTATGCAGCCGCCGCCTGCTTGCTCAAGGTCCCAAAACCATTCGCTGTGCGGGCCGGGGTGAGTTTCTCTTGACTTTGCCCAAAGTATTCTTCCTAATGCACCATTTTTTACGCTTTCTTGAGCCTTTAAAAATTTGGGTGTATACACAAGATCTTCCAGGTATCCATTAAATATGCCGGCAGTTTCCACTGCTTCCAACATCCTTTTTGCTTCCACAGCATTGCGTCCGAGCGGCTTCGTTGCCATCACTGCTTTTTTATGTTTGCAACAAAGCATTACTGCTGCTTCATGCAAATTGTTTGGCAACGATATACAAACAATATCCACGTCTGCATGTGCTATGGCTTCTTCCATATCGGTAGTCCAGTGTGCTACCTTATAATCATGTGCAAATTGAACTGCAGATTTTTCTGTTCTTGAATAAACGCTGGTGATCTTATCTCCGCTTCTATATCCTTGCAAAGAATCTGCATAAAAACGGGCGATGAAGCCAGAGCCTAACATGGCAATCTTTACCATAAAATCGTTTTAATATTATTGTTGTAATGATGGTGTTGAAACTGCGGTGGCAACTATATCCTTGCGTTCTTTAAAAAAGAAAATGAAATAGACCAGAACTGCTATGGCAATATACACAGGTATCATCCAGATTCGTTGCCAGTCATGAGCGGTTTCTGTTTTATACCTATCAGCAATGAAGCCAGAAAAATAGGTTCCTATAAACATGCCTGCTCCATAAGTAGCAAACGTAAATAATCCCTGGGCTGCATTTTTTATTCCCGCACTCGCTTTGCGCTCTGTGTACATGTACCCGGTTACAAAAAAGAAATCGTAACAAACGCCATGCAGAATGATGCCAGCGAACAACATCCAAATGTCATTGCCAGTATCACCAAAAGCAAAACATACATACCGAATTATCCAGGCAAGGATGCCAATCATAAGCATGTTTTTCACACCAATGCGGTTAAATAGAAAAGGTATTGCCAGTATAAAAACGGCTTCGGAAACCTGGCCTAAGATCATTTTACCCGCAGCGTTTTCCATACCCACTTCATTTAAAAATAAATTGGCAAAGCCATAGTAGAAAGCCAGAGGTATGCAAACCAATACAGCCGCAATAAAAAATACCAGGTATGATTTATCTTTTAATAATACAAAGGCTTTTGTTCCTAAAGCATCAGAAGAAGATCCATTGGCAATGCCCTTTGGTGGTGTATCAGGAAGAAAGAAGCTAAGGGCTCCTAAAAGTACGGAAGCGCCTGCAGCCATATAAAAAGTATAGGGTGTTTTTTCAATACCTAAGTAACCAATCAGCAAACCGGCAACGATCCACCCGATGGTACCAAATACACGTATCCATGGAAATTCTTTTCCCGGGTCTTTCATTTGAGAAAATGCTATGTTATTTGAAAGGGCAATAGTAGGCATGTATAAAAGCGAGTATACCAATACAACCCAATAAAATAAAGTATGATCTGAAATTTTTGTGGCTATAAATAAAAGAATACCGCCTCCCAAATGTAACAGGCCCATGATTCGCTGCGCTGCAAAAAACCTGTCAGCAATCATGCCTATAAAAAACGGAGAGATCATAGTAGCTATTGCCAGTGCTCCATAAGCTGCGCCTATCTGTACGCCTGTCGCTTGCAGGTATTCCGACATGTAAGTACCCATAGTTACATACCAGGCCCCCCAAATAAAATATTCTAAAAACATCATGGAGGACAGTAGAACCTTTGAACCCGGTTTCATAATTATAGATTTGGTTATCAGTTGGAAATTACAAACTATAATCGTTATCAGCTCAAAGGATTTAATTTTAAAACAACTCTTATGAATGGATCATTTTCATTAGGTTGATCTCCTGCCTGCCGGAAAGGGCCTTCGGTAATATTAACGGCAAATGAAGCCAGTTTAATAAAGGCTGATAGAAATTTTATTTACCCAATAAAAAAAAGTCCGGCTGGCCAGACTTTTTCTAAGATATTATCAAGAGGAAATAGTTAATAACCGGGATTATACTTTTGCCCAAGCACAACTACATTAGCACGCCCTGATAAAACATTACCTGTTGTACGGTATTTAAATTCAATTTTGTCAATGGTGCGTCCTTCACGGCCTAATTCAATAATCTTACTATACTGGTTAGCTGCAATTACATCATCCAATGACGGTTCAAGTTTATCACCATTTTGAAAAAATATCTTAAGGTCATTTATCCGCACATCTTTATCTTCTACTTTAAAACGAAGCCCTATAAACTGGTTGCGGCTATTGACGGTTATTTCATCCTTGTCTCTAACAAAATTCACTTTCTTTTCAGATAATAATTCCCATCCTTCTTCAATTCCTAAGGCTCTCCGTGATGAGAAACATGAACTTAAAATAAATAACAAACCAGCTAGTAAAATAAAATTGCCTGCTCTAAAAAATTGTTTCATAAGCTTATTTTAATTATCAAAATTAAGATGAAGGGAGGAAAGTTAGCAATGGATTGTAACATTTGAAAGTTTGATAGCATTTACCCAATTGCATATTCACCATTGCCCATTCCTTACTTTGTTCTTGCTTTAAGTTGTGATGCGTTTACATAATGTCTCTTTCCTTTTTTGTCTACCCAATAGTATCTTGAGTGATTATCAATATAAATGGTCTGATTGTTTGGGCCAACCTTATCCTTGTATTTTTCATCTGTTACTTTTGCTTTGCTTTTTGAAGCCACTTCAGCAGATTTGTTTCCTACTTTTTTAGCACCGGTTTTCACGCTTTGCTTCACCGACCGATCATTATCTTGTGCATTAGCGGAAAAGCCAAAAGCAATAATACTGACAATGAGTAAACTAAATAATTTTTTCATACCTGTATTTTTAATTGAAGAAATTGATTGCATTTGAAACCTAAAAACGATGCCATAAAAATATATAGCTGATCAATATGTGGAATTTAACTTTTAGGTGGAAGCATACCTGTGTTTGTATTTTTATCATCAATTTTTTGGGCCAGCTCTTCATCATCTATCCCATCAGGAATAAAAAATATAACCGGTGGTATTAATAAACACACATAAGCCACGTAAACATTCCAAAAGGCGGCTGGAATCGAAATCAAATAAACAAGTGATCCCAGATAGCTTTTTGTCCTCGTTTTAAATGAAGCCTTATTTATTGATTTTGTAATCCCCTCGTCTTCGTCACGATGTACCAGACCTTTTTTTATCGTGTATGCCCGCATTATAGTAAAAGCAACCGTGCTCATCAGCATAATAAAACCGTACATAGCTACAGAATCGGCTAACAGTGCATTCGCACTTATCATTCCGGTTGCAAGTGGTATAAAGCTTAGCCAAAAAAGAAAAAACAAATTTTGAAACAATAAGGGTTCATCTGTTTTCTCCAGCATGTGAAACATGTGGTGATGGTTTGACCAGAAAATGCCGATCATTAAAAAGCTAAAAGCATAAGGCAAAAAATAAGGAAGTAATAATTGCAGATGATGCCTTAATTCCCACGATGTATCTTCTTTGTTAATATCGGGGAGCTTTAGCTCTAATACCATAATGGTGATAATAATAGCTATAACCCCATCACTAAATGTTTCCACCCTTGTTGTTCCTATTTTCATAATTATACTTCTATTGAAGAGTTGAAAATATCAAGCCAAGTAGATAAACCTATGCTAACAATACTATTCAGATAGTAAATGTAGCCCTGCTGCTTATGGCAACTTAAGAAAACTATAAAGAGAACGAGAAATCATTAGTGCAAATTCATTAGAATTTTCGGTTTTATAGCTGAGGAAAGTATAGAATATAAATTACTGTGGCCGGGTATACCCAGCCACAGTAGTAAGAGATGATATGTAATAGGATAATTAAAGAGTTGCGATCAATTTTTCATTCAAACGCACATAGTCCATATTGTTCTGTTGCTTAGCCAGATCCATTGATTTTTGTGCAGTTTTTTTCGCATCTTCTTTGCGTCCTAATTTAACCAGCGCATTTGCTCTTTGATGATGTATCCAATAAGCATTAGGTTGTTGTTCAATGGCTTTATCAAACCATGATAAGGCCTTGTTTATATCCTTGCCATTTTCGAGGTAATACATTGCCGATTGAAAGTATGGACGGTTGTCTTTATTAACAGCATTATCAATCTGTGCCATAATTTTTGTATCAACGTCGGCAGTAATGGGAAGAGTTACTACCTGGTTGTCCCACATTAGCATCAAGTCAATGCTTGATGGCTTTACATTAGCAAACTGCATGGTAAGTGTTTCTTGTGGGTAAGCAATGGTTACCGGTTTTGCTTTTACCCGCACAACATCATTTGCTTCCTTATAAGCACCAGGGCTTGTTACATCTAACTGCTTTGTTAGAATATATGTCCATTCGTTTTTATCCGGAATGCTTACAAGACCATATTTTCCGGCAGGAACTTTTGTTCCTCCGATCATTACTTCCTCAGAAAAAGTAAGGGTAGTAGCACCATTGGCACCGGTACGCCATACCTGGCCAAAAGGCACAAGGTCTCCAAAAACTTTACGGCTTTTTACGTTTGGGCGTGAATAGGAGAGCTCTACCGTACCAACTCCAAAGTCTTGTTTTATAGTTTGTGTTGTACTTGGAGCAGGGGTTTTAATTGTTTGGGCATTTACAGTTGCAATACAACAAAATGCAAGTGCGAATAACATTGTTTTCCTTAACATGGCAATTTTCTTTTAATTGCAAATTTAAGTGAAGAAACGGTACTGAATAAAATAGTTCAGGCATGTAATTAACCTACGATGCCCGTACTAATTACCGAGAACAGGTTGCAGCAGTTTTTCTATTTTAGACCAAGAAGAAGTGAGCTTCAATAGCTTTTACAAACTGTAATGAATAACTGGCAGCTTGATTTAAGTAATTATTAAATTAACTCAGACTTAAAAAATAATGCATATAGCTGTCATCTTTTTTATAACCCAAACGTTCATACAAGTTTTGTGCTGCAGCATTATCTATGGCTGTGGATAGTTCTATACCTTTTGCTTCAGTTAAGATGGCGAAATCTTTGGCAGCATTCATTAGTTGTTCCGCAATGCCTTTTTTTCTTTGTGATGTAATTACAAACAGATCGTTGAGCAACCAGACTCTTTGCATAGATACAGAAGAAAAGATTGGGTAGAGTTGGGTAAATCCTACCGCTATCTCATTCTCTTTAGCGAGAAAGATGATAGATTCCCCATGCTGAAATCTTTGGAATAAAAATTTTTTTGCTCCTGCCTTATCAGATGGTTTCTTATAAAAGATTCTATACTCATCAAATAAATCAATAATTAAAGGCAAATCGTTTATAGTAGCTTGTTTAATATGAAAGCTCATTGTATATATGAATTACTAAAAATTTGAGAGAAGATGAGCGTTTAAAAGCGTATGGTAAGTTTCCCCTTTTTATTTTTATTTTTCGATAGCCATTTGGGCCCATCTTTTAATATGCGGATTGCCTCAAGATCGCAGTCTTTGCAAAGTGATTTTTCTACATTGATGTTAACCGCCTGTCCGTTATTATCAATTTCAAAAGAAAGCTTTACTTCTCCTGCAGGTTTCTTTTGATTCTCATTTTTTGGTTGAAGGTTTTGAAGCACATAGTCATTGTAATTACTAACGCCATTCACAGGCTCTGCTTCTTCAAAAGAAACACGATGCCTTTGATAATTTGAATCTCGTTTACTTTTTCCAATAACCACTTCCTGAATTTCAGTTTGCTTTGTTTTCTCTAATACTATTCTATTTTCCTGTGCAACGCTTACCCGTTTTTGAGTTCCATAACCAATAGCCACACTGTTATTTGTATCGCTCTCTAAAACAGCAGCGGGAGCATTTGCAGCAGTTGCATCTATTTCTGCCGTGTTTGTTTGCAGGGTAGTGTTATCTGATTTTGAATTGCTTAACGAAGCAATTGTACCATCATCTTTTTTTAGTTGTACACTTTGCCGGATTACTTCATTGGAAGGCGTTTTTTTACCGGCTCCCGGTGCTGCACTTACTATATCAATATTTATATTTTGGGTAGGCGCGGCTACAGCAGTATCACTTTGTTTTTCTTCTTTGGCAGATGTAGCAGGCTCTGATAATTGAGTTGTGGTTTTATCAGCAACCGCAATTTCATTTGAAGATTTTTGTGAAAAACTAAAATTGTAAATAATCCATCCAAGTCCGGCAGTAAGCACAACCATTGCTGTTACTTTCCATAAAGGGGCACTATACCATGCTTGTTTCAAAGGAATTATTTTTCCATCTTTTTTGTTGGAATTAAGCCTTGCCTGTAAAGCCTCTATGTCTTTTACAGGAGCAGCAGAAAGCCTGTATCCTTCAAGTGCATCTTCAAGAAAAGGATCGTCAAGAGCAGCTTTTTCCAACAGGTGCATTTCCTGCGGAGACATTTTGCCTGCATAATAACGCTCAAAATCTATAGCGGTATAATGGTTTATATTTTTGTTCTGATCAGTCATTAAACTGAGATTGTAGTTTTTGTTTTTCCAGGCAAAGTTTCAAATTCCTTTTTCCATTTTGTATGGCACTGCGTACAGCATTCCACTCTATACCGGTTGTTTCTGCTATTTCGTTGTAACATTTGTTTTGTAAATAAAATAATTCGACCGTCAACTTTTGTTCTTCATTTAGTTTACCGATACAGTATTCTAATTGCTTTAAGTTTTCTTCTTTTTCCAATTCCCCGTTTAGATGCGGCATTTCTGCATTTTGCATAACATCCGGGTCAATATTAGTTTTTACAAATTTTTTTCCGCTTCTTAACTGCATGAGGCAATGGTTTTTTGCTACCTGGTAAAGCCACGCCCTAAAATTTTCTACTTCATGTTTTTGAAGTTTTGTAATAAGCTCTTCAAAAATAGAGATTACGCTATCCTTGGCATTTTCCTCATCCTTTAAATATTTCAGACAAACCCCGTATACAAGATCCATGTAACGTTGATACAGATCTCCCAATACTTTTAGATTGTTCAATTCTTTGTAGGAGCGAAGCAGCTCATTATCAGACAGGGTAGAAGATGATATGGTTTTAACGAACTGCACAAATTAAAAATAGGGAAATTTTTTTTTGATGCTTTTTGTATGATCCGGGAAAGAAGCCCTGTTATGAGGTATCACTTTGATGTGGCGATACTCATGAGGCTGCATTTTTGTTGATTGTTTGCAGTATTTCCTATAATACTGAGTTAGGATTCTATCATGTATGATTTGATGATAGTGGCTTAGTTTTGCGCCATGTCTTTCCCTTCCTTACCCAAACAAAGAATGAGATGGATAGCAACTGTTTTCTTTTTTCTTTCAGGATTAATTTCTGCAAGCTGGTCGGCCCGCATACCAGAAATTCAAAAAAAATTTCTTTTAAATGATGCCAAATGGGGCGTGATGCTTTTTGCTTTGCCATTAGGCCTTGTGGCAGGCTTGATACTTTCAAGTTATTTGGTAGCCAAATATGGCTCCAGGCGCATGATGGTGCTCGCCTCTATTGTCTTTTCAATAACATTACTCTTATTGAGCTTATGCAACACTACATGGCAACTGGCCATAGTTTTATTTATGTTTGGAATATGCCGGAATGCTACCAATATTTCTATTAATACTTATGCTGTTGAACTTCAAAGATCATATACCAGGCCCATCGTTTCTGTTTTTCACGGAATATGGAGCCTTGCCGGTTTTGCGGCAGTTGGTATTGGCGCCTTTATGATAGCCAGGAGCATTATCCCTGAATGGCATTTTTTAATTATAACCATCATTTGCCTGGTTATTGTTTTCATTTTCCGAAGAAAAAAATCAGAAAAATCAGATATAAAAAATGAAAGAAGGCCCTTACTCATCATGCCCACACATTACCTGCTTTTACTCGGTCTTATTGCTTTTTGCAGCATGATATGTGAGGGAACAATGTTTGATTGGAGCGTTAGTTATTTCCAAAATAATATTAAGGCTGAAAAAGGAATGGTTACCGCAGGCTATACTTCCTTTATTGTAGCATTGACACTTGGCCGGCTGGCCGGAGATAAAGTGATACATCGCTTTGGACCAGTAAGCCTACTTGCTATAAATGCCGTAATCATGGCATTGGGGTTTTTATTAGCTATTCTGTTTCCTTTTCTCTTGCCTGCATGTATTGGTTTTTTATTGGTAGGCCTTGGAAATTCAATCCTCATTCCAATGACCTATATGCTGGCTTCTAAAACCACGGACATGCCTGCTTCTTATGCCATAGCTTCCGTAACCATGATTGGCTACATCGGATTTTTGATCGGTCCGCCTATTGTGGGATCAATTTCTGAACATTTTGGAATGCAATGGGCTTTTGGCCTCATGGGTTTATTAAGCTTATGTATTGTAGTAATTGCATTGTTCGTAAAAAAGGTTACTACTTCAAACCCTGTTTTATTGCACCAAACTTTATCCTCATAAATATTTAATGAAAGCTTATGAGCTTACAATCAGAACAGGTATGCTTACCCTATGCCTTACTTCATCAATAGTGGCACCATATAACCAATCCTTTATTCCGCTATGGCCATGAGCGCCGATTATAAGGAGGTCTGCATTTGCATCTTTCACAAGCCGTGCTATTTCCTTAGTACGCCTGCCAAAACCTAATTTACTTTCTGCATCTATACCCTGGTTACGCAGCCACACTACGTAATCATCCAGTTTTTGCTGGTCTTTCCTGGTCTCCAGATCATCACTTTGCGTACCTAATATTTTTGCCGAAACACTTTCTACAATATGTATAAGAATAAGGCAGGTTTTTTCTTTTGATTGTCCTATTGCATGAGAAATAAGGTTAGGATCGCGGTTACTAAAATCAAGCGCTATGGCTATTCTGTTATATGAAGGAGATTGGATGTTGGCAAAAGAAACTTCATTGTCTGAATGTACCTGCACCGATACTTCTTTTATATTGCGTTTGAGTAAAGGGTATACAATGCAGACTGCTAACAACGCTACAAAAATTAATCCGCCTGCAATAATCGCCGACTTCCAAAGTATACTATCGCTTTCAGCAAAAAAAGCCGAGGCTTGCCCCCAAACCATTCGCACATTCAGGTACACCAGTGTAGTGGCAATAAGCCATGCAAGTATTTGTGTTAAAGGCTTTATAGTATAAGCGCCCATTTTTTGTTTATCACTTACAAAATGTATTAATGGAATTACCGCAAAACCTAATTGCATGCTTAAAACTACCTGGCTCAGAATCAGCAGGTCATCAATATTATTTTCCCCATTAATGATAATAACAGCTACAGCAGGAATAATGGCTACAACCCTTGTAAGTAAACGGCGTATCCAGGGATTAATGCGCAAACGCAGATAACCTTCCATAACGATTTGTCCGGCCAGTGTACCTGTTACCGTAGAGCTTTGTCCCGCAGCAATTAGGGCTACAGCAAATAACACGGGAGCCAGGTTACTCCCTAAAAGATTTCCCAGCAATCTATGTGCATCCTTAATTTCTGCAACTTCGGTAAGGCCGCTTTTGTAAAATACTGTGGCTGCTAAAACAAGGATGGCTGCATTCACAAAAAAGGCAAGGTTAAGTGCAATGGTACTATCAATAAAATTGAGCTTCAGCGCTCTTTTAATGCCCTTATCATCCCGTTTTATTTTCCGCGTTTGTACAAGGGCAGAGTGTAAATACAAATTATGAGGCATAACCGTGGCGCCTATAATTCCGATAGCGATATAAAGTGCTGTTTCATTTTTTATTGAGGGGACAAACCCTTTTACTACTTCTCCAAGGTTTGGCTGGGCCAAAAGAATTTCAACTAAAAAAGAAACACCGATGATAGCAACAAGGCAAATAATAAACGCTTCCATTTTGCGCATGCCCAGGCGTTGCAAAACCAATAAAAGAAAGGTATCAAACACGGTAATCAATACCGCCCATAAAAGAGGCATACCGGTAAGCAGTTGTATCCCAATAGCCATACCCAATACTTCGGCCAGGTCGGTAGCAGCTATCGCTATTTCTGCCAGTATATAAAGAACAAAGTTTACCCCTTTGGGGTAGGTTTCCCTGTTAGCTTGCGCAAGGTCTCTTCCCCTTACAATGCCTAGCCTTGCTGATAAACTTTGCAGTAACAAAGCCATCAGGTTACTCATCAATAATACCCAGATAAGCGAATAGCCAAACTGGCTGCCTCCGGCAAGGTCTGTCGCCCAGTTGCCTGGATCCATATACCCCACGCTTACAAGATATGCGGGTCCGAAAAAAGATAAGATCCGCTTCCAGCCTGGTTTATTTATATTAGTTGTATCTACACTCTGATGTACCTCACTTAAAGATGCATCCAAATTAGTCTTGTGGTTCATACGTTACATAAATGTTTTTAGCTAATTGCTCGCTAATGGTTATGGTCAAGGTTTTTAATTTCAATTCAAGGGAGTGATCAAAATCAAAGTATTTTTTTACTTCGAGTTTGGTTCCAATGCCAATACTCTTGTGTTGTAATAGGTCAAGCATTCCGGAGGATTGATTTTTTACTCTTCGTACTTCAGCCGGTGTACCAATGGGAAGCTCATTCAGCGGTACTTCATTAGAAAATTTCATTTTTCCCCTGCTGTCGGGTATTGGATCTCCGTGCGGATCAAATTGCGGGAATCCTAAATACTCATCAAGTTTATCAACCAGTTTTTTATTGCTTACATGTTCCAGTTGTTCTGCTACTTCATGAACTTCATCCCAGCTAAATTGCAGCTTCTCTGATAAAAAAAACTCCCATAACCTGTGCCGCCGTATAATATTCAAGGCGATCTTTTTACCTTCTCCACTTAAATAAAAACCATAATATGGTTTATAGTGTAATAGATTTTTGGCGTTAAGCTTCTTCATCATATCTGTTACAGAAGCAGGCCTTGTTTGAAGTTTTTCGGCTAATTCATTAGTGGTAACAGCCTCTGTACCTACTTGTAAATGAAAAATTGTTTTCAAATAATTTTCCTCACTTTGTGAATAATTCAAAGGCATCTAATTAATAATTTAGACAAACCTAAAAAAAAATTTGGAGTTGGCATAATAGTTTGTAGCTCAATGTTGCCATATTTCCTTTTTTTTACAAATAAATACGCACTATGTTGAGAAACACCATTTTTATAATGGCTTTATTATTCATTGCCTGTAGCAGCAAAAAAACTACAGAAGAAAAAGATGAAGGCTTTATATATGGGCAATTTTCCACAAGGTTTAAAACAGCTACTGTTCCTTTTGTGCTGACGGATACATTTTTATTAAAAAATAAAGACACCGCATCTATTAGCGGAAATACATTCGAAGCCTTTATAGCAGACAGTTTGAAAAACAAATTATTTGGACTAAAAGCTAAAATAAAATTTGTGCCCTTGTATGCTATAAAAGTGTCTGAAGAGGAACATTATTATATTGTAAAGGGAGAGACCGGGAGCCGTAAAGCAGCACTTCTACTAGCTTTTATAAAAGATCAGTTTGTGGCTGCCTTTCCTTTTTTAACGCCAGATGAAGATGACGGTACACAACAGCAGGGCAGTATTGATAAATCTTTTTCAATATCAAAAACAATACACAAAAAATCCGGAGATGTATTATCTGAAGGAAAAGATGTTTATGTGTTTAACAAAGATGCGAAAGCGTTTACCTTAATTATGACCGATCCTTTGGATGAGAAGAATATTGATTTAATCAACCCTATTGATACACTTACAAAGTTGAATAAAATGGCGGGCGATTATAGTAAGGACAAAAGAAATATTGTATCAGTAAGAGATGGAAGGCGGCCAAATTTATTAACTGTATTTGTACATATTGAGAAGGATAATAATTGCACAGGCGAATTAAAAGGAGATGCGGAAATAACTTCTTCCACAACCGCAGTGTACAGGGAGGCTGGTGACCCTTGCATTTTACAATTTACTTTTACTTCCTCAACTATTACGCTGGCAGAAGTTGAAGGTTGTGGTGGAAGGCGGGGATTGGAATGTTCCTTTAACGGATCTTTTTCAAAAAAGAAAGTAGCAAAACCAAAGCTTGAGAAGGGTAAAAAAGCGGTAACAAAAAAATGATGGTTTAATAATTGTTTCTGCAATGCGCCAGATTGTATTTTATTTGCAGAGTTTTAAAACTATTATAAGCAATGGATTTCAGATCTTTCAATGTACCCTACCAGATAGATGAACGATATGCAAAA
This sequence comes from Chitinophagaceae bacterium, assembly GCA_043763635.1. Taxonomy (GTDB): domain Bacteria; phylum Bacteroidota; class Bacteroidia; order Chitinophagales; family Chitinophagaceae; genus Flavisolibacter. The sequence goes on from JAYULK010000025.1 coordinate 13,230, forward strand.
AAAATAGCTTACTTCTCAATGGAGTTTGCTATTCACCAGCCTTTAAAAATTTATAGCGGCGGTTTAGGTTTCTTAGCCGGTTCGCACATGCGCAGTGCGTATGAACTTCGCCAAAATTTAATAGGAATAGGCATTTTGTGGAAATATGGTTATTATGACCAGGTTCGTAACCAGGATCAAACACTGCAGGTAACCTGGATGGAAAAAAATTATAGTTTTTTAGAAGATACCGGGATCATATTTGAAATTGATATACACGAGCACCCGGTTAAAGTGAAGGTGATGTATCTGCCTCCGCAAACATTTAATTCAGCGCCATTATTTTTATTAACCACAGATATACCTGAGAATGATTATGTATCGCAAACGATTACCCATCGTTTATATGATGCGAATGTAGCTACCAAAGTGGCGCAGTTTATATTGCTGGGCGTAGGTGGTGCTAAGTTGCTTGATGAACTTGGGTTCAATCCTGAAGTGTACCACATGAATGAAGCGCATGCAGTTTCGCTGGCATTTTACCTTTATAAAAAATACAATCATAATATAGATGAAGTAAAACGAAGGGTTGTGTTTACCACACACACACCAGAGGAGGCGGGTAATGAAAAACATGATCTTTCGCTTTGTCATAAAATGAGCTATTTCTGTGGTTTGTCTATGGATGAAGTACGAACGCTAACAGGTATGCCGGATGATAAGTTCAACCATTCGCTGGCAGCACTAAGGTTTGCACGTATTGCTAATGGTGTTTCACAGTTGCATGGAAAAGTTTCTAATGAAATGTGGAGTAAGTATGAAAATATATGCCCGATACTTTCTATAACCAATGCACAAAACTGGCGGTATTGGGCCGATAAACAATTGTATCGTTTTAGAGAAGACGATAATGATGCGGGCTTTGATGACCGGAAAAAATGGATGAAGAAAAGAGCTTTTGAAATTGTGGCTGATCAAGTAGGGAAGGTGTTTGATCCTAACGTTTTTACCATTGTTTGGGCCAGGCGTTTTGCGGGATATAAAAGGGCCAGTTTATTATCGTGGGACATGGAAAAGTTCAATGCTTTATTAAGTAATAGTAAATACCCCGTACAAATTATATGGGCCGGAAAGCCTTACCCGCTTGACTATCCTGCTATTTCAGAATTTAACCAGTTAGTACACTTAAGCAAGAATTATAAAAATGTGGCTGTATTACTTGGTTACGAATTAGGCTTGTCAAAAAGATTGAAACAGGCATCAGATTGCTGGTTAAATAATCCACGCGTACCAAGAGAAGCATCGGGCACAAGCGGTATGACGGCAGCTATGAACGGTGCGGTCAACTTCTCTACAAATGATGGATGGATACCGGAGTTTATTAACCATGGCAACAATGGTTTTGTAGTGCCACCGGTTGATTATACAAATATGTCTACCCACGACCAGGATCAGTATGATCTTCAAAAGCTGTATACCATACTTAATTCGGAAATACTGCCTTTATATTATGAAGACCATAATACATGGCGCCAGATTGTAAAGAATGGGATGAGAGATGTGTGGGTGCAGTTTGACAGCAACCGTATGGCTAATGAATATTATGAGAAGCTTTATAAAGAGCGCTATAATGTAGAAGCTACTTATTAAAAGAAAGTTTATTTATAAAAAGGGATAGAGCCGCCATTGGGGGTTTATCCCTTTTTTATTTCGTTCTATATAAGATGCCAGCTATATGCACTTCATTGCAAGGCAGGAGTGCTTCACGGCATTATAAGGTGGTTGGTCACGTCATTGCGAGGCGAGTTGTTCACGTCATTGTAAGACCCGTTCTTCACGTCATTGCGAAGCACGTGGTTTACGTCATTGCGAGGCACGAAGCAATCTCCTTCCTTCCATTCAGCTATAATAAACGTCATTGCTTCGTGCCTCGCAATGACGTTTATTATTTGAGAAGTCTTATACATGGGTAAAGCTTTGCGGTTAGTACATCTTCTACTTCAACTCTGAACTTCTTGCCATGTGTGGTGGCGTGGCCCTGGAGCTAAATGAAACCCGGCTCAGAAGCAGGCTGGTGAACTGCTCAGTGCAACGCAATTAAAAATTTACTTGTCAAACATAAAAGCTTATGAACTGAAACTAATATTTTTCCTACTGCATAATAGATGCACTTGCACCGAGCACTGAAATTGAGATTCAACGGAGAAGTGGAGTTACCAAGAATTTAGAATCAAGCTTTTGCGGTATGCCGTAATAAACCTACCGTATTACTACGGTGTTTTAAACCAAATATTTAAACCACTATACAGGTGCATACAGAAACAGATTCATTGCGTTTGCAGGAGCAAACAGCATAATAATTCAAACTCTATAAAATGAAAAAATACCTTTTAGTTATTTGCCTTTGCAGCACTTTTTATAGCTGTATAAAACCATGCAGCCTTGACAGGGGAAGTCTGATAAACTCATCAATACTTATTTATCCATTCAATACCGCTGCCAATGAATATTTCCATCCACAACTGGAAAGTGACTCTCCTTACAGGCGGGATAGCTTAAAAGTATTGGATGAAGAAGGTAAAAGTTATCCTTTTGTCAGGTTTCTGCCGAAACAAGATCCAAGAAACGCTTTAAGGATATTTTATGCTATTCAAGCTAGTCCAGCCTTTAGAATACCGAAAGATAATGATGCTTTTAATGTTGAAAAAACCAGAAAGATGTATTTGCAATACAATCATAATACAGCAGATACCCTGACGCTGGTTTTTAAAGGCAAAAAATTAAAGTGTGTTGCAAGCGAGTATGAGTACCTGAAAATTTATCACCGAAGTAAATTAATATTTTCTGCTACTTCTGGCATTTCGGCTGACTTTACTTTAAACCACTAACATCAAAAGCCACCATTACCGCCATTAATATTTACGACCAACAGGGTATTTTAAAAAGGCATCAGAAGTATAATAAGGTAAACAAAGCTACCATCAATATAAGCACACTGCCAACAAGTGTATATTTTATTGAGATAGTAAATGGAAGCTATAAAAAACGCCATCAACTAAGTATTTTAAAATAAGATGTGATTAATTTAAAGAAAACTCGGTTTACTTCTATTCGGCAATAATCATAAATCAATAGCCCTTAC
>JAYULK010000026.1:0-63227 GCA_043763635.1 Chitinophagaceae bacterium
GAAATAAGATGTACCTAAATCTATAGTTGTATTCTGTGTGAGTGTGCCACCAAGCCTAAAATCAGTCCCAACTTTAGTAAGACCGTTGCTTGCTGTTTGGGCTGATAAGGTAGAGCATATTACCATTGGGATTAAGAAACTAATGGTTTTTTTAGTGTTTATTATCAACATGAGTCTACTAGTGTTTACCTGGTTTATATTAAAATTATCAGCTTAGATTATGTGCCAATCCTAAGCAGCAAAGCCCCTTGTTGTGGTACATACTAATAAGCAAAGTGATTCCTTAGAAGCTGCATAAGGCTTTAAATTTCTCTTGCTGTATTTCTTTAAAGGCCCAGGCATAATCGTAAATTGGCATGCTAATATATCTTTTAGCTGTCCTATAGTAGCAAAAGCAATTGTCGGGTTTTGCTTATAATCAGTAATTTTTTCAGAGGTGTTATTAATCTTCTCACCATAGCTAGAAGTTTTAGGAGAAACTTGGGAAAGGTAAGTTGGGACAAGTAGTTGTGCTATGTCCGGCATTTTGACTAATATGATTACGGCACAAAAGAGTGCAAGCAATAAAAGGCTATATTTTTTCAAAAGCAGTTTTTAGTTTTGATAAATAAATCAGCAGAACGAAGGAAAGGATGGTGGAAGTAAAAGATGAGTCTTCAACCTCCAAGGCTTGCAGCTCTTCTATTCAATAGCAAGAAAGCACAAATATTTTAAAATGCCATGCGTAAAACTACTCTATTATATAATGATTTTAAATTTATGTAGAAAGCAAACCGGGGTGAAAGCAGGGGAGATTGTTTGAAAGAAGTTCACGTAACCAAATATTTGATTCGACTATTTATATTCCCCTCCTTAGCGCCTATTGTTTGTAATGATGATTTCACCCGCATCAGGCACTGCATCAAATTGAATGCTATCTCCCTCAGTGCGGCAAGGTATTTTTTTATGATTTTGTTTCACTGATTTAACTTTCAAGCCGGACGGCTTTTTCAAACTTATAGTGAGCGGAACGTTATAAACTATGTTATTACTTAGGGTGTCTGTAAGCAATAATTTCCATTTGCGGCGGCTTTGGTTAACAACCGATAAGGTGCAGGAATTTCTTTCTTTATGATAAGCGATCACTTCTTTGAATGTGGCTATCCATAATTGGTCTTTTTTCTTTATTAACTCATTCATGTGAGCAGTGAACAGTGCCTTACTTGTAATTACCCAGCCTGTTTCTATACCATGATAGGTTACACAGTACCACCCGCTTTTTAAAATCGCTTCTTCAAGATCACTTGAAAAATCAGCAACAGTAAAGCCATCAGTTACCATGGCGCTGTTAACCCTGTAATAGCTATCATCTGTAAAAGGGGCTTCCCACATGTACTCGTTAATTCTTGAAAACTTGACTTGCGTGGCTCTGGCGCCTATAAAATATTTTTTTAAAATACTCCTTACAACTGAGTCTTTCCTCTCATGATCCTGACCGCTGCCATTTGGATAGGCCATTGTAAAGGACACTCGCTTATTTAATAATTCATGTATTGCGTTCTGGCAGGTTTTCAATTCAGCTTCTATCTCTGCAACCGTAAGGTTTGCGAGTTTAATTGGGTGCGTATAAGAATGGTTTGCAATTTCGTGCTTTGCCTTGTACGCCTGAATAATAGATGTAGCATTAGCAGGTATGCTTTTACCAGTTAGAAAAAATGTGGCAGGTATTTTTCTTGAAACATCATTTAATACAGGTATTGCATTTTCAAACTGGCTTGGCATACAATCGTCAAATGTTATAGATACTGCTGCCGCTTTGTTTCCCTGCCATTGCGCCACCGTATATTGCAACCTGGTGGTTTGGGTGTAACATTTAAGGGTACAGATGGTAAGAGAGAAAAGGAGTATAGATTTTATATTCATCAAATGACTTAGTTCTTACATGAATGTATACAAGTATTTATAAAAAGGCCTCAAAAAAGGAATTCAGGTGCATGCCCTATTAAAAGAGATATTAGGCTTAAAGCGTAACAGAATGCGCATCTCTACCAAATCTTTGTGCAGATATTTTAAATCAAAACAAAACCACTTGAGGCTTTTGTTGGATTAAGATTAGGATAAGCCTGTAAACTGCTTTTATAAAATAAGCTAATGCCTCCCTGGTATGCTATGAAAGCAGCAGCTTCAATAATATTGAAACGTCCATGGGTATTTTAAGCCTGGTACATGTTAAACACCTGGCCAGTAAAAAAGAATATTGGGCCGACTATAATTGATCGCCTCAATGATCTCTCATCTCTCTTACAAATTGTAAACTATAATTGGCAAATTTGGCATTAAGCGTTCACCTTGCTTTTAATTTCGATGGCATGGTGCTCCAGCAAGGCAATCAGTTTATCAAGACCTAATGGCTTAGTGATATAATCATCCATGCCGGCTTGTATGCAAATATCTTTATCATCCTGCATAGCATTAGCTGTAAGTGCAATAATAACGGGTTGGTTAATATTCAAATTTCTTATGCTTGTGGTGGCTTCCAATCCATCCATCTCGGGCATTTGAACATCCATTAAAATAAGATCATAGTTTTTTGTTTGAACAGCAGCCAGCGCTTCTTTTCCGTTTCCTGTCATATCAACCTTATAGCCCAGCTTTTTCATAATCATTAGAATAAGGGTTTGGTTAACAGCGTTGTCTTCTGCAATAAGAATTTCCAATGGATACTTTTTAGAAAAATCAATTGAAAGCTTTTCCATAGCAGGCTTTTTTTCAGCAGATGCTGAAGATTGTGAAAACTGGTTTGCTATCATTTTTTGCAAATCATTCCTTCGCACCGGCTTCATAACGGCGCAACAAAAAAGATCTTTATGCAATTTAAAACCATCATTACCAATAGAGCTTAGTAAAATAATTGGTAAGGCAGGATGGGTGTTTTTTATTTTCTGTGCTAATTGAGCGCCATCCATTTCAGGCATGTGCATATCGGTAATCACCATATCAAAATGAGCCTTGCCTGATAATACGCCCAATGCTTCTTCTCCGGATTCTACGGCTACCGATTCAACACTCCAGAGCTCCAATTGTTTTTTTAAGATTATTCTGTTGGTAGCATTATCGTCAACAATTAAAATATGCTTTCCTGAAATATTTAAATTTTCCGGTTTAGCAGCAACATTTTTTTCAAAACTCTCCGATGTTTGTATGCTAAAGAAAAAGCTGGTGCCTTTGCCCCACTCACTTTCGGCATAAATTTTTCCATTCATTAATTCCACAAGCCTTTTAGATATAGCAAGGCCCAATCCCGTGCCTCCATACTTTCTGGTAGTAGAGGAATCAACCTGGGAGAAAGGAAGAAATAACGAATTAAGTTTATCAGCAGGTATGCCTATGCCTGTATCACGAATTTCAAATAAAAGTTCAATAAGCGCATCTTCTGTTTTTTTAGAGCTAACAACTAAAAATATTTCGCCCTTTGTAGTAAACTTAATGGCATTGCCCACCAGGTTTACAAGTATTTGCCGCAGCCGAACGGAATCACCAATAATATTTCCAGGCACTTCCGGGCTAATTTCATAGAGAACATCAAGTTCAAGCGCAGCCGCTTTTCCTGCAAAAAGATCAAACACTTCTTCAATGCAATCCATCAAATTAAATGACCGTTGCTCCAACTCCATTTTTCCGGATTCTATCTTAGAAAAATCAAGTATATCATTAATAACAGTAAGCAGGTTTTCTCCGCTTGATCTGATTATTTCCACATAGCGGCCCTGCTCTGCAGAAAGAGGCGTTTCTGCCAATAGAGAAGAAGTGCCAATTACTCCGTTCATGGGCGTTCTTATTTCGTGGCTCATGGTAGCAAGAAAAACGCTTTTTGCATTATTAGCTAACTCCGCTTCCTGCCGGGCTTTAAATTCACTTTCTTTTTGTTGCACCAAAACGGTATTCATAAACTGCAACTCTTTAGCCTGGCTAACCACTTGCTCTGTTCTTTCTATTACCTGGAACTCCAGTTTCTTTTTTTGGGATTTTATGATCTTAACCCGTAGCTGGAAAAAACCATAAAAAGCTGCTGCAAATGCAACGAGCACCAAAAGCTTAAACCACCACGTCATCCAGAAGGGCGGCAGTATAATAATCTTAATGGAAACCCCCACATCATTCCATACACCATCATTGTTAGCGGCATGCACATGAAAAACATATTCTCCTGGCGGTACGCTTGTATAGTTGGCAAGCCTTCTTTTAGATACAGTCCATTCCTTATCATAGCCTTCAAGTTGATAGGCATACAGATTTCTTCTGGTGTTTACATAGTTATGTGCTGCAAACTCAAAAGAAAAAAATGATTCTTTATATGAAAGAACAATTTCTTTAGTTTCTTCAATGGAAACTTTTAAGGGCGATTTTTTACCAGGCTCTACGTTTTTATTAAACAGTTGAAAATTAGTGATAGATACCTGGGGTATAAGAGGGTTATCTTTTATTTCTTCCGGCCTGAAAGTGCTGATCGCTTCCTTGTTAAATAAAACAATTTCACCGCTAGCAGCCTGACGGCTGCCACCTGGCGCCATATAATAGCCATCTCGTTGTTCGTACTTTTTATACTCATAAGTTTCAGGATCCATTTTAAATATGCCGGCAACAGTTGTATACCAAATATTTCCTTTCTCATCTTCATGAATACTTTGGGTATTTATGGCCGGTATCACATCATCACCTTTAATTCTTATGAACTCTTTCCCGTCAGGCAATAAAAGATTAATGCCTTCCAATGTTCCAACCCACAATTTTCCTTTTTTATCTTTAAGTATAGAGGTAACAGTTGGATTGCTCAGGCTTTTCGGATTGAGGGGATCAGATTCATACCGGGTTATTTTACCGGTCTTTAAATTAATGCTGTTCAGGCCATGCAGGTATGGCCCAATCCAAAGAATATTACCATCTCGTAAAATAGGACCTATCTCATTATGGCTTATAGTGTTTTCATTTAATGGATCGTGCATGTAGCGAACAACTTTCCCGGTAGTTAAATCCATCCCGCTTAACCCTCCGCCTCCCCTTCCTATCCATAAAACATTACTGCTGTCTATATAAAGGGTCCATATTGAACCGGCACCAATGCTGTTAGGGCCGTTTGTATTTTCTATAAATTTTTTAATTTTTTTAGTTACAGGATCATAACATAGTAAAGTATCTCCTGCCCCAATCCAGAACCTCCCTTTTAAATCCTGCACAACTTCCTTACTATTTCCTTTAAAAATCAATTGGGGGTTTTGCTTTCTGTCATATTTATATAATCCCTTTTCGGTGCCGTACCAGATGTTGTTTTCTTTATCTATCAGAGCATCCGATATAGACAATTTTGCCCCGTTTTTTTCAATAAATGCATTTGCATAATTATAGAAATTTTTCTGTTTAAATTCATACGTATTTATTCCCTTCTCCGTACCTATCCACATAGTACCATAATTATCATTGTACAAAACATTAATAGTATTCGAAGAAAGGCTTGCTGCTTTTAATGCATTAGTTATAAAATGAGAAAATTTTCCTGAAGGCAAATTCAATATATACAATCCGTTATTTTTTGTGCCTACCCATATGTGTGAGGTAGTATCCTGCTCTATGGCCGTTACGCTGTTGTTTGCATTAGTAGAATTATAATTTGCTTCTAATTGGTAATGGGTAAACCTACCTGTAGCTACTTCCAATTTGTCCAAACCATTATCAAAGCCCAGCCATAAATTACCTTTGCCATCTTCAAATATTTTAGAAATAAATTTTTTACTTAGGCTATAAGGATCATTAACGTGGTTAGTATAAGAAGCAAGTTTTTTAGTGTCAATATTGTATTTATATAAAATGCTGGTTTTATCCCTCGAACTTTTAAACCATAAATTGTTTCGTTTATCAATAATAAAGCAGGAAAAATCCAAATCATTTTTATTTAAGGATGTATGTACATCTATTAAATTGGAAAATCTTCCATTAGTTGGATCAAGTATAAAAACACCTGATTCTGCTTCTTTTACCCAGATATTTCCATCTCTGTCAGTTTTTACCTGTAGGATAAAGTTGTTAGGCTTTGAAGAAAGGTTTTTCTTATGAACATAATAATGCGAAAACCCGGAGGTCTTTCTATTGTATAAATCAAGTCCGTTAAAGGTTCCAAACCACAATCTGCCTTTTTTATCTTCTAAAAGATCATAAATAACTTTACTGGCTATGGTGGTTGAATCCAGAAATTTGCTTTGGAAAAATTTATGCCTGTATCCATCAAATCTATAAAGGCCCTCCTCGAAGGCAGACAGCCATATAAATCCTTTTGAACCCCTTACAATGGCCGATATAGGCGGCTCTTCAACGCCATCTCTAATATTGATTTTGAAAAAATGTCTGTCTTCATTTTGTGCCAACAGCGGAAAACAAAATTGCAGAATAATTATAGCAGTCAGGATAGTTTTTTTCACATTATATTGGATTAATACAGAGGCTCGTTCCTTCTAATATACAATAGGCTTTAAAATTTTAGGAACAATTGTATTTATACTAAGGGCATTGCGTATTCATCTTAATAAATGATAAGAGTAATTGCTTATAGATTGATTAATGATGGCCTCCATAAATAGAGATAAACATAAACAATGGCATTCGTGATGGTTTATTTTACTTCTGCATCTACAGAGTTATGCGAGCCATTGATAAAGAAATTATTCGTACCCGGAAATCGAGTATAAGGCCCAGTGTACAAATATGCCAAGCTTGGCGATACCAAACCACTCGGGCCTTTTGCGTTCTTAGGAGCTAATCTTCTGAAGGCCGACAGACCGTTTGACCGAATGCCGTTATAGAAAATAAAAGGTTGATTGTGCCCAACAGGACCAACTTTTTAACCCCTGATATTTCTTAGAATGTATTTATAACGATGGCTACAGACAGAAGGATTATTCTACTTCTGCTTTCCACCCAGGGTCATTCCAGCCGGCGTTTTATCATCAACAGAAATATAAATCAACTTGCTTTCATGGGGCTTTAAGCTAATCTTCATTTCTGTTTTCTGCCCTAAGGCTTCTGCACCCATTTCATCCCAATCAAAACAATAAGCACTTGCAATGCCAGCAAGGCTTTTTAAGGAATAAGAATTTTCTATTTCTTCATCTTTGCGATTGGTAAAAAGCACAGCCCACGCATTATCTGAATATTTGCGAACAATAACTTCAAGCTTTTCATTGGCATCTATAAAAGGAAAATGAGAAGTAAACTTAGTGTTACCAGGTTCCAGGAATCTAAACAGTTCAGTTCTTCTTTTTGGAATATCATAAAACAGATCTGATGTATTTATAACTCCACCAAGCATAGCCATCCACAGTGCCAGCGATCTGGTTTCAGTCTCACTTAAATTACTATACTTTTCACGGATGATCATTGCATCCGGATCATTCTGCCACCATACATTGTTAATATGTTGTGCCCCTTTAGACTCTTCAAACATACTGGTTCCGCCTTTCCAGTTGGGATGTATATCTGCCGATATGCGCATGGCATCTACATATCCCACCATCGGTCCAAAGGGAGCAATGCATCCAAGCCAAAATGACTCCTGCCCAATTTCCTGCCGAATCATGTCGAATAATTCTGTTTGATATTCCAGAGAGGTTTTGCCAGGAGCATATCTTTTAACCGAATTAGAATTTTTAGCGCCGTACAACATGAAATCTGTTTTGTAAAAACTTATGCCCATTTTTTTAAACTCCCGAAACACTTTTCTGAGATAAGCCATTACTTCGGGATTACTTGTATCTAAACAATATATTTCTTCATCCATTGCGCCCCAAAGACGGTTTTCGCCATAGAACGACATTTCTATTACAGGCGAATTATCTTTTCTTCTTAATATCCAGTCTGGATGTTCGAGGTACACTTTGCTTTTATTACCTACCATGTAGGGGCCAATCCAAACGCCGGCCTTATATCCATTGGCTAAAATTTCTTTTAGAGATGCCGCTAATCCATTTGGAAATTTATCACTGGGTTCCAGCCAGTCACCGGCATGGGGGTGATAGCCCGCATCTATCTGAATGGTTTTTATGTTTACAGGAGGATCCATTTTTTTAAAAGCAGTTACATACTCCGAAAGCATTTTATTGGTAAGATGATAGTAGGCATAATACCACGAGCACCAATGGTAGGACTGAGGTTTTTCATTCTTTACACCCATCACTTTTCCCGCTTCTGCAGCCTCTATTTTCATGGCTGTGTATGCATCCGTATTTTCCGTAAAATAAAAAGTGGGGAGGTTGGTGGTAGCTACTTTTTCTGTACTTATACAAACTTCAACAAACTTTTTTCCACCCTGCCCCACGTATGCATTTGTGTAAGAATTATATTTTTTAAAATCACGTGTGGAGATTACCATTGTTGAACCAGTTGCAGGCATTAAACCTGTTATGCTGGTACAACTCATATTATCCGCTTTATTTTTAGGCCAGTCTTTTATGCCGCCACTTCCCATGATCTGGCTTGATGTTCTAAAAACCTGGTTTGCACCCATAACTTCCGCATCCCGAAGTATGGAAATCCATTCAGGAACAATGGTTTGCCCGGTAACTTTCATGTTGATTGCAAGGCTCTTGCCTTCCTCATTAAATTGTAGTTCTACCATGCCTTCCAGCAACTGATACTGTATGGTTTTTAAAGTTCCTTTTTCTTTAACTTTTACACTGAGTGGTTTTAAAGATCTGCTATCGAGCGCCGGGTAGCAGTTGAGAAATTTTATTGTACTGCCCATTATATCAAAGCTGCCATCTGTGCGAATGATGGATTTAATTATTTGTGCTGAAAGATGTATGGTGGACGATAAAATGAGTACGAGAACAATCAGAAATAAGCGCTTTGTTGTTAACATAAGATTTCAGGTTAAAAGTTGTGACGTTTGATAATCGACTATAAAGCAACCAATAAGTAAAACGTTCAAAATTCATGCGTTATCATTTTACAGAATTAAAGGTTGGAAAACAAAAAATTACAAGTAGGAGATGCTGTTACCCATCACTTACTTTTTAAGAATTTTTATAGCAAAGCCGCCTCCCGTTGCCATATCATACGGAATAATTGTGCTGGCTGTTACGTCCATGGTTATAATCTTATAATCTGTTCCTACTTTATGTGCATTAACGCCATCAGAAAAGATCAAAGCCGTATATGTTCCCGTTCCTAAAAAGTCCAGCTTTATTTCACCTCTTCTGGCCTTTTCATTATTCAATCCGGAAACAAACCAATCTGCGCCTTTATTGCGTGCCATAATTATGTATTCGCCCATTTTTCCATCTATTGATTTCGAGTTGTCCCAAACTGTAGGAATAGATGCAATTAAGTTAATACAATGCTTATCATCAATATATTCATTAGGAGAATCAGAAACCATTGCAAACGGCGCTATGTATGTAATGTACATAGCCAACTGGTGACAGCGGGTTCCCTGGCTCATAGGCAGGCTATTGCTAACGGCAAACGCATCGCCCTGGCCGTTGCGCATAGCACCGCAGTTCATATCCATCGGGCCGGCAAGGTTCCTGATAAACGCCACATCAACAGAATGCCGCGGCGTTTCTTCCTTCGACCATTTGTTCCACTCATTGGCTTGTACACCTTCATAATTAATGATGCAGGGATACGTACGTTCTAAACCCGTAGGTTTAAATGCGCCGTGGTAATAAACCATCAACTTGCGGTTCATACATTCCTGCGCAATTCTTTCGTAAAAATTCATACGCCCCTGGTGATCAGCATCCATAAAATCTACTTTAACGCCGGCTACGCCTAAGCTGGAAAACAGTTCAAAAGCAGGTTTAAACTGCCGCTCTAATGTTTGCGCTATCACCCAAACCATTATGCCGACTTTTTTACTTTTTGCATATTCCATCAATTCAGGCATACGGATTTTTGGACTCACTTGCAAAATATTCTGATCATTCATCCACCCAACAGAAATCTCTACATACGCCAAATGATTAGTGGCTGCAAAATCAATAAGGTATTTATAATAGTCAAAACTTTCAGGCTCGCCTTTAAAATCTACTCCTTTTACGGACCAGTCTGCCCACCAGTCCCACGCCGCTTTGCCAGGCTTTATCCAGCTTAAATCAGTTGTAGATGATGCAGCAGGTTTTGCCAGTTTATATACCATATCGTTATCAGCCAACTGAGCGTCATTTTCAGCAACTACTACAATCCTCCAGGGAAATTCACGCCGGCCCTCTGTTTCAGCAATGTGGTTTTTCCTTTTCATGATTTTATACCCCCAGCCATTCGGCCTTTCTTCTTCTACATCTGGTGCAAATGCTCCAATGAGTGAATTTACACTTGCAGGATTGCGCTTAATATTGAAGCCCGCATAATCAAAAAGCGATGCCTCTGTAAGGGCTATTTTCGGGCCGTTAGAAATAGCAACCAACACAGGGGTGAGGCCGAACACACTGTCTGGAATTTTTGAAATTTCTGTAAAGGAATAGCGGCCTTCGCCAGAATTTTGCCACTGCGCTTTTGGAATATAATACAGGGGATAATCGCTTACAAAATTGAATGTTGCTTCTTCGTTTTTTATAATAATTTTCCCGGGAAGATTTGTGCGAAAGCGGTACGCAAACCCTTCATTATACACCCTGAACACAACTGCGTAGTTGCCTTTCAAGGTAAGGGTAAGCTCATTGTAATTGTCTTTAACAGAACGGCGGCGGGCATAAAAAGGAGTTGGAATTTCCGTATTTACCCGGACTAGTTTTTGGTTCTTTAGCACTGGTTGGGCGCCAAGTGCATTGCCGGTTGCTAACTGCATGGAAATAGGCGAAGGCAATATTATCTTACCGCCTTTAAAATCAGCGGCATAATAAATTTTATCGCTAAGAGTGATGGTTATTTTAAGATTGCCATCGGGTGAGGAAAGCAAGACAGGCGGGGTAGCAGAACAAATACACGATAAAAACAGAGCCATGAAAAACAAACACGTTTGTTTCATATTAATAATTTGTGAAGTTGAATATCTTAAATAATATTTTAGGTTATTTATCAATAGAAGTAAATGTAAAAGCACACAAAACAATTTTTTACAGTTTTTTACCTTGCCATTCTTAATCTTTCAACCCTGTAAGCTTAACCAAAAATGCTCTTGAAGAAGATACTGTTTTTGGAAGTTCTATTTGCACATTTCCATCGGTATTTATAAGCCTGATCTCCTCATTTTTTTCACCAACTAAAACTGCTTTGGCATCATTTGCCAGCTTGAGGTCTGGTATGTAAATATTCTTATTAGCAGGCGTGCCAAAGAAAAAAATATTAAGCACATCATTCTTCGTTGTAAATCTTACCTCTGTTTTATCGTCAAGTATCAGCGAGGGTTTTGTCCAGGGGCTTGTATCAAATATTCCTTCACCATTTCGTTTCAGCCAAACCCCTAAATCTTTTAACGGCTTCAGTTGATTTTCCGGAATACTGCCGTCTGACTTTGGGCCAATGTTTATAAGAAGATTTCCATTTTTGCTTACAATATCAACAAGCATATTTATTAGCTGATCGGAAGAAAGAAGCTGTTCTTTTGTTTCTACCTGATTATAGCCAAAAGAATATCCAATTCCCCTGCAGCTTTCCCATTTGTTCTTGCTTATGTTTTTTAAGACTGCATATTCCGGAGTGGAAAAATGTGTAAGGTCTCTTTGCCTGCGCCACCGGTCATTTATAACAAGGTTAGGATTAGCATTGATAGATTCGGCAAAAATGCCCAGCAGATCACCATTTTCAGGATAGTTAACATCATTCCATAAAACATCGGGTGCATACCTATGTATAAGCTCATAATACTGTGCATCAGCATAAGCAGTGTAAGCAACTGATTTAGGCATGCTTTGAAAAAGGTCGGGCCAGATGTTGGTTATAGGACTTCTGTAAAATGTCCAGTCTAAACCACCGGAATAATATACCCCGAATTTCAATCCTCTTTTTCTAACGGCCGTTGCTATCTCGCCTGCAAAATCTCTTTTACTTGTAATGACCTTGCTGTCCATAAATGGATTTGCAACCCTGGAGGGATACATGACATATCCATCATGATGCTTTGTCGTAAACACTACATACCGGGCGCCAATATCATGAAAAATTTCGGCCCAGGAATCTGCTTTCCAATTCTTTGTTTTTTTGCTTAGTGTGTCACCAAACGAGTAATAATCGTAATTAGGTCCGTAAACTTCTTTATGATGTGCCTGTGTTGGCGAGCCTGCTATTTTTAATGTATTCAAATACCACTCAGCATAGGGATTATTTTTGTAAAAAAGGGGCCAGTCTTTTACTTTATCTGGTGTAGTGGAAGGTGTAGCCCAGGCGGGTACAGAATATAAACCCCAATGAATAAAGATGCCCAGTTTGGCATCGCCATACCATTCAGGAACAGGCCGTGTGGAAAGCGATTCTACAGTTGGCAGATAAATTTTTTGGGCACCTCCAATATTTGAAAATAAAAGTAAGAATGTAAGCAAGTAAACAAAAGGCTTGTTCATCTTTGGTTTGAGTTAACGATTTTTAAAAAATGCAGATAATATAAACACCAGTTTGTGTTGACTAAGGTTACCCTTCTTCGGATGGTGAATTGCAGTTAATGAGATGCCTGAAAGATGATGTCTTTGGACTACATCTCCTTTCAGGCATACTGAATTGTAGCTCCTTTATCTAAAAAATCACAGCTCTCTTATCCAAATATTACGAAAGCTTAATGGTGCGCTGGGATCGCCGTGATCCTGTAACTTAATTGGGCCCCGGCCATGAAATTTATATTTTGGCAATCCTATATAGGGGGTATTGCCAGTAAGGGTAGTATTGTTTTGCACGACCACTCCATTAATCATTACGGTTACACGAGCCGGTGAAAATAACGTACTATCTTCCTTAAAACGTGGCGCTGTGTAGATTACATCATACACGTTCCAATCGCCTGGAGGGCGTAATGAATTTTTAAGGGGGGCGGTTTGTTTGTAGATACTGCCGGCCTGGCCATTTACATAAGTTTTGTTATTATAATTGTCTAACACTTGAAGTTCATAAACACCTTGCAGAAAGATACCGCTGTTGCCTCTTGCCTGGCCGGAGCCCGTTATGTTTGCAGGTGCAGACCATTCAAGGTGCAATTGAAAATCATTAAACTCTTGCACAGTGCTGATGTCGCCTGTGCCTTTTTTTACAGTAAATACACCATTCTTTACATCCCATTGTGCAGCTCCTCCATCTTTGTTTTTCCACTTGGAAAGATCCTTGCCATCAAATAAAACAATAGCATCTGAAGGTGCAGTGATGAATGCGTTTGAAGCTGCTTTGCCAGGCGTAACTACAGCAGGTACCGGTTCATAAAATTCGGTCATCTCAGGCTTCATAGAAGATGAAGATTGCTGTGCATTTGCTCCGCTAACAATAAATGTAAACAGCGTAATAATTAGAATGCTCTTACTTGAAAAATAACTTGTCTTACTCATTGTACTTTGTTTGATGATAATGTTTATGAAATTTGATAAGAACATGATAAGTGGATTTAAGAATAGTGATTTTTAAACGAAGCTTAATATCTCAGCTTTTTTAAATAAGTAATGCTGTCCTGAACACAAGTCATTGGTTGCTCGGCTCTATCTATTTCAACAACGTAATGTTTAACGTTTGATTTTTTTGCCTGGGCAAAAATCTTTTTAAAATCAATAATACCATAGCCGGGGCAGGTAAAAGATTGCTTTGAGGTTTTATCCATGTCTTTTACATGAAATAATTCAAACCGCTCAGGATAATCTTTTAATAATTGAATAGGATCTCCGCCTCCTTTTGTAACCCAGTACAGATCAAGCTGCATGGCAACTTTGGCGGGATCAGTTTCTTTTAATAAAACTTCATACCCCCATTTATAACCCTGGACAGGTACAAACTCTTTATCATGATTATGCATGGCAAAGCGGATACCCATCTTGTTACACTGCTCTCCCACATAATTTAAATCATCAGCGGCTTTTTTAAAATCATCTAACTTTTTATCATTGCCCGAATCTGGCCAGGGCCAGTAGCACACCATGTATTTTTTTTCCAGGAACAAGGCTTCGTCTACAGCTTTTTTCAATAGGTCTTCTTTTTTCATTTCACTGATGGATAGCCCACCCGCCAAAGGCTTTAGACCTACTTCCTGCAAAAACCTTTTAAAAGATGCAGCACTTTCACCGTAATATTTATTGAACTCCAAATGCGTATATCCCATTTGGGCCACTTTTCGCAAGGTACCTTCCCAATCACTCCTCATTTCTTTTCCCAACACGCCTACTATCAAACCTATTTCCTTCAATCGCCTGGGTTCATCTGCCGCATGTAAAAAAGAATTTCCTGCAAGCAATCCAAGGCTGCCAAGAAGAGTTTGCTGAACAAATGTTCTGCGTGTATAATCAGAGTTCATATAAGTTGTTCTAAACTTTAGGTAATGTCCATGGTTTACGATAAGCAGGCATCAATAGTGCATTGGCGGCAGCATTATTTCCAAAATTCTTGCTTCCTTCATTCCATACCAGCCGTGAGTTGGTGCGTAAAGCAATATTAGCCATGTGTGTGTAAATAGCAGTTAATCTTCCCATCTCAATAGTGCAATTGGGTTCCTTTCGAGATCTAATACAATCAATCCAATTTTTAAGATGTGGCTCATGCGCATCGCGGCCGTTTTGGCGCGGCATTGCAGGAACTTTATATTTAC
The DNA here is from genome assembly GCA_043763635.1 of Chitinophagaceae bacterium. GTDB lineage: Bacteria > Bacteroidota > Bacteroidia > Chitinophagales > Chitinophagaceae > Flavisolibacter. The sequence goes on from JAYULK010000026.1 coordinate 14,735, forward strand.
CACCAGCCATTTCCGGGTACAAATCCCATGAAGACCTGTCAATAACCAGTGTGGCATCATTGCCTATAAATGCAAGGCCGTAGTTACGTCCCCATGGGCCATTTTCAGTACCCGCAACATGTTCAAACGTTATATTATGATCGGGCATTTGATAAATGACACTCATAGTATCAAAAGTTTCCCGTGCCCGGTCCGGAAAAGAAAAATTCCCGCCAGATGCAGCCACGGATAATGGCAGTGCAGTTGTGTCCTTTGCCCATAATGCCATATCCATTAAATGAACGCCCCAGTCTGTCATTAATCCGCCGCCATAATCCCAAAACATGCGCCATGAGCTATGAAACCGTGCCCGATTATAACTTCTTTCAGGAGCTGGGCCAAGCCACATATTAAAGTCCACTCCGGCAGGTACAGGTGCATCTGGAACTTTTGGTTGCCCGGCGCCATAATTAAAATTGGCCCATACCTGCGTTTTTCTTAATTGGCCTAATTGGCCTGATTTTATAAATTCCATAGCAGACTGCCAGTGATTACCACTGCGTTGTTGCTGCCCCACCTGTACTACTTTATTATATTTACGAACGGCGCTTACCATTAAATCGCACTCCTTAATGCTATTGGCTAAAGGCTTTTCTACATACACATCTTTGCCGGCTTCGCAGGCAGCAATCATTTGGTAACAATGCCAATGATCGGGTGTACCAATAATTACCGCATCAATGTCTTTGTTATCAAGCAGCTTTCTAAAATCCTTATAAAGGATTGGCTTTTTGCCTTGCAACTTTTCTATAATTGCACTTTTCTCAGTAAGCACGCTATCATCAATATCGCATAATGCGCCACACTCAACACCTGGCTGCTTCAATGCCAAAAGCAAATCTGTCATACCCTGGTTACGGGCGCCAATCAAACCCAAAACAATTTTATCGTCTGCCGAAGTTTTTGTTGTAGCTGCAAACGGAGAAGATGCGGCCGCTGGAACGAATCCTGCAAATCCTGTGGCAGCAATAAGCTTAGATGAATCTGTCAAAAATTGCCGTCTTGTTTTAGACATCTTTTAAAATTTTAGAGTGACGAAAGATTTGCACAAAAGCTATACATTTCATATAAAGTTGATGAAATTAGGAATAGAAAACTTTTAAAGATCAAGCGTATAACCGTTTTTATATTCCCTTCTTACAAATTTGTTGGCCTCATCGTAGTTGGTGACCTTCATATTTTTTGCATCCCATAATAACTTCTTCCTGCCCGTAAATGCACCTTTTTCATTCTTTATATTCCATGCCTGCAAGGCAAGGTTACCCATCAGAATAGTTTCTGTTAAAGGTCCTGCATAATCAAAAGAAGAACTTAGCTCTTTCTTACCGTATCCGGCCATACAGGCATTTACCCACTGCAAATCATGCCCTTCAGGCACACGGGCCAAAGTTTCTTTTATGTTTACTTCTTTAGTTCGTGACAATGGTAAAAGAAGAGGATTAGCCCCGTACGTGCTGCACATCATTTTACCTTTTGTACCAACTATGATAGCGCCTCCACCCCAGTCGCCCATTGGTTCATCAGGCTTTAATTCTTCGGGACGCTCAGGCATAATACCACCATCCATCCAATGTAGTATCACATTTTTCTTTCCTGCTTTACCGGGAAATTTTAATTTCAAGGTAGAGGCGGCAGGAAAGCTATCAGGGTGATAAGAAGCATTCCACATTTGTTCGTATAAATTCACCACGCTGCATTCCACTTCCGATGGATAACCCAAGCCTACTGTTTTAAAAGCCGGGTCAATAATATGACAGCCCATATCGCCCAATGCACCCGTACCAAAAGAATGATAACCACGCCAGTTAAACGGCACAAATTCTTTATGATATTCTTCCCATTCATTCGGACCAAGCCAAAGTTTCCAATCCAATTCTGGTGGTACTTCATCTTTAGTTAATGGCTTTCCAAAGCCTTGTGGCCATATTGGGCGGTTGGTCCAGCAATAAATATCTGTGGCCTCACCAATTATTCCTGCCTTATACCATTCCTGCATTTTTCGAACACCGGAACCTGAGGATCCCTGGTTACCCATTTGTGTAACCACCTTATATTTTTTAGCTGCTTCAGTAAGTATTCTTGCTTCATAGATGTCATGCGTTAACGGCTTTTGTACATATACATGCTTACCCATTCGCATGGCCATTAATGCAGCGACAGCATGTGTATGATCGGGGGTAGATACGGAAACGGCATCTATATTATTACGCTCCTTATCCAGCATCTCGCGGAAATCCTTATAATATTTTGCTTTAGGATAACGCTCTCTTGATTTTACTGCCTGGCGGTCATCAACATCGCAAAGAGCAATTATATTTACATTGGGGCTTTTGGCAAATCCTCTTATATCACTTTCACCTTTTCCACCAACGCCAACAGCGGCAATATTTAATTTATCGCTGGGTGCAATAAATCCCCTTCCTAATACATGCCTCGGAACAATAAAAAAACCTGCTGCTGCAAGGGAAGAATTTCTAATAAATGATCTCCTTGATCCGGGATTACTTTCTTTTTTCATATATGTAGCTATCGTTAGTTTGTTATGCTTAAGAGTGCTGGCTATTGAGCTTTTAAAGCTGAAGGAAGTTTTTAAACTAACTGTCCTATGGTATCCTTCTTTATCTAAAGTGCATGGCCTCAACCTGAGTTCAAAAATACTCCTTCGTTGGATAGAACCAGCACGTTGATGTTATTATAACTATGATACAGTAGCAATGCTGCAAGTAAAAAATACCATTATTCCAAAGCCTGGTAAATAAGGATTTTGAGTTTTCGGTTGAACTCGCCTCCGTAAGCATAGGGCAAAATATTAGTGAATAGCTGCAATACAATTTCTTCTTTGGGATCAATTAAGTAATCACTGCAATACGCGCCGCCCCAGCCAAAAGATCCAGGACTGGCAAGGTCGGCATAGGCAGATTGATCACTGATAATTTCAAACCCAAGACCAAACTTATCCTTCCGGTCCCAAACTTCAGAATCACCAATATTATTGCGGGTCATTAATTCAATAGTGCTTTTGGCAAGAATTCGTTTATTGTTAAACGTACCACCATTCAATAACATCTGGCAAAATTTTGCATAATCCAATGCTGTACTTACCATGCCTGCACCAGCTGTAAAATAGCTTTGTGCACCGGCAATAGGATATAACCTAAATGTATCATTAGCGCTTACGGTGATGGGCTCATCCTTTTTTCCCTTGCTATACAACTCTACCAAACGTTCTTTTTTATCGTTGGGTAAATAGAAATAAGTATCGTTCATACCCAATGGTTTTGTTATCCGTTCCCTTATCACAGCATCCAACTGCTTACCGGCAATCACTTCTACCAGGCGGCCAATAACATCTGTATTTAATCCATACATAAATGCCTGTCCCGGGTCTGCCATTAACGGCCGCTTTGCCAGTTTATTAATAACGTCTTCCAGTTTATCTGCATTCATTGAATTCAAATAAGGCACGCTAAATTCTGGCCTGCTATCTAAAGGATGTCCATAAGGAATGCCAGCAGTATGTGCCAAAAGATGACGAATAGTAATTTCCGATGAAGCGGGTCTTGTGGTGTATTTACCTGTGGCCGGTTGTAGGGTATCGTACGATACCAGTACCACCGGATTTTTAAACGCCGGAATATATTTACTTACCGGTTCTTCAAGCAAAAATTTTCCTTCTTCGAAAAAGGTCATCAATGCAATGGATGCAATGGCTTTTGTTTGAGAAGCAATGCGAAAGATGTCCGTTTTTTTTGCGGACGTCTTTTTTTCAATATTGCTATAGCCAAATGCTTTATGATAAACAACATTGCCCTTTTTTGCGACAAAAATTACCGCATTAGGCACATTGCCTGAATCAATAAATTGCTGCACCCATTGATCAATTCTTTTTAAACGTTCCGTGGAAAAACCAGAGGTAATGCTATTAGGAGCCTCGATAAATTTTTGGGGCGGAGGGATTTTTTGCGCAGTTACAAAAAATGGAAGCACTAATAGGATAACCATTAACCGGAGACACTTCATAGCAATTATCTTTTCAAACGAAATATACATAATGCAAAGTAAGGTTTTCACCCAGCCGCATCTATCCTTTGGAAGTATTACGGGCTTTCGTATTGGACTAACCTCCCTCTACTATGGCGTTGAATACGCTACTATCTTATATACTCCCGATTTTTTTGTAGCAAACTCAATTATACCGTTACTATTTTTTGTTGGCAGTATTTCCTTCCCACCTTCGAAAATTTTAATAGGGTTCTTTACTTGCAACCGGCAGGGCATTCCATTTTCTGAAATAATGGTAGCTTCTGTAAGGCTGTTCGCCTTCCAATTTAAACCTACTTCAAACCCACCCCTTGCCCTTAGTCCGGATACAAAACCTGCAGACCAAAATTTAGGCAAAGCTGGTAACAAACTAAGTACGCCAGTATGGCTTTGCAAAAGCATGTCCGTTATAACTGCGGTAGAGCCATAAGTACCATCTAACTGAAAAGCAGACCCAAAAAAATTGGGCTTCATTCCATATTTTAATTGGTATTGATGATGCTTATACGCTTCCTCCGCATTGCCTAACCTTAAATACATCATACTAATCCATACACTTTGCCAGCCACCAAAGCTTTCACCACCCAGGTAACTTCCATAACTGCGGTATTTATTTTTTGCTTCTTCAACATCTGCATTAGGATTGCCGGCAAGCCTTCGTTCCAGGGTTTTACGGGCAGCAGCAAACAGAGATGGTGTATTAACGGTAATTTGAGTTGCAGGAAAAAGCCCGTATAAATGAGAGATATGTCTATGGCCTATTTCTGGCTCTTTATAATCTTCTACCCATTCCTGTATACCGCCCGTTCTCTTGCTGATTTGCACCGGTGCAATTTTGCTTAAAGTTTGTTCTAATTCTGCTTTAAAAACCGGATCAAAGGATTTTCCATTTTCGCTTAGTTCTTTTATTGCCTGCAAGCAGTTGGTAAATAGCTCTGTGCAAATTTGTATGTCCATAGTAGCCCCATAAGTAAACTGGTATTGTGTGCCGTCCTCTTTCTCAAAAGCATTTTCCGGCGAGTGCGATGGATTGGTAACCAGCTTACCTGCATTCGGCAAACCGGCAGGTATAGGCTTAAGAAAATCAAGATAAAACTGTGCAGCGCCTTTCATTAAAGGATAAGCTCTGTTTTTAAGAAACGCTTTATCCTGAGAAAAAAGGTAATGATCAAAGGGATGATGTGCCAACCATCCGCCTCCCATTGGCCATATCCCTACTACACCATCTGCAGGAGCCGTTCTCCAAAATACATCTGTAAGATGATGTACCACCCAGCCTCTTGCATCATACATTACTTTAGCGGTATGCCGACCATACTTAGAAAGGGAATCCATTAACGCAAATAAAGGTAAAGTACACTCTTGCAGATTTGCTGCTTCAGCAGCCATGTAATTCATTTGCAGGTTAATGTTGGTATGATAATCTGAACTCCAGGGTGGATTCATTTGCTGGTTCCATACGCCTTGCAAATTAGCCGGAAGATCGCCCTTGCGTGATGAAGCGATCAAAAGGTAACGGCCATATTGGAATAACAATTCTGACAAATAAACATCTTCATAACTCTTTTCTTTCACACGTGCCAGCCGCTGATCTTGCGGAAGATCCAGTGGTTGCTCGTTTTGAGAAAGATTAATTTTTACACGGTTATATAAAGATTGATAATCTTTTAAATGCTCATTAAATAATGCTTGCACAGGTTTGGTAAGGGACTGCCTTAGTATTCGTTGGCAAGTTTCGTTAGGGTCTTTGCCACCATAGCTTGTAGCAGCAGAAATATACAGCACTACTTCAGTCGCATCCTTAATCGTCATTATGCCATTTCTATCTACACCTATTTTACCTGTAGATGTAACGGCTTTTATGGAGGAATAAAATTGCATTCCCACCGGCTTGCCTTTATCATCCTGCCGGTTAATTTTTCCTGTCATCGAAATAGCGTTGGGCTCAGTGCTTGATGCACTTACTACCGCATCTTGCTCCCGAAGTAACCATAAATTCAGGTTTAAAGCTTTTGCCTTACTGGCCGTCAGCCTAACCACAATAATATTCGCCGGATGCGAAGCAAACACCTCTCTTTTATAGTTGATGCCCTTATAAGTATAGCTTGTCACGGCAACTGCCGAATCGAGACTTAACCACCTCCTGTAGTTTGTATAAGCTGTATCGGCAGATTGAGTGCTATGCTCTATAAAAAAATCACCCAAACTTTGATATGGCCTTATTGTTACGGGAATACCCATCATGGTGCGGCCAGCCAATTGTTCAGCAGAATCATTTTTCCCCGCAAACATTAACCGCTGCACCTCCGGCAAAGCCCTGGCAGATAATGGATTTGCGTCATCATGGTGATAACCATCCCAAAGGCTTTTTTCATTAAGCTGTATGCGCTCTCTTAAAACTCCGCCAAATACCATTGCCCCTAACCGTGAGTTGCCCACAGGCAAAGCTTCCACCCAACCTCTCTCTTCAAAACGAAACTCTCTTTTAAATTCATCCACATCATAAGAAAAAACTTTAGGCTGGTAAGCGGGTTTATCAAACCACATTATCATCCGTTTTTGCTGGGCATTAGCATTAAAACCAAGGAACATTATTATGATTACAAGGAAATCATTTGTGCTTAAGCAAGTACCCTTTATAAAACGAAGCATTGAAAAATGAATAAATTTCATATTGATCATGTAGCGTTTGAAATTTTAAAATAATTTATTTTAATTGAAGGCAATCATCTGGTGCCCTATTACCTCCTTTACATCAAACTCAATTCGTTGGTTATTTATTTTAAAAGGAATTGCAGCATTTTGTGGAACCAGCGTAACATTATTTACTTTACTATCTAACTTAACCGAAACCTTAAGGTTATAGATTGGGATCACATCTTCAATGATATCAAACTCCGTCCCACGCCTTTCAGGAATATAATGCAGCACATGCAGAATAGTTCTTTTTTTAGCCTTTTGCTCATTCAATAAAGCAATCACAGAAGATGGACCAGAATGTTTTACCAATGTATCGGGCTGCAGCAAATCAATTGCATTTAGCACTAATTGCTTACACCACCTTGGTGCGTTCCTTTGATATTGGGTAAACACCGGATGCATAAAATAGATGCTTTTTCCATTTTTAATAACGGCAGGATACCCCACTTTTCCAGATGAGGGCGTGTGTTTGTGGGAATAGAAATGATCCCACTGGCGGTTAAAATAAGGCACATTTGCATCTGCTAATATTTCTGATCCAGGCAGGGCTTTTACTTGCATGCCCTTTAAATACATGACCAGCTCTGTCTCAGGAAGTCCTTTAGCAAGAGCTGATTTAGGTACAATAAAATCAGGGCTATAAGGAGCTTCTCCAACCAATGAAACACCAAGCTGGCCCAGGTTAAAGCTTTTACCATCCGCATTTAGTCCGGACTGGAAGGACGATATTAAAGATCCTCCGCCACCTAAATATTTTTGAATCTTTTCATTTAAGGCATTGCTGACCGGAATATTATCAGGAAGAATGATAATCTTATAATTTTTAAAGTCGCTTGCCGAATCCAATATATCAAACTGCCTTGCACCTTCCTGTAGAATGCGGATGATGCCCATCATCGCTTCAGGCGTTCTTCCTCCCATTCCCGGCATGCCATATTCTTCTGTGCTCAATACACCAATTTCTGTAACAGCTTTTGCTCCTTCGCACCAGGGTTCTTTCTGAGCTACTTTGCTGTATGCTCCACCAATTAAATCATACGTGGCTTTGTCAAGCATGCCCTTAGGATGAAGCTGATCGCCTATAGAACATTTTGCGTTTAGTGCTAACATCATTGATGTTTCAAACTCAAGTGCTGCTGAATTTTTTAAAGAATGAAAGTCGCCCCAGGAGGAATGAAATTTGCCGGTCATACCCATAATGTCTTCACCAAGGTTTCTTGCATATCGTGCTGTTAACGGCAAGTGCAAATAGCCCCAGCCTCCCGATGGCAGAGACTCTAATTCAAGATGGGTATTTGATGGCACAGTATCCCTAATATGAGGACCCACGTGGCCACTGTTATAAAATATAGTGCAATTCTTATCAAGCTTTCTTATAAAGGCAGTAAGGTCTTCTTTATATTCTTTTAAAACTTGCTTATCATAAAACAATCTTACCGCTTCCTTACTGGGATCAAGTCCTTTTTTCAACATACCTTCTATAGCGCCACTATTGGCATTGGCCATGATATGATGGATGTCTAAAAAAAGCCCATCTACGGGAACTGCTTCAAACAAATCCTTAATGTGGTCTTTCAAAAAATCTATATAAGGTGTTGCCACATCAAGGTGGTTATAAAATCCGGGGTGAAACACATTGCTATCGCCCATGGCAATAGGCGTTCCATTCTCATCGCGTACAAGCCACTCCGGATGTTTTTGTGCTGTATAGTAATCCCACTGTACTGTAGTATATACCGGCACACGAATATTTTGCTTATGACAAGCTTCTATTTGTTCTTTTAATAAGTTACGATGTGTAAGATGGGGGTGTATTCGTTCAGGATGTTTTTTAGAATTATAATACAAATAACCGTGATGGCATCGGGCAAAGCTTGTAACTGAATTTACATTTGCTTTCTTAAGTGTACTGGCAAATTCTTCCGCATCAAACGACTTAGCCACATCTTCAATTAAACCACTTGTATGAAAATCGAGATGCACCTGCCGAAAGCGCAAAGCCGTCGCCGCGCCTGCATCCAATTTTTTTATAGGGGTAGCCAAAACTTTTTTCATAAATGGATCAATAAAAACCAAGCCTGCCCCAAGTAAAGAAGTTTGCTTTATAAAATTTCTTCTGCCTGACATAGTGATTTTTTTATAGGAAGTGATTAATTTATTATGTTGGAGTTACTTGTTGACACCCGCATTCAGTAAACCCCGGTCAAGGTGTACATAACCACCATCAACATGAATTAACTGCCCTGTAGTATGGCTGCTTCTATCTGACAAAAGAAAGGCAGCCATATCTGCAATCTCTTTTGCTTTAGTCATGCGGTTACCCAACGGAATTTGCGAAAGAATTTCTTTTAGTTTTTCCTCAGGATTTGGCCATGCCTGCAAACAGCTTTCATACAATGGAGTATAGCACTCGGCAACAACAATAGCATTTACACGCATACCATATTTCAATAACTCAACTGCCCATTCGCGGGTAAGTGCATTGCGTCCACCGTTTGCCGCTGCATAAGCAGAGGTATTGCCCTGGCCTGTTTCAGCTGTTTTTGAAGTGATGTTTACAATAGCACCCTTCGACTTTATTAAAGCCGGTAATGCATGATGAGCCATAAGATAGTAATGCACCAGGTTGCTGTGCAGGCTTTGCATAAAACGTTCATAAGAACCATGCTCCAGGCCAACTCCGTCATTCACACCGGCATTATTAACAAGACCTTCAATCCGGCCAAATTTTGATATTGCTGCAGTTACTGCACGCTTACAATCTTCAGGCTTTGTAAGTTCTGCCACCACCTGAAAAGCCTGCCTTCCAGCCGCTTCTATTTCTTTCACCATTTGCAGGTTGTATTCTTCACTGCGCCCTACAATAACCGGGATTGCACCTTCTGCTACTAATGTTCTTACAATACCTTGCCCTATCCCTCTTGCACCACCTGTTACTACAATTACTTTATTATTTAAATTTAGTTCCATAATCCGCTTAAATTAAGAAGTGTTGTATTCCGGCACCTTTGGTATCAACTTATATTACTGCCTATGGCCTGCTGATGTTTTCGAGTGGGCGGCCCATATAGCCTTTTTCTATCATTGTCATAAATCCTAATAAAGCACCCCAGTGATAAAAGTTATCGGATGTGGTGACAGTTTCTAAAGCTTCTCTGCCTTTTCCTGTAATGCCATTATAATTCTCATAAATATATTTGTTCTCCTTATAGTTGCTCATTAATAATTCCTTCGACTTTGTAACCAATGTATTTCTCATTTCAGAAGAGGGGTATTTTCTTAGTCCTAAGTATACCAACATATTTAATGGGCCCCAAATACGGCCCCTCCAATAATCCTGTTCCTTAAAAGCCGGGTTGTCAAAAGTGCAGGAAGGTAAAATCCATTCACCAGCATATTCTTTTGGATTTTGTAAATGATCTTTAATCATTCTGTTAGCCTGTTGTTCCGATGGCGCCTGAGCCAAAAGTGGGTAGAATGTAGTGGGAGAAGTAGTTAAATTAAATACTTTTTGATCTGTTCTAAAATTTAAATACTGACCTGTTGGCTCATGCCAAAGTCTGGATAAAGCTTCTTTAAAAACATTCCGCCTTTCTAACAACTCTTTTTGAACATCTTTCTTACCAAGGATAGAAGCAATATCAGCTAAGGCCTCACAATCCATAATGTATAACGACTGCAAGCCAACATCGGCTTGTTCCATTAAATGAGTGCTTTGGTTAAAAGGCACGCCATCAAACATCGGTGAATTGTCTAAACCAGATTCATAAGCTGCAGCCTGCCATGTATTAGCAGAAGCATCACCCAAAGAATCAGAGCCCCAGCATAGCCAGTTTTCTTTAGTCTTTCTGCTTTTTACCCACCAGCGGTTCCAGGTTAAAAGATCTGAAAACAGATATTGTAAAAACCATTTTTCGGGATACTTTCTATAAATCTCCCGAACGACCATACTGCCCACAGGAGGTTGTGACCGATCGAAAGATGACTTAGTGCCACCAGCAGTATAATTTGGCACAAAGCCACCAGGGGTAAGGCTCTTTGTTATAGCAATGGCATTTGCAAAAGCAAGGTCTTTATTATGCATAGCAGCCATCCATGCGCCAAAATAAGTATCCCAATCAAACAGCACATACGGTCCGCCAAAAGCTTCACTCCAATAACGACTTACGGGAGTGATCACCTGTTTATTCAAAGGATCATAGATAGTGTTCCACCCAATCGCATTCTGAATAACATTGGCTATAGCAGCCTCTGTACCATATTTTTCTAAATCCTTTTCATACAAAGCTTTTTTGTTGCGTATTATTTGTTGAATCTGCGAAAGGCTTTTATTTGATGCGCCACTATACACACCGATGATGCTGTTTAGTTTAAAAGATAAGTAAGGTGTATTTAATATTAGAAAAACAGTATCCAAAGGGGCTGTACCAGATACCGTAATTCCTTTACCTATTCCTTTAGCATAAATGCGTGAACCCTTTTTTAAAATCTGCCCCGGGTTATTCCATAAAAAACCAGTTTCAACAATAAGATCAGGCAAAACCTTAGTGGTTTTTTCAGGCGTAGCCAGTAACACAAGATCATTGTCAATAGATGCACTTTGTATGCGGACAATGTTACCATCCCAGTTCAATAGTAACTCTGTATAGTCGCCGGTTGAACTGTAAGCCACCGGCGTAATGGCTTCGGCCCTTAATACTTTAGAAGAAATGTATGCATCACCCATATAACCATATAAACCCACATGGTTGCTTTTTAAACTAAGCTTTACTGAAAAAGCTTCCGGTAATAGTACATGACTTAATACACTGCTTGTATTATAGGTGTGCCAGCCTTTTTGCAATCTTAATTGAAGGAGGTTGAAGGGAGTTTTATCCTGGGCTTTTAGTATGCTGCTACTACACAACATAATTAAAACAACCAGTACATGTTTAAAGAAATAAGTTTTTATCATTGTCGTGGGTATAATTGGTTTTCAAAAATGATTAATCCATAGTTAGCAGTCTTCCACTTTGCCTTTAGACTTTCAGGCAAAGCAACGGGAGAGAAGGCAAAATTGCCTAGTACTATATCCTTGTCTCCATCCTTGTCTATATCCGCAGCTTCCATAGTTTTTTGGCTTCGAATTTTAATCCGCCTTTATTACATAAAATATATACAGCTTCGTCGCCCTGTGCGATAAGGGCAATAATATCTTTACTCCATCACCCAATTATATTCATTTTAGTTTTTTCAATGCATTAATAATATATACCGGCTTTTGGTTGTCATTCAAAATGAACATCAATCATTATATTTAAAAATCTTCAGCGACTGGTTGTTTATCGTCATAACAATAGTCCGTTTTTTATCCTTTGTTTTAATTGTAGCTACATCTCTGCCATCGCCATAATAGGTTATACCAGTCGTTGTGTGGGATAAATACAGGTATTGATGGTTTGGCAATCCTTTGAATACAGTACCTAAGTTGGCATCGTAGCGACCAAGCTCCGGCTTTATAGCTGACATGTTACCCACCAAACAAATATCTTTAATTCCATCTTCATCCAAATCTTCAACAAGTACGCCGTACACCGGTGAAAACTGGGCCCGGTCTGGTAAAGGTTGTACTGAATAGCCCGCTTTTCCATTATTAATCATCACACAAGTTTTAAAATAATTGGCCTCGCTTACAGTGGCATTTGATAGCTGGCTTTTTGTAAATACCTCATCAATTGTTTTTCCTGCATAATCAATATATTTTAAAAATTGTTTTTTAAGTATTGGCATTTGCCCTACCATATCTCCACGCATATAATACGGATACAATTTGCCATCACTTTTATAATAAGCCATTACACATTCTTTTGTTCCATTATTATCAAAATCGCTTAGATACAATTTAACGGAGTGGGCACTATCCCCTTTTATTTTTGTATTTAATCCAAGATTACCTAAAACGAAATCCATATCCCCATCATTGTCTAAATCAGCAGCCTTGATACAGTTCCACCAGCCCTTTGTTTTAGTAAACTGCTTATTAAGATGAGAGGGCAATAATTGCTTTCCATTGTTTTTAAAAATTGTTACAGGCATCCACTCACCTACTACTATTAAATCCGGTATATTATCTTCATCAGTATCAGCCCAAACTGCACCAGTAACCATACCTACATTTTTAAGTTGTGGCGCTACTGTATTTGTTACGTCAGTAAAGATGCCTTTGTCATTCTGAAGCAAGTAGCTTGACGGAATGACACCATATTGTCCCGGTACGCTTCTTCCTCCTATAAACACATCTTCATCGCCATCATTATCATGGTCTGAAATAAGAACACAAGATGCATTTACAGAAATGGGCGGCAACCGGGTGGTATCTTTTTTAAAAAATCCTTTGCCTTCATTTATGTATAATCGTGGCATTGATAACTTACTTCCCATGTTAGCTATATTGCCTCCGCTGCTTACAAGCAAGTCCATATCGCCATCACTATCCACATCAAAAAATTGTGCGCCTGCATCCTCATATTGTACATCAGCAATAAAAGCGTGCTGAGGTACCAGAGGTGCGAATTTCCCAGCAGCAGTCTGAATGAATATTTTAGCTGTATCATTTTTGGCGCTTCCCATAAAAAAGTCTTCAAGTCCATCGCCGTTTACATCTGCCACAGATAATCCTGGGCCTTCAGTTGACAGCATGTGAGGCATCAATCGTTCAACATTAAAATCAACAAAATTATTTTCAGTGTGACGTATGTTTCCGTGTATCGTTGAGTTGGTTGCCTCCCTAAACCAGCCTGTTCTTTTGGGTAACACATTGTTCACATGCCCTATTGCATCTTTTTCGTTAAGAATAAGTTTCGAATTAACCAAAGGGCTTTTTATTATTTGTTTTTTAAAAGACGGCCAATGCACAACAAGTGAATCAATGCTACGAAGCGTGTCTAAGCCAAAAAGAAGATTGGGTGGGATGCTTGATTGAAAGCCACGCGTGGGATAATTTTGAAGCACTTGTACTTTATTCTTTGCATACAATGTGACAGATGCGCCCACACCAAATTTATTTGCATCCTGCCCTATAAGATCAATCTGCAAAAAGCTTTTCTTATACCTTTCTGTTGTTGTGTTCCGATACACGAAGCACTGGTCATTCAGGTTATTTACAATTAAATCTAAATCGCCATCATTATCAAGATCGGCATAGGCTGCACCATTGCTAAATCCGGCCTCGGCTAAGCCTAATGTAGCCGACTCATTTTTAAAGCGAAGATTTTTTTGATTTACGTAAGCATAATTAGGTAGTGGTTTAGAATCCATCATGGATTTCAATTGTTCATAGTCTGCCTCCGCCTTTGTTTTATCAAAGAGCTTAGAACTTACATCGTTGCCTACATAATCAATATAATCCTGATCGTTTACATCAAGGTACATTCCATTGCAAACGAAAATATCTTTCCAGCCATCATTATTTAAATCAAATATTAATGCGCCCCAGCTCCAGTCAGTGGCATCTGTACCTGAAAATTGTGCTATCTCACTAAAGGTGCTATCACCGTTATTCAGGTGTAGCATGTTACTCATCAATTGATAATGCAAACCTTCCCGCCCCTTTTGCATATACACATCAAAGTCTTCAAACCTTACATTTTGCTTTAGCCTTTGGTCATCTTCTGGGAGCATATCGGTAGTAAAAATATCAACGTAGGAATCGTTATTTATGTCAGCTATATCAGCGCCCATACTTGACAAGGACATGTGGCCAATGCGTGAATCACTTCGTTCAGCAAATTTTCCATTGCCCTGATTAATGTATAAATAATCCATCTCAAAAAAATCATTGCTAACATATATATCAGGCAGGTTATCATTGTTAACATCACTAACTGATACACCCAGGCCAAAACCAATACCACTGCTGTAAATGCCGGCTGTGGCAGTAACATCGGCAAACAAGCCGCCATCATTTCTCAGCAATTTATCTCCGTGAATCCTGTCGGCATACTGTCTGACATTGCCATTGGGAAAACTGCTTGTTGGGAGCAGGCAATTGTTGTTTAACAAAAAAACGTCAAGGTCACCATCTAAATCGTAATCAAAAAAAGATGCCTGTGTGTGAAAAGCGCCACTATCCTGTAAGTTGTACTGTGCGGCCTTTTCAGTAAACTGCATGTTACCATTATTGATATACAATTCATTCTTTCTTGGATCTCCTGCCACATTGCCTGCAGCACATACATAAATATCTAAAAAGCCGTCTCCGTTTACGTCGGCCATAGTTACTCCGGTACTCCATTTATGATTTTTTATAATTCCGGATTTTATTGTTATGTCCTCAAACTTAAAATTTCCCTTATTTAAGTAAAGCCTGTTCTCCTGCTGATTGGCCGCCATAAATACATCTGCTAATCCATCATTATTTATATCCCCAATAGCCACACCGCCGCCATTATAAAAATTGCGATAGGTAAACTCATTAAACACGCTATCATCTTTTATTATATTGCTGAACGATATACCACAGTCTTTTGATGGCACCTTTGTGAACAAAGCATTTTCCGGTACATTATAACTATCATCGCTGCAACCTTGTAGTGCTATAATGAGGATAATGAAAATCCACACTGCTTGCAGCTTTATATTATTCATATTGACTCCTCAAATTTTATTTTGTTACACATATTTTACTGCTTTTATCAGCCTGTAGTTTTAAAACCTATTTTATTTTTAACTGATATACTTGCATTCGGCCACTATTTACAGAAGCAAGTAAACATTGCCTGCCCTTAATTTTCAGGAACGCTGTGTTTCTTGCATCTCCGAAAATTCGCAGTCCGCTTACTGCTGCTGGAACAGAATGAAAACCGCCTTTGCCATCGCCACTAAGTAAAAGTCCCGCTGAAGCATCATATCTTCCAATCATAAAATCAGGGCCGTAATTATTGCCGGCTATTAATAAGTCAAGATGTCCATCGTGATCAAAGTCTTCGGTTTGCATGGACTGTATTGTAGAAAATTGTGCCTGTACAGGCAAGGGATGAACATTAAACTTGCCGCCGCCCATATTTTCGAGATATACAGATTTGAAATTTGCCGCTTTATGTACAGTTGCGCCTTGCAGGTCAGCGGGCTTAAATATGTCTGAAAACCCTGCCTCGGAAAATTTGGTATAATTATCAAACTGTTTTTTAATAGACGGCAATACAGATGTTATCTGATCTCTGTTTGCAACAGTATATTCCTTACCGCTTAAATAGTAACTCATAATACATTCAACAGAACCATTGTTATCAAAATCGCTTGCATACACTGTTAATGGAGCATTGTCAGCCACGTGGAATTTGTTGTTGCTACCAAGGTTTCCAGCAATGTAGTCCATGTTGCCGTCCTTATTAAAATCGCCAGCTTGTAAACAATTCCACCAACCAGTCAATTGATGTAATGGCGAACTTGCCGGTTGCTGCGTTAACAACCCCTTTTCATTATTGAAAATTATAATTCCCATCCATTCACCTGTTACCATCAAATCTGTCCAGCCATCATTATTAATATCTGTCCACAGAGCCGTAGCAACCATTCCTATATTTTTTAAACCAACGGCGCTGTTATCTGTAATATTTGAAAACTTACCCTTGCCATCATTTTGCAGTAAAAAACTTTCTGGTGAATAGGAATAGCTTCCAGGCACTACCCTGCCACCAACAAAAAGATCCTCATCACCGTCTTTATCAAAATCGCAGGCGGTAACGATGGAGCCACTGGAATATTCTGCCGGCAAAGAGGCCTCAGTCCTGCTAAAATTTCCCTTGCCATCATTAAAGTATAGCCTGTCCTGGTAATGTTTTGAATTGGGAGTGTATTCATTCCCCCCACTTACTACATATAGATCAAGGTCTTTATCTCCATCCGCATCAAATAATAACCCCCCCATATCTTCGTATGCAGAGTCCTGTAAAACCTTAGAAACAAACGCTCCGCTCTTTTGCTGAAAGAAAAATTTTCCATTTTGGTTATCGGGTCCGCCGATCCAATAATCCTCAAGGCCATCTGCATTAACATCGCCTACCGCTATATAGGGACCACTGGTTGAAAAGCGGTGCGGTAATAATGGCTCATAATTGAAATCTTCAAACGTACTCTCAGTATGAACAAAACTAAACCCCGCCTTGTCTGTAATCTCGGTAAAGATTGTGTTCGGACTCTTTTTAAAAGAGAAGGTATCTGTTATTGGATCCGTTGCATTTTTATACTCAAGCAAAAGCAATTGATCGCTCTTAATGTTGATCAATTGTTGCCTTTTTCCACTCAGCCACTCCACAGTGAGTGTATCAATGATGCTATCCTTTCCCAAGCCAAAATGTTCAGTTGGGTCTTGTGACGACTGGAAGCCCCGGCAGACGTAATGTTCGAGATACTGCTTTTTCCCTTTGCAGTCAATAATAATTTTCGCTCCACTAGAAAAGTTGCCTTTGAGGCGTATGCTTAAATAATGATTTGCATTAATGGTGTTGCCATTATTCCTGTAAACTGATGCCTTATCATTTAAATTATTAGTGACCAGGTCGAGATCTCCGTCATTATCCAAATCAACATATACAGCACCATTAGAAAAACCTTTATGATCCAGGCCCCAACTGTCCCTCATGTCAGTAAAAGTCAGATCGCTTTTATTCTCAAAAATAAAATTTTGAAGATTTACAGGGGCAAGCGTTTCTACTTTTTCAAGCAAATTATTTCTTGTTTCATTAACATCTCTTACACCAGCCATTACAAGCTCGCCACGATAAGTAACGAAATCATTGTTGGTAATATCTTTTGGAATACCATTAGAAATAAACAGGTCTTTCCATCCATCATTATTAAAATCTGCAATTAAGGGGCTCCAGCTCCAGTCTGTTTTGTATACCCCCGCAAGCTGTCCAATTTCTGCGAAAGAGTAGTTTCCATTGGCATCAGGCCCGCTATTTAATTGAAGCATGTTTCGGGAATATTGCGGTAGATAGCCAAGAGACAAGGCGTGGTTAAACCGATCATTGTTCATAGCGATGTTCATCAGTTTTTGTCGCTTGTTATCATAAGGAAGCATATCCGCTGTAACTATATCGGGATAACAATCGTTATTAAAATCAGCAACATCGCAGCCCATAGAAAATTGTGACGTATGCCTGATTAATTGCCTGATTGATTCAGTAAAACTTCCATCTTTATTATTGATGTAGAGGACATCATCAAATATAAAATCCTTTGCAATATATATATCGGGCCAGCCGTCAAGATTAATATCACTTATGGTTACACCCAGGCTATAACCTTCGTCCTTTATGCCAGATGGAACGGATACTTCACTAAAAACATTCTTATCGTTTCTGTAAAGTTTCACACTACCCGGTACCATGCCTGAGCTGTCCTTATTTTTGGGAAAATTCGGATTCGTATTATCCTGATAATGATTTATTAAAAGCAAGTCTAAGTCACCATCTACATCATAATCAAAGAAGGCAGATTGAGTGGTATAATTTGTATCAGCCAGGCCATACGCCGCCGCTTCATCAATGAACTTTGGTATGCCATTTTTGTCAATGCCTTTGTTAACAAAAAGCTGATGCTTTCTTCTTAAACTATCTTTATAACCCGCATACGATACATACATATCCTGAAAGCCATCATTATTTATGTCAGCAACGGCAATGCCCGTAGCCCAGTTTGTAGTAGCAACACCAGCTTTTTCAGTTACGTCATCAAAAGACAATATTTTTGACCGTTCTTTTCCCTTGTTTAAATAAAGTTTACTGGAAACCTGATTGCCGGTAAAGTATAAATCCACAAAACCATCGTTGTTAAAATCTGCCGCCGCTACACCTCCTCCATTATAAAAATAATTGTACTGAAGAATATCAAGGTCTTTTTCGTTATGAATATTGTTAGCAAAATGTATGTTCGTCTCTGATGTATCTAACAATTGAAATAGCTTAACACTTCTGTTGCTACTGCACGAACAGAATATGAAAATAATAGATAAGCTAGCCAGTATTTTAGATTTCAAGAGCCGATGCTTCATAATGCTTAAGTATAAATATTAAGAAGGAGAAAGAAACAACTTTTAAAGTAAAAGCACAGAGTAGATACCCTGTGCTTTACTATTGATCTGCTTATACTTGAGAGATAAAAAAAGACTTTATTCAAAGATCATCTAATAACCATTGGTACATAAATTAGGATTCACATCACGCTCTCTTGAGGGAATAGGTAAACGAACCCACTTAGGCAACAAGGTTATATTATAATTGTCTTTTAAAAATTTGGCAGCCCTTTCGGTGCGTGTCAAATGATACCAGAACCCTGATTCCAAAATTGTTTCATGCCTTCTTTCATTCATCAAATCCGTCATAAAAGTTTCTTTGTCTGCAGAAACCATTTTTGGGGCAAGTTTAGCTCTAACCCTAATCTTGTTCAGCTGCGCATAAGCATCTCCCGGCTGGCCCCTGTTAAACTGAATTTCAGCATAATTCAACAATACTTCTCCAAAACGCATCATTATAATGTTTTCACCTGCCGGCAATCTTGATACACCGTACCAATATTTTGTAGAATATCCAAACTGAGTTCTTTTAGCTAAAAAATCAACATCTGTCGGCCAGTTTACAGCCCTGAAGGAATCTGCCATCAGTTCGCCTTTATAAGACTCCGGATACTTAATAATCAATTTTTTCCTTCTATCGTCGCCCGGCTCAAAGCTGCTTAAAGCAGTAGGGCTGATGATATAATTTCCCCATCCTCCGAAATTAACCCAGTCATCACCAATGCCTGGTGGAGCCGTTTGTGTGGGCATTGTGTGCCCGTTATGTGGAGCCTGTCCTCCCCATCCAATCCATTTATCAGCAGATTTTGGGTTAAACTGAACTTCGAAAACCGATGATGTCAGATTTCTATTCAATGCTGAAAACTCATCTCTTACATTGGGTTTAAGCTCATACTTTGGCTTTGTTAGTGATAACAATTTTTCTGATGCAGCACCCGCACCTGCCCAGTCTTTTTTATACATATTTGCAAGGGCCAGATACCCTAATGCCGCACCTTTGCCAACTCTGCCTAGGTCGGCACCAGTCCATTCCTGCATTTCTGGTAATTTATCGGCTGCAACGGTAAGGTCTGAAATCACTTGTGCAATTACATCTGCTTGTGGTGTACAGGAGATGCTATTCTGAGCCGTTGTGTAGGCTGCCAGAGGCATAGGCACATCGCCAAATGCCTGGGTAAGGTGCAGGTATGCAAAACCCCGAAGGAATTTAACCTGTGCCATTGCTTTATTTTTTTCCTCATCAGTTAAAACACCTGGCCCCACACCCTCTAATTTGCCAATAACAATATTGGCATTATTCACGATCTTATAAAGCTCACGCCAATTTTCATCTGAAAGAAAATAAGTATTGTCAAAAATGCGATCAAAGGAAACGGCATTTCCCTCCCCATTTGACACATCATTTGATATAAATCCGGGCAATTTGATTATTGTTTCGAAAGCGCTTTGCAAGTTTACGTACGCCCCTACTACGCCCGCATCAAAATCTGTTTTCGATTTATAAGCGGTAGCATCATTAATGCTACCGTCATTTGTTGTTGCTTCAAAAAAACTCTTTTTACATGAGCCAATACCCAATACAACTGCTGAAATGAGTATTAAAAAAAATATTCTGTTTTTCATTGTTCTACTTTTAACCGTTTTTAAAATTGAGCTGTAAATCCAACTGTAAACATTTTGGCCATCGGATACCTGCCATAATCTACTCCTGCTACCCGTATTCCACTGTTACCAGTGCCGCCATTGCTTCCTACTTCAGGATCATAACCCGAGTAATCAGTTATTGTAAAAAGGTTTTGGCCGGCAATATAAACCCTTGCAGCACTAGCACCAATCTTACTCATAATTCGTGTAGGAAGAGCATACCCAATTTGAAGATTTCGCAGTCTAAAAAATGATCCGTCTTCTATGAAGGCATCAGAAAACCACCGGTTAGATTGAATAGAATTTGAAGAATTTCTTGGAAACTCATTGCTGGTACCTTCGCCCTTCCATGCGTTCAATACGTCCGTAGATGCATTTACAAGGCCTGGATTTCTAAAGTTTACCGATGATGTAAAATAGCGGGTCATATTGGCTATATCTGCATCACCCTGTCCATTGAAAAAGGCACTGATATCAAATCCTTTATATTCAGCCCTGGCGTTTAAACCATATAAATAGCCTGGTAATCCATTTCCGATGATGGTTCTATCATCATCGTTTAATTTACCATCTTTATTGAGGTCTTTATATTTTCTGTCTCCAGGTTCAGCAAATGTAAAACCCATTGTTTTGTACATAGTAGCCTCAGCTGCATTCTGAATAATACCATCCGTTATAAAACCCCAAAAATTTCCAATTCTTTCTCCTACCTGACTACGGGTTGTTGCTTTCATTTCTCCTATTGCGGAAATATTCTGAAACACATAGCTTTTTCCATCGCCTGCCCCAAGAGATGTGACTTTATTCTGAAGAGTGGAAAAATTAGCGTTTAGAGAAAAGTTTACAGCTCCTAATTTTTCGTTCAGTCCTAAGGTTAACTCAATGCCACTGTTTTGCATAGAAAAAGCATTTTTCAACAGTTCGCCTGTAAATGGAGCGGCATAAAACGGAATAGGCACATTACCCAACAGATCTTTAAGTTCTTTTTTATAAACGTCTGCACTCAGGGTTATTTTTCCCTTTAAAAATGAGGCATCAAGACCAAGATTTCTTTCTACATTTCTTTCCCATTTAATACTATCATTTCCCAACACAGTTGGCCGTAATCCAGGAACTAAATTATCGTTGAACGTATAGGCATAATCATTTCCTACAGTGCCATATTGGCTATAAAACTGCAGGTCTGGAATGCCTTGATTACCCACTGAGCCGTAACTGCCCCTAATCTTTAAATCATCTATAAACGAAACAGATTTCATAAACTCCTCTTGTGAAATCCTCCATCCCACGGAAACCGAAGGAAAATTACCCCAGGTATTCTGAGGGCCAAACTTTGATGATCCATCTCTTCTAACAACTGCGGAAAGCAAAAAGCGGTCATCATAATCATACATAACCCGGGCGAAATAAGACACAAGACTGAAAGGAATATATTCATTGCCACGTGGCCGGCCAGATAAATCAGAAGAGGCTGTTATGGAGTTTTGATTTTGTGGTGCTCCAAATGCATTTACGTTTAAAGATGATCCTTTAAACTTTAATGCATCTGAACCAATAACACTTGAAAGATTATGCTTGCCAAAAGATCTTGCATACGATAATGTGTTTACCCAATTCCACTGACTAGCCTGGCTAAAATTTGAACCAACACCTGTACGGTCATTTAGCCCTCCGCCACCGCTGGAAACCGGTGAAGGCACTTGATTATTTCCGCTGTTTCCAAAACCATTTTCCACCGTATAGCCAATCAATGATTTAAATTTCAATCCCTTTATTAATTCAAGCTCTCCAAATGCATTTGCAAGGAGTTGGGTTCCCCTGCCCCTACTGAAAAAATGGTTATTTGCCACATATACGGGATTGTTGCCAATACCGGCATAGTACAAGTTTTGTTTGGTTCTGAAAGAATAGCCTTCAAAACCGTAAAAATTGCTGCCGATAGGACCTTCAGTAGTTGCATATAATGGATCCGTAGGCTGTGCCTGCAGGATACTGATAATGGTACCTGTATTATCGTCCTGAGTGCGGATACCGGATTTTTGATCAGCATTGTAATTAACATTTACCCCGATTTTAAACCGGCTGGAAATATCATAATCCGAATTAAAGCGCCCTGTAAGTCTTTTAAAAGAAGCATTGTTAGAAAGCACCCCATCCTGGCTGGTATACCCAAAAGAGAGGTAGTTACGGGATTTTTCTGATCCGCCGCTTATGGCTATATTATAATTGCTCATAGGGGCTGTTCTAAAAATTTCATCCTGCCAATCTGTATTTGGAACTGTTGCGGGATTCGTCCATTCAGGATTTGGCGTTTGGCCACCATTAACCAGGTTTTCATTTGCAACTTTTGCAAATTGCGATCCGTTTAATAAGGATATTCGGTTTGTAACCATTTGCCTTGCTGTGTACGCATCAAGACTTACTCTTAGTTTTCCGGTTTTTCCTCTTTTTGTAGTTACTAAAATAACACCAGCAGATCCTCTTGACCCATATATGGCTGCAGAAGCAGCATCTTTTAAAACATCTATCGTTTCAATGTCATTAGGGTTAATTGAACTGAGTTTTACAGACATTGGTATGCCATCAACTACCACCAAAGGCTCACTTCCCATAGAAATAGAAGCCACACCACGAATGCGGATAGATACATCTGCTCCAGGTTCAGCAGAATTTTCTGCTACCTGCACACCGGCAATGCGACCTTGTAAAGCCTGGTCTAATCCTATAACAGCTACTTGTTTGATTTCCTTAGTACCAATCCGGCCCATAGCACCTGTTACATTCCGGGCTCTTTGGGTACCATAACCCACTACTACCACTTCATCCTGCGATTGAATATCCTGCTCAAGCCTTATCTCTAAAAAGCTTTGGTTGTTTACGGCCACCTCCTGAGATAAATAGCCTACATAACTAAGTACCAACACCGCATTTTGGTTTGGTAGATCCAAAGCAAACGACCCGTTTGCATCTGTAGTGGTACCAAGGTTGGTATTCTTTACTGAAACGCTTACACCAGGCAATCCTTGACCTGTTAAACTGGAAAGCACTCTTCCCTGAAAAGCCACATACTTAATGGTGAGTTCTTTTTCAGCGATGGTTACGCTTTCTACGGATTCATACCTGTTAGACCGTTTTTTCTTTGACTGGTATAACAAAACCTGATCGTTAACGACCTGGTAGTCAATTGACAGAGGCTTCAATAAACGCTGTAATACTTTTGCAAGCGTTTCAGATTTTGCAGTGCAGGTAACAATTTGGTTCAAATTAATGATGTTCCTGCTGTAGGAAAATTGAATTTGTGCGGCAGCTTCTATTTTATCAAGCGCCGTTTTTAGACTTACATCTTTAACATTCACAGTAATCTGGCGGTCCAGCATTTCCTGGGCCGAGGTTTCATTCGCGTAAATGAATGAAGATGTAACAAGCAATAATATAAACTTAAAAATAGATACTCTCATAATGAAAAGCAGTTGATGCTTATTCAATGAAATTTTTCTCATAAATTTGAGTTGGACTGGTGAATAAATGTTTAACAGCTAAATCCTGTCTTTGTTGATAATATGGACAGGAATCATATCAGTCTTGGTCAAGGGTGCTAGTTACACCCTTGATCTTTTTTAATCAGGGGGAAGTTTTTTTCTCATATAGCTTGGCATTGTTTGTATTTAATAAAAAGTTTTATTCAGAACATCCTTCTCCGGTTATCTTCAAAGTGCTTCCATCAACCAATTCACAGCTCACATCCAATAGCTTTTCCAACGAGCTAATAATTTCGGGTAACTGCTGGTTGTTGAAATCCACCTTTAAGTGGCAATTGGCTATACCAGCATTTGAAAATTCTACTTTTACTTCAAATGCTTTTTGCATCTCTTTAGCAACAACCTCCATAGTAGCATCGCCAAAATTGAGGCTAAATGGCTTCCAGTATTGCTTCTTTAACTGCACTTCACTTAATTCGGTTTGCACAATTTTTTGAGAACTAAGATTAAAACTCGCCTGGTGATTTGGTGTCAGGTAAACTGATTCTGTTTTGCCTGATTTATTGTTTCCTGTAACCTGTACTTTTCCTGTAACTACAGATACCTTAAATGTTCGGCTTGTAGGCAGGGCTATCACGTTAAATGAAGTACCTACTACCCGTATGTTCATTTCATTAGCATGAATCACAAATGGATGTGCCGCATCTTTGGCCACATCAAAGAAAGCCTCGCCTGTAAAGGTTACTTCCCGGTTTGACTCCTCATTTTTACGTTCGTATATTAATTTGGAACCAGGCTTTAACCAGACAGCACTTCCATCAGGGAGCGTTTTTTCAACAACAGCAGCGGTATTATTATAAAGCACTATGTGCTCAGTTTTTTTTACAATTTCAGGGGAACGGCTTTTATCCCTGCCGGAAACAAAAAAACCAATGCCTATCACAAGAATAAAAACAGCGGCAACACCTGCTATCCAGGTAAGCCGTTTTGGAAAACGAATTAATTTTGCCGGAGCCTGCGCTTCATGTTCTTCTACATCAGCGATCCCAAATTCGTTTAAATCGGCAACCTGCTGTTGTATTTTATTGAGCAGCTTCAGCTTGTCGAAACCTGGCACCTGGGTAACCACAGTTTCACCATTCTTATCTAATTCGAAATACCAGTCTTCCACCATTCGCTTCTCTTCAGGAGTGCATACTCCTTTCAGGTATTTTTCTAATAATTCAGGTTGAATGGGCGATGGTTTCATTTAAAGGGGTTAAATCATGATGGGTACAACTTAGAAGACGCATAAAGTATCGCCATCCCTTATGCTAACGAAAAAAATTAAATACAAAACCAAAAGATCAGCAATAGAATATTGCCATTCATTCTTTTTCGAAGATACCTAAGCGCTTTGCTGATGTGTACTTCAGCAGTTTTTGGAGAAATGTTTTGAATCCGGGCTATTTCTTTTAACGAGTAGCCGCTCCGGCTCAATACAAATACCTCCCGGCATTTATCGGGCAGTTCCTCTAAAGATTGGTTATACAGTGCCAGTGTCTCTGAATAGTTTATCCGCTCCTGCGTGATATTATTGGATGGAAGTAAATCATCCTGAATCAGATCAATGCTGACCGTTTTTTTTGATAACTGCCTTAAGTAATAAGTAATGACATTGTTTTTGGCCGAAGTATAGAGGTAGGCTTTGAGGCTGTAGTTAATTTTTAGATTTACTCGTCTTGCCCACAATTTTACAAATGTAATTTGAACGATGTCCTCCGCTGCTTCTTTATTATTCGTCTTTTGAAAAGCATGCCGAAACAAAGGCTCTGCGTAGCGCATGTAAATCTCCTGAAAAGCTATTTGATCATGATCTACGCGGATCATTTCCACGAGGTCTATGTCCTCATATAAGGAGTAATTATATTGCAAGCTCGTTCAATTTGAAAGTAATTTAAACAAAAAAATGTTACCTGACCACCCTTTTTAAAGCCGATAGGAACGTAACATCTATGACATTTAATTTATCAGTCGCACATATTATTTTCGAATGGCCCATTGCAAGGTAACAGGTCCTATCAACCCAGCCTCAAGCAATGGCGCTTCTGCAAAGGGTTTCTGCCATGCATTAGGCAAACGGGTTATATTGCTGCGCATGTCTTTATATTTCACCGGCCTTTTTGCATCGCCAATTAAGCTGTTGTTAATGGAGTTTACCACTTCTATTACCAAATAATTTTTTCCCGCCTTCAATTCATCGGTAACGGCAAAGACATGGGAAGGATGCCAATGCTTGCCAAGCTTTTTACCATTAAGGTAAACTTCTGCTATTTCCTTTACGTTATTTAACGACAATAAAAGCACTGCATCTTTTTTCAGATCGCCGGCAGCTATGTCAAACGAATTATAGTATGCCGCCTGGCCAGAAAAATATTTAACCGCACTGTCTTTAGACGTGTGCCATGAAGCAAGCCCTTGCATCGTATCTCTAACGGGTGTTGCGCCTTTATGCTCAAACCGCACTTCCCATGGTGTGTTGATTGCCAGTTTTAAAGATGGTGCACCCGATGAATTGGTGGTAACAAGCCCTTTTGAAGTATATAAAATTCCGCTGTTATCAATGGCTTTTAAATGTTGCGACGGCAAGGCTATTGTCGTTTTAAAAACAATAAAAGCAGACGCCTGTGCTGCTAAGTTTAAAGGAATAGTAATGCCTTCTTTGGTAATGCTGAATTTTGTAATAGGAACTGTGCTCCCTGTTTCTGCATCCCACCATTCCGGCTGTTTATTTTTTACACGAAAGGTGCATGTACCTGTAAGAACTTCATCTTTTTTATTGCGGATAAAATAAATATCAGCTTCTGTTGTACGGCGATGTATATAATCTATCGTATCACTCCTATTGCTTTTGAATTGCACGTCCGGCGTAATACCATTTTGAAGCAAAACTTCTCTGACCGTTTTTCCCCAGATAACTTTTCCTTTGTTGTATGTATGTTGCTGCACATTAAGGCTGTCTGCATTTCCCCACAACTTACCGGCCACCGATTGAATGAGTTGATCAGATGCTTTTTGCCCATATAAACTATAAGAGCGGTTTGGCTTTGGGCCAATGATCGTAGCGCCTGCTGCAACCATTTGTTCCAGCTTTTTTAAAACAGCGGGATTCATTCTTTGGCTCTGAGGCAGCACGAGCACTTCGTAAAACTGGCCATGCGGCAAATAAATGCGTCCGTTTTTTACGGTCATTTTATTTAAAATGACATCTGTATTCACTACATCATAATCGTATCCTAAACCAAGTGTAGCAGGAATATGTTTTGGCGCTACAAAATTCGGCGCTTCATCTCCATAATAAAAAGCCACATCACCCACAAACTCCCCTTGCTGCAATAAGTAACTGCAGCGCCCTAAATAGTTGTGAAAGCCCTCCGACTTAGACCACCACCCATTTGTGGTATTGATAAGGGTTCCAAAATTATACACCCAACCTGGCGTACCCGACTCGGGCGGCGTATGCGGAAAAGTATGATACACAAACCGATTAAGGCCCTCGCACATAGCCCTATCTGCCAGCGGCTTTAATTCGCCGGGGCCCTCCTGCCACAGCCATACGGATGTGAACGCTTCTGCCTCTACATATCGTTGGTTATAAATATGCGCAGCACTTGAAATGCCTTTTACAATCTGTAATTTTTCAAGCTGCCCATGTTTATTCCAAAACTCGCCCCGCGGTACGGTCAATGATCCCAATGCTTTTAAATCTTCAAACGGCACATTATGTATGGGCTTGCCCGGACCTCCGGCTTCTGCATAAAAGCCTATCCCTTCTCTTTCACTTAACTCTCTTCCTTTTGCATAATGGTTATTAATGATCAGATCAGAAAGAAGCTTGGTGAAATCATATAAAAACCGTTCGGTTGTTTCCTTACCGCCTACGGTGTACCCATCTAAAACCGGCAAAAAAGGAATAAGGCTATAGCCGGTTCTCTTCTTAAATTCTTCCGGCAAAAGCGGTGTCCATACCGCTGAATTTACTTCGTAGCTGTCTTCGTAAATATATTTTAAAGACCTGTTTTTTAAACTGCCTAACGCTTCTTTTAAACGTTTAAAAATATATTCCATATTAGCCTCCTGAGCAACAGCACTAAAATGGTCTACCGTTAACCCGTTTGACTTTGGACTGGGCAGCATTAAGGACTGGCCTGTAGGTGCACATACATAGCGGGTAATACGCCATTTACCTGCTGGCACATTCCAGTTAACAACTGCGCCTGCATTTAAATGCTGTTGAAGATTTATGACCACCCCCGTATCGTTGATGGTTTGATCAGTTGCCAGAGGATACGCTAACAAACCCACTTCTTTATAAAATACAGGAAGGCCTGTTGCAGGATTGCGAAGAAGCAAGGATTTATTGTTGCCGTTTCTTTCTCGTATAAGCGGGAAGGGTATTGCCGCATTAAATACAACCGGGCCGGTAACAATTGTATCTTTCTTATAGAGGCCCATGGCGCCATGTTCCGGCGTTATCCAACTGCCTCCTGCATTCCAACTGCTTGAACTTATAAGGCCGATCTCAAGCCCCAGGCGGTCACCTTCTTCTACTGCATGCCTGATGCCTTGTACCGAAGCATCACTTAAAAAAGGAGGACCATCCGGTACAATCTTATCTGCATCTATTGTTGACCCCACATCCCAAATGTCAAAGCCACCCATACCTTTTTGCTTAGCCTGCTCCATCTCGTAGGTAATTTGTGAAAGGCTGAAATTTCCATTCACCCAGGGCCACAATGCTTTTGGCCGGGCTATAATGGGTGGATTTTTAAACTCTGTTTCAAGCCGGCCTTTTGTTGGTGTAAGGGCCTTTTGTTGCGCATTGGTTTGGGTGTTTAAGAGTAAGGCTGCTAAAAAAATAGATAAGATTTTTTCTTTCATGGACAAGCGTTATTATAAATGATCCTTTGTATAAATCGTTGACTAATCAATAGTACCGGCCTTATTATGATATCTTTCTTTCAACAATTCTTTCATGTATACATTAATATCCCATTGACTGGCTATTGGGACCTTGGTACCCGGCATTTGCCACATATATGGAGGAGGGCCAAATTCTGGGGTAATGGCAAAAAAATCTGTAGGCTTATCTATTTGATGCCATATCATTTTATCCCATAAGTTTAAAAAAAACGACACTTCTTTACTCCATTCCGGTAAGCGTGGGTCGGATATTTGCGGGCCTTCCTCAAAACCAATACGGGCATGAATGTATGCAGTTTTTTGTATGGCTTCACTAACTACATTTTCAAAACCGGTAAGGTTTAAATTTTCTGATACGCAAACCCAATGCGAAAGATCGGCCGTAATTTTTACTTCGGGTCTGGCTTTAAATAAAATTTCAGCATTACCGGGAGAAAAAAACATTCTTCCCCTGTGTGTTTCATGAGCAATTTGAATATTATTTTTAGCTGAAAAATTAAATGCTGTATCCAGCACCTGCAACTGTTCATCTAGTGTAAAATAATCTCTCCCTGAATGTGAATTGATAAATAAAGGTTCACATTCCAAAGAAACATTCAGGTAATATTCAAAGGATTTGCAAAATTCACTGATGCTATCTCCTTTGGCCTGATGCTGATGGCTTACAATGGATAATTCACGGTCCTGCAGCAGCGTTATAAATTTTTTTCTTTGTTCTTGTTCTTCGGGCATCCATGCTTCTATACCATCATAGCCTGCTTCCTGAACTTTTGAAAGAAATGCTTCCGGTGAAAGATGTTCGTGTCCCCATTGTGGGCAAAGGATCAATAACTCCATTAAACGTTATAATTTTGAATCAATGAAACGCACATGCATACTGAAGCTTAAAGTGCCATTTACTTTTAGTGGTGATACCTGCGCAGTATTTGAAATAATAGGTTTCATTTATTTACTTCTCCTTTATTAAGTTACTACGCTTATGGCCCTCTCCCCATAATTTAACGCAGTCAGGTTTCAATACAATGATGTGCTATCAATCATCGAAAACTAATTACTGATTGATTACGTTTCTAAGCCTTAACCACGATCTTATACACTTTCTTTTCTTTTGTCCAATTATCTGTAACAACAACATCGTACATACCAGTAGAAATCCTGGGCAGTGTAATTGTATTTTTCCCTGCTACCAGATTTTGTTTTTGATAAACCCTTCGTCCACCCTGGTCAAAGACTTGCAAGGTATTATGGAGCGCCAAACTTTGTGGCACTTCCACGAAGATGTTGCCATTTGATGGATTAGGATACACCCTCACGCCGTCAGGTTCTACACCCGCAACAGTAGGCTCTGTTGTATTTAAGATGACATAGAAAGCATCTTTAGGAACAGTTAAATTAAAACCGCTGCCTGCTTTTGTTAATGGAACCTCTTTTTTCAGATAGCCATTAATATCAAGTACGTATGCCGACTTAACCTTAGCACTTTTAAAGTTCAGAACAACATTTGCATCAACACCATACCAAGGCATTTTTCCTGTATTTTCAATAACAAATCCATCATATTCAACGTTGTCAATTTTTACTTTTGATGTCGACTCTTTCCATCCACTGGGCCGGTAAACTGTACCTACCTGCACCAGTATTTTTTCTGACTCTGTTATTGCCTTATCATCCATAGACACAACCTGCACTACCGCATATTCATTTTGAGAGGTAATCGTAAGATCTGATAGTTCTACAACCGGTTGTTTTTTTAAAAAGCCAGCAACACCTTTTGCTTTTGGAGCATCAAGCGCACAAATACCATCTTTATAATTCCAACGAAGCTGGCCTGTGTTGCTTGTAATGATTTTCTGATCTACATTAATATTCTGAGATAAATTAGGTGCAATAACAGAACTATTGGTACTGCTACCATACACCGCTTCTACCGGGCCAACTAAAAACGCCAGGGGAGATACTACGGTGGCATCAGGCGTTGATCCCGGAACCGGTGCCGCATGGTTAGGATCAAAGCTTGAGGACTCTAATACAAGTGGTAACTCACGGCTGAAGATAGAAGGCAAGGTTCTTTCTTCATGCAGCACAGGTGCTCCCTGTGCTACGTAGCCTTTTCTAAATAAAAGTGCGTTTGCCGGAAACATAGAAACTTGTCCGGGTACAGAAGCATTCCATCGTTCCATGGCTAGCTTGCCTCCGCCCAAATCAAACCATGGATAGTAAGGTTCCTGGTCTATTCCGGCACCAGTTAGAGAAAACCAAAAAAAGCCATCAACACCCGTAAGCGACATATACGAAGAGATGAGGAAAGGACCTTCGGCCTGGTATTTATGCGGCAGGTTCCAGCCACTTTCCGTAACAAAAAAAGGTTTATCGGCTACCTGCTTTACATTGATCGGAAGCAAGTGAGGATTTAAAAGCGCAGAAGCGCCAACATACTTATGGCCCGGATCTATACGCCATCCATTGTTTTCACCAATATGTTTTGGGTCGTAATAACGATTCACAGCCATTACATCAACAGTTGAATTCGTCCAGCGTTCCGCATCAATCATTTTTTCACCGGCAGGTATCCAGTTATTTCCGTTGATCAGTTGTTTACAGCCCATAGCCTTATAGTGATCACGCATTTCGGAATAAAAATTTCGTTGCTGCTCCGAATAATACTGAACCTGGTCACTAAGCCGCTTTGCCTTGCCACCGGTTTGTAATTGTGTAGCTTCCCAAATAATATACAATCCAAGTTTCCCTTCTGCTTTATTATCGTTGGTTATGGTTACACCATCCCATGCACTAAAAGCTGCGTCAATATTGCCATATTTATTTTTAGCCCATTGAAAAAAGCCCTGGCTCATTTCATTTTTTAAATTCGGGAGTATTGCATCAACTGTATAAAATAATAATCCATCTTCATTCTTAATTTGTATTAAGCCAACAGCTGGTTCATCTTTTAACGCAATACCAGTATAAGGATTTACTGTTGTATAGAGATAGTTCACCCATTTTTTGTAAGCAGCTTTTAATCGCTCATTAAAAAACATTACACCCCACAAGCTTACATCTCCTTTATATTCTCCCAACTCCCAGGAAGCAGGCACGGGGGAATAGTGCGCCCAATAAGGACTAATAGCCGTGTAAATTCCTTCTTTTTTAAATGCAGCTACTGCTCTCCAAATATTTCTTACTTCAACAGTATCTACTTCGTCAATTTTGCTATTTGGACCCTTGGGTGCAATAACAGCATGAAAGCGAATAAGGTTGACTCCAATTTTAGCCAGGTACCGTGCATAACTTTTAAGCTGCGCATCATTCAGTTCGCTGGCAGCCCCCGCACCATTAACGGCCCAAAACCGCTGGGGTGCAGCCTTTCCATTTACAAAGCTTTTACCATCTGGAGATAATTTAATAAACCCGTTCTCACCGGCTTCTGTTTCATTCAGGTATCGCAGGTCAAGCCACGCATTATTTGTATACTGATCTGGCGGCAAATTCACTATAAAGGTCTGCGCATAAACTTTATTGAAGAGAAAAATTAAAAGACCCGCAAGTGTAAAAACCTTGAGTATAAATTTCAGCATAGAGGAGCAATTGTTTAATTAAAGGACAGAGCCTTTAAAATTAAGGAATACTGGTGTTATCACCATGTTGTTCCTTTTTGTCTTACATAACCATGCTTGTCCCCCATTCGGGCAAAACAAAATGGCCATATAAAGCAACTGTATGGGCTTTTGAATAAATCAAAGGATTCTGCTTCTCATCATTCAAAAGATTGCCGGGTTTTAACCGGGCCACCTGCTCATTACTTAAAATGTTTTGTGTGCCGTTAAATGTACTGCCGTCCGGCATGTAAGCGCAGGTCATAGCCCTCCTATATCCGGGGGTCATAGTAGCATGCGCTCCATGTCCATTGCGTCCACGGCTTTGTAAACGGCAGTTCTCCATCCGGCAAGTTTTTCAAATGAAAGAAAGTCTTCTATAATAATGTACCCAATATCCTGATAAAAATTTACCTGTTCCTGAGAAATAGAATGCTGCATTCTGACATTTGTTTTTATGAGAGATGAATTTTATCGTAGCTATTTTAACCATCCGAAATATGGTGCGGCATGGTTTATAATTTTGGGGATGTAAGCAGAAATTCTTATTGATGCGTCCTTCTCTGCCTGTACGTACTCAATGTGGTATCCACTGCTTAATTATCACAAAAATGGATAAAGAATTAATTAATAGCGCTAATTAAATTGATACATTCGTAAAAATATAAAACACTGTTATGAAGAAACTGTCTTTACCGTTCTATGGACTTATTATTATAACTGCTTTAGGCGCTGCATGCAGCAACCATCTGAATAATACAAGCGGCAACAGCAATACAGTTTCAGGAACCGGAGCTAACTGGAATATGGGCGTGGCTTTATATTCTTTTAACCTGTTCCCTTTTTCAACGGCATTGCAAAAAGCTGATAGCGCAGGAGTTAAATATGTAGAGGGGTTTTCTTTTCATGCACTAAAGGAAGAATTTAAAGACAGCACCATGGAAAATATTTCTCCTTATGGCGTAAGGAGAATGAAGCAAATGCTGGATGACAAGGGTCTTAGAATGAGATCAATGTATGTAGGAGGCGCAAAAGATGCACAAGCATGGAAACGGTATTTTGAGATGGCTAAAACTTTGGGGATGGAATTTTTGGTGAGTGAGCCAAACCCGGCCCATTGGAATATTCTTGATAGTCTTGGATATATCTATAATATTAAAACTGCCATTCATGAACATGCCAAAGGAAGCAGCCGGTACTGGCACCCTGATTCTGTGCTGGCGGCTATAAAAGGCCATAAAAATATCGGTGCCTGTGCCGATCTCGGACATTGGGTTCGTAGCGGGTTAGACCCGGTAAAATGTTTAAACCAGTTAAAAGGCCATATTATTGGCATTCATTTAAAAGACATTGCCCAAACAAGTAACGGCCGGGGAGAGGATGTGATAGTGGGAAAAGGATCCATTAATTTTCCGGGAGTTATTAGGGAATTAAGAGATCAGAATTTTAATGGAATGGTATATGTGGAATGTGAACATAAAATGGATAACAATGTGCCGGATATTATCGAATCAATCCAGTATTTTAATAAGGTAACCGAGCAAACAAAGTAGCAGCTCATTCCAATGCATGTAACAGGCTCTTGCTTTTAAAAGTAAGAGCCTGTTACATTAATACACATTTCGCTTTTTCCCCCTGTATTCGATTGTGGTTTGTAGAAATGATGCGAAGAATTTTCGGCAAATTTTAATCTTGCAAAAAGGGTTTATAAACTCTTATTTCCCTTACCGGCATACTTTTCTTCCTGCCTTTCAGCTTTAGTACATGTTTCGTATTGGGGATTCCTTGAAACAAGGTTGTGGCATTTTCTACGGAATCAGCTGCGGCTTTTGGTGCGTACATATCTGTACTTTCCGTGTAGGTTTTCCATTTAACTTCATCACCTTTGTTTATAATACTTTTTACCACCTGATATGACCGGTGCAAATGCCAATCGCCTCCCTTATCTGCGTCGCCCTTTTTTATAATTACCCGTTTAGAATTCGAAATGAAATCCTGATTGGATGTACCGGAACCGTCCTTCCCGGTTTTGGATCCCGAAATTTCAAAAGCGAAATCAGTAAAAGGAGCCGTTGCTTCTGTAAATGTACAAGTCCATTCTTCGGTTATCCAGGGTGCCTCATGCCCTACCCGAATCATACCAGGCGACGACCACGGCCATCCATACAGTTTATCACTGTAAGGCCGACTCATAAAATAAGTTCCCTGAAATGAAGAAGGTTTTTTATTATCGACCAACACTTTTGCCGGCTTTGCATTCGAAAGCGGTTTTGCGGCAATCAGTTCTACTTTATTTCCGGTAAAGGAAAGAATAAGCTTATTGCCTTTAAAAAAAACGTCCTTACCTACTATATAGATTGCCAGCAGGCCAAATTCATCATGATTGTAGTGAGGCTTGTAATGCAAATAAGGTTTAATTAATTCGGCCATTACAAAGTTTCCGTGTTCGTTTAAATGAACCCCATCCGCCAGCAGTTTTGAGGGCTCGTATTTATTATCATCCAAATATTTCTTCCAACCCTTTCGCACATTTATAATTTCGCACTTGTATTTCCTGGCCAGTTCTGGCAGCAAAGTGTATGAAACCCGGTCGCTCCTTTCATCAGCTTTATTATAATGATCCGTTTGAATAGCAATTTCTGCCGATGTTCTGCTTCGGATCGTTTTTAGAATTGATTCGTAGTTTTCAAGGTCACCGTAAACATGAAACAAAACCAAATCGGGGTAGAAAGAGCTTACATCCATTTCGGTGGTTTTAACCAATAGAGAAGAAGAAAAACCACCAATTGATTTGTTTTCCATAATCAGGTTGGCATTAGGGTAGCGTGCTGTTAAGTCTCTCTTAACTTCAAGCCACCATTTCTGCTCGCTTATTGATTGTCCGTACACTAATATCTTAACTGTGTTTCTTTTTTGCGGCGTGCTCGTGGCCAGCAGGTGCATTGTTCTTTGAATGTATCTGCCGGTATTTGCCGTGTCGGCACCTAAGGGCAAAGGATATTTCTGCGCCGAAGCCACTGAGGTTACAAGGAGTAAAAACAGGAACATTAATTTACTTTTCACAATAATTATTCTTTCATATAAAGTTGGCGAAGATAAATGTTCCCCTGTTCTTCCTGTTTCCTTTTATAGCCTCTATAGGAGCAGGAACGGGGGCATATATTTCGCCATCGAAGCCCTCTGTGTGGTTGCCGAAGAAACGCTGTATGTATTAACATTCCTAACAAACGAACAACCAACTCAGTAAACACTCTTGCTTGTCATTTCGACGAAGGAGAAATCTGCCGAAAGCGTATTACTTTCAGGCATTGAAATTCTACGTATACATAACAACAAATCCCAACGGAGATGCCTTATACGTAGGCCTCACGAACAACCTTGAACAACGGGTAATTGAACACTACCTGAACAAGGGGAACTCCAGGACCCATGCTGGTAAATACTATTGCTACTGTTTGGTGTTTTATGAAGAGCACAAATATGTGAATGATGCAATCATGAGAGAAAAAGAAATTAAAAAATGGAGAAGAGAAAAGAAAGAAGATCTTATTCGAACCTTTAATCCTGCCTGGGATAATCTCAATAAAGAATTGTTTGGTATTTGGCCGCTACCGGAAGAAGAACTGGTTCATCGTAAAGATTGGTAGAAGGCCTTCGGCAGATTTCTCACCCGAGACGGGATTCGAAATGACAAGGCAGAAATATTATGTTTATAAAATTCATTTATCATAAGACTACATGCTGAAGTCTGGTTTCTGTATTAACTACTAATAAGGCAATGTTAGATCCATGAAACACTCTTGCTTGTCATTTCGACGAAGGAGAAATCTGCCGAAAACGTTCAGCCCTCGTTCTAACACTAAAGTGCCTTCGGCAGATTTCTCACCCGAGACGGGATTCGAAATGACAAGGCAGAGATATTATGTTTATAAAATTCATTTATCATAAGAATACATGCTGAAGTCTGGTTTCTGTATTAACTACTAATATGGCAATGTTAGATCCTTGAAACACTCTTGCTTGTCATTTCGACGAAGGAGAAATCTGCCGAAAACGTTCAGCCCACGTTCTAACACTAAAGTGCCTTCGGCAGATTTCTCACCCGAGGCGGGATTCGAAATGACAAGGCAGAGATATTATGTTTATAAAATTCATTTATCATAAGACTACATGCTGAAGTCTGGTTTCTGTATTACTACTAATAAGGCAATGTTAGATCCTTGAAACACTCATCCTTGTCATTTCGACGAAGGAGAAATCTGCCGAAGGCCCACTTAAATCTTTGCTTCAGAAATGAGAAATTGATTTGATATATTTATCATCTACGTAACTGCATGATTGATAAGAAACAACTTTCCGAAAGAGATATCTGCTCCAAATTCATTACACCTGCTTTGCAAAAGGCCGGTTGGGATTTGGATACACAGATATTGGAAGAAGTTTCTTTCACCGACGGTAAAATCTTTGTTCGTGGCAAATTAACGGCAAGAGGAAAAAGAAAAAGAGCCGACTACATTCTGTACTTCCGCTCTAATCCTATTGCTATCATCGAAGCAAAGGATAATAATCATTCAATTAATTCCGGTATACAACAGGCCCTCGACTATGCAAGGGTGTTAGACATTCCTTGCGTATTCAGCAGTAACGGAGATGGATTTTGGTTTCATGACAGGACAGCCTCAGATAATGCTATTGAAAAAGAATTGGGCATTGATAAATTTCCTTCTCCTGAAGATTTATGGCAGCGGTTTAAAGCTTTCAAAGGAATACAAACGGAAGAGCAGGAAAGAATCGTTTCGCAAGAATATTATTCCGATGGTTCAGGTCGCAAGCCAAGATATTACCAGGAAGTTGCCATTAACAGAACAATTGATGCCATAGCAAAAGCACAAAACAGGATGTTGTTGGTAATGGCAACAGGCACGGGAAAAACTTATACAGCATTTCAAATTGTTTATCGCTTATGGAAAGCAAAAGTGAAAAAGAGAATTCTTTTTTTGGCTGATAGAAACGTGTTGATCTCCCAAACAAAGAATAACGACTTCAGGCATTTTGGTGATAAAATGACGTGGGTAAGAAACAGGCAGGTTGATAAAAGCTATGAAATATACCTTGCCCTATACCAGGGTATATCAGGTAATGAAACTGAAGCTAATATCTACAAACAGTTTACTCCTGACTTCTTTGATCTTATAGTAATAGACGAGTGCCACCGGGGTAGTGCTTCAGATGATAGTGCCTGGCGTGAGATACTGGCTTATTTCACCAACGCTACACATCTTGGTTTAACAGCAACACCAAAAGAAACCAATGAAATTTCGAACATTGAATATTTTGGCGATCCCATTTATACCTATTCATTGAAACAAGGTATTGATGATGGATTTTTAGCGCCTTATCGTGTGGTACGTGTAGGTTTAAATATAGACCTTGAAGGTTGGCGACCAACAAAGGGAATGCTGGATAAGGAAGGAAGGGAAATAGAAGACAGGATTTATAACCGGAAAGATTTTGACCGTAACATAGTAATTGAAGAAAGAACAGATACCGTTGCAAGGAAGGTTACAGAGTTTTTAAAAGGAGCTGGCCGGTTTTCTAAAACCATTGTGTTTTGCGTTGATATCAACCATGCGGAAAGAATGCGATCTGCCCTGGCCAATCATAATGCAGACCTGGTAAGAGAGAATTATAAATACATTGTACAAATAACCGGCGATAATGAAGAAGGGAAAAGAGAGCTTGATAATTTTATTAATGTAGAAGAAAAATACCCTGTAATTGCTACCACTTCAAAATTGATGAGTACTGGTGTTGATGCACAAACCTGTAAGGTGATTGTATTGGATAGTAACATCCAAAGCATGACAGAGTTTAAACAGATTATAGGAAGGGGAACAAGAATACGAGAAGACTTTGGTAAACTCTATTTTACTATTCTTGATTTTAGAAACGTTACCGATTTATTTGCCGACGTTGATTTTGACGGGCCGCCAATACGGGTTAAAGAAGCTGGCGAAGAAGACGATCTCTCAACTGTTGAAGTAGAGGAAGAAGAAGTTAAAGAACCTATTATTGATAATGTAACGGGAGAAGAAGTAAAGATTTCAAAGCCCACAGTTCGTTATCCGCAAAACGATCAAACGTCAATTGTTAGAGAACGAAGAGAAAAGATTTTTGTGAACGGGGTGGATGTTTCTGTGTTGGTATCAAGAGAGATGCATTTCGATAATGAAGGCAGGCCTATAACCGTTAGCCTGAAAGATCACACAAGGGAAATCATCAAGAACCACTATGCTTCCCTAAATGATTTTTTGAATAAATGGAACCACACCGACAAAAAAGCGGCTATTGTAAAGGAGATGGAGGAACAGGGAATATTAGTAAATGCCCTCCAGGATTCCGTTAATAAGGAATTGGATTTATTTGATCTTATCTGCCACGTTGCTTACGACCAGCCGCCATTAACAAGGAAGGAAAGAGCGGCCAATGTAAAGAAGCGAAACTACTTTACTAAATATGGCGGGCAGGTAAAGAAGGTGCTGGAAGCACTGCTAGACAAATACGCAGACGAAGGCATTACCACTATTGAAAGTACGGAAGTTCTTTCCATTGATCCCTTTACAGGGTTTGGTACGCCGCCCGAAATCATTCGGTTGTTTGGAAGCAGGGAAAAATATGTAGCAGCCATTAAAGATTTGGAAACTCAATTATACCAATTTGCATAAGTTATGGCAGGTACCTTTTCTCAAATCTATATCCAGGTGGTGTTTGCAGTAAAAGGAAGGCAAAGTCTCGTGCAAACCTTTTGGGAAGCACAATTGTATAAATACATAACAGGCATTGTACAAAACAAAGAGCAGAAGATGCTTGCCATAAATGGAATGCCTGACCATTTGCATTTTTTGATTGGTATGCGGCCATCTTGCTGTCTTGCCGATCTTGTCCGGGAGGTAAAAAAGTCTTCAAATGTTTTTATAAATGAAAAGCGGTTTACTTCTTCACCGTTTCAGTGGCAGGAAGGTTATGGTGCTTTCTCTTATAGCCATTCGGCGCTGGATAACGTGATTGGTTATATTGCGGCTCAAAAACTGCATCATAAAAAGCAAACATTTAAAGAAGAGTATCTGGAATTCATGCGCAAATTTGCAATAGAGCACAAGTCCGAATATTTATTTGAGTGGATAGAGTGAACCGGTTGTATGGGAAATGCAGGTCTGAAACAAGATGCCGAAGGCATCCAATATTTATAGAAAATTAAGCGTAAGAATTTATTCGACCCCCTTTGGGGTCGAATAAACAACACAATATCATGGGCTATAAATATTCAATGCCTTCGGGATAAAAACATAAAACACCAGGATGCCGAAGGCATCCAATATTTATAGAAAATCAAGCGTAAGAATTTATGCGACCCCTTTGGGGTCGAACAAACAACGCAATATAATGGGCTATAAATATTCAATCCCTTCGGGATAAAAACATAAAACACCAGGATGCCGATGGCATCCCATATTTATAGAAAACCATGCGCAATTATGAGTGCGACCCCGATGGGGTCGGACAGATAACAAAATAACCAAGTGCTATAAACATACCATCCCTTCGGGATAAACCTAACAAACAATATGAGCAACCTTACCTCCACCATAAAATCCATCCAGGACATCATGCGCAAAGATGCTGGTGTTGATGGCGATGCGCAGCGCATCTCACAACTCGGCTGGATGCTGTTCCTTAAAATATTTGATACAAAAGAAGAAGATTGGGAAATCACTAACGAGGCATATAAATCGCCCATACCAAAAGACCTCCGGTGGCGTGAATGGGCTGCCGATGAAGAAGGCATGACCGGAGAAGAATTACTTGGCTTCGTCAACAACTCCCTATTTCCACGCCTTAAAGACCTGAAGCCAAAACACGCCAAAGATGCAGGCCTTATGGTGAAGCAGGTGTTTGAAGACAGTTACAACTACATGAAGAGTGGTACACTGCTCCGACAGGTGATTAACAAAATCAACAGCGATATTCAGCTAACCTCCAAAAGCGACCGTCACCAGTTCAACGACATTTACGAACAAATACTCCGCGACCTGCAAAGTGCAGGTAATGCCGGTGAGTTTTATACGCCTCGTGCCGTTACACAATTTATTGTTGAAATGATTGCCCCTAAGCTGGGCGAGGTAGTGCTTGACCCTGCATGCGGCACCGCCGGATTTCTTACCAATGTTATTGACTATATAGAAACCCACGAAAAGATAAAAACGCTGGAGCAGCGCCAGCAGTTACAAAACTGCATTACGGGTGTTGAAAAGAAACCCCTGCCCCACATGCTTGCCACTACCAATCTTATTTTGCATGGCATAGAAGTGCCGGTTATACAACACGACAACCTGCTTAGCCGTAGCTGGACCGAATGGAGCCAGAAGAACAGGGTTGATGTTATTGTTACCAATCCCCCTTTTGGCGGTATGGAAGAAGATGGCGTTGAAAATAATTTTCCGGCACAATACCGTACAAGAGAAACCGCCAACCTGTTTATGTCGCTGGTTATTCACCTGCTAAAAGATGGCGGACGTTGCGGCCTGGTATTGCCCGATGGCTTTTTGTTTGGTGAAGGCGTAGCCACACGTATAAAAGAAAGCCTGCTCGAAAAGTGCAACCTGCATACAATAGTACGTTTACCCAATGGCGTGTTTGCCCCTTATACAGGCATTAAAACAAACCTGCTGTTTTTTACCAAAGGCAAACCCACCAAAGACGTTTGGTATTTCGAACATCCTTACCCAGATGGCATAAAGAACTACAATAAAACCAAACCTATAAATATAAAAGAATTTGACCTCGAAAAAGCCTGGTGGAAGGCCCGCGAAGAAAACCAGTATGCCTGGAAGGTAAGTGCCGAAGAACTAAAGAAGCGCAACTACAATTTCGATATCAAGAACCCAAACAGCACAGAAAAAACCCACCAGTACACCAGTAACGAGTTGATAAATTTGCTTGGTCAATCATTTGCCAAAAG
The DNA here is from genome assembly GCA_043763635.1 of Chitinophagaceae bacterium. Taxonomy (GTDB): domain Bacteria; phylum Bacteroidota; class Bacteroidia; order Chitinophagales; family Chitinophagaceae; genus Flavisolibacter. The sequence continues at coordinate 56,267 of JAYULK010000026.1, forward strand.
CAACGAGTTACTAAACCAATTGAAAGAAGAATTGGTATAAACATTACAACTGTCACCCTGAGCTTGTCGAAGGGTCGTTCATCGTTTGTGCTACTATTAAACTATTAAAATGAGTTGGAAGACTGTAATCATTGGGAGCTTTCTAAAAGAAAGAGTTGGAAGATATAAGCCATCCCAAGCTAATGTAATGGGATTAAGGCGTGTTGAAAAAATTGATTTTTCAGGAACATATCATTTAGTGGATAAGCAAACCAATACTGATATGATACTGCTAAAAAAGGGGGATTTGCTTATCTCAGGAATTAATGCTGAAAAAGGTGCGGTGACAATTTACCGTGATGAAGAGGATGCTTTAGCTACAATTCATTACTCTTCGTATGAGTTTGATGAAAAGAAAATTTATATCGACTACTTTAAATGGTTTCTTATTAGTGATGCTTTCAAAAATCTTCTACGTGCAAGTGCTGGTAATGGAATAAAAACAGAATTGAAATCAAAGCACTTATTGCCTCTAAAAGTTACCCTTCCACCCTTAGTTGAGCAAACAAAAATTGTTGAAAAAATTAATTCGAGACAAGCTAAACTTAAAACTATTGAAACAGAGGTAGACCAACAACAAACCTACCTCCAACTTCTCCGCCAAACAATATTGCAGGAAGCCGTACAGGGAAAACTAACTAAGCAAGACCCAACAGACGAACCTGCAACAGAACTACTAAAACGTATAAAAGCCGAAAAAGAAAAACTAATAAAAGCAGGCAAGCTCAATAAGGAAAAGGAACTACGACCAATATTGGAAGATGAGATTCCTTTTGGACTACCGGATGGCTGGTTATGGTGTCGGTTGGAGGAGATAGCATATGTTGGTAATGGTAGCACTCCAAGCAAAACTGAATTTACCGAATCGCCTTCTGACATTCCATACTTGAAAGTCTATAACATAGTAAAGCAGAAAGTCAACTTTCATTATAAGCCTCAATACATTAAAAAGGCTTGTCATGAAGGACAATTAAAAAGGTCAATGAGTTATAGTGGAGATGTTCTAATGAACATTGTTGGACCACCTTTAGGGAAGATAGCAATGATTCCTGAGGATATTGTTGAATGCAACATCAATCAAGCGATTGTTGTGATTAGACCTTTTATCAGAGAACTTAACCAGTGGATTTATTGGTTTCTGTGTGAAAAAACTGCGGTCAATGCAATAGTTACGAAAGGCACCGCAGGGCAGGATAACATTTCAGTTACACAATCAAGAAACATCGTATTTCCGCTTCCCCCGCTTGCCGAACAACAACGCCTAGTAATTAAAGTACAGCAATTGCACCAGCAGCTAAGCCAGTTAGAAGCCCAGGTACAACAAAGCCGCCAATATGCACAGCAGTTGTTGCAAAGTGTATTAAAAGAGGCGTTTGAAGAGAAGGGGAATGTGTATGAGATGGAAGAAGATAAAATAACGATGGCTGCCGAAGAGTAGGAAAGCCTGACCTCGAAGAGGTCAAATATTTATAGATTGCCAGAAGCGTTTGATATACGACCCCGAAGGGGTCGAATAACTACAATATGGGTTTTGCTATAAATATTTAATCCCTTTAGGATAATTAAACCTCCAAGCCTTTGGTGTTCTCCGCAGCGTTAGGCGTTGTTGCCGTGTTGTCAACAACAACTGCAGGCAGGCATGAGTGCCACTTGCACTAAATTCATGAGTTAAAATTTCATAACCACTCTCCCCACTCTCCTGCACAAGCACTGCCTTGTGCAGCTGCGTTATTTGTGCCTTAATATATAAGGGCCTACAAACGTATTATTGAAAATGTCCTTACAGCAAGCCATAAGTATGTATCTGACTGCAGCTAAGCTGCATACTTGCGCAAGAACGGGGAATACGAACAATTTTAATTAATCCATAAATTTGGATATGGATGTGTGGAATTATATTAGTTCAAACCTAGAATGGATATTCTCTGGAGTTGGAGCTACGGTTATTGGTCTTATCTGGGCTGCTTTAAGTAAAAAGAAGAAAAATAATCATAAGGAATTATCTAGTGGTTCCTCTCATCAAAATGTAAGTGATAGCAACTTTAATAATTCTAGCATCAATAGCTTTAACGCTGAATCAATTAATTATCAACATAATATCTTCAATTCCGAAATTAATAATTCCGACAATGAAGCAATCCCCATAACATCCAATGATCTAATTAATACTAAAGATGATTTTCTTAAGAGCAAAAAGCACTTACGTACATTCATCTATAGAACACTTGCTCCCGCAAGAAACGAAAAGAATATTATTGAAGTAAGAAATGTTACTGATGCTGTTGAAGATAAGTTAGGTATTGCGCCAAAATCAGTTGTCAATGAGTTAAAGGAAATGGACGAAGAAGGAATAATTAGATTTGACTATAACAAACAACCAGAGTTTGTCACTCCCTACACGAGGGTACTTCTAACTAAGAAGTTTTTTATGACGATAAGAGAAAAGCATTGATGAATGAATAACAAATGATAAATAGTTGAATCATCTGCCGGTATATTGGCAAGCGCCTGTAGATGCAGGCTAGTCCTAGTCAGCAAGTTGTAAATTGGAAGCATCAACGTCTGCCAAGTTGAATAAAGTTGAATTATCAATGTTATTATTCTGCTTATTAATTTGACTGATATCAAATCTCAAAACATTAAGCACAAAATTTGCAAATTCATCTTTAACGTTAGTATCACTGGTGCTGTGTAGTTTTCTGTTGATTGCCGCAGTAAATAGATCGACAATTTGCAGATAAATGCTTCCCTTTGATGATGCTGCAACAAAGTCTCCAAGATAAAGCCCTTCTACTTTCTGACTTTTCAAGCGTTCTTTAATATTTTCTATTTTCAACTGATCGCTGCCTTTTTCCTCTTCGTCAAGCCACAGCTGAAGAACTCTGGGAAGAGGTGCCCTACCTGTTCCATTTTCATGTTCTATACCTTTGATAATTAGATGGTAGGTTAAATCTGTGATAGCTTTTTCTTTATCTCGGAACCCTTTGTTGTTTAATACAATTAATTTAAATCCGGTTTCGGGGAACATCGTAAGAAATTTGACGAAGAATTCTTTATAGAGTGGAAGTCTATTTTTCGTCAACGCATTGAAATGGAATTCGAAATCAATTTGCTTTTCTGTTACCCATTTTTTTAATTGCAGTGTCGCGGTGGTAACCGCAACAATATCAAATTTTAGAATCCAAAGCGAACCTACGGACAAGTAATCCTGTGTTTTACCGGTCTCATCAATGTAAACACTGTACTGTCCAAGTCCGATTGGCTTGTCCTCAATCGCCTCAATTCGCTTGTCATCCTCTAACATACCTCTGAAACGCTTCACTTTATCGTCAGCCTGAAAGAGTTTATATTCATTTTGGATTTTTGCTCTTATTCGTGACAAAGAAGAAATCCTTGCCATTTCTTTCATTTGCTGTCTCGAAATCATAGAACCGGAGAACTTGTCTTTCTCAAAAGCTCCCCAATAGAGCCAAGCAAGATCAATATCGGAATTACGAGCTTCATTGGAGTGGTTTAAAATGTACGCGACTCTATCTCTGATATTTTCTATTTGACCACTGACAACTCTATTTAAAAGTTCCTGCTTTTCTTTTTCAATACGCTCCTCTTTCAAATTGCTCTCTTCAATAGAAAGAGCATCATAACTCAACTCGCCTTGTATTTCATTTTTATCAACTTTCGAATTTTTGTCCATAGTTTAAATTAGTGAGAGTTTTGAACTTAGAGTTTTCTTGCAGTAACAATTGTATTAATGCTAATATACGCCGCTTATCATATGAAATTCCCATAGCTATCCGTAGTGTTCTTTAAATAATAAACGACCGCTGTCCTGAGTTTGTAACTATTAGTGTCCGGTAAAAAACTCAGGACAGCATTGACTACAGTACAGTCAATCTAACGATAGCAGGAAGAGACAGGGCTAGAACCTGAGCCTTTTTTCTGTAAAAAATTAGAGCGTGTAAGTAGTATGCTGTGCTACTACAGGCGCAACCCGATGCCGAAATTCAGATTGATTGAGCTGATAGCTTGTTTGCCATCAGTTGTGGAGGATTGCTCCTGGGCAGAAATTGGAAAGCCATTGGAAGTAAAAGTTGCTGACCGGAATGTAGATTTTACATTCTTGAATTTAAGTTTTGGCGTGCCAAAATATTCCGCTTCACCAAGCAGAAAAATTTTATTATTTAAATGATAGTTGATGCCGGCATTTAATAAATAAGATAATCCAAACGCAGAAACGCTGGTTTGTTCTATTAACCCAGAATGGGTAGAGGACTTGCTGGCTCCATTTAACTCCGGAGACTTTGCATAAACTGCCCCAATCGTTGCTTTTGTTGTAAATAAAACGCCACCGGAACCCGCCACAGGAAATTGACAATATCCGCCAAAAAGTAAACTACTAAATAGCCATGATGCCTTTTCCATTTTCCAATTTGGAAAGCCGGTATTGTCCAGATAGTTTTCAAACGTTTTAGTATTAACTGGATTTCTTTGGCCATGTACAGTAACTGCTATTCCACTTTGCTTTTGTAATAAACGGGTATAAGCAATGTTAATTACTTGACCTGTTTTTGCAATGCCGGAAGACTTGCTACTAACATCTTTATTCGCATAATCTCCAATAGGAAAGGAAGGGCCTATTGATAAAGAAAAATGTTCTTTATCTTGACTGGATTGCGAATACCCGTTATTTAAAGCGAATAATAGAATGGCTATAAAAAAATATTTGTTTCTCATATTTACGCTAACTGCTTGCAGGGAAAATATTAAATCTCAATGATAAATAATACCAATAGTCAAAAGTTTATAGAATTAGAATTGATTATTTCGAAGTTGGTTTGAAAAAGATGCCCTCCCCTGGCGCAAGGTATTTCTTCCCCATGCCTTTGCGGGTGTTCTTCGCAGCGTTAGCCGTTGTTGCCCCTTCTTCTTCGCCGAGTCTCACCTCCAGGCATACAACTAGGACATAAAAAAGCCACTCCCTGGAAAGGGAGTGACTAACGGTGCTAAACACCTTTTTTTAAACCTTAAAAATCCTATGCTATTACAACATAAAACGCTTTTCTATTGAACGATCCTGCTTATAACAGGATCGCTGTACACAATCTGGTTGTTTTTACCTATAGCGGCCACTCTTATCCAGTACTTCTTTCCACTCTCAAGGCCGGAAAATAAAAACTTGCTCGTAGTGCCTACATTGCTCGACCATACACCTGTTTCGCTAAGCGGGTCTACCATAGCCTGGTACACATAGCTTTTAGCGCCAGGTACAGGAATAAAGATAAACTTAAGCTCTCCGGGGTTTTGGCCATCTTCTGTTTTCAGGCCTTCTGCTTTTGTTACCTCCGGACCAGGCGACGGTGCTTTGGCAATATCGAAGCCAGATTTTAAAGCCACTACCCTATCGCCTGCTGCTACCTGCAATACATAGTAACCCATAAGATGCAGTTGATCAATGAATGCATCGCGGTTTGCATTCTTGATTGCTTTCTCCACAGTGCCACCATCAGTAGCCAGTGGAAGAGACGTAACAAAAGCATCTCTTGCTGCAATAAGTGAAGGCAAAAGAGGGGCAGAAGCAAAGTTTAACGACAGATCAGCAATGATCTGGTTTCCCTTGCTTTCTAAATCAGGGTCAGAAAATCTTTCCAACCCGTTTTTGAGACGTAAAGTCATTTGATATTAGATTTTAAATTAAAAAAATAAGGAACTGCTTTTCATTCAACGGTTCCCGGTTTCGGTTGCCTGTACAGAGCGAAGGCGAAGTTGCAAAATATAACGGCGTCGGTCAACCGTATTAATACCCTTGACAAAATAAAATATGTATAAAGAGAAGTATGTAAACTTGCAATGGTGTTGGCTATCAAAGTATTATAATTTTTTACCTTATAACGGAAAGGCATTGATACTTAATAAAGTATTTTTATAATGGGTCTTTTCCTTTTAGTATAAAATACAAAGGGCTCAGTAGTATTACTAAGGATATTACCGCATTTTCAAAAAAGAGTTGCTCCAACACACACAAGCAGAGGCTTGCAGCAAGCAAGCAGATGCCTTTGCTTAACAAGCAGAGGCCTTTGCTTAACAAGCAGAGGCCTTCGACACACGAGCGAACGCCTTCGACAAAAGAGCATAAGCCTTTGCTCTACAAGCAAGAGCATTCAGCAAACAAGCAGAAGCCTTCGGCAAACAAGCAAAGGCCTTCAACAAAAGAGCAAAGGGCTTTGTCAAACAAGCAAGGGCCTTTGTCCAAATAGCAAGAGCCTTTGCTTTACAAGCAGAAGCCTTCGGCAAACAAGCAGAAGCCTTCGTCTGAGAAGCAAGAGCCTTTGCTTTACAAGCAGAAGCTTCTGTATGACAAGCAGAGGCCTTCGATAAAAGGGAAATGCCTTCAGACCGACCAACAAGGGTCTCTCCTAATAAAGTAAGGCGTTCGGCAAACAAGCACATGCCTTCGGCAAACGGAAAACCGTCTTCAGAAAAAAAGAAATGGCTTTAAACAAAAAGGAAATGGCTTTCGGCCAATAGAAAAATGCTTACTCCCGAAAGATGAAGTCTCACTTCCGACAGCAAAGGGCATTTGTCTGACGACCTAAAGCCTTCTCTCCCATTAGTTGCCATGTGGCATGATGCGACATAGCATTTACCCAATAGAAAGTTTATAACTTACGCCGTGTTCTGCCAACAGCACAAAGCGGGGGGAAGAAACACGGCTGGAACATGAAAAATACCAACAAGTAGGTATTTTATTAACGACATTTAGTTGCTACTTTCGACGTTTGGCACTCTGCTGCATATGTTCATACGGCAATCGGTCAAAAATTTTCACCAATCTTAATTGTTTGAATTAAAATTAAAAATAGGGAGCCCTATAATTATTTATGAGAAAGTATTTGATGATCTTTTTATGTGCTCTTCTTCTTTG
>JAYULK010000027.1:0-15858 GCA_043763635.1 Chitinophagaceae bacterium
TCCAATCATTTAAAATAAAACGATTTAAAATTACTAACAGCACAAGAAAAAGAATAAGGTTTCCAAGGAATGTAAAACCAAACACATCTAATAAAATACCTACACCAGCAGCAATCCATAAAGCAGGCTTTCTGAATATGTCCGTCTTACGTTGTTTGCCCTCACCTTCTTCGTTATTCATGAAGTCTACTGCAAAAACAGGGTTCATAATAAAGGCTACAATCAACGATGCTGTTAATGTAAATATCAACATTGTAGGCAGGTAGTTCATAAACTTACCAATGATACCGGGCCAGAATAGGAGTGGTACAAATGGTGCAAGTGTAGTTAATGTTCCGGCAAGTACCGGTATAAAAACTTCGCCTGCAGCCATCTTTGCAGATTTTTCTGCAGATAACCTTCCCTTACCCTGCACGAAAATCCGGTGCGTATTTTCAATTACCACAATAGCATCATCTACAATAATTCCGAGGCCAAACAAGAGTGCAAACAGCACAATAAAATTGAGCGTTACATGGGTACCTACAATAAGATCTGCAGCAGGCAAAAACAAGAAAGCCACGAACATACTAAGTGGCACAGATAAAGCCACAAAGAATGCATTGGTAACCCCCATGAAAAACATAAGAATAATAAGCACTAACAAAAAACCGATAACGATCGTATTCACAAGGTCGTTAAACGATGTTCGTGTTAGTTTGCTCATGTCACCCGTTATCACTACATCAAGCTTAGGTGGAAAAGAAGTCCTTTTCATTTCATCAACCACCTTTTTTATATCATCCGATGTTTCAATAAGGTTTTCGCCAGCACGTTTGATAACATTCAATGTGATGACTTTATTTCCATTAAGCCTTGCAAAGCTTTCTGTTTCCTTTATAGTGTCTCTTACCTGAGCAATGTCTTTTATATAGATCGGGCGGCCCTGTGAATTGCGCACAATGATGTTTTCAATATCCCTTGCTGTTTTCAACTGGCCTTTTAATTGTAATGACCGGCGCATATTTCCTACCTCTAACAAGCCACCGGAAATATCAAGGTTTTCACGAGCCACAGCACCCTCAATATCATCATAAGTAATCCCGGACGCTTGCAAACGGTTATTATCAACATTTATCTGGAACTCCCGCTCAGGAGACCCGACAAGATCAACACGGGTTATTTGTTTTAAATCTTCTATACGATCCTGCAACTCTTCAGCATAATCTTTCAACTGCATCAAGCTAAAGTCTCCACTAACATTTACGTACATAATGGGCTGCTCTGAAAAGCTTATCTCCATTACAGTTGGTTCCTGGGTGAGATCGTTCGGCAGGTCTGTTTTGGCTTTGTCCACTGCATCTTTCACCTTTTGCAAAGCGATGTCGGTTTTTACATTTGTATCGAACTCAACCATAATAGCTGAGAAATCCTGAACTGAAGTACTGGTTGTCTTCTGGATTTTAGCGCCTGTAATACTTTTAATTTGTTTTTCTATGGGCTGCGATACAAGGTTTTCAATATCACGTGGCGAGTTGCCTACATAAACAGTTTGCACATAAATAGTTGGTATAACAATATCAGGAAATTGCTCTTTTGGCAATGTCATAAATTGAAACAAGCCTGCTAAGGAAACAAAAATCATCAGCAGGTATATGGAGGTTTTGTTGTTGATACTCCATGTGGTAGGCCCAAAATTTTTAACCCGTTCTTTTATATTCTCTAAAGCGCTCATACTAGTTTTTTGAATGGTGTATAAATCCTTCCTTTAATGGTTAACTACCTGGCGTGGCCAACAACTGGCCTTCATACAAACCCTGAAAACCTTCTGTCACTAATACATCACCTGGCTGCAATCCACTCTTAACTTCTAACTGGTCGTTGTATAATTGACCCACCACCACCTGACGTTTGGTTGCAATCATTCTTCCGTTTTCTTTCGTAGCCACAATCACATATTTTCCTTTCTCATCATTCTGCAAAGTATTAACCGGTATAGTAATTACTTCTTTGGCAGCGTAGTCTTTAATTTTTACTACAGCTATCTGGTTGGGTTTTAAATTGGCATCAGCAGGAATTTTGGCTTCTATATAAAACGTTCGGCTTGCAGGATCTATAATTTTACTTACTACAGAAACCTTTGTATTTATGGTACGATTTGTTTCCGGCAAATGCACTTCCAGCATAGATCCTACATTTACTTTATCCAGATAATTTTCAGGAACCTGGGTAACAATTTTTAAATCACTGGTATTTACAATTCTTATCTGAGGCCCCATAGGCGAAGCTCCGGTGAATGCTTCACCTACCCGAACATTTACCTGGTCAGCAACCCCTGAAGTGGGCGCTGTAACCGTCATTAATGCAGCTTGTTTTTGTATGATGCCAATATTTTTGCGCAGGCTTTCTACTTGTGTTTGCGCTGATAATACTTGCTGGTAGGTTCCTATCCCCTGGTCCCATAAATTTTTTGTCCGGCGATAGGTGTCTTCTGCAGCATTTAATTGCACCCTCAGGGGTTCTATCTGCTGACGAATTAACTGGTCGTCTAACCGTGCTAATACCTGACCTCTTCTTACATACTGACCTTGGGTTACGTATAGTGACTTTACAATGCCTCCCTGTCCATTTGGAGGTGCTACGTAAGAAATGTTTTTAGTATCTACCTTGCCCTGCAGTTCAATAAAATGAGAAAACCCACCGGCTTGCAAAGGGGCAACACGTACCAGTTTAGCCTTTTCTATTTTAGCAGCGCCAGTATCAATGGCAGCAATCTCAGCTTCCAGTTTCACAATATCACTGCTTCTCGATTTTTGCTCTGTTTTCAGTTTTTCCAGTTGCGCCCTTTTATCATTAAGAGCTGCGTTATCGTCTTTTTTAGCATTGCCACATGAAGTCGCTATCAAAGCCACCATCAGCAGTCCATAAATATTTGTTTGCATGGTATATAGTTTGGTATGTTGAAAATTATTTTCCATTTAATTATAGTTTACCTAAAGCACTTTGATAGCTGATTCTGGCTACGGTAGCATTATACAAAGAGGTGAAGTAATTAGACTGCGCTGTTTGATAGTCAGCATCGGCCTGGAGTACTTCAAAGCTGCTGCCCAGGCCCTGCTCAAATTTTAATTTAGTAGTATTGTATACCTTCTGGGCAAGTGCAAGATTGCGTTCCTGCATATCAAGGTTCAGCAAGGAATTTTTAAGCGTTTCCTGGGTAATCACCTGTTGCAGATCTATTACCTGCTTTACATTACTAATATTGTTTTCAGCTTTTTCTACGTTCAGCATAGCCTGCTGTGTTTTATATTTCCGCTGAAATCCATCAAATATTGGAATGCTGACATTCAGGCCTACATAAGAACTTTTAATCCAGAAAGTTTCATCACTTGTAAAAAATTTTCTGCCCATGCCGGTAATGTTGTAGTTGGCTGCTAAGGCAACTGTGGGCAAATACCCAAGTTTATATCGCTTCACATCAAGCTCTCTTAGCTCTTTTGCTAATTCGAGGGTTCTGATTTCTGTTCTGTCTTCATATTTAAAATTTGCCTCCAGCAAGTTTTCTTTGATGCTTTCTGTAGTTAATACATCTTTTAAAACAACCGTATCTTTTTGCGAAATACCCAAAGCAAATTTCAACCCTGCATAACCAAGTTGAATATAACTACCCACAACACTTTGCGTTGTTTTCAAATTATTTAATTGAACCTGTACTCTTTCCAAATCCAGGCGCTCGGCAAAGCCATTTTTAAACATTATTGAATCATCATGGTATAATTTCTCCAATCGCGTAATGCTTTCATTTAGAAAGTGAAGTTGCTTTTCTCCAATAAGAATAGCATAATAACGCTTGTATGCAGAGTCTTTGATTACTTCCTTAGTTTGATCAATTACTGCACTGGAAAGATTCAATGCTGTTTGCCGGGCCTGTAAACCCACAAATACATCAGGCTGAAAAAGTAGTTGCTGCAAAGTAGCACCCAGGTTCATGTTCCAGGGAAACTGAAAACTTACCGGAACGAATGTTACCCCTGGAATTTCTGTACCATTGGGGAGTAAACCTTCTTTTACAAGTATATTGTATATGCTATTGTTCTGCGCATTGGGAAAAGGAATTGTGGGCACCCTCATATAATGCTGAGCACCGAAATTGCCATTAACCTGCGGCAGGGCCTGCCCAAAAATTTCTTTGTTCTTTGCTTCCTGAATACGATAATCAATAGTAGCATTTTTCAATTCGAGTACATTCTTAAATGCCAGATCAACGGCTTCTTTTATCGTTAACTCGTATTTCTTTTGTGCATGCACCAAGCCAGTATTAAGTACAGCAGCTAGAAACAATATTGTCTTAAACATTCTCATTTCTTCTATTTTTTAGTTCGTTGATTTTTATATTTCTGAAGCAGTTTTTGTCCTTTAGGAGAAACTATTCCGTTTAAAAAATGCTCAAGCAATTGCATTTCAATATGTACAATAAGATTGCGGTTATTTGGAAATACTTCCGGGTTAAACGCCAGCATGATGCTATGTATGCGGTAACGTGTTAATACATCAACATCAATATCATCACGGTACAGTTCTGCCTCTATACCCCGCTCAATATTGCTTCTGATCATTTTATACATAAACCCATTCTTATGTTCCTGAAACTTTCTAAAACAGTTCTGATGGTATTTTTCCATATCGAACAAAACAGAAGGGTTCATGTTGGCAAACATTTCCTGTACCATATCAAAAGCCATAAAAACTTCATGGATAGGGTTCTCAGCATTTGCCTGGTAGCCACCGCATTGTGTTTTATTAACTTCCATTACTCCGGTAAAAACAGCAGTTACCAATTCATCTTTATCAGTATAAAATTGATAGAGCGTTTTTTTTGACATGCTTAACTGTGCGGCTATATCGTCCATAGAAACGGATCGGATGCCATAGCGGTTGAACAATTCATGGGCTTTCAATAATATGCGTTCTTTTGTTTCCATATTTCAGGCGCAAAACTATGGAAACTTTATACGTAACCAAAGTTTCCGCTTCATTTTTTTATAAACTACCAAATTTGGGACGCATATCGTCTTGTACATTTGCATTTATGAATGATGCTCCTTTAGATCAATCGCATTCTTTCAAATTCAATAAACTCTTTCAATATTTCTTGCAGGGTTTACTGGTGATTGCTCCCATCACCATTACCATTTACACCATTTACTGGGTAGTGTCTTCTATTGACAGCCTTATTCCCTTATTCACTGTAAGAGGCCCTGATGGAAATTATCATGTGCAGAATTACGGTCTTGGCTTTCTCATTGTTATTATAACCATCTGCCTCGTTGGATATTTAAGTTCTTTTTTTATCAAGCTAAAAATGTTTAGTCTTTTCGAAACCCTGATGTCAAAAACTCCGGGCATTCGTTTTATTTATTCTGCTGTGAAAGATTTTTTTGAGGCATTTGCAGGAGAGAAAAAAAAATTTAATAAGCCTGTGCTTGCTAATATTGACGACAATGATGTATGGCGGGTTGGTTTTATTACACAGAATCAAATAGATGATTTTGGTTTTAAAGATTATGTAGCAGTGTATATACCTGCTTCTTATTCTATAGCAGGCAATGTGTATTTGCTGCCAGCTATCCGTGTTAAGCCAATTACTAACATTAATGCCACCAACGCAATGAAATTTGCTATAAGCGGCGGTGTTACTCATTTTGATGATCATAAAAACAGTTAGCAGTTGAGAGTTGGCGGTGTAGGGAGTTAGCAGTTGACATTTAACAGCTAGCAGTGATGGACAGTTTGAGCTAGAGCCTTTTGCGTATCTTAGGTAGCATATTGCAAACTGCTAACTGCAAACTTTTCAATGAAACGTCTTGGATTAATAATTTCACTTTCTCTTGCCTGGCAATACTCCTTTTGCTGGGGTTTTTATGCACACCAGAAGATTAATTACTACGCCGTTTTTTTACTACCCCCGGAAATGATGATGTTCTTTAAGCCGCACATACAATTTTTAAGTGAGCATGCGGTAGACCCTGATAAGAGAAGATATGCAGTAAAGGAAGAAGGCCCGCGGCATTATATTGATATAGACCATTACGGACTTTATCCTTACGATTCTCTCCCACGTAAATGGAATGATGCAGTAACTAAATTTGGTGAGGACAGGTTACAAAAACATGGAATCGTTCCCTGGTGGTTACAAACTATGCAATACAGGCTTATCAATGCTTTTAAAGAAAAAGATGCTGCTAAAATTTTGAAACTTTCAGCGGAGATTGGCCACTACATATCCGATGCGCATGTACCGCTGCATGCGTCAAGTAATCACAATGGACAATTAACAGATCAAAAAGGAATTCATGGTTTTTGGGAAAGCCGGATTCCTGAATTGCTGGCAGAAAAAGAATGGAGTTTTTTTATTGGCAAGGCTGAGTACATAAAAAATACAGGTGATTTTTTTTGGAAAAGGATGCTTGAAAGTGCGGCAGCGGCAGATACTGTACTTAAGTATGAAAAAGCGCTAAGCTTAAGCTTTCCATCTGACCAACGTTTTTCCTACGAAAACCGCAACGGACTGGTTATTCGTCAATATTCCTCCGCTTATTGTATTGCCTATGATCGCTTGCTTAAAGGAATGATTGAGCGGCGTATGCGTCAATCTATTTATGCAGTAGCTTCTTTGTGGTATTCAGCCTGGGTAGAGGCAGGCCAGCCTGATTTATCAGGGCTAATTAATAAACAGTTTGGTGCAGAAGATCTAAAAGAATTTGAAGGCCTTAACAATGCATGGAGAGGTAACGCTGGCGCTGAAGAGCATTAATGCCCGAAAGCAGTAATTGCGCATTTATTACATTTGCGACAAATTTCCATCATGAATACTGTGGACATGGTACAGAAAGCTGTGAAGCACAACTTTAATGCAGGGCCATCCGTACTTCCCCAGGAAGTATTTGAAGAAGCCAGCCGTTCTATACTGGACTTCAATAATACCGGGCTTTCTATTTTAGAAATCGGGCATCGTACTAAATTGTTTCAGCCGGTAATGGATGAAGCAGTGAGTCTTTTAAAAGAATTGATGCAACTGGATTCTGACCATGAAGTTTTGTTTTTACATGGAGGCGCTTCTACACAATTTTTTCAAATACCAATGAACATTTTAAGGAGCGATGCCACAGCTTCATACACTGATACTGATGTATGGGGCAGCAAAGCTATTAAAGAAGCAAAAAATTATGGAGGTGTTGAAGTAATATGCTCTTCAAAAGCAGATAACTATACCAATTTACCAAAGAACTGGAAGGCTAAAGACGATACGGCTTATTTGCATATCACTACCAACAATACTATTTATGGAACGCAGTGGCACGATATGGATTTTTTCTACAACCAGAATGTGCCGCTTATTGCAGATATGAGCAGTGATATTTTAAGCCGCCAAATTGACTTTAATAAGTTTGACCTCATATATGCCGGTGCACAAAAAAATATTGGTGCCGCCGGGGTAAACGTGGTAGTAGTCAATAAAAATATTTTGGGAAAGGCAGATCGTACCATTCCCTCAATGATGGATTACCGCAACCATATAGAGGCAGGCTCTATGCTTAACACGCCGCCGGTGTTTGCTGTGTACGTTTGTATGCTTACGCTTCGCTGGTTGAAAAACAAAGGCGGTATCCCGGCTATCGAAAAAATTAATGATCAAAAATCAAAGCTGTTTTATGAAACACTGGACAGCAACTTTATTTATAAAGGCACTGTAACAAAAGAAGACCGTAGTAAGATGAATGCCTGCTTTGTAATGCAGGAGCCAGCGCTAGAAAAAGAATTTGCTACCCTTGCAGAAAAAGAAAACCTTGTAGGCATTAAAGGACATAGAAGCGTTGGTGGCTTTAGAATATCAATGTACAATGCTTTGCCGTTGGAGAGTGTTGTGGTGCTGACGGACGTGATGAATGATTTTGCAAGAAGGAAAGGGTAACGTGCCTGCTGAACTGTTTACAGTAACCGAGACTTTATTGAAGTTGGGAGTTATCAGTTTGCAGTTTGCAAAAAAGACTGAAGTTCACTTCTTCCTGCATTAAATCAAACTGAAATTTTTTGGTAACTGCTAGCTGCCAACTACTTTGATTGTTAACTGCAATCCTGGGCAAATTTTGATTAAAACCTTACTTATGTTTCGATTGGGATCATTCACTGTCTTTATTTTCATTCTTATTTCTTGTTCGAATAATGAAAATCATTCCCGCAAGAAGTTTAATGGCTACTTGGTGGAGAGTAATTTTATCGGTGACACGATGTTAGATGGACTAACGAAATTTTACAATGATAAGAGTATTCTGCAGCAGGCTGAATACTATTCACACGGCATTAAAATTGGTCCCTCGTTAAGCTATCACTCTAATGGAAAAGTCTACGACTCAGTAAACTATATCAATGGATACAAAAGCGGTTATCGATTTGTTTACGACTCTACTGGACAATTAGGCCGCAAGGAATATTATTTTCTAGACCGAAAGATGGGACCAGATATTTTTTTTCAGGGTAATATAATTACGAGCTATGACTTTACCGCCTTTGAAAAAAACGCTCTTTACAATCATGTTTCTATATCATTAGACAGCCAAGTAAAACGTAAAGGTGAATTATTCCATTGTACACCATATCAAAAGTATGATGGCGATAGTCTCAACAACTATGTTTTTGTTTATCTCATACGTCCTCCGAAGATGTCGATAACTTATGAGATAGTCGCCCGGAACTCTGAAAATAAAAATGAATCTCATCTTGCTTATTTAGTTAACGACGCTTTTGCAGACACTCTGATTTCTTACAGCGAGGATAGACGCATATTTTTTATAAAGATTGACTTTTTTGATTCACTCGAACAGAAGCATCAACTTCATTATCGTGAACTAGTATTTAAGCAGTAAAGATGCCTATCAACTGCGGCTGATATCAGTTTTGTAAAAAGTTGGGCTAACAACTAAATTTAACCTATAAATCATTATTCAGCTTTTGCACAAGGCTTAGCTGAAGAATAAAAATAACAACCGTGTTTGGAAAAGTGCTTATAATAGACGACGAAGAAAAACTTAGAAACTTATTGGCACGGCTAGTTAGGTTAGAGGGCTTTGCAGTAACAGAGGTTGGCAATTTCAAAGCTGCACTAAAAACAATTGAGAGAGAGGAGCCTGATGTAATACTTTGCGATGTTAAACTACCAGACGGAAACGGAGTTGATTTCATCAAAGATGTCAAGGCAAAACATACAACAATAGAGATAATCTTGCTTACTGCTTATGGTAATATTCCGGACGGTATACAGGCAATGAAGAACGGTGCATTTGATTACATCACGAAAGGTGATGATAATGATAAAGTAATTCCGTTACTAAATAAGGCATTGGAAAAAGTTGAATTACAAAAGAAGATTGCGAGACTAGAGGAGCAGGTTGGTAAAAAGTACAGCTTTGAAAGCATTATTGGCGGTTCCAAGCCCCTTACTGATGCGATTGATTTAGCAAAGAAAGTTGCTCCAACTGATGTTACTGTTTTGTTATTAGGAGAGACGGGTACAGGAAAAGAAGTATTTGCCCAGGCAATACACAATGCAAGTTCAAGAGCGACAAAATCATTCATTGCACTCAACTGTAGTGCCTTTACAAAAGAATTGCTGGAAAGCGAATTATTTGGTCATAAAGCAGGTGCATTTACAGGTGCAGTAAAAGATAAAAAAGGTTTAATTGAAGAAGCGAACGGAGGTACTTTATTTCTCGATGAGTTAGGTGAAATGCCTGTTGATTTACAAAGTAAATTATTGCGGGTATTAGAAACGGGTGAGTTCATAAAAGTGGGTGATACCAAATCAACAAAGGTCAATGTTCGCATCATTGCAGCAACAAACAGAAACTTAAAGGAAGAAGTGAAGGAAGGTAAGTTTCGTGAAGACCTTTTCTACCGGTTGAATGTATTTACCATTGAACTACCCTCTCTTCGGGAAAGAAAAGAGGACATTCATTTGTTGGCCGAATATTACACAAAGTTGTTTGCTTCTAAAATGAACAGGAGGATTACCGGAATAACGAAAGAAGCGTTGAAGATGTTAGAAAATCATTCCTGGAAAGGCAACATTCGTGAGCTAAAGAACATGATTGAGAGAGCAACAATTTTAGAAAATACAGACGTTCTTACACCAGAAAATCTCCCTTACGACATACAGCATGATTTGGAAAACACGACTTCATCTTTAGAACTTACCACCGTTGAGAAGCAACATATAAAAAAAGTATTAGCCTATGCCAAAGGAAATAAGACAGAAGCAGCAAGAATGCTAAATATTGGCTTAACGACTCTGTATAGAAAAATGGAAGAATATAATATTCCCAAATAGCTCAACCCTTTCGTTATGAAAATTAACCCTCCCAAAATGGAAGGGTTTTTTGCTTCTCAAACTCATTTAATATCCGCTAAATTTCCTAAATCCCTTATTAGCAAAGCGTTTCAGGATGTTTTTTTTATATGAAAATTATGAGGCACCGATTTGGCATAGTGGGTCTGAAGAAATAAGATTTAAAATGACACAAGAAAAAATCTACAGAAAAAAAACTATGGCAATGAAGCGCCAACCATAAAGGAAGTACTGGTTGTAATAACAGTTTTCCTGCTATTAACTGGATTGTCCTGGATTGCCTATTTCAAGTTTGGGTGGCTACATTAAAACATCCGGTTATGAAAAAAGGAGCAAACATGTTGGATATAGTTTGGATAGTAATCACCTATTTAGTAGCGTTTGCTATTGTTTATATCATTTTTATGAAAAATAAATTTCTCATTCATCAATAAAACAAATTATGCTCACATTCTTATTAATTCTTGCGGGGCTTGTATGCTTTGCAATCTTTTACAAATCCATTGACTTTTTCGATAAAATATAAACTATGACAGCATTATTCATTTTGGCAATCCTTGTTTTTGGTTATATCTGTTATGTACTGGTTAAACCAGAAAAATTCTAACTGGTGAATGGTTAATAGTCAGTGGTCAATAACCTAATTGTACCTAAGATATCCATTCACAATTCACTATTCACAACTCACATTATGAACACAGAAATTTTAGGCATTGTCGCCATGTTCCTTATCACACTGTTACTTGCCATTCCTTTAGGCAAATACATTTCAAAAGTATATGGTGGCGAAAAAACCTGGCTCGACCCAATCTTTAATCCGCTTGATAGATTATTTTTTAAAACAGGTGGTATAAAGCCTGAAACAGAAATGACTTGGAAGCAACACTTGCTTGCATTATTAACCATAAACTTTTTCTGGTTTATCATAGTTTGGCTCATATTGTCTAACCAGGGATGGCTTCCTTTAAATCCTGACGGTAACCCATCAATGTCTCCCGACCTTGCTTTTAATACTGCAATCAGTTTTTTGGTGAACTGCAACTTGCAACATTATAGCGGTGAAACCGGAGCATCGTATCTAACTCAAATCGTTGGTTTAATGTTCCTGCACTTTGTTACTGCAGGCACAGGTATGGCTGCGGCGGCAGTTGTTTTTAATGCACTCAAAAACAGAACAACTGATAAACTTGGTAACTTCTACAATTACTTTATTAAAAGCTGTACGAGAATATTATTGCCCTTGGCGATAGTCATTTCGCTCATTCTTGTCTTCAACGGTTCACCCATGACTATGGAAGGTAAAGACCAATTCATTTCAATGCAAGGCGATACAGTTAATGTGAGCCGTGGACCGGTGGCGCCTTTCGTTGCTATCAAACATTTAGGTACCAACGGAGGTGGCTTTTTTGGAGCTAACTCTGCACATCCACTTGAAAATCCAAACTACATTACAAACATCACAGAGATGGTTGCTCAAATGATAATTCCTTTTGCAATGATTTTTGCATTTGGTTTTTATACCCGTCGTAAGAAGTTAGCCAATGTGATTTTTGGTGTAATGACTTTAGGGTTTTTATTGCTTACGATACCCACTATAATTCAGGAAATGAATGGCAATCCTGCCATTGCACAAATGGGTGCTGATATAAGACACGGAAACATGGAAGGCAAAGAGGTAAGGTTTGGCAGTGCTGCATCAGCATACTGGAGCATAGCCACTACAGTCATTTCAACAGGTTCGGTAAACGCTATGCACGACAGCTTTATGCCTATCAGCGGCATGAACCAAATGCTTGGTATGATGACAAATGCCTTTTACGGTGGCGTGGGTGTAGGTTTTTTAAACTTCTTCATCTTTATAATTATAGCCGTATTTATTAGCGGTTTAATGGTGGGTAGAACACCTGAATTATTAGGTAAGAAAGTAGAGGCAAAAGAAATGAAGATTGCGATGATGATAGCATTGCTCCATCCGTTCTTAATTCTAGTAGGCACGGCGCTTTCCGCCTATTTCGTTGCACATCATCCGCAAATTGATTGGGCTGTGAAGCCTGCTAATTGGCTTAATAATCCCGGTTCGCATGGTTTTAGTGAAATGCTATATGAATACACATCCAGCTCTGCTAACAACGGCAGTGGCTTCGAGGGCTTAGGAGATAATAACATTTTTTGGAACGTAAGTACTGGTATTGTAATGATACTTGGCCGGTTTCTGCCCATAATAGGACCACTTGCCATTGCAGGTATTCTTGCAAATAAAAAATTTATTCCTGAAAGTGCAGGTACATTAAAAACGGACACGACAACATTTGGAATCGTAGTGTTTGTGGTGATTGTAATTGTAGCTGCATTATCATTCTTCCCGGCACTTACATTAGGTCCGCTTTCAGAATACTTCAGTGTCAAATAATTTAAAAACTAAGTTGATTAAAAGATAGAAAATGTCTAAAACTAAAAATACAAAGCTGTTTGAACCAGCCCTGGTTAAAGAAGCCTTTGCACAATCATTTGTAAAGTTGCACCCGAAGATCATGTTCCGCAATCCTGTAATGTTTACAGTGGAACTTGGAACAATTGTTATGCTCATTGTTTGTATATGGATTCTGGCAGGCGAACAATCACAGGGCAGTTTCATGTACAACTTTATCATCTTTCTTATCCTATTTATAACATTGCTGTTTGCAAATTTTGCAGAAGCAATCGCCGAAGCAAGAGGCAAAGCACAAGCCAATTCTCTTCGCAAAACAAGAGAAGAAACACCGGCTAAAAAAGTGCCGTCGGTAGATAAAATGTATTCACAGGAAGTTGAAAATGTTCCTTCATCGCAATTGCAATTAAATGATTTGTTTGTTTGTGAAGCAGGAGATATTATACCAATGGACGGTGAAATAATAAAAGGAATTGCTACTATAGATGAAAGTGCCATCACCGGTGAAAGTGCCCCGGTTATTCGTGAAGCAGGAGGCGACAAATCTTCGGTAACCGGTGGCACAAAAGTGCTGTCAGACAGCATTGTGGTAAAAGTAACAACTGCACCTGGCGAAAGTTTTCTTGATAAAATGATTGCTTTGGTTGAAGGTGCATCACGTCAGAAAACACCCAACGAAATTGCATTAACCATTTTGCTTGCAGGTTTTACTCTGGTTTTTGTAATTGTTTGTATAACGCTGAAACCATTTGCCGATTATGCAAATACACCTATCACTATTGCTGCCTTCATAGCTCTCTTTGTATGTCTTATACCTACAACTATTGGTGGCCTGTTAAGTGCCATCGGTATTGCAGGTATGGACAGGGCTTTAAGAGCAAACGTAATTACAAAGAGCGGCAAGGCAGTTGAAACTGCAGGTGATATTGATGTATTACTGCTTGATAAAACAGGAACGATAACAATAGGCAACCGCAAGGCTACAAACTTCTATCCAGCCAATGGCGTAACAGAAAAAAACTTTATCGAAGCAAGCGTAATCTCTTCGCTTGCAGATGAAACACCAGAAGGAAAATCAATAATAGAATTAGCTACAGCGGGTGGCTTTCCCCCCTCTCCACTGCGTGGAGAGGGGCTGGGGGTGAGGTTCATAAAATTCACTGCCGAAACAAGAAGTAGTGGAATGGATATGGCAGATGGCACGCAGGTGCGCAAAGGTGCTTTTGATTCAATTCGCAATATGGTAGTGAAAGCGGGAAATCCTTTTCCAGCCGAAACAGAACAAAAAGTAAAAGACATTGCTTCAAACGGCGGCACTCCCCTGGTAGTAAGCAGAAACAATGTTGCATTCGGTGTTATTGAATTACAAGACATCATTAAACCGGGCATACAGGAAAGGTTTGAACGGCTGAGAAAAATGGGTGTTAAAACCGTAATGGTTACAGGCGACAATCCTTTAACGGCTAAGTTCATTGCTGACAAAGCAGGTGTAGATGATTTTATTGCAGAAGCAAAGCCAGAAGATAAAATGAACTACATAAAAGCCGAACAGCAGGCAGGGAAACTTGTTGCCATGATGGGCGATGGCACTAACGATGCACCAGCGCTGGCACAAGCAGATGTAGGTGTTGCAATGAACAGTGGTACAGCAGCAGCAAAGGAAGCAGGCAATATGGTTGACCTTGATAACGACCCAACCAAACTGATAGAGATTGTTGAGATAGGCAAGCAGTTACTAATGACAAGAGGTACATTAACAACGTTCTCAATTGCTAATGATGTAGCCAAATATTTTGCGATAGTGCCTGCATTATTTATAGCGTCAACACCTGGCTTACAAGCACTGAATATTATGCGGTTGCATAGTCCTGAAAGCGCCATCTTATCCGCAGTAGTTTTTAATGCCATTGTTATTCCCTTACTTATTCCTTTAGCTTTAAGAGGAGTTGCTTACAAACCCATTGGTGCAAGTGCATTACTAAGAAGAAACCTGCTTATTTATGGCTTAGGAGGCGTAATAGTACCATTTATAGGCATTAAGCTAATTGACCTGTTTGTATCTATTTGGTTTTAAAATTGATTGTAATGAGACTTGCAGCTAAAGATAGTTATTTCACTTTCAGAGATTTTGTAAACGAGACGATGTTCATCAGTAATTCTCCGAGACCAATAACCCTGAAGATTTCCTTCCAAAGGTTCGGGCTTACCAATTCCTGTGTAGGGGGTTTTATCAATGTCCATTACCAATTCGAAAACTTTAAAAACAAGCTTGGGCTGCCCCAACTTATAATCATTCAATTCATTAAGTGCATCTTCAGCAAAAACTATTTTTCGCATCAACCTGCAATTTTATGTACGTATGCTTCAAACTCGTCCATCGTGAATGAGACAGTCTTATTATCAGAAAGCTGTTTCAAACGGTTCACAATCTCCTCTTCGGAAAGATTGTTTGTGGCATCAACCCCGTCCAGCCTTATCTCGATCCGCTTTGAATTTGATGCCAACTTTTTCAACTGGTCGAAAAAGGCATCAGTTAATTCTTCAGGTTTCACTTTTATCACGGCATCCATAACAAATCATTTTTTCAAATTTAAACCTATTATATGAAACAGAATATTCTCCCCGCCATCAAACTCTCCTTCTTATTACTTCTCGTTTTTGCGATCATTTACCCCTCCATTATTTGGGTGACAGCGCAAGCAGCTCCAAACAACGGTAAAGGCGAAGTAGCAATACTAAACGGAAAAGTCGTTGGCTACGCAAACGAAGGTCAACACTTTACTGATGATAAATACTTTTGGTCACGTCCATCAGCCGTAAGCTACAATGCAGCAGGCAGTGGCGGCAGCAATAAGGGTCCTAATAATCCTGATTATTTACAAGTCGTTAAAGACCGGCTTGATACCTTCTTGGTACATAATCCAACAGTAAAAAAAGAACAGGTTCCTGTCGAACTGGTGACGGCTTCGGGCAGTGGTTTAGATCCGCATGTTTCTCCGCAGGGTGCTCTTGTGCAGGTTGACCGAGTTTCCAAGGCAAGAAATATATC
>JAYULK010000028.1:0-4227 GCA_043763635.1 Chitinophagaceae bacterium
TATTAATAAGAGAAACAGCAATTTCATTGATCGTTACTTTAAGGAAAAGGTATAGCTTTTTATGCAGTATGACTGTTATACTAGATTTATAAAACGTGGCAAACTGTTTTAAAGTATTGGGCAATGATAAAATGCTGTGCGTGGGCTGCTTGGTGACTGTGTATTTTGTTGCTGCCTCATCATAAACATTGCTGCTTGATGGTTCCGAAGACAAGGTAAAAATAGACAGGTGTACCAACCAAACTTGGATACCCCATAAGTTTCTCGTTGGGAAACATTGCTTTGGAAAAAGGGTTACTGAAAGATTTGTTTAGAGTGTTTTGACCTGAATAACTAAATTTTAAAAAACTTAATAAAAAGATATTATGAGCAATACCCACATGTAATGAAGTTTTAAGTAGGTTTATTCCTAACATTCAATAAGAAGAAATGACAGAAATTTTGCTTTCAATTATTGCAGGGCTAGTCTTGTTCTTGTTCGCAGTAAACAGTCTATCAGAATCAATACAATCAATTATTGGTGATAAAGCGAATAAATGGATACAAAAATTTACATCTAACACGTTTAGTAGTCTCCTTGTTGGGGTTGTAGTTACTACACTTTTAGACTCTTCATCAGCAGTTATTATTATTACAATTGTATTGGTTAATTCTAAAATATTGACTTTTAGACAAGCAATGGGTATTGTGTTGGGTGCAAACATAGGCACAACGATAAGTAGCCAAATCATTGCGATGGATGTGGGTAAGTATTCACCTGTTTTATTGCTATTGGGCTTCTTGCTTTTGTTTATTTCAAAATCTAAAAAAATAAATAATGTTGGGAAAGTAATTTTATATTTCGGTGTATTATTTTTCGGCTTGTATACCATGGAAAATGCTGTGGAGCCACTTAAAGACGAAGCCTTCTTTGCGGAATGGATGAAGAAAACTGAAAATCCGATAGTAGGTGCTTTAATAGGTGCGACGGTAACGCTTGTAATTCAATCTTCGTCTGCCACTGTTGGGATGGCAATCATTTTAGCAAAAAAAGGATTTCTAAGTTTAATTGGTGGTGTAGCGGTAATGCTTGGCGCAGAGTTGGGTACCTGTAGCGATACTTTACTTGCAACAATAAGGGGAAGTAGACAGGCATTGAAAACGGGTTTATTTCACGTTACATTTAATTTATTGTCCATCATATTGGGATTGATTTTATTTTATCCGTTTGTTGATTTAGTAAAAGAAATAAGTGGTGGAGCTACAATAGAAAGAACTTTGGCAAATGCTCATATGCTCTTTAATATTTTTGGCGTGTTGGTTTTTGTTTGGACAATTCCTATGTTTGAAAAAGTGCTAAACAAGCTTTTGCCTGAAAGAAAAGAATTGAATGAAATAAACCCAAACACTACTATGGGTAAGCAAGATGCCGGCTTCGCCTAGGCGTGTATAACAAGACCTTCGCTTGGATAAGGCTAAAAAAATTGTAGGCTTTTCCCCCTACCGGCGCAGATTTCTAGCGCCGATATGCAGCAAAGGTTTGTATGTGGCGTATCTGTGCGGTCTATAATTATTTATCTTTATCACAAGAAAGCGCAAGCGTTCCAGCCGAAAGCCACATTAGCACACAGCCTTGTACTTGAAGGAATTTTTGAACTCAATAAACGATCAATGATTAAACGGTTACTTACATTGCTGATAATAGTTTGTTCAGCAAGTTTAGCAAAGGGCCAGCTAGCCAAGAATTCGGAGCTATTCCAATCATTAAAAAAACAGGACAGTATTTTCTTTGAACGCAGTTTTAACCTTTGCGATCTGGAATATTTAAACAAGGCCATTCACAAAGATTTAATATTCTTTCACGACCAGGGAGGTATTCAAAACAGAAATGATTTTCTCGAAAACACAAGAAAGAACATTTGCTCCAACCCCAATCAAAAGCCAATAAGAAAGCTGGAGGAAAACAGTTTGCAGGTTTTCCCGCTATACAACAATGGTAAATTGTACGGTGCTATTCAAAGTGGTATTCATAACTTTTACATAAGGGAACCTAATAAAGAAGATGTACCCACCAGCAAGGCCAAGTTCACCCATGTATGGTTATTGGAAAATGGAGATTGGTTGCTCAAAGAAGTACTAAGCTATGACCATAATGATCCAACACCGGGTATAGTACAAAACAGTTTTGAAAAAGAAATAGAACAACTGCTCATACAGGAAAAAGTGCCGGCTTTAGGCCTCGGGATTATAGAAAATGGCAGGTTGAAAAAAATACAGGTGTTCGGCAATAGTGATAAAGACGTACCCGCTTCTTATAATTCCATTTTTAAAGTAGCATCGCTTACTAAGCCAATCACAGCCTTGGTTACATTGAAATTGATCAGTGCAGGAAAATTAGGTTTAGATGAACCTTTAGACAAATATTGGAAAGACAATGATGTAAAAGATGACAAACGTATAAAGAAACTCACGCCAAGAATCATCCTTTCGCATCAAACTGGATTTGCCAACTGGCGTTATTTAACTGAAAGTAAAAAGCTGGCCTTTGAATTTGAACCGGGTACCAAATTTCAATATTCAGGAGAAGGGTTTGAATACCTAAGAAAAGCATTGGAAGCTAAGTTTGGTAAGAGCCTTGAAGCACTTGCAGATTCATTAATTTTTAAGCCTGCAAAAATGAATGATTCACATTTTTGGTGGGACAAATCAATGGACGAAAATCGTTACGTAAGAAACAATGATAGTGATGGAAAAGCCTTGGAAACAATAAAATACTACAAAGCAAATGCTGCTGCAAATCTCTTAACAACCGTAGAAGATTATGGAAACTTTCTTTGCTATGTTTTAAACGGGGCAGGTTTATCTCTATCAGTGTTTGAAGAAATGACAAAGAACCAGGTTCAGCTGAAAGACAATGATTACTTTGGGCTTGGCTGGCAGAAGTTAACAGGTTTTAGTAACGATGAATACGCCTTACTGCATTCCGGAAAAGACCCCGGCGTAAATACATTAGCAGTTATATTTCCTAATAGCAAAAACGGCTATTTAATTTTTCTAAATGGTGATAATGCCGGAAAAATATTTGAAGAAATGCTAACCAAATATTTGTACCTCGGTAATGAACTTTGGGGGAAAAGGTAAAATTCTTTGGTTGTTTTTGTCTTTGCAAAATCTTCGCTTCCACTTGGTTTAAAGCTGCGGTGTATTGATTTATTTTATAATACACTTTTAGGTCCCTACGATATGGAGCGTTCAGTGCAGCCTGAGTTCAAGTTGAAACCAACCTATAACCAAACTCTTTGTATAATTATTGATCACTCCAGATCATTCCCACCCCATTAAAACAAAACCACCCCCGGCGCTATATCAACATTTTCAAAAGCTGCATCAAATTGTTTTTTTATTGCTTTGGCGGCGGCGTTCTTTTTCTGTTGTTGTAATGCCTGGTATAGTCCATACAACGACCAATGGTTGTTGGGGTTTTCTTTTAGGTCTTCTGTAAAAACAGCGGCAGCTTTTGTTGCATTGCCCGCTCCTAATAAAACAGTTCCCAAATAAGCTCTTACGGGGAGCAACCAATCTTTTGGTTCATTGTAAATCATGGCATCTTCCAATACCACAGCCTCGTTTAATAAGCCGATGGCGTTGGTATAATCTTTCTGCTTTGCCGCCATTATTCCCTCTAACATTTTCACGCCCACTTTAGCTGCATCTGAAGGGGCATTGTAAGGAGCCAGTACCACCAACATATCTGGCAACTGCATTTTTTCTTTTACCATTTTTAACTCATCGCTTGCGGCTGCAAAGTTGTTCTTGCCCGCAAAAGCCATAGCCCTTGCCCAATGCCATAAGGTGGATGCATACACCTGCTGTTCGTTCACTGCGGCATCATTTAAAATAACATCCCATTTGCCAAAACGTACATTGTTAATGGTGGGGGTCATGTAGAGGTATTGCATGTAAGTGCCGCCGGGTGCAGGCATAGAGAGGTAAGCGGTATCAACGCTGTTGCGGGTGGCTGCCGCCGATTTGTGGCTGTAGCTGTAGTTGGCCTTCATCATAGCACAGTTGATTTGCATGTGCAGGTTGTGAACGAGGTACAGCCCTGCATTGTTTTGCACAGCGGGGTACAGCGCCAGGTAATTGTCATAGCCTTTTACGCCCATCTCATTTACCTTGATGCCTTTTGCATACTGCCCGTTGCGGATGTAAATATGCGATGGCATGTGTATCATGTGCGAAACACCG
>JAYULK010000029.1:0-63112 GCA_043763635.1 Chitinophagaceae bacterium
TATATTCGATTTAGATTATTGTTTGTTATTCTTATTACGCTTATCCAGTCCCTTAATTTAATACATACTAAAAAGTATGTGCTTGCTTATTAACTTTTAAATGACCAGAATGCGATTGCTGCCCGTGTTCCTTACTAGATTCGCGATGCTGTTTTCTTTTATCGTGCTGGGTGTAAATGCTTTCGCTCAGAACACGGATAGAAAATTCATTTCTTATGTAAAGCCATTAATTGGAACACATAAAAACGGCCAAATATCTCCTGTGGCTGTATCTCCTTTTGGAATGGTGCAGGTTGGTCCGGATACGCATCTAACTGGTAGCGGTTACAGGTACAGTGATTCAGCAATACTTGGTTTCAGTCATATACATAAAAGTGGGGGAGGGTGCAGTGATTTTCTTGATGTCTTGTTTCAGCCAACAACAGGAGTTATCAATTATTCACCGGGAACCCCTGGTAAGACAGGAAGTGGCTATCAGTCAAAATTCTCTCACCATGATGAAGTGGCGACTGCAGGGTTTTATTCTGTCAAATTACTCGATTATAACGTAAACGTATCGTTAACGGCTACAGAGCATTGTGCCTATCATAAATATGATTTTTCATCCTCCGAAAGTGGAAATGTTATCATAGACCTGTTGCATGGAAGTACTTCAGCGTGTACAGTGTTTTCGGAATTTGATAAGGATACTGTTGTAACATCAGGTTTATCCATCGTTAACCAATATGCCGTTCAGGGACATAGGATATCGTCTGGCTGGGCAAAGAAGCAGGAAGTATTTTTCTATGCTGAATTTTCTGAACCAATCATGAAAGCATCTGCGAAGGCTGATGAATCTGTAACCCAAGACTTTAAAAATGCAACCGGAAAATCTATACAGGGCGCTTTCACGTTTAATACGAAAACCAACAAACAGGTCTATGTTAAAGTAGGTATTTCAACGATTAGTTGCGATATGGCTAAGCGCAATATGTATCATGAGATTAAAAACAAGAAGTTCGATGCAGTTAAGTTGGAGAATGAGAAAAAATGGGAAGCAGAATTGAGCAAAATGCAAGCGGAGGGCGGAACTAAAGAACAAAACGAAATATTCTATACAGCGCTATACCACACATTCATGTATCCAATGTTAAGTAGTGAAACAGGTGGATACTATAGAGGTGCAGACAGGAAAGTTTACAAAGCTGATGGATACAAGCATTACAGTGGTGTTATGGGATTATGGGACGTTTTTAGAGCATCTCTTCCTTTATTGGCTATCCTAAATCCAGGGGTAGCAGGTGATCATGTAAAAACTTTTTTATCTCACTATAAGCAATCTGGGTTGCTCCCAAGTTGGGTTTTATATGGCAATGAAACGCTGTGCATGATAGGTTATCATTCAATGCCAGTGATTGCCGATGTTTTGTATAAAGGAATAGGTACTGAGAATGCCCGGGAACTATTCAATGCGATGAAGGCAACAGCTAATAAAGACAGGTTTGGCGTGGGCACAATTTGGAAGAAGCCTTACGGAACTATTCATTATAAGAAATATAATTACATACCTGCAGATCTGGAGGATAATTCGGTTTCTCAAACGCTTGAATTTGCTTATGATGATTGGTGCATTGCCCAGGTAGCAAAGAAATTAGGAGCTATGAATGACTACCAATATTTTATGAGCAGATCGGCATCGTATAAAAATTTGTTTGACTCTTCTTCAACATTCATGAGGGGAAAATTGAGCAATGGCAGTTGGCGATCAAACTTTGATCCTCTTTACTATGATCACATGCAATCTGACTTTTGCGAGGGCACATCATGGGTGTGGTCTTTTTTTGTTCCACATGATATTATGGGCTTAGCAAAACAAATGGGCGGCCCAAATAGATTGGCAGCAAAACTGGATAGTTTTTTCACCCTTAACACACCAATAAAAAACGGCACGCTGGCACTTCCACTTGAAGGAAAGATTGGGCAATATATTCATGGTAATGAGCCCAGCCATCATATCGCCTTCATGTATAATGAAGTTGGACAACCCTGGAAAACGCAGAAATATGTAAAGCAAATTTTGAATGTTTTTTACAAGAGTACGCCTGATGGATTGTGCGGAGATGATGACACAGGTCAAATGTCGGCATGGTATATTTTTGGCGCCATGGGCTTTTATCCAGTCACACATGGTACGGGTGTTTACTCTATTGGATCGCCGGTTTTTCCGAAAATGCTCATTATGAGCCATACTCCGGATGGCAGGAAAGTAACCCTTGCTATTACAGCTAAAAATGTATCACCAGAAAATATTTATATAAAAAAAATTCTGCTTAATGGTAAAACAGTTTCGAAGAATTGGTTAGAGCATTATGAGTTATTCGGTCGTAATGCAAACCTCGAATTTGAAATGACTAACCAACCAGTTATAAAGCAGAACATGAACAGTGTCAGTATTCACAAACAATAGTAACTATTCTAGAAATGTATTTTTTTAAAACCATCAATTGCCAATTATGAAATTTTATGCAAACCGGGCCTTGCCTGTTAAATTGAAAAATCTGCTGCTGTTTTTGCCCATCTTTCTCTTATGTCTGCAAGTAGCGGCCCAGGAGGCGGTGCAAATCCGCGGGACAATTAGTGACAAGCTAAATAAACCCCTGGAAGGAGTAACTGTAACTGAAAAAGGAACGAACAACTCTACTGTTACAAATCAGCAGGGTGTGTTTGAACTACGAATGAGCAACAACGGTATCCTTACCCTTAGTTCAACAGGTTTTGTTGCGCAAGAAATGCCTGTGTCCGGAAGAACTAGTTTTTTAATTACAATGGAAACATATACAGGTAATCTGGACGAGGTAGTAGTGGTAGGTTATGGAACACAGCGGAGGGCAGATTTAACAGGATCGGTTTCTACAATCAAATCCAAAGATCTGGAAAACAGAACGGTTATTAATCCTCTTGATGCAATTTCTGCAAAGGTTCCAGGTCTTAGTATCAGCAATAATTCCGGCCGGCCAGGTGGAAGTATGAGAGTGGCTATTCGTGGCAGAGCCTCAATAGGTGCCGGCACTTCCCCTTTATATGTAATTGATGGTATTCAGGGGGCTAACGTGGAAATGCTTGATCCGAATGAGATAGAGAGCATTGATGTTTTAAAAGATGCATCCGCGACTTCTATTTACGGGGTTAGTGGAAGTAATGGGGTTATTCTTATTACTACAAAAAAGGCTAAGGCGGGGCAGCGCAATATAAATTATAACGGAAATGTAGGTGTTGGAAAGATGGCCAGAAAGATGGATATGCTAGATTCGAAGGGTTACATGGAATGGTTTAAGAGAGCATGGGAATACGATCCAAAAAGAGGTACTGCTCCTAATATGTTCACGTATTATCCGGAACTATTTAAAGCAGACGGAACGCCAATTTATAATACAGACTGGCAAGATGAAGCTACGCAAACTGCAATTTCAAATCGCCATCATTTAGGTATTACGAGTGGAACAGAAAATTCAAAAACAGGTATTTTCCTTGGATACCAGAACGAACAGGGGATTCTATTGAATACCTTCCAGAAAAAATATTCTGCCCGGTTTAACTCAGAGGTAAAGGTAAAATCCTGGTTGAATATTGGAGGCTCAGTAGGCTTCAACTCGATAAGGCAAAATAGAGTAGACGATTATCAGGTAGGTACCATTAATATTACACGCTCAATGGTGGATATGCTGCCTATACTACCAATAAAGTATCCCGATGGTAAATGGGGAAGGTTGAGCGATTTCGGTTTCAATTTTAACCCTGATGGAACGCCATTTAAAGCACCCATATTCGATGGAGAAAATGCGGTTAGGCTGGCAAATGAACTGAAGGTTGATTTTAGAACGAACCAGGTACTAGTGAATGCGTTTGCGGATGTTATGCTGATGAAAGGCTTAGTCTGGAGAACTACTTTCTCTGCGCAGCTATTTGATAATAAGCGATCTTCTTATTCCGGTAGGGAACTTCTAAGCTTAGGTTTCCCAGCGGGTGGTTGGGCTGATGTTCAGGCTTCAAAGCTTAGTTACAACCAGCTAGAAAGCTTTTTAAATTATGATCAATCTTTTTCAGATAAGCATAGAGTAAGTGCGGTATTAGGGTCCACCTGGGCTGAAACAAAAAATGAAGCGGTAGGTGTTGTGGCGAGGGATTTCCCTACAGACTTTTTTGGGTACACTAATCTGGGGGCTGCAAGGGATAGGCTGAGCTCATCGTCAAACTTTTCAGACTTTAGACTAAATTCTTATTTTGTGCGAGGAAATTACACTTTCAATAATAAGTATTTGTTGACTGCCACAGCCAGGCTGGACGGGTCGTCAAAGTTTGGAGCGGGTAACAAGTATGCCGCGTTTCCTTCGGCCGGCTTAGGTTGGATTGTTTCTAATGAGGATTTTCTAAGCAGGAGCAAATTCATCTCGTTCCTGAAGTTCCGTGCCAGTTATGGAAAAACAGGCAATTCCGGAATTAATCCTTTTACATCACTTGGAACGCTTGCAAACGCCAGCGGCGTATTAAACGATGCACAAATTGTAGGTCTTGGCATGGGAAGAATTCCGAACTCTGAGCTTCGATGGGAACAGACCGCCCAGGCAAATGTCGGACTTGACCTACGGGTTCTGGATGACAGGCTTGGCTTAACAGTTGATGTTTACAATAAAAAAACCAATGACCTCCTATTAAACAAGCCGGTATCAATAGTTTCAGGATTTACTTCAGTTTCAGATAACATCGGCAGTGTAAGAAATAAGGGAGTAGAAGTAAGTTTAAGTGCAGACGTCATTAGAACGAATGAGCTAAATTGGAATATTGCGGCTAATGTAAGTGCAAACAGAAATAAAATATTGAAATTAGGCGCAAATAATGAAGACATTTTCCCTGGGCCTAATTTCCTTGGACAAACGAACATTCTGCAGGTGGGTAAACCAGTAGGTAATTTCTGGGGAATACAAAGAGCAGGTGTGTGGTCTGATAAGGAAGAGGTTGAAGCTGCTAAATATAATAAGAAGCCCGGAGACATTAAAAGGCTTGATGTAAACGGAGATTATAAAATTAATAGTGCGGATGCAATGGTTTTAGGGAACATGTACCCGGATTATGAAATGAACATCAGTACTGCTCTTTCTTTCAAGCAATGGGAACTTAATGTTGAAGTACAGATTGTTCAAGGGAATGAAATTCTGCAAACATCAACTTTTACACTTGAAGACAGGCAGTGGTATGCCAATAGTCGGGGTACTCTGCTGAAAGATGCCTGGACTCCAACAAACCAAAACACCATGGTTCCCGCAGTAAGATTTGGTCACACTGATCCAAGAGGCACGGACTTAACATTTTTTATGGATGGTCATTGGGTACAGGATGGTTCCTTTATAAGAGGAAGAAATCTTAGTTTGGCCTATAATTTACCCTCAAAGGCAATTAATAAAATAGGGGTGAAAAATCTTCGAGTTTACGGCAATGTTCAAAATTTCTTTCTTATAACAGACTATAACGGATTTGACCCCGAAGTAGAATCCTTCCCTGGAACATTTGCGCAAGGAATTGAGTTTAACCCATATCCAAGACCCCGCACTTTTACATTTGGCGTAAACCTTAACTTTTAAATCGTATATCATGACCAAGTCAAATAGCAAACTATATATTTTCCAATTTTTTTGTCTTTTGGTTCTACTTACTTCCTGTAATAAATGGTTGGAAGAGAAACCCACGTCAATTATCACAACGAATCAATTTTACAACACAGCGGATGATGCGCAGGCTGCAGTTAATGCTATCTACACCTATTTGTATCAACCTTTCGTAAGGTTTGCCTACGATGACATGCCTTACTCAATGCTGGAACTCGTTACTGGCCAATTTAGAGATGCGTCTCAGTCGGCATTATCCCGGGAGATATTCAACTTAAGGTACTCATCAACCGACCCTTTTGTTGAACGGCATTTTGAGTCCTATTACCGGGGTATTGAGGCATCAAACCTTGCTATCACCAATATTCCGGGTATCAGTATGAATGAGACGACGAAAGCAAGACTTTTAGGCGAGGCGAGATTTTTTCGGGCTTATAATTATTATAAGTTGGCAAGTATTTTTGGAAATGTCCCAATTAAAGTGAAACCCACAGAAAAGCCTCAGGATGCACTTTTGCCAAAAAGTTCTGTAAAGGAAATTTATGAAACCGTAATCATACCAGATTTGCTGGAAGCTGAAAAAAGCGGCCTACCTCCAACGCCTGCTGGCACCGGCAGAGTTTCTATGGGAGCTGTTAAATCACTCCTGGCCAAGGCATATTTAAGTATGGCAGGGCATCCGGTAAATCAGGCAGATAAATTTGCATTAGCTAAAGCCAAGGCTGCTGAAGTAATGAGCGGAGGCGCTTTTAAACTTTTTCAAACAGATGCTAATTTAACCTGGTTTAATAAACTTAATAATCCTGATTTTGATAATAAAGAGGAACATATTTTCAGCATCAATTACGGTGAAAATCTTCGCAACAATGACATACCTCCTTACCTGTTACCAAAGGAGGCGTTGTTTACAACCTATTTGCAATTTGGAGGAATGTATCCGCAGGACGTTTTTTTAAATTCGTATGATCCGGCAGATCTAAGGGGAAAAAACAATCAGGGCTTTTATTTTAATAGTATAAAGATCGGCACCACCACACATAATTTCCCCTGGTCTGTGTATAAGTTTTACCATCCTTCTTTGGTGACTAAATCTCCAGGTTCAGGAAAAGATTTTCCCCTGATCCGGTACGCTGATATTCTTCTGGTGTATGCTGAAGCGCAAAATGAAGCCGATGGAACGCCTAATGCTACAGCCTACGAGGCACTGAATGCTATCCGTGTGAGGGCTGGGCTTCCAGCCCTGTCGGGATTGTCAAAAGATGCGTTTCGGGAAGAGGTTTGGAGACAAAGATATTGGGAACTTGTTGGTGAGAATGTTAACTGGTTTGATATGGTTAGAACCAAAAAAGCATTCAATGCAGCTACGAAAACTTTTGTTAACCTTGTTGGATACGTAATGCCCAATGGAGCAGTGTTCAAAGAAGAGAACCTGAAGTTTCCAATTCCCGAAAGAGAAATACAGATTAACCCTTTATTAAAGTAATTCTTTTATCACATAGATCAAGCAGCCTGGTATTAGAAAATATGCCATAGGGGGAGTTGAAATTTTATCACTTGCATGTAATTGTTTAATTAAAGATAAAATCCTGAATACATTGATTAAGTGGATACTGCCCCCTATGATTATAATATGCGCTCTTGCATATAACGGATTTGCTCAACCGAAAAAATCAAATCTTTCATACGTTGATCCATCCATTGGTGGTGTAGGAGTAATTTTGGAACCTGTTCGTCCCACCATCCATTTGCCAAACAGTATGGTAAGAGTTTTCCCGGCAAGGGCAGATCAGTTAGATGACCAGATTAGCTATTTCCCTTTAACTGTTGTTTCACACAGAATTTATTCTGTATTTGGTTTATTGCCGATATCTGGTAACAAAAACATTTCGCCATGGGGAAGAAAAGCTGTATACGATAACGAAACATTATCTCCTTACTACTATAAAGGACATTTAACGGAAGATGAAATTCATGTTGAATTTGCCCCCGGGGAGAGAACTGGTAATTTTTGTTTTGATTTTAAAAATACAGGAGAACGTTTTGTTCGTTTGCAGACATTAAATGCAGGTGGGAAATTATTTATCAATGGGAAACGTGAACTATCGGGGAAAGAATCGTTCTCGGGTACCTCCGCCTACTTTTATGGAGAGTTCAACGAAGATGTTCAGCAGATTATGCGTGATAGTACCGATGCTGGTGATAAGCTGGTAGTACAGGCACCGGATAAAAATGGTAAGCTCTGTTTTAAGTATGGAATTTCATTTATCAGCATAGACCAGGCAAAACAAAACCTACGCAGGGAGATCCCTTTCTGGAATTTTAATGCAGTTAAAACTAACGCTTATAAAAAATGGGACAGCACACTAAACAAGATCAACGTAGCAGGAGGCACAGTACAGCAAAAGAGAACATTTTATACAGCATTATACCGCTGTTATGAAAGGATGGTGGATATAAACGAATACGGAAAATACTACAGCGCATACGATAAAAAGGTTCATGTATCTTCCGAACCATTTTTTGTTGATAACTGGATATGGGATACCTACATAGCGCTGGAGCCTTTGCATATGATTCTTAATCCTGAAATTGAAGCACAAAAAATCAACTCGTATATAAAGATGTGGGAGCAATCGGGCTGGATGCCTTCGTTTGCGCTGGTATTTGGTGATTGGCCGGCTATGACTGGCAATTACGCTGCTTGCTGGATAGCGGATGCATGGTCTAAAGGAATACAAAATTTTGATTTGGAATCTGCATACAAAGGGCTGAAAAAAAATTCGCTGGAAGCAACACTACTACCCTGGAATAACGGACCTGCAACAAGCCTGGATTCGTTTTATAACAGGAAAGGATATATGCCTTCTTTATGGCCTGGTGAAACGGAAACCGTTAAGGAAGTAAAGAACGAATGGGAGAAGAGACAGGCTGTTTCCGTCACGCTTGAAAACAGTTATAGTGACTGGTGCAT
Organism: Chitinophagaceae bacterium; assembly: GCA_043763635.1. Lineage (GTDB taxonomy): Bacteria > Bacteroidota > Bacteroidia > Chitinophagales > Chitinophagaceae > Flavisolibacter. The sequence goes on from JAYULK010000029.1 coordinate 8,611, forward strand.
ATCTAGACTCGCTGGTGTGTTAAAGAAAGAGGATGAAAACTTGTTGTTCTCAAAAAGAGCATTGAGTTATAAGAATGTTTTTAGGGCGGATAAAGGATTTATGTGGCCCAAAGATTCCAGTGGTCAATGGATAGAGCCGTATGATCCAAGATACGCAGGCAGGGAATATTTTACAGAGAACAATGCCTATACATACAATTGGCATGTGAAACACGACTTCAAAGGATTATTCGATTTGATGGGTGGAAGAAAAAGTGCTGAAGCAAAATTAGATAGTTTGTACAGGGAAAAATTAGGTATTCCTAAGTTTAGGTTTTGGTATACGCAACCCGATGCTTCGGGTTTAGTCGGTCAGTTTGTTATGGGAAATGAGCCGGGGTTTCATATCCCTTATTTATATAATCGTACAGGTGCTCCATGGAAAACACAGAAACGAATCAGATCACTAATAAGCACCTGGTTTAGCGACAACCTGTTTGGTATTCCAGGGGATGAAGATGGTGGTGGAATGTCCGCTTTTGTTGTATTCTCCATGTTAGGTTTCTTTCAAATTACTCCTGGTATTCCTGTTTATGATATTGGAAGTCCGGTATTTGATAAGGCAACCATTACGTTGCCAAAAGGAAAAAAATTCGTTGTTATTGCAAATAATAATTCAGAAAAAAATAAATATATACTTAAAGCCTCTCTTAATGGAAAGGTCTTAAACAAACCATGGTTTACGCATGCTGATTTAATGCAAGGAGGAGTTTTAGAAGTGTCCATGGGTAGCACTCCAAATAAGGAATGGGGCACCACGAATGACTAGGTGCGGGGCTAAAGAAACCACTAATTAATAAATTAAAATTTAAAGGATTTAGAAGTACAAACAGAAAAAAATATGAAATCGTATAAGCTAAACAGATTGTTCAATAGTGCGTCAGGGAAATGTTTTGATGTGGCGATTGATCATGGATTTTTTAATGAATTTGCGTTTTTGAATGGTATTGAGAGCGTGCAAAAAGCGGTCAATGTTTTAGTAGATGCTGCACCGGACGCTATCCAACTTACTGTTGGCCAGGCCCATTATTTACAATCCATTCCAGGCAGACAAAAACCTTCTTTGGTATTGCGCACCGATGTAGCGAACGTATATGGCAAAGACTTGCCAAGAACCTTGTTCAGTCGCATGATAGACTGCCCGGTACAACAGGCAATAAGGTTAGATGCTGCTTGCGTGGTAGTAAACTTGTTCAGTATTCCCGGAGAACCCGAAGTAACCGACCAGTGTATTCAAAATATATTGAAGTTGAAACCTGTTTGTGATGATTTTGCTTTTCCTTTAATGATCGAGCCACTTGTGTTTCGTCCTAATACCGAAATGGGCGGTTATATGGTTGACGGAGATAGTAAAAAAATAATCCCACTTGTTCGTCAGGCAGTGGAATTAGGCGCCGATATTATTAAAGCAGATCCTACAGACGACATCGCATTATACCACCGCATTATTGAGATTGCAGGCATTATCCCCGTGCTTGTTAGAGGTGGGGGCCGTGCTACCGATGAGGATATATTAAGCCGTACCTATGGACTGATAGAGCAAGGGGCAAAAGGTATCGTTTATGGAAGAAATGTCATTCAACACTCTAATCCGGCTGGTATGACCAGAGCACTTATGGCAATTGTGCATGAAGGAGCAAAGCCATCGGATGTAATTCAATTATTAAAATAAAGAAGATGAAGCAAATTAATATTGGAATAATCGGTGGTGGACTTATGGGCAAAGAAGCCGCAAGCGCCTTCGGGAGATGGTTTGTTTTAAATGAGTTTCCTGTAAAAGCTGTACTGACAGCTGTTTGTGATCTTAATAGCAGCGTTCTATCATGGTATAGAAATGTTCCCACTGTTGAACTCTTAACCCAGGATTACAAAGAGTTACTGGCTTGCGGGTCGATAGACATTGTATATGTCGCGTTGCCACATAATTTACATAAAGAAGTTTACCTGGACGTATTACGGGCAGGTAAAGATTTGTTAGGTGAAAAGCCTTTTGGGATTGACCTTGAATCTGCAATAGAAATAAGGGATGAAGCGGAGAGGTTAGGAAGGTTTGTGCGGTGCAGTTCAGAGATGCCTTTTTTACCCGGGCCTCAACGGGTTATTAAAGAAGTATTATCAGGAAACATTGGTAAGATAATAGAGATAAATTCAGGGTTTCTTCATTCCAGCGATATGGATGTTAATAAGCCGATTAACTGGAAACGACAAACCAAATATTGTGGCCAGATAGGAGTTATGGGCGATCTCGGTATGCATGTTTTACATATTCCATTACGTTTGGGTTGGAAACCAAATATTCTTTTCGCTCAACTCCAGAAAATTATTACACGTCGCCCAGACGGCAAAGGAGGGTGGGCTGACTGCAACACATGGAACAATGCCACGATCAATACTCTGCTGAATATAGACAGTGAAACGGTGCCCATGAAGTTGGAAATGAAAAGGTTGGCTCCGGGTGAAACCAACTCATGGTTTATAGAGGTTTTAGGGTTGAATGGTGGTGTCCGGTATTGTACTAAGGATATGAAGGCTTTATGGCTTTTTGAGTCTGGTGAAGAACAGTCCTGGAAAAGAATTGATCTTGGATTTAAGATGGCATTTCCTACTATAACCGGTGGCATATTTGAACCCGGATTTCCTGATTGCTTTATGCAAATGTTAGCTGCCTTTATCGCAGAACGCGAAGGTTTTTTAAATGGAAGATTTGGTTGTGTAACACCGGATGAAGCAATAGAAGCCCATAATATTTTTGCAGCAGCGCTTGAGTCATTCAGCTCAAATTCAGCCATCAACCTTATTAAAAACAAAGATTTTCACTATGAAAAGGTCTGAGATTAATGAGGTAATAAGTAGCGCTACTTCTTTTTTTAAAAGCAATGGATGGGCATTGCCCCCCGAGCCAAGATGGGATGTGACAGATTTTGGATTGGGCGACTTCCACAGCGAAGGCCTTGTCCTCATTAATCTTGCAGAAGAAAAAGAGTATTGCGAAAAGTTAATGTATTGCACATTCAACCAGGTTACGCCTGCCCATACCCATAACAAGAAAAAGGAAGACATCATTTGCAGAACCGGGTTATTGATCATACAGCTATGGAACAAAGACCCCTTATCAGCTAACCAGGATCAAATAATTACAATTAAAAGAAATGGTGTTAATTACAACATGCAATCCGGAGAAATTATCAGCTTAAACTGTGGAGAAAGAATAACCATAGAGCCAGGTGTATGGCATACATTTCATGGCGGATCGCCAGAGTGCATCATTGGTGAAGTATCTACTGCGAACGACGATTTAAACGATAACATTTTTTCCGATAAACGAATTGGAAGGTTTTCAACTATAATTGAAGATGCGGCACCTTTAACAAAGCTTTTAAGCGATAACTGATATAATGAGAAATGGAATATTAGTTGGCGGCAATTGGATAATCGACCTCGTGAAAATAATAGATGTATTTCCGGGAGAAGAAAAACTGGCAAATATCCTGGCTGAATATAGCAGTAACGGTGGGTCTGCTTATAATGTAATTAAAGACCTTGCCAAGCTTAATGTTGATTTCCCTCTAAGCGCTATAGGTCTTGTAGGGGAAGATGAAAGAGGTCGTAAAATTATTGAGGAATGTACCACCTTAGGGGTGAACACAGATCAACTTCGGGTAACATGCAAAGCAGCTACTTCTTACACAGATGTGATGAGTGTTCAATCAGTAGGCAAAAGAACTTTTTTTCATTATCGTGGCGCTAATGCGTTGTTAGATACCACCGACTTTAGCTTTTTAAACAGCAATGAAAAAATTTTTCATTTAGGATATTTACTTTTACTTGATAAGCTTGATACAATTGGCCCGAATGGGTTAACAGGTGCAGCTACTATTCTTGCCGAAGCCAGGAGTAAGGGTTTTATCACAACGATTGATCTCGTGAGCGAAAACGATTGTAGGTTTTCCACGATCGTTCCTTTGGCGCTGCCTTTTGTAGATATCATTTTTGTTAACGAATTTGAAGCTGAAATGTTATCAGGGTTATCCGGCCTGTTACAAGATGGGAAAGTTAATTTAGATAGATGCTATGAAGCGGCTGCGACAATTTTAGAAATGGGGGTTAATGAATGGGTATTGCTGCATTTTCCTATGGGAGCAATTGGCTTAAGTAAAAGGGGCGAGAAAATTTTTCAACCGAGCCTGGAAGTTCCCACAAATAAAATAAAGGGGGCAGTTGGTGCAGGCGATGCATTTGCTGCAGGTGTTTTGATCGGGATTCATAATAACTGTGATATGCAGAAGTCACTTCTTAATGGGGTTTGCGTAGCAGCTTCATGCCTTTTTCAAGCTACTTCGTCCGATGGTATCTTGCCATTAAATGAAACGTTATCGCTAGCAAAGGATTACGGATTTAAAGAATTTTTTGGCTAATGCAATTTGCAAAGCCAGAAATTATTTTTTCTTGATTTTAAAAAATATATAGGTCATATTTATAACGATTGCTTTATGAAAAAATACCTGTTTCTGCTAACAGTATATATACCGATATTTTTGTTCGGGCAAAATATTGATTGGGTTAAAGATCCTGTTGAACTCGTGAATCCTTTAATGGGTTCCGATTCTAAAGTTGAGTTATCTAACGGTAATACTTACCCGACAATAGCAAGACCATGGGGCATGAATTTCTGGACCCCGCAAACCGGGAAATCCGGTGATGGCTGGATATACATGTACGATGCGGATAAGCTGAGAGGTTTTAAACAAACACACCAGGCTAGTAACTGGCTCGGCGATTATGGCCAGTTTGCAATAATGCCCGTAACAGGGAAAATGAAGTTTACGGAAGATGCCCGCTCAAGTTGGTTCTCGCATAAGTCAGAAATCTCAAAGCCATATTATTACAGTGTATATCTTGCAGATCATGATGTGACAACTGAAATTACGCCTACAGATAGATGTGCAAAATTCCGGTTTACTTTTCCTTCCTCAGACAGTTCATGGGTCATTATAGATGCGTTGGATAAAGGTTCTTATATTAAAGTTATTCCTGAAAAAAACCAGGTTCTTGGGTATAGCACCAAAAACAGCGGAAGTGTTCCTTCCAATTTCAGGAACTATTTTATCATCCAGTTCGATAAGGACATTGAGCAAGTACGGGTCATTGGAAAAGGAGAGGTTATAAAGGATGTTTTGGAATATACAGGTGATCATGCATTGGCATCTATAAGATTTAAAACCTCAAGAGGAGAACAAGTAAACGCAGATGTTACTTCTTCTTTTATTGACTTCGAACAAGCAGCGCTGAATCTTAAAGAAATTAACAATATTCCTTTTAGCGAGGTGCAAAAACAAGGAAAGAAAATTTGGAACAAAGAGTTGAGCAGATTGTCTGTTGCAGGTGGCGAAACTGATCAGTTTAAAGTATTTTATTCTTGTCTATATCGCTCATTACTATATCCAAGAAAGTTTTACGAAATAGATAAGCGTGGAAACGTAGTTCATTACAGTCCCTATAATGGAAAAGTTGAGCCTGGTTACATGTTTACAGACAATGGCTTCTGGGATACTTTTCGTGCCCAGTTTCCGCTAATCAATTTATTGTACCCTGAAATGAATAGTCAAATCATGGAAGGGCTTGTAAATGCATACAAAGAAAGCGGGTGGTTGCCTGAATGGGCCACTCCTGGCCATAGAGATTGTATGATAGGAAGTAATTCAGCCTCCATTATAGCAGATGCGTATTGTAAAGGAGTGAGGGGCCATGATATAAATAAACTGTATGAGGCTTTATTGAAAAACACCATGAACGAGGGGCCTTTAAGTTCGGTTGGCAGAAAAGGAGTAGAGTATTACAATAAACTTGGCTATGTACCTTATGATGTAAAAATAAATGAAAGCGCTGCCAGAACGCTTGAATATGCATATGCCGATTTTGCTATGCTTCAACTCGCAAAAGCTTTGGGGCGTCCTAAAGAAGAAATTGACTTATTTGCCAGCCGGTGTATGAACTACAAGAATCTTTTTGATAAAGAATCAGGATTGATGCGTGGAAAAAATATGGACGGCAAGTTTCAAAGTCCTTTTAACCCCTTTAAATGGGGCGATGCTTTTACGGAAGGGAATAGCTGGCATTACACATGGTCCGTATTTCATGATATTCAAGGTTTGATGAATTTAATGGGAGGTAAGGCTAAGTTCACTGCAATGCTTGATTCTGTGTTTGTATTGCCGCCTATATATGATGAAAGTTATTATGGAACTGTTATTCATGAAATAAGGGAAATGCAAATTTCAAATATGGGACAATACGCACATGGTAACCAACCCATACAGCATATGATTTATTTATACAACTATGCCGGTGTACCATGGAAAGCTCAGAATAGGCTGAGGGAAGTAATGAACCGTATGTACAACCCCGCAGCTGACGGATATTGTGGTGATGAAGACAACGGACAGACTTCCGCATGGTACGTTTTTTCTGCTTTAGGATTTTATCCTGTTTGTCCGGCCACCGATCAATATGTCATAGGATCGCCTTTGTTCAAACACGTACAAATTGCCCTGAGCGATGGAAAAAAAATCATGATCAATGCAAGAAACAATGATAAAAATTCGCCTTACATAAAAAGTATGAAAATGAATGGAGCTTCATACTCCAGGAATTGGATCAGCCATAAAGAAATCCTTAAAGGAAGTAATATAGATTTTCTGATGTCTGATAAGCCAGAGAAATTAAGAGGCATAAATAAAGCGGACCAGCCTTATTCTTTTACCACTAATGAAGCAAAGTAGTAGTGCTTCATTAAAATTTAAAACATTTCATGAATATGAATACCGAGACAGTAAAGGGAACTGATATGTCTGCAGACAAACAAAGCTACCGGATATCATTTGGTGCATTGACAACGCTGTTTTTTATGTGGGGATTTATCACATGCATGAATGACATTTTAATTCCTTATTTAAAAGAGCTATATAACTTATCATATTTGAGGTCAATGCTTATCCAGTTCTGTTTTTTTGGTGCATACTTTACTGGCTCCCTGATTTATTTTCTAATATCACGATATAAGCCTGGCATAATAAATCATATAGTTTATAAAAAGGGTATGCTGATTGGATTGTTGATTGCTGCATGCGCATGTATATTGTTTTTCCCGGCCGCATCCTATTCAAACTTTGAATACTTTCTATCGGCGTTATTTCTGCTGGGCCTTGGCTTTACTTTATTGCAGATAACGGCCAATCCTTACGTTTCGCTAATGGGAAATGAAAAAGGTGCATCAAGCAGATTGAATTTAGCACAAGGATTCAATTCATTAGGAACAACCATTGCACCTATCATCGGAGGATTTTTAATTTTTGAATATTTTGAAGTTAATGGTAAGATTTCCGCCGAATCTACGAAAGGACCTTATCTGATATTTGCATTGTTGTTTGTATTGCTTGCATTGTTTCTTTCAAGGATCAAGTTTCCTTTGGCCAAGACAGATCATCTGCAAACGGAGGCATTTGGCGCTCTAAAATTTCCCCAATTAAAACTGGGCATATTTGCTATTTTCTTTTATGTTGGTGCCGAAGTGGCAATTGGTAGTTTAATGATCAATTACCTGCAACAAGCAGAAATCATGAATTTTTCTGAAGGGGTAGCTAAAAATTATCTTTCGCTTTATTGGGGTGGTGCCATGATTGGTAGGTTTTTGGGATCCATATCATTAAGCAATAGTATAGATAAAAAAATGAAGCCACTTTATATGTTACTTACGGCTGCTTCAATAGTGGGTTTAATATTTATGATTGTGGATGTAGATATTGCTTATTTCAAATACTATTTACTTCTTATCTCCATTAATTTTATTGGCTTTTATATAGGCCAGGCGGCTCCTGCCAAAACACTTGCTTTATTTGCTTCTATAAATATTGTTTTGTTGCTTTTGTCAATCCTTAATACAGGGGCCATTTCTATGTGGACGTTAGTAGGGGTTGGATTGTTTAACTCTATCATGTGGTCCAATATATTTACACTTTCCATTTCAGGGCTGGGGAATTATACCAGCCAGGGGTCATCATTATTAGTAATGGCAATTCTTGGGGGTGCAGTTGTACCCTTGTGTCAGGGTGCTTTGGCAGACTGGTTTGGGTTACAATTTTCTTTTCTTTTGCCCGTACTTTGCTATGGATATATTGTTTTTTTTGGGATGTATTGCTGGAAGTATACGGTTGTCAAAAAAGGCTCTTTAGCTTTTAGTACCCATTGATGACGTGAGATCCTGCCTTCTAAACAAAAAGTCGGCAAAATTATTTGTTAACTTGTATATACAAGATGTGAAAAGTCAGTAACTTCATTGGGTCTTGTTATTGCTATAATGAATTATACATTATGAAACGATTGCTGTTCATATTAACTATCATATTTGCGATCTCTTTTTCGGCATGTTTTCTAGTCAATTCAGATTCGTCAGCAAAACTTCCCGAAAAGGTCAGCTATAATTTTCATATCAGGCCAATACTGTCTGATAAATGTTTTAAGTGCCACGGTCCGGATGGCAATAGCCAGGAAGCAGGCTTGAGACTTGATAATGCTGCAGGTGCGTATGCGGCGCTTAAAGAAAGCCGGGGCTCATTTGCCATAGTTCCTGGCAAGCCGGAAGAATCAGAAGTTTACAAAAGAATTGTATCAACTGATCCTACGTACCAGATGCCTACTCCGGAATCTCATCTCGGTTTGCTGAACGATTATGAGAAAGGCCTTTTTAAAAAATGGATAGAACAGGGAGCAATTTATGAGAAACACTGGTCCTTCCAAAAACCTGTAAAGGCTGAAATTCCAGCTGTTAAACAAAAGGATTGGGTACACAACGCAGTGGACAACTTCGTTTTAAGCAAACTGGAAGTTGCAGGATTAAAACCGAACAAGGAAGCAAGTAAGGAAAGGCTTATAAAAAGGATAACAGTTGATTTAACGGGCTTGTTACCCCAGGAGAATACGATTACTAATTTCTTGAATGATTCAAAAAAAGGTTTCTACGAGCGGGCAATAGATTCCTTGTTGGCATCCCCTCGATTCGGCGAAAAAATGTCTGTTTTTTGGTTGGATATCGCCCGGTATGCTGATAGCTATGGGTACCAGGATGATAATATCCGGACTCAATGGCCCTGGAGAGACTGGGTCATTCATGCTTTCAATAGCAATATGCCCTATGATAAATTTATAACCATGCAACTCGCTGGCGATATGCTTCCAAATGCAACTAAGGAAGATATACTGGCTACTGCTTTTCTCAGAAACCATAAATACACCGAGGAAGGGGGTGTTATTCCTGAAGAATATAGAATTGAATACACGATTGATAAAACCAAAACATATAGCAAAGGGATATTAGGCCTGACAGTGGAATGTGCCCAATGTCACGACCATAAATATGATCCCATATCCCAAAAAGATTATTACCAACTTTTTGCATTCTTTAATAACTCCCGGGAAAAAGGATTTGAAGGAGATGTAACCACGTCAGATCCCGCTAAAACCCCGTGGTTGCAATTAACGTCGGAAGATATCAGGAAGACGGTATCATTTGTTAATAAGAAGGACTCAGGAAGTGTGATTGTATCTGTTATGGGAGAGCTAGATACTGCACGAAAAACTTATTTATTGGAAAGAGGTGTCTATGACAGGCCGTCTTATCCTGTTAATGCATCTGCTTTAAGATCTGTTCTCACATTTGACTCTACGAAATATCCAGGAAATCGTTTAGGCTTGGCCAATTGGACAGTCAACCGGGATAATCCCCTAACTGCTCGTGTATTTGTTAACCAGATATGGCAGGAGTTGTTTGGAAGGGGACTTGTGAAAACCTCAGGAGATTTTGGTATGCAGGGTGAATTGCCTTCCCATCCCGAATTGTTAGATTGGCTTGCTATTGATTTCATGGATAATGGATGGAATATTAAGCGACTGGTAAAAACAATATTAATGTCTGCCACGTATCGTCAGGCAGCAAATGTTTCAGAAGAGGCAATTGCCAAAGATCCTGAAAACATACTTTTGTCGCATGCCCCCAGGGTAAGGGTTAAAGCAGAATTTATACGCGATATGGTTTTATCTTCCAGTGGGTTGCTTCAAAATACCATTGGGGGCCCAAGCGTGAAGCCCTACCAGCCTAAAGGCTTGTGGGAGGCAGCAAGTTCCGGGAGGGGATTTTTAGCAACTTACAGGCATGATACCGGTGCGGCACTTTATCGCAGGGGTATGTATACCTTAATTAAACTTACAGTTCCACCTCCCAGTTTAATTTTGTTTGACGGTAGTAACCGCGATCAATGTGAGGTAAAAAGATCAAATACCAATACTCCGCTTCAGGCGTTAGCTATGATGAATGATCCGGTTGTTCTGGAGGCATCAAGGGTTTTTGCCCAAAAACTAGTATCTGCAAATACTGATGCCGAAAAATCGATACGTAAAGCAATGATGCGAATACTTTGCAGGGAACCATCGAAAGACGAGCTGGATGTATTACTGAAATATTACAACGATCAGGTGAAATATTTTCGTGCTAACAAGCATAATGCAGAGAAATCAATAAATGTGGGTGAATATCCCAAAGATCCTACTAAGGATGTAGTGCAGGTAGCCGCGCTTATGAGAGTAATTAATACGGTGTATAACCTTGAAGAGACCATTGTAAAATCTTAAATCTAATTTATGCGAAAAGATTTATTTGAGAACCTGCTTCATGTGAATAGAAGGCAGTTTTTATCAAGGCTGAGTGTAGGAGTAGGCAGTATTGCGTTGGGGTCTTTGTTAATTCCGGATTTGTTTAAAGGGGAAGATGTTGAAGATAAGCTTCTGAAAGGACTGCCACACTTTGCTCCCAAAGCTAAGCGCATTATTTACCTTTTCCAGGCAGGCGGCCCTTCACAGCTCGAACTTTTTGACTATAAGCCTGAGCTTAGTAAACGGTTCGGGGAAGATTTACCGGAAAGCATAAGAAATGGTCAACGATTGACCGGCATGACTGCAGCGCAAAAAAAATTTCCCCTTGCACCTTCTTTTTTTAAATTTCAGCAATACGGAGAATCCAGGGCGTGGGTAAGTGAGCTATTGCCATATACTTCTAAGGTCGTGGATGACCTTTGCATCATTAAGAGCTTGTATACCGAAGCCATCAATCATGATCCGGCTATTACTTTCTTTCAAACCGGGGCACAGGTAGGAAACAGGCCAAGTATGGGTTCATGGTTAAGTTATGGTCTTGGTAGTGAGAATAAAAACCTTCCTGGCTTTTGTGTATTACTTTCCAAAGGACAAGGTGGTGGACAAGGTGTGTATTCCAAATTATGGACAAATGGTTTTCTTGACTCAATTCATCAGGGCGTTCAATTTAGCAGCGGCGAAAATCCTGTGCTGTATTTGTCCAACCAAAACGGGATGGATAAGGTAGAGCGTCGGAAAATGCTTGACCAATTGGCGGAATTAAATGAAAAAAATTTTAAAGAGTTTGGCGATCCGGAAATTGTAACCAAGATTCAGCAGTATGAAATGGCATATAGAATGCAGACAGCAGTGCCAGAGATAACTGATTTGAGCAAGGAACCGGATGACGTAATAAAATTGTACGGTGCAGATTGTTTGATGCCTGGTACCTATGCAGCTAACTGTTTATTGGCAAGGAAACTTTCTGAAAAAGGCGTTCGGTTTATTCAACTATATCATCAGGGATGGGACCAACACGGTAAACTACCTGAAGAGATGAGATGGCAGTGTATGGATACTGACCAGGCATCCGCTGCACTAATAACTGACCTTAAGCAAAGGGGATTACTTGATGAGACTTTGGTTATTTGGGGAGGAGAATTTGGCCGTACAAACTATAGCCAGGGAGTACTTACTAAAGAAAATTATGGGCGGGATCATCATCCGAGATGCTTTACAGTTTGGATGGCCGGCGGTGGTATAAAACCCGGAGTTTATGGTGAGACTGATGAGTTTGGCTATAACATAACCAGCAATCCAGTACATGTAAATGATTTTCATGCTACCATTTTAAACTTAATGGGCCTTGACCACGAGAAGCTTACCTACAAACATCTTGGTAGAAGGTATAGGTTAACAGACGTTGCAGGAAAAGTAGTGAACGATATAATCAACGCTTAATATTTTATATGCAAAGGAGAGATTTTATAAAAAGCAGTACAATTTCTATTGGAGGCCTGTTGATTAAACCATCCATACCGGTATTCAATGATCCGATCCTCGGACAAAGCACTAAGCGTTATAAATTAAATACTCAATGGAGCCAGGCAAATACCACCCGTTTTCCGGTAAAAGATTGTCACGAGATTGTCCAGGACAAGAAAGGCAGAATTATTTTGCTTACAAATGAAACAAAGAACAATGTTTTAATTTATAATCAAAAAGGGAAATTATTATCCAGCTGGGGCTTCGAATATCCGGGCGCCCATGGCCTGACATTGTTTGACGAAAATGGAAAGGAAGTACTATTTATTTGCGATAATAATCGCCACCAGGTAATTAAAACCAACCTGGAGGGAAAGGTTTTAATGGTAATAGATTATCCTTGGCAAACGGGCATGTATGCAAAATCTGACGAGTTTGTTCCTACGGAAACTGCCATTGCTCCGAATGGAGACATTTACGTGGCGGACGGGTATGGAAAAGACTTTATAATACGATATGATAGCAGGGGTAAATATCTTGGGCATTTCGGCGGCCGTGGAAAAAAGGATGAAAATCTTGAAAATGCACATGGAGTAACCTTTGATTCAAGAGACCCTAAAAGACCCTTGATTATTGCCACTTCAAGGGTTGAAAATGCATTTAAAAGATTTACGCCGGAAGGCAAATACGTTGATACTATTTCACTTCCCGGTGCCTGGGTTTGCAGGCCTGTAATCAAAGGCAACTATCTTTATGCCGCTGTCTTACAATCAAGCGATAAGCTTTGGAAAGAATCTGGTTTCATTACAATATTGGATAAAGATTTCAAGGTTGTTTCTAACCTGGGAGGATCCGCACCATCCTATAAAAATGGTAAGCTGGAACCAATGACTCAAACTACTCCTAATTTCAAATACCCGCATGACGTGTGTATTGACCAGGATGAAAATATTTATGTAGCCCAATGGAATTCAGGAAAAGTATATCCTTATAAATTATCTCCTGTTGTATAATGATTTTACTACGACGCATTTTTTTTAACGTAGCCCTTGCACTGAATTGTTTTATCATATTCTTCCTGCTTACAGAATCAAGTGTCGTGTTGCCCGAATGGTTGCAGGTAGGGGGTAGGGCACATCCTTTATTTTTGCATTTTCCACTCGTTCTGCTTGTGGTAAGTATTATTTTCGAATTTTTCCTTTCTCTTAAAAAGTTCCCCGAAAACAGAGATTTTACCCTTTCCCTTGCTAACATTTTTTTATTGTCTGCATCCGTCACATCTGCCCTAACATCAGTAATGGGCTTATTTCTGTCGAAGGAGCCAGGGTATGATTCAGAAACAATTGAGATGCATAAGTGGGGCGGTGCCTTATTTTCTCTATTGGTTTTTGCCTGGTATTCCGGAAGGCATTTGATAAGGAGAAGAAAAATTAGTTCGCTTATCTTTTCGTTTGTTGTTCTTATTACAGCTACGTTTACGGGGCATGAGGGTGCTAATATTACACATGGCGAAAACTATTTACTAGGGCCATTGTTGGCAAACAAGACAGAAGAAAGAGTACCTATCAGTGAAGCAATAGTTTATGAGCATTTGGTAAAGCCAATTTTTGAAGAAAAATGTAATGGTTGCCACAATTCAAAAAAAGCCAAAGGCGACCTGATTATGGAGTCTGCAGAGGAATTACTGAAAGGCGGAAAATCGGGAAATCTGTGGGATTCAACAAAGCCAGGATTTGGCTTATTGATGGACAGGATACATCTGCCCATTGATCATAAGAAGCATATGCCGCCGAAAGGAAAGCCCCAGCTTACAGAAATGGAAATTGACATCTTATACCACTGGATAAAATCAGGCGCTGGATTCAAAACTAATATTGCCGACTTGCCACAAGGAGATACTTTACGGACTCTTGCAGCCGGCCGATTTGAAACGGGAGATAGCTATACATTTGAACCCGCCGATGAAAAAACAATCCAATCCCTCAATACTAACTACAGGTTGGTCAAATCAATATTTGAGGGCTCACCCGGTTTAAAGGTAGAATTTTATGGGGCATCTCAATTTAAGCAAAGCGATCTGAATGATCTTCTTGCCATAAAAGAACAGGTGGTTTCGCTGAACCTGAATGAAATGCAATTGAAGCAGGAAGATTTGAAAACGATATCTCAGTTTTTAAATTTGAGAAAACTCATCCTCTCCAACACAGGCATCACCGAATTTGGATTAGCAGAATTGGCCAGGCTAAAAAATCTGGAATCGCTGTCTCTAGCTGGTAATAAAATTACCGTCAAAGCGCTGTCGTTTGTGTCTACCCTTCCTGAGTTAAAGCAGATTTACCTTTGGAATACAGGCGTGACAAATGCCGAACTAATAAAACTTAAAAACGACCCCAGGAAGCTTTCTTATTTTACAGGCTATGATGCGGAAAAGATTGTGGGTAAATTAAATGCACCGCTGATGGATATTGACGAGCAGGTTTTTGTTGGCTCAATAAAACTTGACATTAAACATTATATCAGTGGCGTAGATATAAGGTATACCATGGATGGAACCGAACCTGACAGTGTTAAATCGCCAAGGTACAAGGAGCCTCTGCCCATTGATAAAAACATAACCATCAAAGCGAAAGCATTTAAAGCAGGGTGGACAAGTAGCAGCACTTCGGTCAAAACCTTTTATAAAGCAGGGGCCGTACCCGATTATTACCAATTATTATCAAAACCTCACCCCATGTTTAGAGGTGCAGGAATTAAGTGCTTGTTCGACAATGATTTGGGAGCACCTTATTTCTTAAGTGCAAAATGGATGGGTTTTTATTCCAAAGGATTTGAGGGTAAATTAGGTTTCAATACTCCGCGCCAGATCAGCAAAATGGTGTTTAATTTCCTAATTGATGTAGAAAGAAACATGCCGCCACCCGAATCAATAGAGGTGTGGGGTGGAGAGGGATCTAACTTGAAATTAATTGCGAAGAACAATCCTCCAAAGCTCAACGCCATGCAACCTCCCTTTGCAAAAGGTATCGAGGTAGCATTTCCATCCTTATCAGTAAAAACCTTATTGGTCAAGATTAAGCCTACGCAAAAGCTGCCATCATGGCTTCCCGATCATGGCAAACCAGGAACCGTTATGATGGATGAAATTTTTATTTATTAAACTTGTTTTGAAAAAACGGTGTTTAGAAGAAATCCTGCAAATAATACTCTTCCGTATTACAATAGATAAAAGAATATAAGTTTAAGTCCTTAATGTTGGTCTGTAGTTTCCTTTTTAAGTGAATGACAGGAATTGAATTTTTGGTTTTTAATAATTTACTAATTTTTTTGTCGGGCAGGATGGCCCACATGTTTTGCTCGCCTCGTTTAACTGTCAGATTGTATTTGCCTTGAAGTATGTTAAACAAGGACTTATTATGCAAACTAAGCGAGGTAAACTTGGGAAGACAATAGTTTGCTATAAAGGTTTCTTCATAAAGAACAGGTATAGCGTTTAGGCTTCGTAGCCTTGAAAAATGTATGCAGTTATGTTGCGTTTCTAAAGGCGTAAGTTCAAAAAAGAAGTCTTTATTCCATTCTTTTATGGTGGGCGGGCTTACAATTATCGTCTCAAGTTTGTTTTGCCCTATAGCTGCTGTAGTACCACTTATAGAAAGAATGCCTAAACCTTTCGTTGGGCGGGATACGATGCTTCCCTTTCCTTTGTGTGTATCTATATAACCAGTATTGGCCAGCTTAATCAAAGCTAATCTAACAGTGGACCGAGTAGTGCTATACCGGGCGCATATATCATTCTCTGAAGGCAATAGATCGCCTTCAATATAATTACGGTTATCTATAGCTAATTTGAGATCAGTATAAATTTTTTTATATAGTGCAGTCATCTAATTGGGAGTCATTTATACAATTTAACTACTTACTCAGCCGCCAATTTACAACATATTTTATGAGTAAAGTATTGTTGCCCTAGCGGCCAAAACTAAAGTTTCGTTTGATAACATGAATACACAAGACGTACACTGGATCTGATTTAAAATAATATAAAACGGCCCTTAAAAAGTAACTTTCATCCGTCATCATTACAGTTGATCAGTTACCTGAACACCATTTTGAATCAGCATTTGCTTTTTGATAAGGGGCAACAAGCTTTCACATTTGAACGAGTAACCACTTAGTAATTCGTTAAACTGATCATGAAGAGAACTTGCATTCTTATTGCCCTTGCAACCTACTGTATTGCACTTGTAATACCAGATGCCCTTTGCTTTGACTATATAACCTCTCAGAAAGCTGCCGCAGGGGTCGCAGCGTAAGAAACGCTTTAGCGGAATGTTATTGTTTTCCTCCGTGGAGGTGTAACCATGAGGGTTTTTGTCTTGCACCCCATTGACTTTTAAAAAGACTTCCCTCGAGACAAGTTTTTCATGTACGCCTTCTACTATCTGCCCTTCCAAAACGTTGTGCGATAACAGCCCGCAGTAAAAGGGATTTTTAAAAAGATCGGACACCCGTTGGTGAGACACCTTTAGCCCAAGGGTTGCCAGTCGTTTCCTTGCTTCTTCGTTAGAGATGCCTTCAGCCGCTTTCCATAGAAAAGTCTTGCGCAAGAGCTTGCCTCTTTATTTACAACCCAGGTTTTTTTCCCTTCACTTTTCCCCTCTCGTAACCAGTTGGTGCGGCTTGACACCACTCACCTCCAAGCAGCGCTTCTTTAACGCCCGTGATGCATTTCTCACGCCTTAGCTGGTTGTCGTACTCTGAAAAGATGAACTGAATATTTTGCTGTAGGCTGCCGTTTGCAGTTGTCGTATCAGTAGGCTGAGTTACTGAAAAGATAACAACGCCTTCTTTCTTTAATTGCTGAGCAATGTAAATGGCATTTGCACCAGAACGGCTAAACCTATCCATACTATAAACAATTATGTAAGAGATTTTTTCTTTACTCTTCTTTACAGAACGAATACAACGTTCGCAGACCATTCCTTTTATTAAATATTTCTGACTTTGCATGTCGGGCAGTTATGACTGCAAAATAATTTATGCAGGACAATACACTTTTATACAATTGCAAGAAAGGTTTTATAAAATTTTGACCCTTATATTTTATCCAATGGTTTACGCTTTTTTTCTTTCAACTCCCGAAAGTGCGAAGGCGTGAGGCCGGTAGTTTTTTTGAATTGTTGAGAGAGATGCTGCACACTGCTATAACCCATTTTATAGGCAATCTCGCTTAAGGTTAGTTCATCATACAGTAATAGCTCTTTAATGCGTTCGATACGTTGCAGGATAGCGAACTTTTCTATGGTAACACCTTCCACTGAAGAAAAAAGAGTAGTTAGATAATGGTATTCCATTTTTAGCTTTTCTTCTAATAATGCAGAAAGCTTGATATTGAAATCTTCTTCTTCGTTTCTATGAATAAAAGACACAATTGTATTTTTAATTCGCTCTACAATTCTTGCCTTTTTATCATCTAAAACTTCAAAGCCAATGGAACTAAGCCTTTCTCTTAGGGTTTCAAGCTGACCCTTTGAAATATCACCCGTTACTTCTACTTCGCCAAGCTGAATATTTTTATAATTCAATTCGGCTGATTCCAACTCCCGCTTCACCGCCATAATGCAGCGGTCGCAAACCATATTTTTAATAAAAAACTGCATCTGAAGTGCTTGAATTGGTACCAATGAATATATTAAGTAGCAGCTAAAATACAATATTATAAACCTTAGATGAAGGCAATAAAATATGAAACTCTCTGAGAGTTGAGTTACTGTGGCTCCTTTATCTTTACAACTCTTACTCCAAAAGTTTTAAAAGCAAGGTGATAGAGTAGAAAAATTTACCAGATCAAATTAATCTATGAAAAAACTATTGTTTACTGGGTTTGCCTCAATTGTTATGGCAAGTTATACAGATCAGCAAACGTTGGTTAGCACTGTCTCAATTATCGCCGCAGGACAAATGCCTAATATGGTGAAAGACAAGAGTGATAATTTCCACTTGGTGTATGGTACCGGCGACAGCATCATGTATTCCTATTCAGCAGATAAAGGAAAAACATTTTCCAATTCTTTATTAGTTTCTGTACTTCCAAAATTGGCAGCTTCACATACCCGTGGACCTCAAATTGCTGCTACAGATGACGGGTTGGTATTGACTGCCTGCAATGCCTCAGGCAATATATTTTCTTTTACAAAAGACGCTTCAGGAGATTGGCAACATTCAGCAAGAGTAAACGATATAGATACTGTTGCGAAAGAAAATTTAATGGCTTTATGCGCAGATGGGAAAAACGCTTTTGCCGTATGGCTTGACTTGCGTGATAAGCACAATAAAATATTCGGCGCGAAGTCAGCAGATGGCGGCAAAACGTGGAGTAAGAATATAATGGTCTATGCCTCTCCGGATACTACTGTTTGCGAATGTTGCAAGCCTTCAGTTGTGATGAAAGGAAACAATGTGCATGTAATGTTTCGCAATTGGCTTAATGGAAACAGAGATTTGTATCTCATTCAATCTTCTAATGGCGGACAAAGTTTCAAACAGGTGCAAAAGTTAGGAAATGGTAGCTGGGCGTTAAATGGCTGTCCAATGGATGGCGGCGCTGTTGCACTAAACCATAAAGGCAAACCTGTAACAATATGGAATAGAAAGGGAAAAATTTATACCTGCGAGCCTGGAAAAGAAGAAAGGGAGTTAGGTAAGGGGAGAAGCTGTACTTTGACAACTATCAATGAAAAAAATGTGTATGCCTGGTTAGAAAACGGCGAGGTCGTTGTATTAAAACCAGGCGGGGGCAAAGTTTCACTTAGAAAAGGAATACAACCTGTGTTACAACCAGTAGATAATGACCATGTCTTTTGTATTTGGGAAAAGGAAAAGCAAATACTTTCTTCAGTAATCACTTTATAAATATCATGCTGAAAAAGATTATAAGGGACAAAATGATTTATTCTTTGATTTTAGTGTAGCTGCATTTCCAAAAATTTATGATTAGGAAATCCTAGACGGTCTTCAATTTGCCAATTAATACTTACAAAAATTGAGGATGAGCTTATCAGAAAATAGCTTGATAATGATTATAACCATGATTAATCCTTAGTTTTGAAAATTAAGGGAACGTTTTTTGTAAACCTCTTGAGGTGGGTATTTATAAGAAAGAAAGAGTGTTGTAAATAAACCGTAAAAGGCTTTACAAGATTGCCAACATTGGTTAGAACTTAGCATGGCTTTATGAAGCACAAGTGGAAAAGTAAAATCAAAGCATTTAGTTTACTATTTGTATTTTCTATAAATACTGTAGTGGGCTTTGCCTGCTCCATTGGCATTGATATGGGTTACAACTCATCTCATCATCAGCATGCGTCCTCTCGTGCATCTGAAAAAACTCATTTGAATAAATCGGGACATAAAAATCCTCACGGTCCTTGCCATCAACATAAGCACACAGAGGCATCCGAAATACCAAAAAATACTTCAGATGATTGCTGTGCAAATGATGTAACTAAATTTATTCAGTTAGACAAGTCTGTTGTAAAAACTAATCTGAATCTACCAGTGCCTACCTTCTTGGTTGCATTTACTTCTATATTTATTCAGCCTTCTCTATACGAAAACAATCTTGCAAATAGCTCTCAAATTCTGTCTATCCGACGAAGTTGTTCCATCTACGATACCGATATTAGAATAGCTATTCAGTCTTTCCAGATATAATTTGATTTATGTTTCTCCTTGTCATGGCATTGCCATGCGGAATAGGTATGCTCCTAGCAGAAAGGTTAAAGACCTTTAATTTTTTTCAACTTTTTAATTACATCTAAAATAAACTTCAAATGAAGGCAATAATTATTGGCTTTGCCCTTACGGCAACATTAATAACAGCTTGTGGCAATGATAACACGGCTTCAAAAGAAACAATTGAAACTAGCAGTGATACAGCCACAGCAAATACACAAACAAACAATACAGCATCAGTGCAACCAGCAGCCGTTGATGATGTAGTGACCAGCTATATTCAGCTAAAAAATGCTTTAGCAAATGACAACGGTAACGAAGCTGCTAGTGCAGGTAAGCAAATATCACAGGCAATGGCACAACTTGATGGTGCATCTTTTAGTGAAGACCAAAAGAAAATGTATAATGACGTAAAAGATGATATGAAAGAACATGCAAAACACATCAGTGATAACGGGAACAAAATCGAACATCAGAGAGAGCATTTCGATATGCTAAGTAAAAGCATGTATGATTTAGTGAAAGTTTCCAAGCCTTCGCAAACCTTATACCTGGATCATTGCCCCATGTACAATGATAATAAAGGTGCCAACTGGTTGAGCGAGGTAAAGGAAATTAGAAACCCTTACCTGGGCAAGAAGATGCCGGACTGTGGCGAAGTAAAAGAAGAAATTAAATGAGCAGGGCAAAGAGAGTATTATTAGGTCTCCTTCTGGTGTTGGTTGCCATCCAACTCATTCGCCCTGCCCGGAATAAAACTAATGAAGTACAGAACGCAGATTTTATAAAGCATTTTAAGGCTCCTGCACATGTCGCTGAGATTCTAAAAATTTCCTGTTACGACTGTCACAGCAACAATACCCAGTACCCATGGTATACAAATATTCAACCCGTAGGGTGGCTCATGGCAAATCACATCAAGGATGGTAAGGAAGACTTGAATTTTAATGAGTTTGGTAATTATCCGAAAAGAAGGCAGTTGAGCAAGCTCAAGGGCACTGAAAACAGCATTAAAGACGGCAGCATGCCATTATCATCCTATACCTTGATTCATAAAAATGCTAATCTTTCAAGGGAAAACAGGGCAGTGATACTTAAGTGGACATCCAAAATTATAGATAGTCTATCAAGACAGTGAGAAAGTAAAAAGTGACGTATTCAAAAAGAAAAAAAATGAAATCAATTTTATTAATTCTAATGCAGGTACTGTTGTTTTCAGCAGTGGCATCAGCACAGACAACAAAAGTTGTCTATACCTGTCCCATGCACCCTGAAGTACAACAATCAAAGCCGGGTAATTGTCCAAAGTGCGGAATGACATTGGTTAAAAAGACAATTAAAGTGGCAGCACAAAAAAAGACTGCAACTAAACCGGCTTCCTCAAAAAAAACCGGCAGCACCAAAAAACCAACAACAACATCAAACGCCAACACGCCAGGTAATGACGTTCGGGAAATGAAGGGTATGATGCAGGAATTGAAAAGTGATGTTGCAGAGATAAAAGGAATAGTGAAGGAAATAAAGGGTACAGGCTCGGTAACAGGGGGAAATGCCACTCATGAACACCAGGACCTTGAAGTGAACATGAATAATGGTACGGATACAAAACAAATAGCAAAGGTAACTTATACCTGTCCCATGCACCCGGAAGTTCAATCAAACAAACCCGGGAACTGCCCAAAATGTGGAATGAAGCTGGTTATAGATAAAACCAAATCATCTAAAGCGCAGCCTTCAGCAGCTTATACCTGTCCAATGCATCCTGAAGTCAAATCCGGTAAACCCGGCAATTGCCCAAAATGCGGGATGAAGCTAGTCGTGGATAAATCGAAGTCTTCACCGGCGCAGGGTGGAAACTATACGTGTCCAATGCACCCCGAAGTCCAATCAGATAAACCGGGCACTTGTCCTAAATGCGGGATGAAGCTGGTAAAGGGAAAGGCTGCAGCTACTAGCCGCATGGATGGTATGGATGGTCAGCAAATGGAGGATGGTGAAAATGCAACAATGGAGAATATCAGAGTGGCAAAACAAAACCTGGGTCCAATAAAGACCATCACCAGCCAGGTGCCGCCCCGAACAGTTGTATATCATCTTTACATCAGAGATACCGTCGTAACCTTTGGCAAAAAACCAAAGCGAGCCATAGCCGTCAACGGTCAAATACCAATGCCCACCCTAACCTTCACCGAAGGTGATACCGCAGAAATTTGGGTGCATAACGAATTAAAGGAATTGACATCGCTTCATTGGCATGGATTGTTTTTACCTAACAAAATGGATGGCGTTCCTTACCTCACACAAATGCCGATTAAGCCAGGCGCAACTTACTTGTATAAGTTTCCCATTGTACAGCATGGCACACACTGGTATCATAGCCACAGTGGTCTTCAGGAACAAATTGGCATGTACGGTGCTTTTATCATGAACAAAAGAGAGGAATGGGATATACCAACAATCTCGGTAGTATTAAGTGAATGGCTGGATATGAAACCTGATGAAGCTCACCGCAGCTTACATGCTGCCACCGATTGGTTTGCAGTGCAAAAAGGTGCAGAGCAAACTTACCTGGAAGCAATAAAGTTGGGTTGGTTTAAAACTAAAGTGAAGAACGAATGGAAGCGAATGAATGCGATGGATTTGACAGATATCTATTATGACAATTTTCTTATCAATGGCAAAAATCAAAACGAACAACCGCAATTTAAAGCAGGTGATAAGGTTAGGTTGCGTATAGCCAATGGTGGCGCATCCGATTATTTTTGGCTTAGTTATTCCGGCGGAAAAATAACAGTCGTTGCAACCGATGGAAACGATGTGGAACCCGTGGAAGTGGACAGGTTAATTATCGCCGTGTCAGAAACTTATGATGTTGTGGTAACCATTCCCGATAACAAGAGCTACGAATTTTTAGCCACACCGGAAGATCGTACAAAATTTACTTCTATTTGGCTGGGCAGCGGCGAAAAAGTGCCAGCTGTCAGATGGAAACGACCCAAGTATTTTGCAGGCATGCAAATGATGAACGACATGATGGATATGAATGGCAACTTGGTTAATGTCGGAGGAATGGAAATGAAAAACCAGATCATTGATATGAACACAGTAATGTATCCGGAGGTTGCAGGTGAAGAACTCCGCACTAAAAAAAAGGTGCAAAGGATGGAGAAGAGAGGAGCCGGTAGGAAACAGACGACTCCTATTACACCAAATGGTGGGGATGAAGTAAATAACCCGATGGACCATAGCGGTCATAATATGGCAGGCATGGATATGGGTGAAACCAACCCCGATATAGTCTCACTGAATTACGAAATGTTGCGGGCACCTGAAAAAACCACTTTACCTAAAGGTCCGTGGAGAGAACTAAAATTTGACCTGACTGGTAATATGAACCGTTATGTATGGAGCATTGATAACAGAGTAGTTTCAGAAAGCGATAAGATACTTATCAGGAAAGGAGAGAACGTCAGAATTATCCTTTTCAACAATAGTATGATGCGCCACCCCATGCACCTGCACGGACACGATTTCAGGTTACTAAACGGGCAGGGTGAAAATGCCATTCTCAAAAATATCATCGACATCATGCCATTGGAAAAAGACACGATAGAGTTTAACGCAAACGAGCGTGGAGGAGACTGGTTTTTTCATTGCCATATTCTTTATCACATGATGAGTGGAATGGGCAGGGTTTTCGCTTACGATAACCCACTTCTTGACAAGACCGATATTACCAATCCCAAAGTAGCAAAGCGTGGATTAAACTCAGAAGACAGGAAATTTCATCCTATGGGCTCCATAGGATTGGAAAGCAATGGCAGTGACGGAGAATTTATGTTAGCCAGTACCCGCTTTCGTCTTTCAACAGAATGGCGTCTTGGTTTAATGGCTATGCATGGTTATGAAAGCGAAACCTACTTTGGACGGTTTTTGGGAAGAAACCAGTGGTTGTTTCCCTTTATTGGTTTTGATTATCATCGTAATAAAATAAGAGACGAACAGGATGAAAAAAACCTTTTTGGTCAAACGAGTAACCAGGCTAACCGAAAGGCGTTTGTTGCAGGTATTCAATATACACTTCCCATGTTGGTAAATGCCGAGGCAAGACTGGATAGCAAGGGGAAATTTCGTTTTCAATTGATGCGGGAGGATATTCCGGTTATGCCTAGACTGAGGTTAAATCTTATGGGCAATTCCGATAAAGAGTATATGGCAGGATTAAGGTACATCGTAACTAAATACTTCGGCATCTCAACGCACTACGACAGCGATATGGGATTGGGAGCTGGTATTACAATAACGTACTAACAATTTTTACAATGAAAAAACAAATCATGAACAAGTTTAAAATGCTTTTGGTAATGGCAATTGCCATTTTAAGTTTCAGTGCCGCAAATGCGCAAACAACAAAAACGAACAGCAAAACAAAAAAAGAAACTGCTGCCATGCGTTACCAATGCCCAATGAAGTGTGAGGGCGAAAAGACCTATGCAAAAAACGGCAAGTGCCCTGTATGTAACATGCAGATGAAAGCCGTTAAGGCATCGGTTGCAACAGCATCATACCAATGCCCCATGAAATGCGAAGGTGAAAAGACCTATGCTAAGGCGGGTAAATGTCCTGAATGCCAAATGGATTTAAAGAAGACGACTACAAAGAAAGCCAGCGATGGCCACGACGGTCATAATCATAATTAAGCCTCTTACAAACAACAAACTATGAAACTTAAAAAACTAGGCGTTGCCCTCGCAATTCTGTGTAGCATTTCAGGTCCTATATATTCACAACAGGATAAAAAGGTAGAAGAAATCTGCTATAATCCCAATGCAAGAGGCGACACTTCAAAACGCAGTATTAAATCAGCCGCCGTAGGCAAAATAAGTGGTGCGAATGTAACTATCAATTATCATTCTCCAGGTGTACGAAAAAGATTTATCTGGGGCGCGCTTGTACCATACGATGAGGTTTGGGTGACCGGTGCGCACAAAGCAACAAGCATCGAAGTTGATAAATCATTTATTGTTGGGGGTAAAACAATTCCAGCAGGAAAATATGCTTTGTTTACCATACCGGGCAAATCCATGTGGACTGTCATCATAAACAGAAGATGGGATCAACATCTCACCGACGACTATGAAAAAAAGGATGATGTAGTTAGACTGAAAGTGAAGCTAATAAAGCAGAATAAATTAATCGAGCGCCTGCAGTATTTTATTGCACCTGCGAAAGGCAATACTGGAACGATAACAATTGAATGGGAGAAAATCAGAATCGCATTTCCAATTATTGTTCCTGCTGAAAAAAATCCGGCCTCTATTTAATAAAAATCATTAATCATTTAATAAAACCTAAAATCATGAAATCAAAAATGCAGTTTTTTATCGCCTTAGTTTCTTCAGTTTCCTTATTTGTTAGTTGCAATAATGACTCAAGTACCACGAGTACGGAAGATTCAACACAAAGTTCCACTACCCAATCAAACGGTATGGATACAATGAGCACCATGACCACTGACACGATGAGTCATGATAATATGAACAGTGGCATAATGTCGTCCATGAAATCCAGTATGCAAAAGATGCAAGGCATGAATATGACAGGAGACTTTGATGTTGATTTTGCTAACATGATGGTCGAACATCATCAGGGAGCACTTGATATGGCGCAAATGGAAATTTCCCAAGGCAAGGACGAAAAAATGAAATCAATGGCTCAAAAAATTTCCTCTGACCAAAAAAAGGAACAGCAAGAGCTTAGAGATTTTTTATCGGGTTTTAAACCATCCGATATGAAGCACGGTGAAGGTGAGTTAAAAAAGTCAATGTCCTCGGCTATGGATCAAATGAAGTCAATGCAAATGAGTGGCGATACGGATAAAGATTTTGCAACGATGATGATGCAGCACCATGAGCACGGGGTTGCGATGGCAAAAATGGAAGTTGAACATGGAATGAGCAGCAAACTAAAAGGGATGGCACAAAAATCTATAACGAAGCAAAACCAGGAAATCAAAGAATTTAAAAACTGGCTCGATTCCAAAAACTAGTTTTTTAGTACAATCAGAAAAGGTTTCTGTAAAAACTATAGGGAATAACAACTTATGGGTTACGAGCGGCCTTCATGGTCATTAATACGGAAAGTTTAAGAAAATAATTATGGAACATAACCACGATGCCCACGAAGGTCATTCGCAACCCCAACAATCAAAAACTGCGGATAAAGAAATTGATCATAACCACATGCATCACCAGCATGCTAAGGATGATGGAATTCAACAAGAAAATATTCATGATAAGCATGCCGGTCATCATACAGAAGATTTTTTAAAAAGATTTTGGATCTGTTTAATTCTTACAGTACCTATCCTTTTGCTTTCTGAAATGATCCAGCATTGGTTTGGGTTTCATATTTCTTTTGCTGGGGCTAAATATGTTTTGCTTTTGCTGGGAACCGTGATTTATACCTATGGGGGCATGCCTTTTCTCAAGGGAATGGTCAGTGAAATCAGGGATAAAACAATAGGTATGATGACGCTGGTAGCCCTGGCTATCTCTGTTGCTTTTATTTATAGTGTGGCAGTTGTTTTTGGTTTGAAAGGGATGGATTTCTTTTGGGAGTTAGCTACACTTATTGATATAATGCTTATAGGTCATTGGCTGGAAATGCGTTCGCAAATGGCAGCCTCAAAAGCGTTAGAATCGCTAATTGCTTTACTTCCTTCTAAGGTGCACGTTGAAAAAGAAAACGGGGTAATTGATATAGATTTAAAAGATTTGCGAAACAATGATGTGGCTCTTATTAAACCCGGAGAAAAAATACCGGCTGATGGGTTGGTAATTGACGGAACATCTTATGTAAATGAAAGCATGCTCACCGGGGAAAGTGTTCCCGTTAAAAAACAAAAAGAAGAAAAAGTTATTGGTGGTTCCATTAACGGCGATGGATCACTTAAGGTGAAAATCACAGGTACGGGTAAAGACAGTTATTTGAATAAGGTTATTACCATGGTGCAAACTGCCCAGGCTTCAAAATCAAATACACAGAACCTGGCTGATAGAGTAGCAAAATGGTTAACTATAGTTTCAATAACTATTGGGGTAGCTACGTTTGTTTATTGGTTTAGTGTAGAAAAGGATTTAGCCTTTGCTCTTGAGCGGATGGTAACAGTAATGGTGACAGCCTGTCCTCATGCTTTAGGTGTAGCTATTCCACTGGTAGTAGCTATTTCTACTACAGCCGCAGCAACACATGGGTTACTGATTAGAAACCGCACGGCTTTTGAAAGTGCAAGAAATCTCACCACTATAATTTTTGATAAAACAGGAACACTTACAAAAGGCTCACACGAACTGCAAAAAGTTATTCCATTATCCGATCAGTATAAAGAAGACGAACTATTACAATATGCAGCATCCGTTCAGCAGAATTCAGAACATCATATTGCACATGGCATTTCGCGGGAATTGAAAAAAAGAAATTTAGAATTATGGAAGGTTGACAATTTTAATTATATGCAGGGCATCGGTGTAAAGGGCAATGTAAATGGAAAAAATGTTTTATCAGTAGGCCCCAATTATTTTAAACAAGAAAATCTTCCAGCACCCGTGGTTCCGGATAGCATAGATCAAAACATTGAAACGGTAAGCTATCTAATCATTGATGGAGAACCTGTAGGCATTATTACTCTTGCCGATGCTATCAGGGAATCATCAAAAGAAGCGATTGACCAACTAAAGGAAATGAATATTAAATCGTTTCTTCTTACAGGTGATAATGATAAAATTGCAAGTGCGGTATCAAACAAGTTAGGAATGGATGGCTACCTCGCTAATGTTTTGCCGCACGATAAGCAAAACAAATTGAAAGAGTTTCAGGATAAAGGCGAAATAGTAGCCATGACTGGCGATGGTGTAAATGATGCCCCTGCCCTCGCCCAGGCTGATGTTGGCATTGCCATTGGTTCAGGAACAGATGTAGCGGCAGAAACAGCCGATATTATTTTAGTGAACAGCGACCCAAAAGATGTAGTACAAATGATTGCCTTTGGAAAAGCCACCTATAAAAAGATGATTCAAAACCTTGGCTGGGCGGTTGGTTATAACGTGATTGCTATTCCTTTGGCGGCAGGAGTTCTATATCCTTATTTCGTTTTAAGTCCTGCAATGGGTGCGGTGCTTATGAGTTTGAGTACAGTTATTGTTGCGGTTAATGCAAAACTTCTAAAATTGAAATAAACCATTAAATGCAGGCAATACTTCATTACTTCCTGCACCTAATATTTCCTGGTATTGTAGCCTTTATCTTCTACAGAAATAAATGGCTTAAGACATATTTGCTCTTGCTCCTCACAATGTTGGTAGACCTGGATCACCTATTGGCCAATCCGTTATTTGATCCGTGCAGATGCAGCATAGGCTTCCATTTTTTACATTCCTATATAGCCGTTTTAATCTATTTTATTTTGCTGATATTTAAACCATCAAGAATTATAGCGGTGGGGTTATTACTTCACATGGCTACTGATTTTATTCATTGCTTATTACAGACAACCCACTGCCCTTAATTTTATTATTATGGCAAAAAGCAAACGTTATTACATAAGAAAGACCCACCGTTACCTGGGTTTAATTTTAGGAATTCAGTTTTTGATTTGGACTATTAGTGGTTTATATTTTAGCTGGACAAACATAGATGAAATACATGGCGACTTTCAGCATAAACACACTCCCAAATTATCCGGCAACGTGAACTTAGTATCTCCGAGTACAATATTTGAAAACCTGGCTTATGTAGCAGATTCTATTCATTCGCTGCAATTGATTTCTATTTTAGGTAAGCCATTTTACAACATACAATTCTTTAATTCCAAAAAGCTCCATAAGGTTTTGGCTGATGCTACAAACGGCAAAATACGGCCAGCCATTTCAGAAAAGGAATCTTTACAAATAGCCGCAGAAAGTTTTAATGGTATGCCGACATTAAAATCAGTGGAATACATTACTTCAACAAACGGTCATCATGAATATCGGGAAAAGCCACTACCTGCATGGGCAGTAACTTTTGAACACCCAACCAACACAACCGTATACGTTTCTGCAGAAGGTGGCAAAGTGGAAAGTTTTAGAAACAATAAATGGAGGTTGTTTGATTTCCTTTGGATGGGCCATACAATGGACTATAAAAGCAGGGACAATATAAATAACTGGCTCCTTAGAATATTTTCGGCTTTCGGTTTAATTACTGTGTTATCAGGATTCGTTTTGTTCTTTGTGAGCAGTAAATCTTTAAAGCGTAAAAGAAAAATAACACCGGTTGTTTCAAGTACTTAAAATAAATAGAGCAAAATTTCAGACCTTCCTAACAAAGGTTGTAATAATATTTGCCATCTCCGTTTCATTAGTAAATTGTTTTACAGCAAATGAATTATCCACCTCTAACGGCATAGCCCAGGTAAGCGGCTTGTAACCCTGTATATAATAATTAATATGGCTGCCTTCAACCCATTGCCCAGCATAAGGCTTTAATGCTTCAGGAACGTAATCATTAACATCTTCAGGATTACGATGCCTGCTATTAAAATCCACTCGTAACAATCCGATACTTGTTTCATCTTCCTGGAAATGTAATGATAACCTAAGATGTTGTTTGCTACTCTGGGTGATTTCAAGAAAGAATGTAAAATCATTGTCCTCCTCCGAAGCCATATAAAGACGGTCACGAATTGGCAACGAGGGGCTGTATGATTTCCTTTGCAGATAATCACCATTTTCTGTTAAGAGTTTCGGTAGTCCTAAAAGATATTCAGCCTGTGCCTGGGTTATCATAATTCAACTTCTACTTTGATTTTGGAAAGATTGTTTTTGATTTGTTCGTTCAATGCATCTTCTTCTGCAATCTGTTGTCTAATTGTTCCTTCAATTGTGTAAAACGTTCAATAAAAATAAAATCGTCTTCATCATCAGGCAAGCCGACAAACCTACCAGGCGTCAACACATAATTAAGCTTTGCCACTTCTTCAACAGTCGCACTTTTGCAAAAGCCCTGTACATCTTTATAATCACCTTCTTTGTTTCGCCAATTATGGTACGTGCCTGCAATAGTTTCAATATCTTTTTCAGTTAAGTCTCTATTGCGTTTGTTCACTAAGAAGCCCATATTGCGGGCATCAAGAAATAATATCTCATTCTCCCTATTCCTAAACCTGCCGTTTGTTCTGTTGCGGCTCATAAACCAAAGACAGGCTGGTATCTGTGTATTTAAAAACAATTTGGTTGGCATATTTACAATACAATCAATCAGCTTGTTTTCAACCAGTGCTTTTCTTATTTCGCCTTCGTTATTCGTTTGAGAAGTAAGCGAACCTTTTGATAGCACAAAGCCTGCCTGTCCTGTAGGTGCTAAATGAAACAAGAAATGTTGTACCCATCCAAAGTTGGCATTGCCAACAGGCGGCGGCAGCTTCTTGCCTAATACATTCCAACGGGCATCGTCACGCAATAATTCACCACTCCAATCACTGTCATTAAAAGGTGGGTTGGCAATAATGTAATCTGCCTTTACATCTTTATGAGCATCGTTTAAAAAACTGCCTTCATTATTTCACTTTATATTGCTACTGTCAATGCCACGAATGGCAAGGTTCATCTTTGCCATTCGCCATGTAGTTTGGTTGCTTTCCTGTCCGTAAATAGAGATATGGTCGGCGGGGTTTAGAGATAGTTTCTTTCCGTTGTTCTTCTTGTAATAATCCTGGTGGCTCTTTATAAACTTCTCACTTTGTACAAACATACCACCACTACCACAGCAAGGGTCAAACACCCTGCCTTCATAAGGTTCTAACATTTCAACCAATAGGCGTACAACACTGCCTGGAGTATAGAATTGCCCGCCTTTCTTTCCTTCGGCTAAGGCAAACTCTCCAAGAAAGTATTCATACACTTTCCCAAGCAAGTCTTTGCTTTGTGCTTCTTTAGTTCCTAATGTTGCTGTGCTTATTTGGTTGATTAAACCACCAATGCTTGCCTTGTCCAATTTTTCCTGTGCATATACTTTCGGCAATACGCCCCTAAGTGATGGATTGTCTTTTTCTATGGCATCCATAGCATCATCCACATCTTTACCAATCGTAGGTAAGGTTGCCCTTCCTTGCAGCCACTTCCAACGTGCAGAAGGTGGCACATAAAAAACTTTTTCTGAGGTGTACTCATTTTTGTCTTCGGGGTCTGCGCCTTCACCCTGTTGTGTTACCAACTTTTGGTAGAGTTCTTCAAAAGCATCTGAAATGTATTTGAGAAAGATTAAACCTAACACAAAGTGGTTGTATTACGCAGCATCCATATTCTTACGCAGCTTGTCTGCTGTCTTCCAAAGTTTCTTTTCCAGTGCTTCTTCCTGCACTTCCTTTTTAGTTTTGGCCATAAGCGCAAAATAGTAGTTTTTGTTATCATTTATCAATTTGGCAGTGCCTCTTCGTCTTATTTGACTGAAGGCTGTCCCACCAACAAGGAAGGAATTGATAAAGCAGATAAGGAACTTCTACAAGCAATCACTGAAGCATTAGAATCAATTATCCGCTAATGGCATTACTTGAGATTAATTAAAGATGATAGCTGAAAGCAAGCCCTATTCAATAACCAATCTAAAACATCTTTAAAACTTAACCTCTTAAACCTTAGGCCGCTTTAAAAAACTATGCTTGGAAATGTTGTTCATTGTAACTTTAAACAGCAGACTAATTGCAAAAATTAGTTTGAGAAACAGTACAGAAAAAAATATAATCGAATTTGTGACGATTGTCTTTGTTTGATATGATCATTATCATAATGAAATCAAGATGGCAGTATTACTTTTAGTTTAATTATACTGATGAAGAAGCTTACAGTTTTAATATTATCCCTACTATACATTACTACCTCTTCCGGTGTGATGGTTAATGCACATTACTGCATGGGGAAATTAGTTGACTGGAGTTTTTCTCATAGCAGTGACGAAAACTGCACTAAGTGCGGCATGAGCGATACTGAAAGTAAAGGCTGCTGCAGTGATGAAGAAAGGACACTTAAACTTGATACCGATCAAAAAGTTGTTAAGTTAGCTCACCAATTACCGCAGAACACTTCTATTGCTCTTACTCACTACTTTTCTGAAACATCATTTGTATGCGTTTTTTCGGGTACAGACGAACCTCTTTTTAAAAGGGCAGCGCCTCTACGGCAAAATCTGCCTCTTTTTATTCGCCACTGCGTATTTCGTATTTAAAAAAGCCCCACTCATCTTATTGCCAAGTCTCTAAGCTCGGGCCATACAGGGTCAGGTAATACCTTCTTTACAAACTCTCCCAAGCGTTACAATATTTTAAAAATCTTAAAATCAAAAAATGAAATCAATCATCATTTTGTTAATTGCATTGTTTGCAACTTTTACAACTTTTGCACAAAAGGCAAAAGGGAAATCAAGCAAATCAAAAACCGCTATCAGTGTTCAATCAACCTACGTATGCCCCATGCATGCTGATGTAAAAAGTAATAAGCCAGGAAAATGCCCAAAGTGCAATATGGATTTGACGCTTTCTAAAAAGGAACAAATGAAAAGAGATGCAACAAAAGTATATACTTGTCCCATGCATACTGAGGTGGTATCAAATAAATCCGGCAAATGTCCAAAATGCGATAGGAGCTTAACGCTCACAAAAAAAGCACAAATGAAAACCGATGTGGTAGATAAATTCACCTGCCCCATGCATCCCGATGTGACGGCCAAGAATGGAGGTAAATGCCCTAAATGCGGGATGGCACTCATAGCAAAAAAGGACAAAAAAAGTTAATCCTTAAAATCGTTTAACTCTTACAGGCTGGTTGTATTGCATGCAACCGTCTGTTTTTAGGAATGAATGCATTGCAGCCTAATTAAAGAAAAAACATTGTCCGTGTGCAAGAATAAAAGGGTTGTGCTTAAAGTTTATGGCAGAAGATATTTAATTCACCTGATACAACTTATACCGGCTTAAGTAAACGTCTATGATTGGCAATTTTATCAAATGGGCATTAAAAAACCGCATGGTTGTTCTACTGATAGCAGCGGCGGTAGCAGCGTATGGCTTCTATTCTATAAACAATACCAAGGTTGATGCTATACCCGACCTGTCTGAAAACCAGGTCATCATATTTACGGAGTGGATGGGTAGGAGCCCACAGATAATGGAAGACCAGGTAACCTATCCATTGGTAAGCAACTTACAGGGCATTCCAAAAATAAAAAACATTCGTGCTAACTCTATGTTCGGAATGAGTTTCGTGTTTGTAATTTTTGAAGATGCTGTGGATATTTATTGGGCTCGTACAAGAGTATTGGAACGGCTTAATTATGCCCAGCGTTTATTGCCACAGGGAGTTGTGCCCACGTTAGGACCCGATGGTACAGGCCTGGGACATATATACTGGTACACATTAGATGCACCTTCCCACGACTTAGGAGAACTGCGGGCCTTGCAGGATTGGTACATCAAATTCGCCTTACAAACCGTAGCTGGTGTAAGTGAAGTAGCATCTTTCGGAGGCTTCCAAAAACAATATCAAATTGTTATTGACCCGCACAAGCTTAGCTATTACAACATTCCTTTAATGGATGTGATTGAAAAAGTAAAAGCCAATAATAATGATGTTGGTGGAAGAAAATTTGAGATGGCTGATATGGGCTATATCATCAGAGGTGTCGGCTACATCACTCAAATAAAAGACATAGAAGATATACCGTTAATGACACAGGGCTCTATACCCATCAGGGTAAAAGATATTGCCACGGTGCAAATGGGTAGCGAATTACGATTGGGTATTATAGAAGAAAATGGTGAGGGCGAGAAGGTCGGCGGAATAATAGTGATGCGCTATGGAGAAAACGCAAAGGATGTAATTGATAAAGTAAAGGAGAAATTAAAAGATGTTGAAAAGGGTTTACCCGCGGGTATTAAGTTCCATGCAGCTTACGACCGTTCTGACTTAATTGAGGCTACAATTGCAACATTGAAAGAAGCAGTAATTGAAGAAATCATAGTTGTGGCAATTGTGCTTTTTATCTTCCTGTTGCATGTACGAAGCGCCTTAGTTGTGGTTATAACAATCCTCATGAGCGTCCTGATTTCTTTTATTATGATGGATTGGTTCCATGTAAGCTCCAACATTATGTCACTTGCCGGTGTAGCGTTGGCAATAGGTGACCTGGTGGATGCTGGAATTGTAATGGTGGAAAATGCGGTCAAATCTATTTCGGAAGAAACAGAACTAAATAGTTGACATGATTTCTAATGAAGAAAGATTAAAAAGAATTGAAACATCTTCCGTCCTGGTGGGGAAGGCTGTGTTCAGTTCTATATTGATAACGTTGGTATCATTTGCACCAATACTCTTTCTGGAAGGTCAGGAGAAGAAGTTATTTACACCTCTTGTTCTTACCAAGACGTTTGCCATGATTGGGTCTGCTCTTGTAGCAATCTTTTTGGTGCCTGTGCTAATGTCAATGATGTTGAAAGGTAAAATGCGCTCTGAAAAAAAACATCCGGTTTCCAGGTTTTTTCTATGGCTCTATAATCCAATTATCCGATGGTCTCTTCGATGGAAAAAAACAACTATGTTAATTGCATTCCTCCTGGTTGTAATAAGCATTCCATTCGTTATGAGGTTAGGTACAGAGTTCATGCCGCCGCTTGATGAAGGCTCGCTGTTATTTATGCCGGTAACCCTCCCTGATGTTTCCAATACCGAAGTAAAACGTATCATGCAGGTGCAGGATAAATTGATTAAGACTGTGCCTGAAGTGCATAATGTTTTGGGCAAAGCAGGAAGAGCAAATACCGCTACAGACAACTCTCCTATCAGCATGATTGAAACCATGATCCTGCTAAAGCCCCAATCGGAATGGCGGCACGGCATGACAAAAAATAAAATCATTGAAGAACTAAACAGCAAGCTCCAAATCCCCGGCGTAATTAATGGATGGACCCAACCCATTATCAACCGTATCAACATGCTTTCAACCGGTATTCGTACCGATGTTGGGGTTAAAATTTACGGTCAGAACCTTGACTCAATCAATATCTTAGCCCAACAGTTCAACGAAGCGTTAAAGGGTGTGGAGGGGATAAAAGATTTATATGTAGAGCCGATTATTGGGGGCAAGTATGTGGAGATAAAAATCAAGCGGGAAGAAATTGGGCGTTATGGTTTAAGTGTGAATGATGTGAACATGGTGATTGAATCTTCCATTGGCGGCATGAATATTACTACTACCGTTGAGGGACGACAACGCTTTTCGGTAAACGCACGTTTTGCACAGGATTTCCGTAACAATATTGACCAGTTAAAAACCTTGTTGGTTACAACTGCAAGTGGTCCAATTCCATTGTCTGCTGTTGCAGATGTGTATATAGCCGAAGGCCCACCCATGATTAATTCTGAAAATGCTATGCTGCGGGGCACATTGCTATTTAATGTCCGCGATAGAGATTTAGGCAGTACGGTAAGTGATGCTAAAAAGAAATTAGACAGTCTCGTAAAAAAATTACCCAGAGGTTATTTTATAGAGTGGAGCGGGCAGTACGAAAACCAGGTACGTGCAGAGAAGCGATTAAAGATTTTAATACCCGTTGTGCTCCTCATAATTATGGTCATTCTATATTTTACTTTTCATACTTACCGCGAGGTTTTGATTGTACTATCCAGCATACCCGTAGCCATGGTTGGCGGCGCATATTCCCTTTTCTTTTTTGATGTAAATTTTTCAGTAGCTGTGGCAGTAGGCTTTATAGCGTTGTTTGGCATAGCGGTAGAAACCGGCGTGCTCATGTTGGTATACTTAAACAACTCTTTATACAACAAGGTGCGTAAGAAAAAGGAAACAGGTCAGCCTCTTAATAACAATGACATTGAGGAAGCAGTTTATGAAGGTGCTGCACTACGACTTCGCCCAAAGCTGATGACAGTGCTTGTAGATATTTTTGGCTTATTGCCTTTGTTGCTTGCAACCGGAACAGGAAGCGATGTAATGAAACCTATTGCCATTCCATTTGTATTTGGCTTGGTTACTTCTACGTTTTTCGTATTGATTGTATTACCCGCCATGTATGCCTGGGTTCGCGAAAATGAATTAAAGAAGAGAGGCAAAGTAGTAATTGAGGAATTAAAAGATTAAACAAATGAAAAAACTTTTTATAATACTGATAGTATTGTTTGCAGGCGTTATTGCGAATGCACAAACCAATAGCCTTGATGAAATTATCAATGAAGTTCAAAATGCAAATCCATCATTAAAGATGTATGATGCAGAGGTGCTATCAATGGATGCCGCTGCTAAAGGCGCATGGAGTTGGATGCCACCGGAAGCCGGAACAGGTTTTTTTATGATGCCGTATAATCCTAAGTATGCTCGTAAAGGCGATATGGGTGAAGAAGGTATGGGTCAATACGTATTTGCTGTGCAACAGATGCTTCCGAATAAAAAAAGACAGGCAGCAGAATACAATTACATAAATACAATGTCATCGGTGGCGAAAGAAAAAAAGGGTGCAGCTCTTAACGAGTTGATTGCCGGTGTAAAGAAGAATTATTTTGAGTGGGTCATCATTAAAAAGAAGTTCAGCATATTGGAACAAAATGAAAAGCTGCTGGACTTTATGATAAAGAATTCGGAGATACGATATAAGAACGGTATGGGTAAACTAAGCGCTTATTATAAAGCTAAAGCTGCGCTCGGTAAAATTCAGAACATGCGGCTGATGTTAGATAATGACATTCTTCTTCGCCGTATAAATTTAAACACCCTGATGAACAGGGACAAGGAAGCTGCTTTTGATATTGATACGACGTATAGCATAAAAGATTACACAAACTTTCAAATAGACAGTACGGTTTTTATTAACTCCAGAAGTGATTTGAAAGCCATTGCAAGAGATATTCAATTGGTAGGCTTACAAGAACAATTAGAAAGAGCAAAATTGAAACCTGAATTTGGATTTCGCTATGAGCACATGATTGGGATTGGCGGACAGCCGGCGCAATATACAGCTATGGCAATGGTAAAAATACCGCTTGTATCCTGGGCTTCGAGAATGGGTAAAGCGAATATTGAAAGCTTGAGATACAAAAGAGAAACACTCGGCTTTGAACGCCAAATGGTGATTAATGAATTATCAGGGATGGCAACAACTATGCGTACAGAGTTCAATACAAAGCGCAGGCAGTTGAAATTATACGAAGAAAACATTATTCCTGCTCTTCAAAATAACTATAAAATCATGCAGTTAGCATACAGTCAAAACACAGAAGAATTATTTGAATTGTTTGATGCCTGGGAGACCTTGAACATGACCCAATTGGAATACCTTGACCAATTGCAGCAACTATTGGTTTTGCAGACAGAACTGGAGAGGATTTTACAAATCAACTAAAGATGAAACTCAGTATTATAAAAATTATAGCCTATTGTTTATTATTGTTTTTATCAGCATGTAAGGATGATAAAAAAGCGGAGCATGCTCAACATACTGGTGCAGACACTATGAGGAATGCAGCTTTACCTTCTGTGCAATTAGAAACTTTATTAAAGCCGACTAACGAATTTGTGATTTCAAGTATTCCGGTAACAGCTATAAGAAAAGAAGATGTAATTAGTGAAATACATGCCGTCGGCACTATTGAGTACGATACAAAAATGATTGGAAATGTTTCAGCAAGAATAAACGGAAGGATAGAAAAATTATACGTCCGGTATAAATATCAGTTCATTCAAAAAGGGCAAAAAATAATGGACATCTACAGCCCGGAAATGCTTACAGCCCAGGAAAATCTGCTATTTATTTTAAGAAATGATGCAGGCAATAGTTCACTCATACAGGCAGCTAAACAAAAATTATTATTGCTAGGGATGAGTGAAGAACAGGTGCAAAGAACAATGCGAACAGGCAAGCCTATCCTTTCAGT
This sequence comes from Chitinophagaceae bacterium, assembly GCA_043763635.1. Lineage (GTDB taxonomy): Bacteria > Bacteroidota > Bacteroidia > Chitinophagales > Chitinophagaceae > Flavisolibacter. The sequence goes on from JAYULK010000029.1 coordinate 46,518, forward strand.
AAGTGCCTATAGCAATTATACGGGGCATTTACAGAATGCAGGGGAAGGATCAGGAGCAATGACTACACAGGCAGCATCTTCACAATCCATGGGTGCTATTAATCCAAGCACGGAATTATTGAATTTTAAAGAAGGTATGTATATACAAAAAGGACAACCCCTGTTTACTATTTATAACCCTTCCCGTGCCTGGGCTTTACTAAATATATATAGTGATGAACAGTCATCAATTCAAAAAGGCCAGTGGGTAAAAATCACACCTGAAACTGCACCTGGAAGCGCCTTTCAGGGGCGTATTGATTTTATTGAGCCTTTTTACAGGGAGGGAGGCAGGACTACTTCAGCGAGGGTTTACTTTGATAACTCAAAAATGCGCTTACCGGTGGGAAGTCAGGTGCGGGGGGTAATATTTGCTAGTTCCACAATTGGTAATTGGTTACCAAAAGAAGCAGTAACCTCATTAGGCATTGACAGAATTGTTTTTTTTAAATTGGTAAATGGCTTTAAGCCAAGGAAGGTTATTACCGGGGCAACAACTGCCAAGAGTATTCAAATCATAAGCGGATTATCAGCAACGGATTCCGTAGCTATACAGGCGCAATATTTAATGGATAGCGAGAGCTTTATTAAAATAAAAGAATAATAATGCGTTATGTACTAATATTTTTTCTTGGTTTTCTATGGGCTTGCGCCGGGAAAAAACAGGAAACGCATGCTGAACATGTCGAAACCAGTGATGTGTATTACTCATGCTCAATGCACCCACAGGTAATGGAAAGCAAACCGGGTAATTGTCCTATTTGTGGTATGCCACTGACAGAAGTTAAAAAGTCAAAGGTCGAAGCAGATGAATTGGAACTTAGTGACCAACAAATTCAGTTAGGAAATATCACAGTCGATACCGTGAGCTCTGGCAACATAGGAAATCAAAAAGTCTTAACGGCGGTCTTAAATTTTGACCAGACAAAAACATCTGCGATCAGTTCAAGAGTAATGGGAAGAGTAGAACGATTATACTTTAAGAATATAGGCGATTACATACGAAAGGGAGACAGGCTTTATGATTTATATAGTGAAGAATTAAACAATGCTAAAGAAGAATATATACTTGCTGTAAAAAGCCAGAAATCATTTACTGAAAATAATGCTATCGATTTTAATTCCTTGCTGCAAAGCGGAAGAAATAAGCTCACTCTATGGGGTATGAGCAATACTCAAATTAATCAGCTTGCCCGATCAGGAAAAGCTTCCTCTACAACAACCTATTATAGCAATGCCAGTGGCCATATCACTGTGTTAGATGTCCGGCAGGGGGACTATGTTATGGAGGGTGGCACTATTGTGCAATTAGCAGACCTCTCTTCAATATGGGCAGAGGCACAGGTTTTCACTTCGCAGTTTTCACAGTTACGACAAAACTCCTCTGTCACCGTTCGTATTCCTGAACTTGGAGATAAAGCAATTAATGGTACTATCAGCTTTGTTAACCCTGAGATAGTCCCCGAATCAAGGGTTAACTTAATAAGGGTTTCCATTCTTAATAAAGAAGGGACATTAAAGCCAGGTATGGCTGCTTATGTTTATCTCAATGGAACAAAAAGTTCCTCTTTCACCTTACCTGTTGATGCGGTTATACGAGATTCGAAAGGTGCAACCGTTTGGATAAAAACAGGTAAAAATACTTTCAAAAATAAAATGGTTACGGTGGGTGCAGAGGCGAATAGCATGATAGAAATAAGAAGTGGGTTGATGTCAGGTGATGTGGTGGTTATTACTGGGGCCTATTTACTAAATAGTGAATTTATTTTTAAGAAAGGGGTGAACCCGATGGAAGGGATGAAAATGTAGCACCTTCTTATTCTTTGTTATTAACCATTTAATGGCAAGTAGGCACAAGTAAGAAAGCTGTATCGAAGAAATTTTTTATGCACCTATTTGTTAGTATTAATGGAGTGGGCTAGAAAAGCAGGTTCTTCAAGTTGCTTTTTTGTCCAGTTCTCTGGGTTTTGGGCTTGGCTTTGCAAACAAAAAAGCAACACACTTTTAAAGATCAATAACTGTAATGATAGCAGCTTTTTCATTCTCTAAATTTGCTGCACGATATAATTTACAACTTCCCCATGAGTGAAATATTGCTTAATAAACATTACAGCGAGCAGTCAGTTTTTCTACCTGAAAATCTCCTCAGGGAAGCCAGAAGGCAAAAAAGAAAGAAAGAATGCAGTGTACCTGCTATTTGCTTACTTGACCCTGACGGAGATTTAGGGGAGTATCTTTTAAGAAATGGAAAGGCTACTCAAAATGAATGCTGGGCATGTTATCACTCACATCTATATACATTTGAGTTAGATGGAGTTAAAATAGGTATTGTCCCTTGCATTGTCGGTTCTTCATACGCAGTATTGGTAGCAGAACAACTGTTTGTTTCGGGGTGTAAATTATTAATCAGCATCACATCAGCAGGCATTATCAATCAACCGAACAACTCAAAACGATTTGCATTAATAACTGATGCAATTAGAGATGAAGGGACAAGCTACCATTACCTGCCGCCAGAGCAGCCTTCTTTGCTGCCTTCAAAATTGCATCAAAACCTAATTTCATTCCTTCAAGATGCGAATTGTCCTTTTTTTGAAGCAAGTAGTTGGACAACGGATGCGCCATATAGAGAAACACAAACAGCAATTGACAATCGAAAAAAGCAAAACATCGTTTGTGTAGAGATGGAAGCAGCAGCTTTGTATGCTTTAGCCACAGTGAAGAATTACGATATTATTTGCTTTGCTCACCTTACAAATTCAATGGCACAAACAGAAGGTGATTTTGAGAAAGGAGAAGAGTTCGGAAGTATTGATACTTTGTCTTTAGTAAGTTATATACTCAAAACTCCTGTTGCCGAATGAAACAGTTATTTGAATATTTTAAAGGCTTCAGTCCCTTGTCTGATAAAGCGAAGGAAGCTATAGAAGCTATAACCAAAGTTGTGCATATTAAAAAGAATAAAGACTTGCAGTCAATTGGTCATACTTGCAAAACCATCTATTTCATCAATAAAGGCATTGCCCGGATATATTATTACAAAGATGGCATTGACATAACAGACAGCTTTGCACTTGAAAACAACGTCATTGCAAGGGTAGAAAGCCTTTTCACAGACAAGCCGAGCCGCAAAGGCATTCAGATATTAGAAGACGCCGGAATTATTGCCATAGACGCCAATAAATTGTTCAAGATATACGATAGTTATCCAGAGATTGAACGATTGTTTAGAAAAATATTTGAAGCCAGCCAGAAGAACGTTACAAAGCACTGTTAGAAGATGCTCCGGATATTATACAAAGAGTGCCATTAAAGTACATTGCATCTTATTTAGGAATTACGCAGGTAAGTCTTAGCCGCATCAGGGGGCAGCGCTGATTAATTATCATATGATACATGAATAGTCTTGCCTTAATGTCACCTTGTGATGTAAAAATCACAAAATGGAATATAAGCAGTTGTCAGTAGATGTAAAACAGCTAAGAACTTGGTTGGAAAATAAGAGGAAGGTAGTTGTACTTGATGTAAGACCAAAGGAGCAAAGAGAAGAATGGCAAATACCAGGCAGTATTTATGTGGACGCATACCAACGTTTAAATGCAAATGATCCATCTGTATTAGATTAAGTCAGCATTCCTGAAAATGTTCCAGTAGTTACTGTTTGTGCAGCAGGCAGAATTAGTTTGATTGCCGCAACTGAATTAAGGAAGAAGGGTATAGAAGCATATTCGCTTGAAGGCGGCATGAAAGCATGGAGCATGGCATGGAATACCGCCACTATTACTTTTGAAAATTTTAAAGTTGTACAGTTCAGACGTACCGGTAAAGGCTGTTTGTCATACATGATTATATCAGGTGATGAAGCAATTGTAATAGATGCATCACTTTCTATTGAAGCCTATGAACAGGCACTTTCTGAACAGGGTGCATCTTTAAAGTTTACTATAGATACGCATATACATGCTGACCATCTTTCACGTTCAAAGCAGTTAGCTGAAAAGTTTAATGTGCCTTTGTACTTGCCAGCCCAAGACAAAATTTCTTTCAGTTTTAAGCTACTTTTTAGGTATCAACCAAGGCTTAACATGGTCAAGTACAGTGGTTATGAAAATTGACCTTGTAGGGGATAAGCAAAGGGGTTTCGCTATGGGTTTAAACGAGTTTGCCGGTTACATAGCAGTTGCAGCCATTGCATTTCTGACAGGCTGGATAGCTGGTGAATTTGGCGTAAGACCATACCCGTTTTATGTAGTATTGTTTTAGCTGTACTTGGTCTTTTAGGTAGCATATTTTTTGTAAAAGACACGCGGATCAACATGAAAACTGTTTGGAATACTTGCATCCACATTATGATGTGTTTACATAAAAGTCACAATGAATTAATCCTTTCGTAATCATCTGGTAATATTCCTCTGTTAGTATTGGGTCGCAAAAAAAATGTCGCCAAAAAGTTTTAAGTATGATATTTAAATTTACAAAGCTGATTGCTTTAACAACGCTATTTGTCTTTTCTTTTTTTTCCGATTCATTTGGGCAGGCGCCTTCCGACTTACTAATTTCTGAGTATGTAGAAGGAAGCAGCAACAACAAAGCCCTTGAGTTTTACAACGGTACCGGTTCGCCTATTAATCTTTCAACCGGCAATTATGTGGTTCAGGTTTATTCAAACGGCAGTGCAACGGCTACTTCAACTACAACGCTTATTGGTACTGTTTCTGCCAATGGTGTTTTTGTGATTGCAAATAATACAGCAATTTTTGCGACATCTTCTTTTGTTAATCAGATAAGTGGAAATATTTCTTATAATGGTGATGATGCTGTTGTACTTAGAAAAGGGGGTGCAACGGGAACTATTCTTGATGTAATAGGTCAGGTTGGATTTGATCCGGGTATAGAATGGGGTTCTGGTTTAACCTCCACTGCCGACAACACAATCAGGAGGAAAGCAGCCGATTGCGCTGGGGATGTAAATACTGGTGACGCTTTCGATCCTTCAGTAAAATACGACGGATTTGCACTTAACGATTCGAGTGGATTAGGTGCTCATGTTTCTTCCTGTGCTACCACAGGTTTCTCTATTATTCTTTCTTCTACCTCACTAAGTTTTACTACCCCTGCCGGCACTCAATCTACAGAGCAAGCCTATACCATTCAGGGTAATTCGTTAACCAGTGATGTAACTGTTACAATACCATCTCTTTCAAATTTTGGGTTATCTCTTACTTCCGGTGGTCCTTATGTTGGTAGCTTAACTATCACTGCCGCCGCGGCAAATGCGGGACCAGTTTCTTTATATGTTGCTTTTAATCCATCGTCGGCAGGTACACAAAAGGGAAGTATTAGTCATGTAAGCGGAGCCACTACGGCAAACCTTAGTGTACAGGGAAATGCAACTTCCGGAAGTGTTACACCTGTTTATAACATACAAGGGAGTGGACCCGCAAGCTTACTGGATGGTTCTTTTGTTACTACAGAAGGTATCGTTACGGCAGATTTCCAGGGCGCAACGCAACTAAACGGATTTTTTATTCAGGATACGCTTGGAGATGGAAACAATTCGACATCTGATGGAATATTCGTTTTGAATACTACATTCAGTGTAAATGTTGGTGATTACGTAAAAATTACCGGCGAGGTAGACGAGGCTTTTGGCAAGACAGAAATTAAAAATGTTTCCGGACTTGTGATTGTTGGTTCACCAAATACCTTAATTACGCCGGTTGGTATTAATCTTCCTGTTACTGCAATTGCAGATCTTGAAAGTTTTGAGGGCATGCTCGTTAGGTTCCCACAATCCCTTACAGTAACAGAAACGTTTACCCTGGGAAGATTTGGTGAAGTATCCTTATCTGCCAACGGACGTATTTTCAACCCGACAAATTTTATTGATCCCAATGATAATCCTGCTTCCGGTACTACAAGCACAGGTACAAGTAATGTAGCTGCAGTTACTGCACAACAAGGTTTAAACAATCGTTCCAGAATATTATTAGATGATGGTAGTATCGTTTCAAATCCTGCAATAATTCCTTATCTCGGTCCGGATAATACACTTAGGTCTGGTAGTTCTTTAACTGGTCTTACCGGTATTTTGGATTTTGATTTTAGTAAGTACCGTGTGCAACCTACGGTGGCGCCTGCTTTTAGTTACGCTCCCCGCCCGGCTGTGCCTTCGGTTGGAGCTGCCAATGTAAAAGTCGCCAGTTTCAATGTATTAAATTACTTCAACGGTGATGGCATGGGTGGAGGTTTTCCAACAGCAAGGGGCGCTAATACAGTTGCTGAATTCAACAGACAGCGTGTAAAAATTATTACCGCAATTAAAGAATTGAATGCGGATGTAACCGGCCTTATAGAAATTGAAAATGATGGTGATGGTGCTACTTCCGCTATTGCAGATTTAGTCACCGGTTTAAATGCCGCTACTGCCGCCGGAACTTATGCTTACATTTTAGATCCGACTGGTGCAAATGGAAACCCCGGTACAGATGCTATTAAACAGGCTTTCATTTACAAGCCTGCCAGAGTAACTCCGGTCGGTCTTGCCATTGCAGATATGAATGCTGCGCACAACCGGCCACCTATAGCTCAAACATTTACAGTAACCACAAGCGGTGAAAAGTTCACTGCAATTGTTACCCATTTTAAATCCAAAAGTTGTACGGGTGCTACAGGCGCAAATGCTGACCAGTTAGATGGTCAGGGTTGCTATAATGAATCAAGAAAATTACAGGCAAATGCACTGCTTACTTTTATAGCAGGTATTCAGTCTTCGTCTGCTGATCCTGATGTTATTGCTGTTGGTGATTATAATGCCTATGAGCAGGAAGACCCTATGGATATTTTGAACGCAGGAGGGTTGATTAATTTGTTAACAGGGACTTACTCTTATGTATTTGACGGACAATCAGGTTCCCTGGATCATGCGCTGGTTACAAGTTCACTAAGTTCTAAAATTACCGGTTCCGATAAGTGGCATATCAACGCAGATGAACCAATTGCCAAAGATTACAATCAGGAATTTAATCCGCCATACGTATACAGCCCGGATGCTTTCCGTTCATCTGACCATGATCCTTTACTAATAGGATTGAACCTGCAGTCTGCAGTGTTTACTTTGCAGGTACTGCACGGTTCAGATTTTGAAGGAGGCCCCTATCCTGCGAATTTTGCAGCAATTGTTGATACACTTGAAGGTAAATATCCAAATACGGTTATCCTATCTTCCGGTGACAACTACATTCCAAGTCCTTTCTTCAATGCAGGTGCAGACAGACCGGCACTGGACGGAGTTTACAGAAACGTTTACAACCAGTTGTTCGGTGCAAATACAAGCAATTTTCTAAGAGCAGGGATTGGAAGAGCGGATATATCAATTATGAACCTGATTGGTTTCAACGCATCAGCATTGGGTAACCACGAATTTGATGCAGGAACAAGCGCCATTGCTGAAATCATCGGGTATGAAATAAGTGGTACAGAAGTCAGGTGGATGGGTGCACAGTTCCCTTACCTTAGTGCAAACCTTAATTTCAGTGGAGATGCAGCATTGGCTCCATTGTTCAATAATTCAATCTTACCTGTTACGGCTTATATTTCCAGACCCGATACACTAAAATCATCTTCGCCAAAACGTAAAATTGCACCGGCTGCCATTATCAATGTTAATGGTCAGAAAATTGGAGTTGTTGGTGCAACTACTCAAATACTGCAATCAATTAGTTCTACAGGAGGTGTTGTTGTGAAAGGTTCCAAAACCAATAACATGCCCGAACTTGCTTCTTACCTGCAGCCTTACATTGATTCATTAACGGCACAGGGAGTTAATAAGATTATACTGTTATCGCACCTGCAGCAGATTGCATTTGAAAAAGAATTAATCGGCTTATTAAAGAACGTTGATATTGTTATTGCCGGCGGATCTTCTACGTTACTTGCCGATGCAAATGATGTGTTGCGTCCCGGTGATGTAGCTGTTGGTACTTATCCTTATGTAACACAAAATGGTTTGGGTCAACCTGCGCTCGTGGTAAATACCGATCAGGAATACAAGTATGTGGGCAGGTTAGTCGTTGATTTTGATGCCTCAGGTATCCTGATATTATCAAGCCTTGATTCTTTGATTAATGGAGTTTATGCTACGACAGATCAAACCGTAATTAATTTATGGGGAAGCGTTGCCAGTGCATTTGCTTCAGGTACTAAAGGCAACAGGGTTAAGACATTGGTGGATGCAGTCAATGGAGTCATCATTGCTAAAGATGGGAACGTACTGGGTAAAACGGATGTGTTTCTTGAAGGCAGAAGAACCGAAGTAAGAACACAGGAAACCAACTTAGGAAATATTACTGCCGATGCTAATATTTCAATTGCCAAACAGTACGATTCGACTGTCCGTGTTTCTATCAAAAATGGTGGTGGCATAAGAGCCTCTATTGGAGAGATAAGAGCAAATCCATCAGCAGGTACTTACGAAGAATTACCACCACAGGCAAATCCTTTGTCCGGGAAACAGACAGGTGAGATTTCTCAGCTTGATGTGGAAAATTCATTAAGATTCAACAATAGCTTATCATTAATAACAGTAAGGCCAACGCAATTACTCCGGGTGCTGAATCATGGTGTAGCAGCGATAGCACCCGGTGCTACGCCTGGTCAGTTTGCGCAGGTGGGCGGTGTTTCTTTTAGTTACAATCCAGCCCTGCCAGCCGGAGCCCGGGTACGCAATGCAGTCATTAATGACAGCGCCGGAAACATTATTGATGTACTTGCAGTTAACGGAATTGTCCAGGGAGATACGTCCCGGGCAATAAGATTGGTCACCTTGACTTTCCTTTTGACCGGTGGAGATGCTTATCCTTTTAACAGTTTCATTAGTGCAAACCCGGCATTTGCAAAGAGGGTGGATTTGGTTGTAGCTGGTACACCAAGAACCGGTCTTGCCACCTTTGCTGACAACGGTTCTGAGCAGGATGCGTTTGCAGAATATCTTAGAGCAAAATATAGTAGTGTTCCATTCAGAGAGCTTGACACGGATATAAATCAGGATAAAAGAATTCAAAACCTCGCTGTTAGAGGTGACAGTATTCTTGGGCCCCAGGCACCTGTTATTACAATCACATCTCCTGTTTCAAATGCAACATTCAGTGCCGGAACTCCTATTGTACTTCGGGCACAAGCTTCGGACATAGACGGCACTATTGTGAAGGTTGAATTTTATGAATCGGGTGGTAGATTCGCCACTGATTCTATTGCTCCTTATGAGTTTAGTAGCAATGAAGTAGAACCAGGTAACTATGTAGTAACTGCTAAGGCTTTTGACAACAGCGGTGATAGCACAGTTTCTGATACAGTAAGAATTTCTGTTACCGGATGTATAGCTGCAGGAACTATTTCAGCAGAAGGTTATACAAACATACCAGGATCAAGGATTACCGACCTTACCGGCAGCACTGCTTACCCTAATAACCCAGACGTTATTGCACAACTAAATGCATTTGAATATGGCAATAACCTGGGAGATAATTATGGAGCAAGAATACGCGGATATGTTTGTGTACCAATGACCGGTAATTATACTTTCTATATGGCCAGTGATGAGCAAAGTGAACTATGGCTGAGCACAGATGACAATCCCGAAAATAAAGTCAGAATCGCTTATGTTGACACCGCGGTATTGCCACGGGCATGGTTTAAATACCCGACACAAAAATCTGTTGCCATAAGGTTGATCAGGGGCGCCCGGTACTATATTGAAGCATTACATAAAGAGAACACAGGTTTTGATCATTTAGCTGTGGGCTGGGTAATGCCAAATGGCGTAGGCGAAGGACCAATCCGTGGCAACAGGTTATCGCCGTTTACCACCACTACTTCAAATACCATTGTATCTGCGAGTGGCAGAATGGGCGAAGCACAAAATTTTGAAGAGGCGATGACAGGCATAAACGGCTTTAGTGTAAGAGCAACACCGAATCCATCACTTAACTATTTTACGCTGACTATCAGCAGCAAGCGTCTTGAAGTAATAACTATGGTTGTAAGTGATGTGATGGGTAGAGTAGTAGAAAGAAGATCGAATGTCAATGCTAATAGTACTTTACAGATCGGAAGTAAGTATCGTTCCGGTATCTATTTTGTAGAATTAAAACAGGGGGATAAAACTCAAAGACTTAAGTTGATTAAAAATTAGTAATTGATCATAACCCCGGACACTTAGATAAGTGTCCGGGGTTTTTTATTTTGAAATAAATCAACTTACGGATTTGGCCTCTTTAAGAGAAAAAATAAATAGGTTAGCGCTAGCAAGGCATTTACTTACACTCACTTAGCAGATTTGTTAGAAGACTTTTGTACCGGAGTTAGAACGGCAGCAATAATTGGCGCTGCAAAAAAATTTCCAGCTATCATTTTAGAACATATTGTAAACAGCAACCTATACTAGTGATTAAATACATTCCCTTGAATAAAAGCATATTTTTCTCGTTGGCTCTCATTCTAATCTTACTATCCTGTAAAGCAAGTCCTCATAATTCGGCCATTAAAGATTCGCTTCCCCATCCAGCTTACAAGTTAATATGGAACGATGAGTTTAACGGAAAGGCCCTTGACAAAAAAAAGTGGGGATTACTTGTTAAGGGTAAAAGAGGCGATGCCTTTCATACACTTTCTGCTGTGCACGCTGATGGCAAAGGCAATATTGTCATTAAAGCAAGTATATCAAATGACACTGTAACTACAGCCATTATTCATACGCAGAAAATATTTGAAACGCTGTATGGCTATTTTGAATGTCGGGCAAAGCTTCCGGCGGTAAATGGGGCCTGGCCTGCCTTTTGGTTGCAATCTACCCATAACGGTAATGGCGGTACACCTGAGAAGAATGGAGTCGAGATTGATATTTTTGAATATTTTCACCATATTCAAAAAGATAAAGTTTTGCATACTTTACACTGGAGTGGATATGGCAGCGAGCATAAGGTGGTGGGACCTGTTTATTCGGATTTAAAAAAAACCAAAGATGGTTTCCATACGTTTGGCCTTGAATGGACCCCTGATTACTATGCTACTTATGTAGACGGAGTAAAGACCAACGAGTCCACCGCTTATATTTCCCGGATGCCGGAATTTTTACTACTCAGTGTAGAGGTAGATAAAAAAGTAGCCGGCCCTTTAGACACAAAAAAGTTACCTGCCTTGTTTATTATTGATTATGTACGGGTGTATAAAAAATAACATTCAAAGTTTAAGAAGATGCTCAGCTACTTTATTTGCGCAGTATTTGCTTGAAATAGTTTCTTTCGCATTCCTTTGAATTCCTTTCAGACGTTCTTTGTCTAAAAAAATGTTAGTCATTCTTTTTACATCTTCGCCAAGGTTTCCACTAATAAAAAAACCGGTCTTTTCGTTTTCCACTAATTCATCTATCGCATTAACCTTGTTGGTAATTATAATTTTCCCCTTTTTCAAACTATATAAAATACTTCCGCTGAAAGGCCAGTAAAACTTATAATCTTTAAAAAGTATCATAGCAAATGATGCATTATTAAAAACCTTTTCCAATTCGCCAGATGGCACATAACCTAAATAAAATACATTTTTCTTATACCTGGATTTCAGGTAATCAAGAAAAGATGCTTGCTTCCCCAACGCAGTACCCACAACAAAAAAATTGACGTCAGGATGTTGGTTTAATAGTTTCTCATGCAACTTAAGGGCATATTCTATTCCTTTATTTTTTCCTATAAAACCGAAATACAAAAGGTTCTTGTTGTCGAGGGCATCGCTTTCTATATTGTTAACATCAATTATGTGAGGGAGGTAATGGACATTTGTCAAATTATATTTAGCACTCATTGCCGCTAATGCTTTATACGATAAAACATAAATTGCCTGTAGTTTTTTAAGAGTTGGCAATGCTGAACGGAAGTTCCCCCAGATGTCAAAGAGCTTTGAGAATTGATTGAGCATGGGAATTCGAAACTCCCGAAAAGGATACTTTACCAAGGGTGCATCATGTAATGTTACAGATACGTTTTTATAATTTGAATTAGTCATTCGAAACAAAAGTTCTATTTCCTGTTTCTGAAAAATACCCAACTCCAAATGAACAGTATCCAATGAGGAAATTTCCGAAAGAATATCTGAAACAGGTTGATTACTGTTTATGTAGATATACCCTTTTGGTTTTAATACAAGACGATAAAAATCATTTGAGTATTTACCTATGCCTGATGCCGCATTAATATCGGCAATGTAATAGTTTTTCATACATTAATTATGAAGGTAGCCAAGGGTTTTGCTGGTACAGCTTGCTTGATACGCATCGCCTGTACACATTCTATATTTTCCTTCATTTTTTTATAGTCTTTTTTAATATTTATAAGTGACTTGATATATGCGATGCTCCATTTAAAATAAATCAGCCTTCCATCCTTTTTTGGAGGTAAGAACATATACTTAAATAGCCGGAAAATGGCAACAAAGAAGTGTAGATACCAGTTTTTCATTTGTTGGTGTGAGGGTCTGGAAGTTAAATAAGCATAGTACAGATTTCTTACTGGCCCATCTGCCCCAAATGCTTTAAAAAGCTTTTGTAAGTAAGCTGTTTGTAAACGCGGTGCGGTGATGTAGTGATGGAATAAAAGATCATCACAGTAAATGTTCCTATATCCCATCAAGCTAAATGTATAGGTTAACTCCGTGTCATCCGCAGAGCTTAAGTTGGTTCCGGATCTTCCATGCAACTGAGACCTAAATCCGGAATTTTTTAGAAGGCTTAAAATGTTTTTGTTTACACCCAACCCGGCGCCATAAAGATTTAAAATGCGTCCCCCATCAGAATTAATATTTTGCGGGCCAATGGCAAATGCCTCTTTGTATGCATCAAACCATTTAGGAGGTGAAATTTCAAATACAGGAATGCCCCTTCCTCCACAAGCAGCTACAGTATCATCGCCATTTAAATTATTATAGATGGTTGCTACATATTTATGGCTAAGCCAATTGTCATCATCACAAAAAAGTATGTATTTATAACTGGATATTTCAACGCCTTTATTTCTTGCATACAGTTGGCCCGGGTTAGGTTCATGAGTTGAGATGAGCGGAAATGGTGCCTTGAGTTCATCCCAAATTCCTGTAGCAAATTCCCTTGTGCCATCGGTTGACGCATTATCAACCAATATGATTTCTACCTGAATGGATGTTGCAATTTGCTGCCTGGCCAACGCCTCAAGTGTTTTAAATATCCGCGCCTTACTATTATAACAGCATATTATTATTGAAACGCCATTTTCATTCATCCTCATGTGACAATTTGTTCAATTTTTATAGGCAAGGTATCTGCTTTCTCTATTTTGACTTTTGGTAATTTCCGAAATATGTTTCCACGTATTTTCTTTGTTTTTATCCAGCAGCCGCTTATTGATGATCAGTCTTTTTTTATCGTTAAACCATCCCCATTTATTAAAGTATTTTACAGAGGAAAAAATATGGTGGCGCATCAGATGAACGCTTCGGTATGATGCCTTGCTGTAACCGTGTATGATGGTAGCCAGCGGATAATAAACAGTTCGGAATTTTTCATTTATCCGTCTGCAAAAATCAGTGTCTTCCAGGTAAAGAAAATAGCGTTCATCAAAGCAACCTATTTCACTTAACACTTCATTTCTTATAAACATAAAACATCCCGACAAATTTGGTATTTCCATTATTGAGTTATAGTCGTTGTGCTTTAATTCATAAGCATCTAATTGGTTTTTAAACATTTTTTTTAAATAGTTGGGTGCACAGCGGCGCAGGAAAAGATCCACAGGAGATGGAAGCATTTTACACAGATGTTGCATCTCTCCATTCCTGTATAAAACCTTAGGCATAATTAATCCTACATCTGTTCTTTTTTGCATAAAGCCGTATAGTTGGTTGAGTACTTCGGCGTCAAACTCAACATCCGGATTAAGAATAAGGTGATACCTTGATAACCCAATTATTTTTTGTATGGCAATGTTATGAGCAGATCCATAACCAATATTTTTCCCATTAAATATGTACTTTATATCAGGATGTATGAATTCAAACCTTCTGGAGTCGTCGGAAGAATTATCAATCAGAAATAACTTTTTGCTTCCGGTAAAATTGAGAAAGCTTTCTATAGCAATACGAAGTTCATTTATAGGATTATGATATAAAACAATGGAGCATGTTAATTTGTAAGTCATAATTTTTTTTGTATCAGTAATTTTCTTCTATAATTCGTTGAAATGATTTTGCTGCTTTTTCCCACGAAAATTGCTTCACTCTTTCCGTGCCTTTTTTAATCATTTGCCGTCGTAAATGATCATCTGAAATGATTGTGTTAATAGCACCCAGGAGGCTACTTTCATCTGTTGGCGAAAAATACACGGCGCTATCCCCGCATACTTCAGGCATTGATGCGGTATTGGAACTCAGCACCGGGCATCCGCATGCCATAGCCTCAATGAGCGGAAAACCAAACCCCTCATATATGCTTGGAAAAATCATTGCGTATGCTTTCTGGTAAAGAGCCTTCATCATCCCGAAAGGAACATAACCGGGGAAATAAACGTTTTGCTCTATGTCTAAGTCCTTTACAAGTTTTTTTATGACGGCGAGGTAAGTTGGTTTACCACCGGCAATAACCAATGGGAATTTCTCTCTTGCGCTTTCCGGAAGTTGGCTATATACAGATACAAGAAATTCAAAATTTTTATGCGCATAAGTAGGACCAACAGCTAAAAAATAATTTTCAACGCCGTATGTCTTTTTAATGATGCCGGTATTATCCTCATCAAGATTGAATAGCTGTTCATCATAACCATTATAAACAACATGAATCTTTTCTGCCGGGCAATTCAATTGTTCGATAACATCATTTTTTGTTGTTTCGGATACTGCTATAACAGCTTTCGATTTTTTAATCAAGTAGGGAAGGAGGTATTTAAAATAAATTCGCTGATGCGTACTAATGTTTCCATATTTCAGTGAGAGCAAATCATGGATGGTTAGAAGTTGGTTATTTTGAAAAAAACTCCCGTGGGTAGTAGGGTTAATTAATACGTCATACCTTTTCCTGGTTTGCAGCGGATAAAAAAACGTATTCCATATAAACCGGGTCAAAGCCGCAAGTCGTCCATACCGGGAAGACAACATGATACGTGGAAGTTTTTTTATATTCAGACCTTTGTCAAGTAAATCAAATGAGGGTGTAAAAACATCCATTTTTTGATAGTCACTTTTTCTATAGAGATTAAATAAATGATTAGTAATGTTGAATGAAAATATACCAACCCCTGTGGGGTGTTCATCCAACATAGAGCAGTTAAAAGCGATACGAGGCTTACTCCGCATATTTGTAATGGTAATAGTGGTTATTGATTTAGCTGGTTTTAAAAGAAATTGGATTTAAGCATTCCGACTCTTCTGCATGTGAACCTGGAAGAGCTTAAAGATCAGTGGCCAGTTTTACCAAATTGTTACTGAATTATTATTATTGTAATTTTCTTTTAACTTCATTCAATCATCGGGTAAGCAAGTACATAGATGCCTGGTTTTCCATTTATTTATTTCAATTGATTGTATGTGCATACGACCTATATTTTGCATAGGGCTATTTCTATTACTGTACAATAATAAATCCCAGGCACAAAATGCAGATGAAACAAGAGCCGGAAAAGAAATTGTGCTAAGCACAGGTTTCAATAATATTACCATACGGGATGCGTTTTTTAGCCGGCAGCCTTTTTCCGGGAACCTGCCTGTTGTAAGGGCAAAATTTGCAAGGCATGGAAGATTATTCTCTGAAGAATTTATGCTCAGTTATTCGAGAGGCGATTTAGTAAATAAAATAAACGCTAATTCCAAAGCTTCCTGTTTCTTTTACGAAGCTTCTATATCCGGCTTGTATAATTTTAGTAAGTCTGATGATACAAAATGGAAGTTACAGGGTGGGCTTGGAACACACCTGCTCTACAATTACAGAAGTTATAATTCATTTATTAATAATGCCAGGTCTTTTGATTTGAGCCTGCCGGTTACAGTGTTATGTTCTATAGAAAGGCGTTGTGATCCAGGATCTACCGGCATACATTTTAAAAATATGCTTTCAGTATCACCTTTTGCATTTGTATCGCTACCGTCTTACAGCACAGAAAATCCACAGGGACTAATCAATGGGGCTACCGGCACCAAAGAGATATTTAATGCAGCTTCCTTTCAATCTTTGCCTGACTATTTTTTTATAAGCAATATTTTGACAGGTTCTAAAGCTTTAAGTAGGAAATCTGCATTAGGCTTACAGTATAAGTGGCTGTACCAAAACATAAATGCTGCAAGGGAGCTACGCATTGCTACCCATCAACTTCTACTCTCTTATATTTATTCATTTTACTAATGTTTAAGCTTGTATTCATAAGGTATTTTGCTCGTATTATATGCATCGGCTTTACTTTATGTGGCTGTACAAAAATTGCAGGCCTTGATAAAAAAACAAGCAATGCACCTGAAGTTTTTAATGAAGCTTGCGAAATAATCAACAA
>JAYULK010000030.1:0-4196 GCA_043763635.1 Chitinophagaceae bacterium
TCCATGTGGGCACACCCGCTTCATAACTGTCAAAATGCAAATGCGTTAAACCCGTACCTATTAAATCGGAGATATTTTTTTTTATTTCAGTGATAACATGATCCATGTGAAAGTTCACCGCTTCCTCACTCATTTTATCGCACTCTAAACCAGTTGCCTTCCATTGTGCCGGCTGAATGATGGTTCCCATAGTGGTATGGCCAAAACGGTAAACAATCCATTTGCCTCGTGGCACATTCCAATTCAATTTACCATCAGGCTGCATCTTATCTGACAGGTTGATTATACTTTCTTTTGAAACAATACCAACTGCAGGCAATGCAAGCACCACTATATCTTTATAAAAGGTTCTTCTTGCTGCTGTCACCGGGCTTTCCACCAATCCCGTTTCAGGATTAAACACAGGAAATAATAACTTTGCCCTTAGGTCTACAGTAGGGCGTTCTGCGTAAATACTACTCTCTCCTTCGCTAATAACATTGGTTTTTGACCAGCATAGTTCCTGCATGGAACGTTCTGGCGTGATCCATACACCACCGCTTGACTCATAGCCTGCGCAATTGTGCATGCCAAAATTCATTCCCAGTCTTTTTGATTCCATGGCGGCATGGCGAATTAATTTCCACCAGGGGGCAGTCCACGCAATAATTTCAGGGGTTGGGCTTTTATGAATTTCTCCGGCCCAGGGAGTACAAATATCTGCAAGGCTAAACATAGTAGTACGATTGAATCCTTGCGCTTTTAGAGCTTCTAAATCTTTAGTAATTCCTTTTTTACTGATGTTGGAACCCATCCACATCCATACCACACCAGGCTTAGCAGATTCAGGAGGATGTTTGAAAATTACAGCAGGGTCTCTACTGATTGAGTTAATGGAATGGGCCCCTTTATTTTCTGTTTGTGAAAAAGATTTTATTACATTAAAAAAATGTAAAAAAAAGATAAATAATAAATAACTATACTTCATTTATTCTATTTTATCTAAGTTGTAAATTCTATATCGACCAGTTATAGCCTTCTCCTTTTATCAAACCAATTACTTGCTAATAAGCTTCGGCAGCCTGCTAAAATATTTAATCCTCGTTTTATATTTCGCCCGTTCCCGGAATAGATTTATATAATTGTTCTTTACTGTAAAAGATAATTCAGAAAATCCTTTATCATCGCCATATCCATTTGAAAGTGGCACAGCAGCCTGATAATTTTTTACTCCGAATTCAGCAAGATTAAATTTTGTTTCCGGATACCAGTTGCAGGACCAAACTGTATTTCTATAGTTTGAAAAAATATTATATGACCAATAATCCGGCCTACAATTGCTATCCATAAGTGTACCATCCGAAACAAGTGCATATGGGGGTACCTTAGAAAAATTAATTCCCCACAGACTATCAGAGCCAATTACATCAGAAGTAAGAAAAGCAGCATTTTTATTTACTTTGTGAACTATTGAGCAACACTCTTTAACAAGTCTCATAAAAGTCCTGTCAACATATCCCGGAAAATATTCGCTGCCAGAATTACCTGCGGTAATGTAAAAAGTTTCATCCCAAACAAAACCATCTACTACTGCACCAAATTCCTTTGCTAATGCTTTGGTATAATTTATATAAAATCTATACACTTCCGGGTGAGCAGGGTTTTGTCTGAATGTTTTACCAATAATATCCGCACCAGACCAACCACTTCCCTCCATAACTTTTTCTTTTGTATAGGAAGGAACTTTTGTTCCGGAAAGAATACCATCTGCGAAATATAGAACTACCCTGTAGCCGCTTGATCTAGCATACGCAATCCGTTTATGTATATCGTCCAGAGTTAAAACTCCAACACCAGGTGCAAAACTTTGCCACGAAGAATCCAACTTATTTGTACTATCATTATAACAATATCTTCCTACCATATCATACCATCCGTGCAAAGCCAGGCATACTTTTTCTCTTTCAATTGGAGGAATATTTGCATTTAGTGAATCAATGTCTCTATACCATCCTTTTCCACTATCGCTCATGTAATCATAGTTAATCATTGCTACCTTATGAATCCATTCCGGCCCGGGAGGAACATCATTTAAAATATGTTTGTAATACAAATTGATAGCTTCGTTAAAATTTCCTTTGTACTTAACATTGTAAACTGACCTAGTCTCAACACTATCGCTTAATCCAATTTCTTTTGGGTAAGTCCACTCAATAAAATTCGAATTAAAGGATGTTGAAAAATAAGGGTCTGCAGCAACAATATATTTGATAGCAGCATTAGAAAATGACAGCATAGGAAAAGCGAGTTGATTTAAATAATCATAGTTTACACCAGCACAATGATAAGACGCTTTAAAGCTACCAGTAAACTTATTTGTGTTTAATGTTCCGTTTTTGTTTGGGAAAGAAACCGTTTTGATAGCCGATACGTTAAGTGGTAACCTGACAGTTAAATTTTTTTCTAATTTCAAAGGGCTTTCAATATATACTTTCCTTAATAAAATATCCTGATTTCCTTTTGGATGCTCATAACTGATACTTATTTGAATACCGATATCTTTTAAATAAAATACTTTAACTTCTTCCCACGCTCTCTTATTTGTCTTTGTTGGTGTCACAAGTTTAAAAGATTGGTTCCCGTATCTTATTTCGGCATCTTCTTTAATTTGCCCAAATATATTTTGAGTAGAAAAAAGAATAATTCCTGCAATAATTAGAATCCTAAAATAAACTATACTACTCATAAATATGGCATGTTAATTCGCTAATTTTTATGGTTTACCTGCGACATGTAATCCGCTATTTTTTGCTCCGATGAAACAGATTGTTGAAAGACACTATAATTCTCAACTACGCCTGTTTGATATTGTTTGACTGTTGCTGGCACGAATAGTTCCAGGATAGTGGATTCCCGGGCCAAAGTACAATACATTTTCTTTCGATTTCTTAAAAGTCATTTTCTCAATTGGATTGGCAAATAAATGCAATGCTTTGTGCCAGCCAAAAACTATTCCTACAACTATTACTAATATTATTTTCATTTATTTTTTATCTGTCATTTTGTTTTAGTAATTTGTCATTAAATTTTAAAAACGCTTCCCACCCATTTAAAAATATCTCATCATTCCATCCACCACCACTTGATGCCCTTTTTCATTGGGATGGTTTACCTGCGACATGTAATCCGTTATTTTTTGACCCGATGAAACAAGTTGTTGAAAGACACTATAATTATCTACCAGACCTGTTTGATATTGTTTTGACAGTTCAACAACCTGGTCACATATTTTTTTCAGGTCTGTTTCTTTACTTAACAGATCTACCCGCTGATCAGGTGTAGCAGTTAATAATATAACATATATGTTTTTTTTCAATGCTGCTTTAATCATGTACTCCCATGCCTTATGGGAAGCTTCAGCACCGATACCTGCATCATTCAAAGCATAATCAATAAACAACACATCGGGTTTGTGATTGAGCACCTGCTTATTAAAACGGTTGGCTCCCTGTTCCGAATTTTCTCCACCAATACAAGTGAGTATACTATTGACTACTGCATAAGGGTAAATTTTTTTAATCGCTTTTAGTAAAAGAAAAGGATAGGATTGAAGCGGCCTTACATCGGGTGTTATAAAATATCCTGATGGTACAGAGTGCCCGTGAAAAACCAGATTGATGGTTCTGTTTTTTGGCCACTCTTTAATTAGTTCAGCTTTAATAATTTCGAGGTAATTATCATTTTTTTCACTTTCAATACTATTTTTTCTAATTGATTTGTCAGTGCTGTTCTCTACAGCAAAAACAGAAGGAGCGAAAGGAGCAAGCATTCCTGTAACAGCTGCAGATTTTATAAATGTTCTACGGGATGATTTATTCATTTTTCTCTTTTTTATCTATTGGTATTTTAAGAGGCAACTGCAGCCACGCCAAACCAATATTTCTTTTCATGTGCCAAGTGTTAAAGCCCTCGTATGCATCATACAATACTGCCAGCCTATTGCCTTTTTTTATTACGGATGGCATACCAATGGCACCCCTGCTCCAACTGCAATTACTGCTGTCTAAAACAATTGCCTTATTTGTTGCGTTCCATTTATTAATATCCTTTGACCAATACACCCAGATGGCATCCGTGTATTCCACTGAGTCTTTAGGGTCAATACCAATATGATTGGTGAATAAAAACCAATGCTTGTTTGTTTCATCAAAATAGAC
>JAYULK010000031.1:0-4165 GCA_043763635.1 Chitinophagaceae bacterium
GTTTCCATAATGCGGCGAGACCTGCGGCTAACTCACACGCCCAGCGCAGAGTCATCGCCTGTGAAAAATTAAGGGATGAGAGACTTGCTCCGGAAGGAAATCTAAATTGTGCCTTAGTGCTAAGTTGGCTATATCGGGGTTGTTTAAGTAATGCTCAAACTTGCGGTTGATGATTTCTATTTTCAGCGTTACCCTCATCCTGTCCAATCCTTCCAACCTTACACCGCCTAAAATCGTAATGCCTAATTCCTCGGTGGCGTATGTGATGGCTTCGGGGTTGGTGCTGTTTAACTTTAAATCTGTTTGTACCATGTGCAAAAGTTTTTGAGATTTATGTATCTGCTCATATTTGGTACAAATGTAGCGCATTTTGTATTTTGATATTATAATTTTTGATTTCTTTATTCCATATATGCTCAATATTTTTACATAGCATTACATAAACAACGTAATTACTACCATTTATGAGCAGTTTCGGTAAAAAGCTAAGAGAGTGCAGGGAAGAAAAAAGTATTAACCAGTCTGAACTGGCAAGACTCCTGGGTGTGCATCATTCTATTATTGGCAAGTATGAAAGAGAAGAAGTAAAGCCTTCTATTGATGTGGTTAAAAATATTGCTGTTGCATTGGATACAACCGTAGGTTATTTATTGGGTGAGAGTAAAAAACATGAAGTGCTTAAAGATACTGCCATGCTCAAACGTCTAAACGATATTGCCAACTTCCCGGATGAAGATAAAAAGCATATCCTCTATACATTGGATGCGCTTATTAAAAATGTAAAACTTAAAGCTATCTGATTATAAATGCAACTACTAATGGGAGTAGTCTTTTTTGGAGTCAAATTTTGGGATACTATCATCAGTGGGAACAACCTGATTAAATTCTGGCATAAATGGTGTACCAGCTACTTTTAGCATTTTTATAGAGCCATCCTCTATATGAAAATTTACACACAACTCATATCCCATACTTTTATCATCAACAAACTGCAATGAAGCAGTATTTTTTTGATTTCCTAATATATAATCCTCTGCTCCGGTAAAAACAAAAATCTTTTTACCCTCCATCAAAAAATAAAATAAAGGCTTTTTATTTTTAAAGTATTCCTTAGAATATTTCCTTACTTTAAATGTGATGTATGCTTCACCTTCATAAACCTTATTAATATATAGTTCATTTAAACAACCCTGGCATTTTGCAGAATCCAAAAAAATCTTTGTGAGGCTGTCTATTAATTTAGACGGTTGATAATAAGTAGAGGTAGGCGTAACCCCGCTACCAGATTGAGTTTCTTGATTACTATGCTTACAAGAAACAATTCCTAATAATATAACAACCAATACTGTGTAACAGTTCGTTAATAAATTTTTCATGCCGTATTATCGTTATTTTATTTTAGCTACATTTTTCATATACCATTGTAGATATTCCCTAAGGGCAAAACTTTTTATAACCGCCCCATTCGTAACCCTTAAAACACCTCCTCTATCAAATGCAATTTGCGTTGTTTGAATGTCGCTGATGTGATACTTGCCATCTTTATTAATTGACCATTTACCATAGTTGCCATAAACTTTTCCGTCATTTCCCATTGTTAAATAGGGTTTATTGGGTGTTCTCCGGGAAAAATATTTTTGGTCATCTGCACTTGGGGTTGCATCTGCCCACGGGGCTAAATGTGTATGTATTGTAGCAACAACATCAAGTGTTGTCTTACTAACAGGGTCTACAAGATTACCGTTTTTCCACTGATAACCATAATCTTCAGGGATAGTTTCCGACTGTGTATTTTTACTATCAGGCAAAACCAAAACGGAGCTTTTTAAGATTGCACCAAATTGCTCTCGATAATTATTTGAAGCAGATTGATTGAACATCCATTTAAACGCATCATTTTGATTTGAAAACATTCTGCTCCCATCCTTCCTGATTTGTCCATCATTTGCGGAAGGGCCATTGCTTGCATTACTTGCATACGGATTTTGTGTTGCTGCATTAACAGCCGTCCCCACACCCTTTGTTACACCACCTGCAATTGCCCCTATTCCAAAATTAACTCCCAAACCGCCTAATAACCCTGCACCTGCTCCAATAGCCAAACCTTTCGTACCATCACCACCGCTAATTATGTCTATTGCAGTACCAACTATTGCACCGCCTAAAGTACTAACCGCAATTGATGCCAGTGGAGATAATCCTAAAAACCCTCCGGTGGGGTCTACGTTATTGATAGGGTCATTACCCATGCCTATATATGGTGAAGGGAACTGGTCGTAAGGGTCTACCTGTATCCATCTGCCTATTTGTGGGTCATAATCTCTAAGGTCAAATTCGTTCCATCCAGTTTCATCGTCATACTCACTAAAATCTCCTTGATATTGAAGTTGGTTCTTTAATGAGCCTTCGTTGGGGTCGCCTAATTTCTTAGAACATATCGCTGCTATCTTCAACCCGTAGGCGTAATAATGATTCTCCTCAATTATCCTTGCATGGTTTTGTGTTACCTGCAAGTTGTCGAAATAAACCATTTCATCGCTTTCGTTGCTCACATATACATAGCAGTAACCATTTTTGGGTGCCTTTTGGTTAAGGACGGTAAGGTCGGGGGCACTGGCCCCGGCCTGCAGCACACGCTTGCTGACGCTGCCTTCGGTTACCACGTTAAAACGTTCATCAAAAAAAATCACACTCAGGTATGCCTTGGGATTGCTGCCACTGGCATTGTTGTAATCTGGTTCTGTAAGACTATTGAAAGGCACATTGCCGGTGAGCTGTGTACCCACCGTAGCTGCATTGGCCTTGAGCACACTACTGGCGCTGCTACCACTTATGGCATTTACAATTCCGTTGATTACATCGGTTAAAAAAGAGGAGCCGCCTGTTGTATTCACTACTGCATTTTGGTAATAATACTGTGTAGTGGCACTTATCTCATCCCCCGCCATTACTTTCATCAGTACATTGGGGCCAGTTTTTTTTGCCGCCAGGTTACCTACCCTTGCTACAAAGGCAGTAGTGTTGTTTGTCCATCCGGAAGGCTTTGCAAACCTTGCCTTTACTTCATTGGCAGCAGTAGGCACCCCTGCAGCATCCACCTGGCCAAACAGGGGTTCTTCATTGGGTGCCCGGTTGCTTTCCATGGTGCAGGAGTTGCTGCCAATGTGGGTTTCTTCCGTAAGTATCATCCGCACATTGCCCTGGTAATCCCTCACAAAAAAATCATAAGCCCCCCTCTTGCTTTCCAGCATATCCATATTGCCGTCAATGGTAAGGTAATCGTACCCATTGTTCTCACTAACGGCCTGCATCACCCTCAGCCTTCCTTCTTCAAAATTAATGTACTGCAGGTTAAGGTTGCCATCACCGGATGCGGTGTTTGTTTGTTCATAAATAAATTCATTGATGTAAGTGGTTACGGTGGTGATGCCGCTGTTGTCCTTTGTGTAGGATTTCTGCAGCCTGTTGCCATCGGCATCATAAACCATTTTGATAACTCCCTTGCCCGTTATTTTTATTTCCTCCGGTTTATCTAGAAAATTGTATTTAATGCCGCTTACGCCAATGGGGGTGGTAATACCGCCTACAACATTGCTGGCATTTTTATTCAGGTCTATGATAAGATTGCCATTGTCGTCATACACATAATCATCCGATGTGGCATTTGCGCCATCGGCAAAATCACCGAGCTTTCCATTGTTTATGCCCAGGTTGCCCTGGTCTGCCACTTTCACCAGTTTGTTGCTGTAGCTGGCATAAGTGTAGCGCAGGTCATCCATGGTAACCGGAGTATTGTTGCCGGGTACCACGCCCTTCTGCAGCATGCTCAGCAGATTGCCATTCAGGTCATACTGTATTTTGCCAGTATAGCCGCTTACGGTAAAATCCATTTTGGCATTTGCCCAGGCATCGGTGGTATTTTGCCTTTCTTTAAATGCTGCATTGGTAAGCCTGCCGGCATTGTCGTAGCTGAAATCATATTTTCTTTGTGCATCATCGCCCTGTGTGTTCCATACCATGCCATTTATAAGCCCATCCAGGCGGGTGGTTGCAAACACGCCGCCTTCGTTTTTGTTGAAGCCAAGACAGAGGCCAAAATAATTGCCCCACTTGCTGTAAAGCCCTGCCGTTTTGAGGGCATAGTCCCTGTTAATGCCTGTAATTT